>CAVPXP010000033.1:0-26521 GCA_963709645.1 uncultured Gammaproteobacteria bacterium
TGCTCCGGTGCGTATTCCGCGGCAAACTGGACACCCAGTCCACGGCAAACTGGACAGGGATTCCAGGGCAAACTGGACACCTGAGGTAGCGAGACGACGTGCGGGATAACCGTGACACCCTGGGGCTTTTGCCCCCGAGGTGTCTGTGGCGAACACGAGGTTATCCATGCGCAAGATCCATGAAGTCCTGCGCCTGCACCATGAGTGCAGGCGTTTCAACCGGGAGATCGCCCGTGCGGTGGGGGCGTCGCCGAGCACTGTTGCGGACTATCTGCGGCGGGCTCAACTGGCCGGGCTCGCCTGGCCACTGGCGCAGGGCCTGACCGAGGCGAGCCTGGAGCGGGCGCTGTTCCCGCCCTGTGCAGGCTCCCGGGTCAAGCGTCCGGAGCCGGTCTGGGCGGAGGTACATCGCCAGCTGGGACGTTCGGGGGTGACCCTCGACCTGCTCTGGCAGGAGTACCGGGAGAGGCATCCCGAGGGCTACCAGTACAGCGCCTTCTGTGAGCACTACCGGGCCTTCGCCGGGGCATTGCCGGTCACCCTGCGTCAGAGCCATGCCCCTGGGGAGCGGCTGTACGTCGACTACAGCGGTCAGACGGTAATGGTCATCGATCCGGCCACCGGCGAGGAGCGCCACGCCCAGGTCTTCGTGGGGGTGCTCGGGGCCTCAAGCTACACCTATGTGGAGGCGACCTGGAGCCAGAGCCTACCGGACTGGATCGGCTCCCATGTGCGCTGTTTCGAGTTCCTCGGCGGGGTCCCCGAATTGGTGGTCCCCGATTATGTGCCGCGGCACATAATCGGGGTTTTGTGTCCTTCGCCGTTATGTGGCGTTGCGCCCGTAACGCTTTGGAATTAAAGCTGCTTGGCTCGACCCGACACCACATAACAAGGATCGTTGGACGGATGATGACCTCTCTATCCCCTGATCGGAGTGGAGGTTGTCATGCTCGAACGTTACTTCTTGAAGCACCAGACCGTCGACCGGATTCGCGCGTGCTGGCTCGGAACCGCCATCGAGCGGTACGTGGAATGGCTCGAACAGGAGGGTTACGCCCCGCGCAACGTCTACCGCCGGGTCCCGCTCCTCTGCCACTTCGCACGAGTTCGCCGCAGAACGCGGAGCGACTTCGCTGGAGCAGGCCACGACACTGGTCGAGGACTTCGCCGCACACTGGATGAACGGACATGCGCACGACGGCATGCACTCTGGCCGCCCGGCGCAGGCTCGCCGAGGAGGCGCGTAATCCGGTCAACCAACTGCTCCGTCTCCAGTTGCCGGACTACGCGGGGCGCGCGCGCGCCAGTACGGCCGGACCCGTTCCGCGATGAGGCGCCGGGGTTCTTCGCCCACCTGCGTGAAGAACGCGGCCTCAAAGAGTCGTCGATCGACCACTACCGGCACTATCTCAATCGCTTCGCGGCCTTCCTGGCACGCCACCAGATCACGTCGCTACGCGAGCTCTCCGTGGCCACCCTCGCGGCCTTTGTCGTCGATAGCGCACCGGCGCTCAGTCGCAACTCCCGCCGCGATCTGTGCGGCACGATCAAGGTGTTTCTGCGCTACTGCCACCGCGAGCGGCTGGTCACCGTCGATCTGAGCGCGGCGGTGGAGATGCCCCAAGCGTATCGGCTCGCCGAGCTGCCCCGCTCGATCGGCTGGGACGAGGTTCGCCAGATATTCGCCGTCGTCGATCGCCGCAGTCCGAAAGGCATCCGCGATTACGCGATCCTGTTGCTGCTGGTGACCTATGGGCTGCGGGCGCATGAGGTCGCCGCGCTGACCCTCGACGACCTCGACTGGACCCGGGATCGACTGTGCGTCCCGGAGCGCAAGGCCGGACACTGGACGGTGTACCCACTGGCCAGCGTCGTCGGCGAGGCGATTGTGGCTTACCTGCGGCAGGTTCGCCCGACCACCGCCGACCGGCACCTGTTCTTTCGCGTGATGGCCCCTGTCCAACCGTTACGGGCCACGGCTATCCGGTGTCAATTATCTTGGCCGGTCAGCGACAATTATCTTGGCCGGTTGGCCGCTGACGTTCTTTAGGGGCAGAGTCTCCTGTGCAGTGGTATGTGAGTTGGTGCCCCTGGCGGGGCCGAGCACGGGAAGGAGCCCGGTAGGGCGACCGTCGTCTCCCCCGGCGGGCAGCCACCGTAGGGCTCCGGGCCACTCAGAGACGACCACACCCATCATCAGGCCAGGGCAGCATGCACATCCGCCTCCACAAGAACGCCCGTACCACGCCCGCGATCCGCGAGGAACTGCGCGCTTCGCCGCTATCCGAGCGCGACCTGGCCAAGCGACATGCTGCCATGGGTGCTTAACCGGGGATTTTGAGGCGTGCCAATTCGCCGACGGATCTCCACTCCCGCGCGAACCTAACGGGGGGGTGGCAGCGAACGAGGAATCGGTTGCACGCAGACGAACATCTGCACGAAGACACTTCGGATGGTGCCTCAGACATGTGGCACGCGTCGCGATGTGGCCTCCCGCAAGCCGTATCCGAGGCTGCCCAACTGACGGGATCAGGGAATATCAGCCCGGGGGGACATTTTTCCACTGGGGGGACAAAAAGGGGGGACACAAACAAAAAGGGGGCACTTGGCCCCCTGATCATCTCATGTGCATCTATTTGTTTTTATTGGTCGGGGCGAGAGGATTTGAACCTCCGACCACCTGAACCCCATTCAGGTGCGCTACCAGGCTGCGCTACGCCCCGGGACGCCGGTGATTCTAGGCGTGCCCGTCTTCTGCTGTCAAACTGGCTTGGGCCTGGCCTCAGCGCCGCAGAGTCTGGAGGATGTCTTCGAGCTCAGTCCGCAGTTGCCGAATGATCTGGTGACTCTGACTCACGTCCTGCTTGGCAGACTCCCCGGAGAGCTGCTGCCGCGCCCCACCGATGGTGAACCCCTGCTCATAGAGGAGGCTGCGAATCTGTCGCACCATGATTACATCGTGGCGCTGGTAGTAGCGACGGTTGCCGCGACGCTTGACGGGCTTAAGCTGAGAGAACTCCTGCTCCCAATACCGCAGGACATGCGGCTTGACGCCACAAAGCTCGCTGACCTCGCCAATGGTGAAGTAGCGTTTGCCCGGAATGGGCGGCAGTTCATGGTGCTCGCCGCTAGCGCTCGCTTCCAGCATAAGCTTCCACCCTTGACTTGAGCTTCTGTCCGGGTCTAAAAGTTACGACCCGGCGAGCGGTTATCGGGATTTCTTCACCCGTTTTCGGATTCCGGCCGGGGCGTTGCTTCTTTTCGCGCAGATCGAAATTGCCGAAACCGGAGAGCTTGACCTGCTCGCCGCGCTCAAGCGCGGATCGGATCTCCTCGAAGAACATCTCCACTACATCCTTGGCCTCTCGCTTATTGAGGCCCATCTCCTCGAACAGATGTTCGGCCATGTCGGCCTTAGTCAGCGCCATACCATCAATCCCTCAGTCGTGCCCCAAAGTCTGACTCGAGCCGCGCCAGGATCCGCGCAATGCTTCGATCAACCTCTTGATCTGTAAGTGTCTGAGAAGATGCCTGCAAAATCAATCCCAAAGCCAAACTTTTTCGCCCGGACTCTATTTTCTCGCCCTGATAGACATCGAACAGGACGATGTCGGTCAGCAAATCCGGCTCGGCGACGGCGATACATGCCTGGACCTGTGCCCGACTCACTCCGGCATCAACCACGATGGCGATGTCACGCCTGATGGACGGAAACTTGGACAGGGGCCTGAAGGCAGGCAGCCGCCCTGCAGCAAGCCCATCCAAGGCCAGTTCGAAGAGGTAGGCGTCAGCGTTGATGTCGAGCTGCACCGCAACGGCCGGGTGCAACATGCCGAGCATCCCAACCTCGCGCCCATCCCGCTCGATACGAGCGGCCTGCCCAGGGTGCAAAGCCGGGTGGTCTACGGGGACGAAGCCGTACGCCTCCCGGCATCCGGTCAACCCCAGAATAGCCTCCACGTCGGCCTTGAGGTCGAAAAAGTCAGCCCGCCGGCAGGCATGTCCCCATTGCTCCGGGTCCACGGGGCCGATCACAAGGCCGCCGAGGACAGGGTCCTGCCTCGGGACCCCAGCCTCTCCGGGCTCCGGCAAATAGCGCAGCCCGCTCTCGAAGATGCGAACCCGCTCCTGCTGACGGGCCAGGTTCTGGCGTGCTGTCTGGAGCAATCCCGGCCAGAGCCCAGTGCGCATCACGGCAAGATCAGCGGAAATGGGGTTCGCCAGAGTCAGGACCGGCCGCCCCGGGTCCACCAGGGTCTGCAGCTGCGGGTTGACGAAGCTGTAGGTGATGACCTCCTGGTAGCCGCGTGCCACAAGGGCTAGGCGCGCGCGATCGAGGTCGAAGGCGGTCTCCGCAGGGGCGCGGGTGGTCGCTGCCGTCGGGGCATGGGCCATGGGGATGTTGTCGTAGCCGTGAATGCGCCCGATCTCGGCGATCAGATCGACCTCAAGGACGATGTCGAAGCGGCTGCTGGGCGGTAGGACCTCCCAGCCGTCTCCGGCGAGGGCGACCTCCATGCCGAGCCGGATCAGGATGTCTTCCACATCGGCGTCGTCGAGGTCGAGGCCGAGAACTTGGCGAACGCGGGTGCGGCGCAGGAGCAAGGCGGCACGCTTGGGCAGATCGCCCGGGCTGAGGGCCTCGACCACGGGACCGGGCTCGCCGCCAACAATGTCCAGTAAGAGTCGGGTCGCCCGCTCGATGGCGCGAACCTGAAGCTCCGGGTCTACGCCGCGCTCGAAGCGGTGGGAGGAATCCGTATGCAACCCGTAGCCGCGTGCCTTGCCGCTGATGGCCGCGGGGGCAAAAAAGGCGCTCTCAAGCAGGATGTCGCGGGTCCCCTCGTTTACCGCGGAGCCGGACCCGCCCATGATCCCGGCCAGGGCCACCGGTACCCGGCCATCGGCGATGACCAGGCTATCCGGGCGCAGTGTCGCCTCGTCCCCATTGAGCAGGACCAGCGATTCACCGGGCTCCGCCTGGCGCACCCGGATCTCGCCGTCCAACCGAGCGAGGTCGAAGGCATGCAGGGGCTGACCGAGCTCGATCAGGACATAGTTGGTTACATCCACCACCGGACCGAGGCTGCGCAGCCCCGATCGACGCAGACGCTCGCGCATCCAGAGCGGAGTCTCGGCCCCGACGGCGACATTGCGGACGATCCGGCAGACGTAACGCGGACAGGCTGGACCCGCCTCCAGCCGCACCGGAAAGCGGTCGTCAATGGCCGGCGGAACAGCGTCGATGTGCGGACCGACCACGGGGCTGCGGTTAATAACCCCCACCTCTCTGGCGATCCCGGAGAGGCTCAGGCAGTCGCCCCGGTCCGGGGTCAGATCAACCTCGATGCAGGCGTCGTCGAGCCGCAGCAAAGCCCGCAGGTCCGCCCCAACCTCAGCGTCTGCCGGGAGGGGCAGAATGCCTTCCGAGGTCTCCGCCAGCCCCAGTTCGGAGGCGGAGCAGATCATGCCCATGGACTTGACCCCCCGGAGCTTGGCAGGCTTGATCTGGATGTCGCCCGGGAGCACGGCACCCGTCAGGGCGACCGGGACCTTCATCCCCGCGGCCACGTTGGCCGCCCCACAGACGATCTGCAACGCCTCGCCCAGACCGGCATCCACCTGGCAGACACGCAGCTTTCCGGCGTCCGGGTGCGGCTCGGCGGCAAGGACCAGCCCGACCACGACCCCGGTGAACTCGGGCGCCGCGGGCTCCACCCCATCCACCTCAAGCCCAGCCATGGTCAACTGGGCACACAGGGTCTGGGTATCGATGGGAGGGGCGACCCATTCGCGCAACCATGCCTCGCTGAATCGCATAGTCCGGCTTCCTAATTCTCTTTCAGGTCAGGCAAATTGCCGCAGAAATCTCAGGTCATTTTCGAAGTAGAGCCGGATGTCGTCGATGCCGTAACGCAGCATCGCTAGGCGCTCCACCCCCATGCCAAAGGCATAACCAAGGTACCGCTCAGGGTCGATGCCCACATGCCGGAACACCTCGGGGTAGACCATGCCGCAACCCAGGACCTCCAGCCAACCGCTCTGCTTACACACCCGGCACCCGCTCCCGTTGCACATGACGCACTGGATATCGACCTCCGCGGAGGGCTCCGTAAAGGGGAAATAGGAGGGGCGGAAGCGCAGTTGCAGATCGCGCTCGAAGAAGTTGATCAGGAAATCGTAGAGGACCCCCTTGAGATCAGCAAAACTCACCTGCTCGTCCACCAGCAGCCCCTCCACCTGGTGGAACATGGGGGTGTGGGTCAGGTCCGAGTCGCAACGGTAGACCCGACCTGGGGCAATGACGCGCAGGGGCGGGGCCTGCTCGCGCATCACCCGGATCTGCACCGGGGAGGTGTGGGTGCGTAGCAGCAGGTGCTCATCGAAATAGAAGGTGTCGTGCATCGCCCGCGCCGGGTGGTGAGCAGGGATATTGAGTGCCTCGAAGTTGTGGTAGTCGTCCTCCACCTCCGGACCCTCGGCGACGGCGAAACCGGCATTGGCAAAGAGCCGCTCGATGCGCCGGAGTGTCCGCGTGATGGGGTGCAGGCCACCCGGAGTTTGGCCGCGCCCGGGCAGTGTGACGTCGATGCGCTCCCCAGCCAGCCTGGCCATGAGGGCGGCCTGTTCCAGAACGGAACGACGGTCCTCGATGGCCGCCTGTACCCCTTCCTTGGCAAGATTGATCAGAGCCCCAGCGGCAGGCCGGTCCTGTTTTGGTAAGGCCCCGAGCTGCTTAAGCTGAGCGGTCAGGAGCCCGCTCTTGCCCAGATAACGGACCCGCACTTGGTCGAGGGCGACGCGATCCGCACTAGCGGCAATCTCGGCTAGGGCCGCCTCGCGCAGGGTATCGAGCCCGGTTCCGTCTGCTTCCGCCATGCTGGATACCCTCGCTGTGGGTCTGGACTCGCAATTCATCCGCGCGGTCGCATGGACCTGTGGGTCAGGCCTGGGACAAAGTCAGGCCCCAACGAAAAAGGGAAAGCCCGCGGTCTTTCCCTTTCGCTCAAATCGAGGCCGACCGCTACCCGGCAGCCGGGTCGGCTCGTCCCTGCTAGGCGGCAGCGGCCCGGGGCTCCGCCTGGGACTGGCTCAGGCCGACCTTGGCCTGCTCGGCCAGGGCAGTGAAGGCAGGCATGTCGCTGTAAGCGATCTCGGCGATCACCTTGCGGTCGAGCGCCACTCCGGCCCGCTTCAGGCCGTTCATGAAACGGCTGTAGGACAAACCATTCATGCGCGCCGCAGCATTGATTCGCGCAATCCACAGAGCGCGGAACTGGCGCTTCTTCTGGCGGCGGTCCCGATAGGCGTACTGTCCGGCCTTGATGACCGCCTGCTTGGCGACGCGGAAGACCTTGCTGCGGGCGCCGTAATAGCCCTTGGCTGCCTTCATGATCTTCTTGTGGCGGGCGTGGGCCTGTACGCCTCGTTTGACTCTTGGCATGACTCTTCTCCAGTTCGTTCAGGTTCAGCAGTAAGGCATCATCCGCATCGCGCTCTTGGCATCCGACTTGTGGACCAATGCCGGGGAGCGCATGTGGCGCTTCCGCTTGGTGGTCTTCTTGGTCAGGATGTGGCGCCGATGGGAAGCATTTCGCTTGAACGAACCCGCGGCGTTGCGCGCAAAGCGCTTCGCAGCCCCCCGTTTGGTCTTGATCTTAGGCATTACTCTCGACTCCGCTATTTGAGATTGATGTGCGGCCAGGGCCGGCCGGT
Source organism: uncultured Gammaproteobacteria bacterium (assembly GCA_963709645.1). Lineage (GTDB taxonomy): Bacteria > Pseudomonadota > Gammaproteobacteria > Chromatiales > Chromatiaceae > DYRB01. Next base: position 7,717 of record CAVPXP010000033.1, read on the forward strand.
GCGCACCACCGAACAATCTGCCCGGCTTGACCCCGCCAGGCCGCTATTTCTTCTTGGGACCCAGCACCATCACCATCTGGCGTCCTTCCATCTGTGGCTGTTGCTCCACGGTGCTGATGTCGGCAAGGTCGTGCTCAACCCGCTTGAGCAGTTCCAACCCGAGCTCGCGGTGGGCGTGTTCCCGCCCGCGAAAGCGCATGGTGACCTTGCCTTTGTCCCCCTCGGTCAGGAAACGGGTCAGGTTGCGTAGTTTGACCTGATAGTCTCCTTCGTCCGTACCTGGACGGAACTTAATCTCCTTGATCTGAACCTGCCGCTGCTTCTTCTTGGCCTCGGCCTTCTTCTTCCTCTGATCGAAAACGAAGCGCCCGAAGTCCATCAGTCGGCAGACCGGGGGCTCGGCGTTGGGATCGATCTCCACCACATCCAATGCCTCTGCCTCAGCCATCTCGATGGCCTCGCGCAGCTTGATGACTCCGACCTGGACTCCCTCCGCGTTGATCAATCGCACCTCGCTGGCGGTGATCTCCCGATTGACGCGGTTCTTTTTTGGCGCAGCTATTGCAGGTTCCTCCAGTCACACAAACGAAAACGACCGGTCGCGCTGCGGCCCGCCTGAGGCGGACGTTAGCGCTAACACCGGACGTCAGTGGGTTCGGGCCTCGACTTCTTGCCCGAGACGGGCCATGAATTCATCCAGGCCCATGACCCCGAGATCCTGACCCTTGCGGTCGCGGACGGCGAGGGTACGGTTCTCGACCTCGCGATCCCCCAGCACGAGCAGGTAGGGTACCTTTTGCAGGGTGTGCTCGCGGATTTTAAAGCCGATCTTCTCGTTTCTCAAGTCGTATTCCGCACGGAAGCCCTTTTTGCGCAAGGTGTTAGTGACCTCTCGCACATAGGGGGCCTGGCGATCGGTGATGTTGCAAACAAGGGCTTGCACCGGCGCAAGCCAGGCCGGCAGGGCCCCGGCGTAGTGCTCGATCAGGATACCGATGAAGCGCTCCATGGACCCCAGGATCGCCCGATGGATCATCACCGGGGTCTGCTTGCTGTTGTCCTCCGCGATGTAATGGGCCCCCAGCCGGCCGGGCATGGAAAAGTCCACTTGGATAGTCCCGCACTGCCAGGCGCGGCCGATACTGTCGTGCAGCGTGAACTCGATCTTGGGGCCATAGAAGGCCCCCTCCCCCGGCTGGACTCGGAACTCGAGCCCCTTGTCCCGCAAGGCTTTGTCCAGGGCCGCCTCACCCTTGTCCCAGAGGGCGTCGCTGCCGACACGTTTGTCCGGGCGCAGCGACAGGGCCAGCACGATGTCCGTAAAGCCGAAATCGCGGTAGGTCTCGAAGACCATGTCGATCAGGGTCGAGACCTCCGCCTGGAGTTGGTCCTCAGTGCAGAAGACGTGGGCGTCGTCTTGGGTAAATCGCCGCGCGCGCATCAGGCCATGCAGGGTCCCGGAGGGCTCATTGCGATGCACTACCCCAAACTCGGCGATACGTAGCGGCAGGTCGCGGTAGCTCTTGAGCCCCTGGTTGTAGAGCTGGATATGCCCCGGGCAGTTCATGGGCTTGATGGCAAAGTCGTGGTCGTCGAGGTGCGTAGTGAACATGCCCCCCGCAAACTTGTCCCAGTGCCCCGAGCGCTCCCACAAGGAGCGGTCCAGCAGCTGAGGGGTCTCGACCTCCTGATAGTCGTACTCCTCCAGACGGCCCCGCATATAGTCCTCGGCGAGGCGATAGACCACTAAGCCCCTGGCATGCCAGAAGGCCATCCCCGGGGCCTCCTCCTGGAAGTGGAAGAGATCGAGCTGCTTTCCGAGGCGACGGTGGTCGCGCCGCTCAGCCTCCTCCAGCCGGTGCAAATAGGCGTCCAGTTCCTTCTTGTCGCGCCAGGCAGTGCCGTAGATGCGCTGGAGTTGGGCGTTGCGTGCGTCACCCCGCCAGTAGGCCCCGGCGACTTTGGTGAGCTTGAAACCGTTCCCGAGCTTCCCGGTGCTGGGCAGATGGGGCCCGCGGCAGACGTCGAACCAGTCTCCCTGCCGGTAGATCGACACCTCCTCGCCCTCGGGGATGATGTCTTCGATAATCTGAACCTTGTAGGCCTCGCCGATACCGGCGAACAGCGCCTTGGCCGCCTCACGGTCCCACACCTCCCTTACCAGGGGCAGGTCGCGCCTGACGATCTCGTGCATCCGAGCCTCGATGCGCGCCAGATCCTCCGGCGTGAAGGGTTCGTCACGGGCAAAGTCGTAGTAGAAGCCGTCCTCGATCGCGGGACCTATCGTGACCTGGGTCCCGGGGTAGAGCTCTTGGACCGCCTGAGCCATGACGTGGGCGGCGTCATGCCGCAGCAACTCCAAGGCTGCCTCGTCCTTGGCCGTAACGATGGCCAGGGCAGCGTCCTGCGCGATCAGGAACGACGTGTCAACCACGCGTCCATCCACCCTTCCTGCGAGCGCGGCCTTGGCAAGACCGGCGCCAATGGACTGGGCGACCTGAGTCACGGTTACAGGTTGCTCGAAGGTTCGCTGTGAGCCGTCCGGAAGGGTGATGATGGGCATCTCAGGTTCCTGAGGGATCGAGGTTCAGTGGTGACCGATACGAGCGGGAATCGTGAAGGAAGCTCAGAGGGCGTGCCGCCCAGCCGGAAACGAAAAAGCCGCCAGCCTACCGCCGGTGGCGCCCAGCCGCTGTGGTCTGGGTGCCGGTGGCCATAGGCTGGCGGCTGCGAGTTTGGTAGGCGCGATTGGACTCGAACCAACGACCCCCACCATGTCAAGGTGGTGCTCTAACCAGCTGAGCTACGCGCCTGTCGTCAGGAGCCCGGCATCTTACAGACGATCGCCAGCCTTTGGCAAGTACGTTGTGGGTCCGGGCGAAGGCGTATGGCCTGGCACAATCGCGGCAAACGAGGGGCACAACGGTAGCCCGCCGCTATACTTCTTGACCAAATCGGAGACCCGGCATGCACCCATGCAAAGGTCCCGACGCCCCACTCGGACAGGCCACAGCCATGACCACCATCCAGCAAGAAGATCTGATTCAGAGCGTCGCCGACGGGCTGCAGTACATCTCTTACTATCACCCGGCCGACTATATCCGCGCCCTAGCGGAGGCTTACGCCCTGGAGGAGTCCCCCGCCGCCAAGGACGCCATGGCCCAGATCCTGCTCAACTCGCGGATGTGCGCCGAGGGGCACCGCCCGATCTGCCAGGACACGGGCCTGGTGATCGCGTTTCTCAAGGTCGGCATGGGCGTGCGCTTTGAGGGGGACATGAGCCTTCAGGCCATGGTGGACGCCGGCGTCCGCCGCGCCTACACGCATCCGGACAATCTGCTGCGAGCCTCCATGGTCTCCGACCCCATCGGGGCACGCAAGAATACCGGAGACAACACACCGGCCGTGGTCCATGTAGAGCTGGTCCTAGGCGACCGGGTGGAAATCAAGCTCGCAGCCAAGGGCGGCGGGTCCGAGAACAAGTCCCGCTTCGCCGTGCTGAACCCCAGCGACAGCCTGGTGGACTGGGTTCTGCGCACGGTCCCGACCCTTGGGGCTGGCTGGTGCCCGCCGGGAATGCTCGGGATCGGCATCGGCGGCTCCGCGGAGAAGGCCATGCTGTTGGCCAAGGAGGCCCTGATGGCCGACATCGACATCCACGAGCTGCGCGGCCGCGGCCCCGCCAGCCGCCTGGAGGAGCTGCGCCTGGAGATCTACGAAAAGGTCAACGCCCTGGGGATCGGCGCCCAGGGCCTCGGCGGGCTGACGACGGTCCTGGACGTGAAGATCCTCGACTACCCCACCCACGCCGCATCGCTCCCCGTGGCCATCATCCCCAACTGCGCGGCCACCCGGCACCTTGAATTCGCCCTCGACGGCAGCGGTCCGGTGGCCCTGGATCCGCCGCGCCTGTCCGACTGGCCCAAGATCCCCTACGATGCCGCTGCCGGGGCCCGCCGGGTCAACCTCGACGGCCTCTCTCACGAGGACATCGCCGCCTGGCACCCGGGTGAACGCCTGCTTCTGTCCGGCAAGCTCCTTACGGGCCGCGACGCCGCCCACAAGCGCCTGGTGGATCTGCTGTCCCGCGGCGAGCCCCTGCCGGAGGGCGTCGACCTCCGAGGCCGCTTCATCTACTACGTCGGCCCGGTGGACCCGGTCCGCAATGAGGTCGTCGGCCCCGCCGGTCCCACCACCGCGACGCGCATGGACAAGTTCACCGAGCAAGTTCTCGCCCAGACCGGGCTAATCGGCATGATCGGCAAAGCAGAGCGCGGCCCCGCCGGGATTGAGGCGATCAAACGCCACGAGGCCGTGTACCTCATCGCCGTGGGTGGTGCTGCCTATCTGGTCGCAAAGGCCATCAAGGCGTCGCGCCCAGTCGCCTTCGCCGACCTCGGAATGGAGGCGATCCGCGAATTCGAGGTCGAGGACATGCCGGTCACAGTTGCGGTGGACAGCCGCGGCGAGTCTGTCCACCGAACCGGTCCCGCCGAGTGGCGCTCGCGCATCGGCAAGATCCCCGTGACCCTGGGTTAGGGGCGGATGGTTGGCGAGCGGTCATGGTCCAACTGACCAAATCCTTGAGCGCTTGGGGAACCCCGAAATTCCGGGAGATCCTCAAGCGGGAGATCGAAGGAATGGGCGCAAGCCATCTGCCCTTGCAGCAGGGGCTGTCCGCCGGAAGCTACGCCATCGACCATGGCCTGCAGGTCATGATCCTTAGCGCCGCAGAGCAGCCGACCAGTATTCAGGTGCACGCCGGTATCTTCTACTCCGGGATCATCGCCGGTTGCAGCTGCGCCGACGACCCCACGCCCGTGGAAGAGCAGAGCGAGTACTGCGAGGTGCAGCTCAACATCGACAAGGCGACCGGCGAAACCACAGTCGCCCTCCTCTCGGAGGCGGCCAGGTCAGACCCCTAGCATCTATGTCCTGACGACCCCGGTGATGGCTGGGATCTCCGAGCACGGCCGGGACCTGGCCGGCAAGGTACCTGAGGGGCCTCGCCACACCGGGCGCAGCGGCTTGTCGACACCAGACGGGGATCGTCGCAATGGGTGCCGCCCTGCTCGGGCTGAGCCCAACCCCTGCCAGTCCCGTCGCTCCCAAGCCTGTACGTTGCCAAAAGACCACAAACCAGCGGCGCTGCGCACAATGCGGTGCACAATTAAGCGTTGTCTTTATATATATTGATGCGCAGCTGAGACATGTGTTATTTTCTCCTTGCCATCCGTGGCCGGCCTAGATTTCTGGTGGTCGCCCAGACCACTCAACATGATCGGGCCCGCCTCGGCGGAGGAGCCGAACCGGTCGCAAAACGGTTAGGTCACTGTTGATCTTCGGGGAGACTTAAAAAACATGCACAAGTTCTGCCTTTCTGCCCTGTCCGCCGTCATGTTGGCGAGCCCGCTCGCCGCTTTGGCGCAATCGCCGGACGAAACCGGCGCACAAACGCTGTCCAGCTTCGACAGCCGCTGGTATCTGCTCCCCTTCGCCGCTTACACCTGGGCCGACGACGACCGGGGTACGGAAGACGGTGCGGGCTGGGGGTTCGCTGTCGGTAAGCCCATCAACGAGTGGTTCAATCTGGAGTTGCGGGGAACCTACACCGACCTGTCCAGCGACGGCGACTTCAGTCTGCCCACGTTGCGCCAAGGCCCTCAGCAGGGCGTGCCCAACGGCCTCCCCCAAGGCGACTTTACGATTGGAGACATCGGCATTGACGGCCTGTTCGTCTTCAACCGGCGCGGTACGGTTCAACCCTTCCTGCTCGCGGGCCTGGGGGCGATCAACGACGATTTCGAGTGCGACCGCATACCAGCAAACCGCGGCATCTGTAACTCAGACTCCGCTTGGAGCTTCATGGCTGAGGCGGGCGCCGGCGTTATGGTCCGCGTCGCCGAGTACGCCTCTTTGCGCCTGGACGGGCGCTACCGCTATGACGACAACAGCGGCAGCCTGAGGAGCAACGACAGCTTTGGCGACTGGGTATTGACCGCTGGCCTCGTGATCCCGATCGGCGGCCGGGCGGCCCCGCCCCCCGTTACCCGCACCTACGAGCTCTCCGCGGATGCACTCTTCGCGTTCAACAAGGCGAACCTATCGTCGCAGGGCGTGTCCACCGTCAACAACTTCGCCAGCGACCTGAACCAGGTATCCTACAATTCGGTGCGCGTCGCCGGGCATACGGACCCGATCGGGTCAGACGCCTACAACCAAGACCTGTCTGAGCGCCGTGCCGGTACGGTGCAGGGTCAACTGGTCACCCAAGGTGTCCCGGCCGACCGCATCAGTGCCGTGGGCTACGGGGAGTCGCAGCTCAAGGTGACTCCGGCGGACTGTGCCAGCGCCAAGAGCAAGGCCGCTCTGGTCGACTGCTACCAGCCCAACCGCCGGGTCGAGGTGACGGTCGAGGGCATCACCGAGAAGAATTAGGGAAACGCTGATTTATTGCGTTTCCCGTGCGGGGCAGGATGCTCTGCCATTTTCGACGGCGCTGAGCCGTTGAAAATGGAGCGCTCCGCGAGTCGCGCCTCGGGGAGCGCGAGTTGATTCAAGCCAGGGATGGCTTTAATCAGCATCTCGTTAGGAAGAACTGACCATGAGCCCCGTGCCGTGCAGGGATGCATGCGCCGAGGCTCTTTCGCGTCCGATCCGCTACCGAATCAGGGCATGGCCTGCACCGGCCGCCGCCTGAATCCCGGCGTCCAACGCCCGTCACCCACCCGCTGTAACGAAATGCCCTGGGATTGGCTCAGGGCGAGCACCGGGCTAACCTGCAGCCTTGTCCCCAGGCCGTCGGCAAATTGCTGTCGAAGGCGTCTACCGGGGACCGTGCCCTTCCAGATCCGTCCACAGCCTTCCACCGACATCACAGTCGGTAATAGGTACGATACCACTCGACAAACCGCTCGACGCCGACGGCAACGGGGGTAGCTGGCTGGTACGCGGTGTCCCTCACGAGATCCTCGACATCCGCATAGGTATCCGGGACATCCCCCGCTTGAAGCGGCAGCAGATTCTTCCGCGCGGTCTTTCCGAGGCACTGTTCGAGCAGTTCGATGTACTGCATCAGCTCGACGGGATCATTGTTGCCGATGTTGTAGAGGCGATAGGGGGCACTGCTCGTCGCAGAGTCCGGGTCATCCCCAGACCAACGCTGATCCGGCTCAGGCACGCGATCCAACACTCGGATCACACCCTCGACAATGTCGTCGATATAGGTAAAGTCACGCCGATGTCGGCCGTAATTGAACACGTCGATGGCTTCTCCGGCGAGGATGGCACGCGTGAACTTGAACAGCGCCATGTCCGGCCGACCCCAAGGACCATAAACAGTAAAGAAACGCAGACCAGTCACTGGGAGACGGTACAGATGGGCATAGGTGTGCGCCATGAGCTCGTTCGCCTTCTTCGTCGCCGCGTAGAGGCTTAGGGGGTGGTCGACGTTTTGGTGAACTGAGAACGGCATGTTGGTGTTGGCCCCGTAGACGGAGCTGCTGGACGCGTAGACCAGGTGCTCGATACCGTTATGGCGACATCCCTCCAGAATATTGGCGAAGCCAACCAGGTTGGTGTCGACGTAAGCCATCGGATTCTCGATGGAATAGCGTACGCCGGCTTGGGCCGCGAGATTGATGACCCGCTGAGGCCGGTGGTGCGCAAAGACTTCTGCAATGGCCGCGCGATCCTGCATATCGACCCGTACATCGGTGAATCCGGCGTGCTGCTGCGTACGCGTCAACCTGGCCTTCTTCAGATTGACGTCATAGTAATCATTGAGGTTATCGACACCGACCACCTCGTCGCCACGAGCCAAGAGCCGCAACGACAACGCCGAGCCGATGAATCCCGCACTACCCGTAACCAGAACTTTCATGACCGCTCCCAAAACGACGATGAAGGCGTACAGCTGCGCCCGACCAGACATACGCGAAAATGGTAGCAAGGCCGCGAGTGGGAAGCGACGTCGAACAAAAAATTGGACCAAATGCGGTTAGGCAAGCCTCACGGCGGGCCCCACCGCCGAGTCGGCACCTGCGCGTGGCAGTCATCCGATAGAGGGAAACGAGGCCGTCACTGTTCCACCGATGGCTGGGAGTCAGGAGTCTAAATTACAGAGTCATGCCGGATAAACCTCGCACAGTGCTGGAAGATTCGCATCCAGCGAATGACCCCGGCAGCGGGGGGCGGGTGGTGGGGTGGGACGCGGCGGCGGACCTGCACCTCAGCAACCAGGACTCTGCACCCCCTGGTCAATCCTGGCCCGCAGCAGGAAGAACCTGCCGACGGGGGACGCCGGCGCGTCAACACCAACGTCACCATCGACTTGGAGCTCCCGGACCTTGCGATGCCTTCCGGAGCACCTTTCGGTTAACATCCAGCCGGGCGTAGCGGCCAGCCTGCCCTTGCCGCGCCTTTCCTTTTGTCCCTTCGAGTCCTGCGCGCATGCCTGTTCTTGCCCACCCGTTTCTGGTGCTTTTCCTGCCGGTATTCTTCTGCGTACTTAGCCCGAAGCTGTGCCAGGCTGGAGAATCTCCATCCGAGACCACCCTCGGCGCAGGCGACAAGGTGCATATTGCCGTCTTTGGGGAGCCCGACCTCTCGGTGATCGAGTGGATCAGCGACCGCGGGACCATTCGCTATCCGCTCCTTGGAGAGATAAAGGTCCTGGGCCTGACGCCGTCGGATCTGGAGCAACTGATCACCGGCCGTCTGGCCGGCCCTTACCTCATCGATCCCAAGGTAACCGTCAGTGTCGATGAGTACCGACCCTTCTTCGTGATGGGGCAAGTCAATCGCCCTGGGAGCTACGCTTACTCGCCGGGAATGACGGTGCGGAAGGCCATCTCATTCGCCGGCGGTTTCACCGAACGCGCCTCCCGAGGAAAGATCGTTCTGTTGCCTGAGGAAACCCCACAAGAAGAGCGCAAGGTGGACGAGAACGACTTCGTCGGCCCTGGGGACACAGTCATCGTCAAGGGAAGCTTTTTTTAGTGGGACCAAACTTAACGCCATCAATGCCGGGCAACCCGGGGCCGGCAATGGGGAAGCCAAGCCTCGCCGGCGCCGCCTATTGGAGCCGGGTCCTCAAGCAACGGCCCAAGATCGTTGGACTCGCCTTGGCCTGGGGCCTGTTTGCGGCGTTGGCCGCCAACTCCCTGGAGCCCCGCTACGAGGCTGAGGTCACCCTCGTGGTGGACACGCAGGGCAGCAGATGCGACCCGGTTCAAGGCGACAGCGACTGGGGTTCGGTGTGTTCCATAGGTCGCCAGGACTCCATGCAAACCGAGGTCCTTCTGCTCAGGTCGCGGACCATGGCTGAGTCGGTCACGGCCAAGCTCGGGCTATGGAATAATTCCGAGTTCGACCCACGCCAGATCAAGCCGCGCCCTGCCTGGATCCAACTGGACTGGATCGCCGGGGTGTCGGATTTCTTTGCCCAGGCCGGTTCCCTGCCGCCGCCGACGGAGGCGCAGGCTCAAGCAGCCGCCGCCGCCGCGGTCGGGAGTCGCCTCAAAGTGGAATCCGTTCCCGACTCCCAGGTCATTCGTCTCAGCTTTACCGCTAACGACCCCGCCCTGGCCGCCCGGGTTGCCAATGCCTTCGCGGACGCCTATGTGGAAATGCGATCCACGACCGGCTTGCAGCCGGTGAGCAAGGGTGCGACCCGGGTGACCGGCGACCTGGCCACGCTGCGCAAACGGGTGGAGACCTTGGAGGGCAGGCTGAAAGCCTATCGCGAGACCGATCGGCTAGCAGGCAGAGGACGGTGCGCCCGACATCACGGGCAAGCAGGTCCACTTGCTCTCTCAGCGCCTGGCCGAGGCGCGCGTAAGGCGCGACAGTCTCCAGGAGCTGCACAACCAGATACAGCAGGCCGGCGCCCTGTCGGCGGGGGACCTGATAGCTCACCCCAGCCTGGCCAGCAACATCGCCCTTCAGTCCCTCAAGACCGCCGAGTTGCAGGCTGATCGCCAGGTCTCCGAGCTGGCCAAGCGTTACGGCCCCTTGCATCCCAGGATGATCTCGGCGCGTTCAGACCTCGACGCCGCGCGCGCCATGCTGGCAGCGGAGATCGGCAATTCCCTCGTCACCCTCGATCAGGATCTGGATATCGCCCGCGCCCAGGCGGAACAGTTGGAGGGCGAACTCAATGCGCTCCAGACAGCGACTCGGGAAACAGGTCGGGGGGAGTCGGACCCGCGTTCGCTGGAGCAGGAGATCGAGACGGCCCGCCATCTTTACGACCCCTTCACGGGACGTTTCAAAGACACGGACCTAGATGTGGGCCCAGATGCAAGCGTGGACATGGGCAGACTACCGATCCATGCCCGCGTCCTGGATGGCGCCCAGGTACCCAGGTCGCCGGTCGAGCCGAATGCGATGAGGATGGTCGGCATCGCGGTCCTACTGGGGCTCGTCGCCGGGTTCGCATTGGCGATGCTGAGTGCATTCCTCGACAACACGCTCAAACGCCCCCAGGACGTCGAGAACTGCCTGCAGATGCCGATATTGAGCGCCCTTCCGCGCTTGAGCCGGCGCCGGCGCAAGAAGGTACGGCTTGATCGGATGTTCACCGATCAGCCAGGATCTCAGTTCGCGGAGGCCATCCGCACACTGCGTACCAGGGTTCTCCTATCCAGCCCCGACGATTCCACCGGGGTGGTACTGCTGACGTCGAGCACCCGAGGTGAGGGCAAGACCACCGTCGCCGTCAACCTGGCTTTGGCCCTGAGCCAGGTGGACAAAGTCCTTTTGATCGACGCCGACATTCGCCGGCCGTCGCCGGAGGGCCTGCTCGCCTTCCGAGCCGATACCCCTGGGCTTTCCAATCTGCTGGCCGGTACCGCGGAAGAGGGCCAATGCATCCATCGCGTCGATGGCGCGAACATCGACATCCTGCCGGCCGGTACGGTCCCGCCAGACCCACTGCAGCTGCTGTCCTCGCGGCAATTTGCCCAGACCCTGAACCGACTCCGTGCGCGCTACGCGCGGATTGTCATCGATTCTGCCCCTACCCAAACGGTGAGCGATGCGCTCATGCTGTCCAGGGCATGCGACGCCGTGGTATTGGTAATTCGTGCCGAGGCGACCCCCATACCCCTGATTCAGACGACGCTCGAGCGGTTGCGTCAGGTGGGTGCCCCAGTCGTCGGGGGCGTACTGAACGAGTACGAGAATGGCCAAGACGGTGAGGCGCCCCAGCGGCCCCGCTTCGCCGGTCGTCGCCGCGACAGTCTCCTTGGCTGACCAGCATTGCCAAAGCAACGACCCTCTGTGCGACAACCCCTACACCACCTCTTGACCACGTAAGTTACTGATCAGTATCGATGCGCCTGAATATCCACCGCAGATTGTTTCTCAGCCACTTCTTCGCGGTGGTTTTCGTGTCGGGCAGCATCGGCAGCTACTTTTATGTCAGCGCGGTGGAAAGCCTCACCAGGAGCGTCCAGTCTCGCCTGGAGAGCACCGCCGCACTGATCGGGCAAATCCTCGATGCGACAGATCTCGAGGCGATCCGGCACGCCTCCGACCGCGCCGATCCGATCTACGATAAGTACCTGAGCTTGCTGCGCAAGCTGGGTCGCACGAATCCGGACATCGCGTATCTCTACGTCATGCGCCACAGCGGCGAACGGGTGTACTTTGTGCTCGACTCGGACGAGTCGGAGGAGCAAGCCCTCCCCGGGCGTGAATACAAGGAGCACCTGCCGCCTCTGCTGCTGGGATTTCAACGACCCTCCGTGGATGATCGTATCTACGAGGATGAATGGGGGTCGTTCATGTCCGGGTACTCGCCGCTGCGCAATGGCAACGGAGAGTATCTGATCGGTATTGACATGCGCGCCGACGAGCTCGCGCGCAAACTGGCAGCAGTGCGCGTTGCCGGCACCCTCTCTCTCGTCCTGTCCATACTTCTCGCCCTCCTGTTCAGCCGCGTGCTGGCATCCCATTTCACCAAGCCGCTGCGCATGTTGATCGACCGCTGCCGCACCATTGCCGAGGGGCAGCTGGATCAACCGGTCGAGATGCGCAGCGGCGACGAATTGGCACAGCTTGTGGACGCTTTCAATGCCATGTCTCGGCAATTGGCGGGCAGCCGTGCCCAGGCCGACAGGGCCCAGGAGCAACTGCAGCAGGCCCGGGAAGCCCTTGAGCTGCGCGTTCGGGAACGCACCCACGACCTGATGGAGGTCAACGAGCGTCTACTCCATGAAGTGGCGGAGCGCGCGCGAGCCGAGGAGCTGCTGGCCCACGCTGCACGCTCAGACCCGCTCACCGGTTTGATGAATCGCCGGGCGATGCTGGAGCATCTGGAGTATCAAGCGGCTCGCTTCCGACGTAACCACACGCCTTTCACCCTATTACTCGGCGACCTGGACCGCTTCAAGTCGATCAACGATACCTTCGGCCACGATGCCGGCGATCAGGCCTTGATTCAGACCACCCGGCACATCAGCAGCGGTATCCGGGCCCAGGACTTGGTGGCACGGTGGGGCGGCGAGGAGTTTCTGATGCTGCTGCCGGACACGGATCTGGAGGGCGGTCTGGTCGTGGCGGAAACGCTGCGGGAGCGCGTTGCCGGCCAAGCAATCACCATCGGCGACCAAGCCGTGCAACTCACGGTGAGCCTCGGCGTCGCCCAATACAGCTTGGGTCAGACGATCAATCAGTGCATCAAGGCAGCCGACACGGCCCTATACCAGGCGAAACATGGTGGACGCAATCGCGTGGTCGCGGCGTTGACCCCTGCATCCCCCAGCCCCGATTGATTCCGACGCCAGAGAGTAAAGAGTTAGGTTGCCACTAACCGGATTCGTCATCATCTTCCAGATCGGCCCAGGCCTGCATCCTCTATGCAAGCCAGCACCCGTCGCGGGCCCAGGGGCCGATCCGCCTCCGGCTTACTGCTTCTCCACGAAGGCGCGGAGCTCGGCGTAATCCTGGCGCAGACGGGCGAGCTCATCCCGATAGGCCGCTGCATCGCCATGATCAAAGAACTTCGGGTAGTACTCGTGGGCCCCGAGCAGCCGGCGCGCATGCTTGATGGGGCACCAATACTGCTCCGTGCGGGCTGCCACCTCACGCGTGTAGGCCGCCACCCCGTTGGCGTAGGAGCAATAGAAGCAATTGATGCGTTCGATCAGGTTCAGGTAGGGCAGCCTCTCCCGGTCGAACACCAGGTAAGCCCCACGCCGCACCCTGGGGATACCGTAAGCCGGAAAGCAGGAGGCCTGATAGACCGTGACAAAGAGGTCCATCAGCAGGAAGGGTACCCAGCCCGCGTAGATCACCGGCACGGTCAAGACGACGAGGGGCTGCGCGCGCGCAAGGAAGCGGAGTACCCCGACCTTGTAGCGCCGCTGCCGGCGCAGAAACTCCTCTGCCAGATCCTCCCTCTGCCGATCCAGCTCTTCCAGGGCCCGTCGATAGGTCTCCTCGACCTCTTCCTGCAGGGTGTGAATGCGCGCCAGCAGGTCTTCCAACTGTTCGTTCATGGGGACTCCATTGGCCTCGGATTCAGCGCCAGCACAGGCTCAGATAGCGGCTGCGACCGCGGTCCAGAATGCGCAGCATCACGCCGCTCCCAACCTCACCGAACGCCGCCGTAAAGTCGGCGGCACGGCCCACGGTATTGCCGTCCTTAACAGGATCGGCATCCCTCGGCCATTACCGGCCATCTCGGCCAACGACTGAGGTGCCGCGGCGGTCACCAGTATCGCCCTGGCCAGCCTTCGGTGGCGAGCCTCCTTCGGGGTGAGTCCAGGCAGGGCTACTCCCCTCGGTCCGGGGTCAGCCCAAATGGGCGCCCACCCAGCGCACGATGTCCTGAGTCCCCATGGCCCCCGCCTGGCGCGCGATCTCCCGGCCGCCTTGGAACAGCGCGAGCGTCGGGATGCTGCGGATGCCGTAGTGCGCCCCCAGGGACTGCTCCGCCTCGGTGTTCACCTTGGCCAGCCGCACCTTGGGCTCCAGCAGTTGCGCCGCCTGGACAAACTGGGGCGCCATCATCTGGCAGGGGCCGCACCAAGGCGCCCAGAAGTCCACCAGCACCGGGATCTCGTTGCGTTCCAGGTGCTTGGCGAAGGTCGCCTGGGTCAGCTCCACCGGGTGGGCCTCGAACAGTGGCCGGTGACATTGGCCGCAGCGCGCGGCCGGGCCCAGCTTGGCAGCTGGGACTCGATTGACCGCCTGACAATGGGGACAGACGATGTGGAGAGGGTCGCTCATGGTTGGGTCCCTATTACGGGGAAAAACTGCATAAACAGTTGGGGTTGGACGGCGCGGAACCAAGCCGATCCCCATTTCGGCCGTCACGGATAGAAGCGAGCCAGCCTCCGTTCGGGTGTTGCCCGCGGCCTTCGGCCTGGAAGCAAACCCAGGGCTCGCGCACCTCTGGGCACTGGTGCATCATCTGGACTTCTGCGGCTCGCCGGATTTCGGGCAGGCTGCCCCGATGACGATGCCCTGCTTGCGGCGGCGAGTCCGGTGCTGAACGCCCTGCACCTGCGATTCTCGACAGCCAGCGCCTGATCCGTCGCCCCTTTCGACCCCCTCCACCGACCCGAGGTATCCCATGTCCGCAGCCCCCGAGGCCCTTGCCCCACCCCAGCCGCGGCCAGAGGCCGTACCCCAGGCCCCGCCCCCGCCAGTCTCCCTGTTCGAGGCCTTCCTCTATTGGCTCAAGCTCGGCTTCGTGAGTTTCGGCGGCCCCGCTGGGCAGATCGCCATGATGCACACGGAGCTGGTGGAGCGCCGCCGCTGGATCAGCGAGCACCGTTTCCTGCATGCGCTGAACTACACCATGGTCCTGCCGGGACCGGAGGCCCAGCAGCTCGCCACCTACATCGGCTGGCTCATGCACGGCACCCTGGGCGGCATCATGGCCGGGGTGCTGTTCGTGCTCCCGTCCCTCGGTATCCTGATCGCGCTCACCTGGGTCTACCTAGCCTACGGCGACGTCCCGCTGGTGGCCGGAATTCTCTATGGGATCAAGCCCGCGGTCACCGCCATTGTGGTCTTCGCCGCCTGGCGCATCGGCTCCCGGGCCCTGCGCAACGGGGTCCTGTGGGCCATGGCCGCGGTCGCCTTCGTGGCGATCTTCGCGCTGCATGTCCCTTTTCCGGCCATCGTGGTGGCCGCCGGACTGATCGGTTACGTCGGCGGGCGCCTGGCCCCGGATAGGTTCAAGACCGGCGGCGGTCACGGGGCCTCGAACAAGACCTACGGACCGGCCCTGATCGACGACCATACCCCAACGCCCGAGCACTCCGGCTTCTCCTGGCCGCGCACCCTGGTCTACAGCCTGGTGGGGCTCGCGCTCTGGGGCCTGGTCGAGGGCCTGCTGTACCTGAGCTACGGCTGGCAGGGACCGCTCACGCAGATGGGCTGGTTCTTCACCAAGGCAGCCCTGGTCACCTTCGGCGGCGCCTATGCGGTGCTGCCCTACGTCTACCAGGGCGGGGTGGAAACCCACGGCTGGCTCACGGGCCAGCAGATGATCGACGGACTAGCCCTGGGGGAGACCACCCCCGGCCCACTGATCATGGTGGTGGCCTTCGTCGGCTTCGTCGGCGGCTGGACCAAGGAGCTGTTCGGCCCCGAGGCCCAAGTCCTGGCCGGCATCGCCGGGGCCAGCGTCGCGACCTTCTTCACCTTCCTGCCGTCCTTCCTGTTCATCCTGGTGGGCGCCCCGGCGGTGGAGGCGACGCGCCACGACATCGCCTTTACCGCGCCGCTCACCGGCATCACCGCCGCCGTGGTCGGCGTGGTCATCAACCTGGCGGTCTTTTTCGCGTGGCATGTGCTCTGGCCGGAGGCCACGGACGCCGCCCCGTTCAGCGGGGCGTTCGAGTGGTTCTCGCTCCTCATCACCATCGCCGCCTTCCTCGCCCTGTGGCGCTACAAGGTCGGCATCATCCCCGTCATCGCGGCCAGCGCCCTGGCCGGTCTCGCCTATTCACTCTTGACCTGAGGACACACCCTGGAGGGCACCACCGCCCCCGAAGCCATCAGGAGCCAGCTAGCAGGCGACGCTGTCGGCCTCGATCAACGTCCGGCGGGCCGCCAACCGCACCAAGGACCCGCCATCCTAAACCTGGCGCCAGGAGGCGTCAGGGGGCAACTGCCGCCGCTGCCATCCCGCCCAGGGCCTTGCTCAGGTTCTCCGCGGCCGGACACTCTGGGACCTCGTGGCGCTTCGCAATGTAAGCCGGATCGTTGTAGCCGAGCCAAACCTGGGAGGACGCATCTTCCCAAACCAGCACCTTCAACGGGAGATCGATGCCAACCGTCTGCGCGCATTCCATGAAGGGCGTGCCCCCCTTCGGATTGCCGAAGATGAGGAGTTCGGTCGGCCGAAGGGTCTTGCCAGCCTTGGTCGCGCCCGCGGCGTGATCGATGCGGGCAAACACGGTGAGGCCGCGCTCCTTGGCGATTTGCTCGAACCGATTCATGGTGTCGGGGGCACTAAGAGGGCTCTTCAGGGTAACCAGACCATCGGCGGCATAAGCCAGCGAGCCGATGCCAAAGCCAGCGACGAGGGCGAGGGTGCGAAGACGACGCATAGGTGACTCCTAGAAGGAATGAAAAGAGCGAGGGGTATCACGAACGGCGGCCGGCCATTTGTCAAGCCGTTGCGGTCCTGACCCGACCCCTCCTGCTCGACTTCGATGCCCCGACGGTCGCGCCCTGCTCGGGCGAACGATGTCGTGTTGTCCCCAGGGCGGTGTACATTCGTCCCTCCCCGCCTCCCCAGCGACCAAAACGGAAACCAGCGATGCACACGCACGACCTGTCCGCCTGGACCCACGACCACGTGTTCGACGCGGGCAGCCAGGCCGCGGAACGAGGCACCCGCGCCGTCATGTGGATCACCGCCGCCACGATGGTCGCGGAGATCACCGCGGGCTGGTGGTTCAATTCCATGGCGCTGCTGGCCGACGGCTGGCACATGAGCTCGCACGCCGTGGCCATCGGCATGAGCGCCTTTGCCTATGCCGCTGCCCGGCGCTACGCCCGCGACCCGCGGTTTGCCTTCGGCACCTGGAAGATCGAGGTGCTTGGCGGCTTCGCGAGCGCCATTTTCCTGTTGGGGGTCGCCGCCGCCATGGTGGTCGCGTCGGTCGAACGCATCTTCTCGCCCCAGCCCATTCACTATCAGGAAGCGCTGATCGTCGCCGCCCTCGGCCTGGTGGTGAATATCGTCTGTGCGTTCATCCTGGCGGGCGCGCAAGGGCATCACGACCACCACGGAGAGCACGCGCACCATGGCCACGGGCATCACGGCCACCACCAGGACCTGAACCTGAAATCCGCCTACCTGCACGTCCTTGCCGACGCGGCCACCTCAGTCTTCGCGATCATCGCCCTGGCCGGCGGCTGGCTTTACGGCTGGTCCTGGCTGGACCCGACCATGGGGATCGTTGGAGCGGTGCTGGTCGCTGTTTGGGCGAAGAATCTCATCACCGAGACCGGCAAGGTGCTCCTTGATCGTGAAATGGACCATCCGGTGGTCGAGGAAATCCGCGAGGCCGTCGAGACCGGGCCGGATGCCGGGGAGACTCGGGTCGCAGACCTGCACGTCTGGCGCGTCGGCAAGGCATCCTATGCCTGCGCCCTCAGCGTCGTTACGCACGACAGGACGCTCACCGCGGATCGCGTTCGCGAACAATTGGGCGTGCATCAGGAGATCGTCCACACGACCGTCGAAATTCACTTGTGTGCGAGCTAGACGGAATGCCGCGAAATCGACCCCAGGCAGCCTGCCGAGAGCACAAGGTCCGGCCCTGTTGCAGTTCCCGACGGGAGCGCCAGCTCGAACCGATAACCAACACCTCGCGGGCGCATCGGCCAGGACTTGACGGCAATTCCTCTTCGGTCTCGCCGTGCTGACTGAGGCCGCACACCAGGATCGTGGTTCATTGGCGAACCTGGCTCATCCTGTCCAATGCCTCCGGTGACACCACCCGCCATCACAGGCGTCGCCCTGGTCACCGACTGTGTGTGGTGGACCCCGGGGTCGGGTACGACCGCGGAGGACTCCTGGTAGCGTCCGGCGGGGATTGGTTCCTGGGCCCCGACAACGGGCTGCTCGGCCGGGTCGCCCACCGGGGCCGCGAGGTCCACGCCTTCCGCATCGGCTGGCAGCCCGAGACCCTGTCGGCGGGCTTCCACGGCCGCGACTGGTTCGCCTTCCAGCCGCGGGACACCCTTCGCGCCAGACTGTCGGATCAGACCTCCCCGCGTTCCTCCCCCCTGCAAGGGAGGAGGTTTAGGAGGGGGTTCCATCTCGGGGTGACCTCCAGGGCCCGACCTCTGCGGCGGGCATTCAACCCCCTCCCAACCCTCCCCCTGCCAGGGAGGGCAAGTCTACAACTTGCTGGCGTCGTGGCAGGCTGCGCCGCAGGCATTGGTGTAGGGAATGGGCATCGCCTTGTCGGGCTCGACACCCTTGACCCCCGGGTTGTCCTTGCGCGGCACGTCGTACAGGTGCGAAGTGATGTCGTTCATCCAGTAGTTCTTGCCGTCGCCCCCCACCAGGCCCTTGCCGGAGCCGGCACCGGTCTGCATGGTCTTGGTATTGTGGCAGCTCGTGCAGGCGATCTGGTCCGGGGCCACGGTGCACTTGGTCGTCTTCATGACGTGCTCCTGCGTGTCCGTCTCCTTCTCGTGGCACTTGTTGCAGGCCTCGCTGGAATCCACGGCCGCCTTGCGTTGGTGCGGGAACTCGGCCTCGCCATGGGGATCGTGGCAGTCGTAACAGGCCACCAGGTGGCGGTCGTTGCGGTACTTCGAC
>CAVPXP010000034.1:0-18770 GCA_963709645.1 uncultured Gammaproteobacteria bacterium
GATCTGCCGCGCTGGTCCGCCGCACTGGCCAGCATGCCCAGGCCGGGGCCCGGCAGGGTCGTTCTGGATGCACCGGTCGTGGGCGTGGACGGTCCCCTGGAACTGGCCGATCAAGCCTTGCTGCGCAACGCCCTCATGGCCCTGCACCCCTGGCGTAAGGGGCCTTATCGGCTCTATGGGGTGGAGGTCGATAGCGAGTGGCGCTCGGACTGGAAGTGGGAGCGCATCGCCCCCCACCTGGCACCGATGCATGGCCGCAAGGTTCTCGATGTCGGCTGCGGCAATGGTTATCACTGCTGGCGGGCCCTGGGCGCTGGGGCGGGGCTGGTGCTGGGTATAGATCCAGGGCTGCTCTATGTCGTGCAATCCCTGGCGGTCGCCGGCCTGATGGGGGACTCGCGCGCTGCGGTGCTGCCCCTGGCCCTCGAGGACCTGCCGGCGGACCTTTCCCGGTTTCGATACGGTGCTATCCATGGGGGTGCTGTTCATGGGCCTTGCCCCTGGACCACCTGCGGGCCCTGCATCGGTTGCTCCGGCCCGGCGGCCAGTTGGTCCTGGAGACCTTGGTGGTCAACGGCGATGTGAGGGAGGTGCTGGTCCCGGCGGGTCGCTATGCGCGGATGCGCAACGTCTGGTCCATCCCGACAGTGAAGACCCTGGAGGGCTGGATCGCCGACTGCGGCTTCCGGGATGTGAGGCTGGTGGATCTGACCACAACGACGACGGAGGAGCAGCGCAGCACAGATTGGATGCGCTTTGAGTCCCTGGCCCAGGCCCTCGACCCGCAGGACTCGACTCGGACGGTGGAAGGCTGGCACCGCTGCGGGCGGTGGTGTTGGCCTCAGGCTAGGTGATGTCGGTATGTCCGGGATCTGCCGAGGTATCCGCCCACCCGGGAGGCACCCGTCCGCAGCACCGCCTCGGCGCTGCCGGGCAACGCGTGGCCGCCAGGGACGGCGGACATGCAGGCAACGCAGGAGCGGTTGCCGGCCAAGCGAGCCCGGATCGACGCGCTCACGCCCATCGGCGTTCATTGTCGGCTAACGGCTTAGGCGATTTCTGTCGAATCATGAATTTGCTCCTCGCCATCCTCGCCCCCTTCCTAGGGGCCGCCTTCATTGCTTTAAATCGGCGCAGTGCTAGGCTGCGCTTTCGCTACCACTGCCGGTGTCGCGACCCTGGTCGCGCTGGTCTGTTTGGCGCCGTCTCTGCCAGGACCTTTCCACGGAGAGACCCTGGTCTGGCGTCTGCCCTGGGTGCCGTCGCTGGGCCTGGAGTTGGCCCTGCGGCTGGATGGGTTGGGGCTCCTGTTCGCCTTGATGATCCTGCTCATCGGCTTGCTCGTGATCCTCTACGCCCACTACTACCTGTCGGCCGAGGAGGACACAGGGCGCTTTTACGCCAGTCTGCTGTTCTTCATGGGGGCCATGCTGGGCCTGGTCCTGGCGGAGAACGTCCTGTTACTGCTGATGTTCTGGGAGTTGACCAGCCTGTCGTCCTTCCTCCTCATCAGTTTCTGGCAGGGTCGGGCGGACGCCCGCAATGGGGCGCGTATGGCCCTGACGGTCACCGGGGCAGGGGGGCTGGCCCTGTTGGGCGGGATTGCTGCTGCTCGGGCATATCGCTGGGAGCTATGACCTCAGCGTCATCCTGGCCTCCGGGGATATGACCGGGCACACCCCTGGTACCTACCGACCCTGGTTTTGGTCCTGCTCGGTGCCTTCACCAAGTCGGCCCAGTTCCCCTTCCACTTCTGGCTGCCCAATGCGATGGCCGCGCCAACCCCAGTGTCGGCCTATTTGCACTCGGCGACCATGGTCAAGGCTGGGGTCTTCCTGTTGGCGCGGCTGTTCCCGGCCCTGGCCGGGACCCGGAGTGGTCCTGGCTGGTGGGTGGGACCGGGCTCGCGACCCTGTTGATCGGGGCCTTCATCGCCCTGTTTCAGCACGACCTCAAGGGGCTGCTGGCCTACTCCACCATCAGCCACCTGGGCCTGATTACCCTGCTGTTCGGCATCGGCACGCCCCCTGGCGGCGGTGGCGGGGGTCTTCCACATCATCAACCATGCCACCTTCAAGGCGTCCCTGTTCATGGCCGCCGGGATCATCGATCACGAGACCGGCAGCCGGGATATGCGCCGCATCAACGGCCTCTGGCGCTGGATGCCCTATACGGGCGTCTTGGCCATGGTCGCCGCGGCGGCCATGGCCGGGGTGCCGCTGTTCAACGGCTTTTTGTCCAAAGAGATGTTCTTTGCCGAGACCGTGGGCGCTGCCTCCCTGGCCCGCCACGGCTGGGCACTTCCGGCGGCGGTCACTCTGGCGGGGATCTTCGCGGTGGCCTATTCACTGCGCTTCATCCACGATGTCTTCTTCAACGGGGAACCAGTGGATCTGCCCAAGACCCCCCATGAGCCACCCCACTGGATGAAGGTCCCGGTGGAGATCCTGGTGGCCCTTTGCCTGCTGGTCGGTGTCCTGCCTGCCCTGACCGTCGAGCCCATATTGGCAGTTGCCGCGCAGGGCGTCCTGCAGGGGCCGGTCCCCGAGCACGATCTGGCGATCTGGCACGGATTCAGCCCGGCAGTGTGGATGAGCGTGATCGCCCTGATCGGTGGGGTCCTGGTCTACCTGGGCCGCAAGCCCCTGTTTGCCGTGAGCGACCAATGGGGTTCACGCTGGTCCGTGAAGGGGCTCTACGACCTGACCCTGGCCGCTTTCCTGCTGCTCGCCCAGGCGCTCACCCGCTGGCTGGATAATGGGTCTCTGCGGCGCATGCTGGCCCTGTTGATCGGCTTCGCCCTGGTGCTGGGCTACGTCGGCTACCTGAGTCACGGGGGTGCCGATCTGACCGGCCCCGTGGCCCTGTCCGAGGTGGCGCCCATGGATCTGGCGGGCGTCCTGGGCGGCACCCTGGTGCTGCTGGGGGCCGCCGTCATGGCGGTGCGCTTGCATCGGCGGCGTCTGGTGGCGGTGATTCTACTGGGCGCCGTTGGCCTGCTGGTGACCCTGGCCTTCGTTATCTTCTCGGCCCCGGACCTGGCCCTGACCCAGCTTTCGGTCGAGGTCGTGACGGTCATCCTGTTGCTCCTGGCCCTGTATTTTCTGCCCCAGCGCGACCCGAAGGAGCCGACCAGCCCCTGGGGTAGGCTGTACCAAGTGGCGCGATCTGGCCCTGTCGGTTGCTGCCGGGCTGGGCGTCGGCGGCCTGGCCTGGGGGGTCCTGACCCGGCCCTTCGAGTCCATCTCGCCCTATTTTCTCGACAACAGCGTAGTCCAAGGGGGTGGCACCAATGTGGTCAACGTCATCCTGGTGGACTTCCGCGGCTTCGATACCCTGGGGGAGGTGACCGTCCTGGCCCTGGCTGCGCTGGGGGTGGGCGCGATGCTCTCCGGCATGCATCTGACCGGCCCCCGATACGACGCGGCGGGGCGCCCCTGGGACCCAGATCCGCACCCGGCCGTCATGGCCCTGCTGACCCGCCTCCTGCTGCCCCTGTCCCTGGTGGTGGCGGTCTATATCCTGCTGAGGGGACACAATTTGCCGGGCGGGGGCTTTATCGCCGGGCTGGTTACCGCGGTGGCGCTGGTGATGCAGTATCTCGCCAACGGGGTGGCCTGGACCCGGGCACGGCTGCCCGGGAACCTGAATCCGATCATCGCGACCGGGGTCCTGTTGGCCACTGGGACCGGTTTGGTCAGCCTGGTCCTGGGCTACCCGTTCCTGACCTCCGCCCACGGCCATTTCCATCTGCCGGTAGTGGGGGACCTGGAGCTGGCCTCGGCGATGGCCTTCGACCTGGGGGTCTACCTGGTGGTGGTGGGCGCGACCCTCTCGATCCTGGTGGGGATCGGGCTGGTCTGCACCCTGGACGAGTCCGGGGTGCAGAGGGCTGTTGCCGGTCGTGCGACTGGTGGGGCTGAGGTGGGGGGTAATGGTTCGAATGGCGGCCCCAACGGTCCGTCGGACCATGATCCCGGGGGGGTGCATTGATGGAACTGCTCATGGCGCTCGCCATCGGTGTGCTCACGACCCTGGGGGTCTGGCTGGTCCTGCGCGAGCGGTCTTTCCCGGTGGTGCTGGGGCTGACGCTCCTCTCCTACGCGGTGAACCTGTTTCTCTTCGCCATGGGGCGCCTCACCCTGGGCCGACCCCCGGTGATCGTCGCCGGGGCTCCAGGCTATGCCGATCCCTTGCCCCAGGCCCTGGTGCTGACAGCCATCGTCATCGGCTTCGCCATGACCGCTTTCGCCATCGTCCTGGCCCTGAAGGCGAGGGCTGAGTTGGGGAGCGATCGGGTGGATGCCGGGGTGGAGGAAGAGAGGCCGTGACTTACCTGCCCATCGCACCGATTCTGGTGCCCCTGGTGGCGGGGGGCCTGATGTTGTTCCTGTCCGAGCTAAAGATGCAGCGGGTCCTGGGGCTCGTCGCCGTGCTCGTTCAGTTGGTGTTGGCCCTGGTCTTGTTGGACCGGGTCGCCGACGGCAGCGTCCTGGTCTATGCCCTGGGGGACTGGCAGGCGCCCTTCGGTATCGTCCTGTTGGCGGATCGGCTGGCGGCTTGGCTGTTGGTGACTAGCGCCCTGGTGGCCCTGTTCGCCCTGCTCTACGGGGTGCAGGGGGACGACGCGCACGGGCCGCACTTCCATAGCCTCTATCAGTGGCAGCTCCTCGGGCTGAACGGCGCCTTTCTCACCGGGGACCTGTTCAACCTGTTCGTCTTCTTCGAGATCCTGCTCATCGCCTCCTATGCCCTGTTGCTCCATGGGCGCAAGGACCCGGGTCGGACCCGCGCTGGGCTGCACTTCGTGGTGGTCAACCTGCTGGGGTCTAGTCTGTTCCTGATCGCGGTCGGGACCCTCTACGGGGTGCTGGGGACCCTCAATATGGCCGATCTGGCGAGGCAGGTCGCCGCCACCCCGCCCGGGTCCGTCGGGCTGGTGCGGGCCGCCGGGTTGCTGCTGTTCGGGGTCTTCGCCCTCAAGGCGGCCCTGTTGCCGCTGTACCTGTGGTTGCCTGAGGGCTACGCCCGGGCCAGTGCACCGGTAGCGGCCCTGTTTGCCATCATGACCAAGGTCGGGGCCTACAGCATCCTGCGGGTCTTCGTGCCCATCTTCGGCCCGGACGCCGGGCCGCTTGCAGGGCTGATCTGGCCCTGGCTGCTGCCCCTGGCGCTGGCCACCCTGGCGGTCGGCACCCTGGGGGCCCTTGCGGCCCGGGGTCTGAGGCGTCAGGTGGCCTATCTGGTGGTGGCCTCGGTGGGGTCCTTGCTGATTGCCTTCGGGCTCGGCAGTGCGGCGGGGATCGGCGCCGGGCTCTACTATCTGCCCCACAGCACCTTTGCCGCGGCGGCGCTGTTCCTGCTGGCGGATGTCATCGCCAAGGGTCGCGGCGATCACGGGGATCGGCTCGACCCTGGACCCGCCATCCCCGGGGCCGTTGTCGTCTGGGGCCCTGTTCTTTGTCGTGGCGGTGGCCATGGTTGGGCTGCCGCCCCTGTCCGGTTTCCTGGGTAAGGCCCTGACCCTGAGGGCGGCCATGGACCACCCGCTGCTCCCCTGGGTGCTGGGGGTAGTCTTGTTCGGTGGCCTCGGGGGTCTGATCGCCCTGGCGCGCAGCGGCAGCCTGCTGTTCTATCGGGTCGAAGCGGTGCCGGATTCGGCCACGGGTCCGGCGCCTGGTCCGAACTGGATGGGCCTGGCACCGGTGGCCGGTCTGGTGGTCCTCATCCTGGGTCTGACGCTCTTTGCCGGCCCCCTGACGGAGCTGACCAACGCCATGGCTGGGGATCTGCTGAACCCGGCGGCCCAGATCCAGGCCGTGCTCGGCGCGGAGGCCAAATGATGTCCCGGCTGTTACCCCATCCCTTGCTGTCCCTGATCCTGACCCTAGTCTGGCTGTTGCTGGTCAACAGCCTGGCCCCCGGGCACATCCTGCTGGGCTTGGTCCTGGGTCTGTTCATCCCCCTGGCGACAGGGCCCTTCTGGCCTGGGCATACGGGCGTGCACCGACCCCTGACCCTGTTGCGATTCGTCGGGGTCTTGGCCTATGACATCCTCAGCGCCAACATCGTGGTGGCGCGGTTGATCCTGACGTCCGGCCGCCCGCTGCGGCCGGCCTTTGTGGTCATGCCCCTGACGCTCCGGTCCGACCTGGCCATCAGCCTGCTCGCCAACACCATCTGCCTGACGCCGGGGACCGTCTCGGCCCGGCTCTCGCCCGATCAGCGGGAGCTGCTGATTCACGCCCTCGACGTGGATGACCCCCAGGCCCTGGTGGAGACCATCCGGAGGCGCTATGAGGCCCCACTGCGCGAGGTCTTCGAGCCATGATGAGTATTGCCATCCCCATCGCCATGGGCCTGGTCGCCGCCGCGGGGTTGCTCAGCGCCTGGCGTCTGGTGCGGGGGCCCAGCATCCCGGACCGCATCCTGGCCCTGGATACCCTCTACATCGACGCCATTGCTCTGCTGGTGCTGCTGGGCATCCACCTGGGCAGCGACGTCTATTTCGAGGCCGCCCTGCTCATCGCCCTGATGGGCTTCGTCGGCACCGTGGCCCTGTGCAAGTATCTGCTGCGCGGGGACATCATCGAGTAAGCCTATGCTGGACCTTTTACTTTCCATCCTGATCATCGTCGGCGCCCTGTTCACCTTCATCGGTTCCCTGGGCCTGGCGCGGCTGCCGGACTTTTACACCCGCCTGCACGGACCCACCAAGGCCACCACCCTGGGGGTCGGCAGCTTGCTGGTCGCCTCGGCGATCTATTTCAGTACCAGGGGAGAGGGGGTCAGCGTGCACGAGGTCCTGGTGACCTTGTTCCTGTTCATCACCGCCCCGGTGAGTGCACACCTGTTGGCGCGCGCCGCCCTGCATCTGGGGCTGCGCTCCTTGGCTCCGGTGCCGGGGGAGGCGGGGCAGGGGGCTTCCGACGAGGATGATGAAGACGCCGATTAGCGGACGCTAGTCGGCATCGATTCCAGAACAATCGGAACGTTGCGGTAGCTGGGACCGCGACTGCGAGGCCCGACCCTCAGGGTTTGATATCCAACACGGGCGTGTCGGGGAAGGCATCGATGTCGTCGATGACAATCACATTGTCGTCGACCGAGAGCACCCGGCAGCGACTCATGGCAATCAGGTTGGGTCGCACCGGGGCGCGAGTTGCGAACACCCCGCGCAATGGATTGTCGGGGTTGCCACGCGGGTGTACCTGCAGGATCGCCCGCTGGGTCGCGGTATCGTTGCGATCGAACCAGTAGAGCACCCAGATGGCATCCAGTTCATCCAGACCCAACAGGGCAGGGCGATACTGCTCATCTACCTCGATCATGGTCCGCCCGTCGCGCTTGCGGACCCAGCCAATGGGACTGACCTCATACACGGGGGTCATGACAGGTTCGGATCGCTCCGCGGCATTCGCAACGGTGGCTGCGGTCAGGCAAAAGCCCAGCCAAAACTGCGCCGCAGTGGCTGCGCTTCGCCTATCCACTCGACTCAGTGCCTCCGACCCTGCGCAACCGGGTGATCATCGGTGCTGTTTGGCGCAGGCCGATAGGCAGGCGAACAGATCCATCAGTTCGTCGGAGAAGTGGTCGCGGTCTGCGCCGAAGATGGGGATTTGCACGATGTCCTGGGCCCGGTGGGACGCCTGCCCATATTGGTCAGTCTGGATGGCCGGCAGGGCATCGCTTCGCTCCAGGACGATGGTCCCCTCGTCGGGCAGGACCTCCAGCAGCCGACAACGACTGCCCAGGTGTTCGCACTCTCGCCCGATCAGGCCCCGCAGTCGGTTCAAAAAGGCCTCGTCCGCCATCTCGCTTCCCCTCGTTAGTGGTCTAGGCCCGATCATGAGGGCAAAAGGTCGTGACTGGAAGCACCTCGGCCGCTCGTTCCGCTGCTCGTATCGGGTCTCTGGGGAATCCGCTACCATGCCTTGGCCTGGAGCATCCAGGCCCACTCAATATGGAAGGAGGACGGTATGACTGTTAAAGGTTCGACGTTGGCGGCGGTATTGGTCGGTCTGGGCATGGGCGTTGGCGCCCTGGCTCAGGCGGGGGGATTCAGCAGTGGAGGCAATCCGCCGCCTGGCTACGGTAACCAGGGGCCTGGGCCTGGCCCCAGTGGCGGCTACAGCAGCCCCGTCTACGGTGGTGCACCTGGGGGCAGCGCCGGGCCTGGCGCACCTCAGAATCGAGGTTATGACCCGGGCTACGGTGCTCCCCAGGGCGGCGGCTATGGTCCCCAGGATGGCGGTTACGGTCCCGGCTATGGCGGCGGCCCTCAGGGTGGCGGCTATGCCCCAGGTTATGGTGCCCCCCAAGGCGGTGGCTATGGTCCCGGCTATGGTGCCCCCCAAGGTGGTGGTTATGACCCGGGTTATGGTGGGCCCCAGGGTGGTGGCTACGGTCCCGGCTATGGGGGTCCTCAGGGTGGTGGCTACGGACCAGGTTACGGCGGCCCCCCGGGTGGCGGCTATGGCCCGGGCTATGGCGGACCGGGGGATTACGGCCCCGATGATCGTGATGACCGTGATGACCGTGATCGCTCATCCAGCGGCAGTGGGTTCAATCCTATGAAAAGCATGCCTAACCCGATGAAGAACATGCCGAACCCCATGAAGATGTTCGGTGGTGGCAACAACCGGGATTGATCCGGCGGCGGCACAGGGATTTGTGCCACCCCCTCGCAGGGTCGCGCAGTTGTTTAAGGGCGATACACGCATTGATGGACCCCGCACCCGGTCGGCGAACTTGGTAGCGGGTCGGTTTCGAGTAGTAGCAGTTAGCGGAGGCGCGCCATGGCGTTGCAGTTAAATGTCCTCTTTCCGGGTGGTAAGCGTGTCGACGTCGATGTCGGCGGTTTTGTCATCCCAACGGATCAATTGGTGCGGGACGGTGGTGAGGCTTTGGCCCCGCCGCCCTTCTATCTTTTCCTCGGGTCCATTGCGACCTGTGCCGGGATCTATGCCCTGGGTTTCTGCCAGGGGCGCAAGCTCTCCACCGAGGGACTGGGTCTGACCATGGACTGGGACTGGGACCCCAAACAACCGGGTTCTGCGAAGGCGGTGCTGCGCCTGCGCTTGCCCGAGGGTTTTCCTGAGCGTTACCGCGACGGTATCGTCAAGGCGATGGAGTTGTGTGCGGTGAAAAAGAATATCCAGACCCCGCCAGAGTTTGTTATCGAGGTCGAGGGCTGACGTCTGTCGCCGGTCCAAGGTACAGGGCAGGGTAAGCCGGTATCGATCTAGCGGGTACCGACCTAGGCCGGCGGCACATGGCAAAAAAAACCCCGCAACGCGGGGCGAATCACCACTGAGGAGGTCAGAGAACGGAAGCGTAGAGGAGGACATCCGTCTCACTTTGCATAATGCATATTTAGTGCCAAGTTCCGATAAGCAGAAAAATACCCGCTAAATTAGCTTGTTGCGAAATTCCGGTAGAGGCCAACAGCACAGCAATGGGTTCGCATCCGAGCACAATTCGGGGCATCCGAGGGCAATCGCGCACCAGGCAAGTGCGGGCTTTGAGGCCCGGACGCTTGATGCTGGCACTCCTGTGGTTCTGGTCGGCGGTGGCCCTGGCTCAGGGGCCCTTGGCGGGCGGGGCCGTCGATGCCGCAGAACAGGAGCGTTCCCAGGCGGCCGGTTGGCTGGAATTGCGCGGCGCTCAGGCGCGCTATCGGGAACGTATCCGCTCGAACGACCAGGCCCCGGGTCCCGGGTCCTGGATGGGGCCGCTGGACATCCAAGAGGGCCTGGACCGGAGCGCCCTGAATCG
Organism: uncultured Gammaproteobacteria bacterium; assembly: GCA_963709645.1. Taxonomy (GTDB): domain Bacteria; phylum Pseudomonadota; class Gammaproteobacteria; order Chromatiales; family Chromatiaceae; genus DYRB01. The sequence goes on from CAVPXP010000034.1 coordinate 9,778, forward strand.
ACAGCAGTCCCGGTGGGTTAAGGATGCCCGGCGTACGGATCGCTACGCGGGCCCTGGCTCGCCATCTAAGGTGCCGGCCGCACGACTGCGTATTCAGCGGTCGGAATCAGGCCAGCGTCTGGGCCGCGATCTGCGTCGTTACACCCTTGGCGCTCCGCCGCCGGTAGGGCCCAATCCGGCGCCGGCAGCGCCAGCCCCTCAGTTTAGGTTGCGCTGAACCTCTACTAAACCTCAATCGCACCAGTCCGCAGCAGGCCTAGGGCCCGGCAAAGCCCCAGGTGTAATGGCGCATAATGTATATTATGTCAAGTGAGACCTCGCGGCCTTATGCGCCGTGTTTGCCCGCACTATCAATAGTTCCATCGCAGCGGACGACACAGTGCTCCGCTTGTCGTAGCAGAGTGCACCCCGCGCAGTAGCTGCGTCCACGAGCAGGCCGAAAGAAGCAGTCCCGTGCTGCGCACCGCACCCGCTGAACGGCTACTTCGCTGCGCTCAGTCACGCCGACCAGGAGGCCCTTAACCCAGCCGTCTTCCCTACGCCAACCGACATCCCAGCCCTACAAAAACGCCTAATGCCAAAACCGAAGAAACAGACCGAACCCAACCCAAATGCCACCGAACGCCAACGCAAGCGCCAATGCAACAGGCCAAACCCGTTCCCTCACCCAAACACGCTTGGAACCAAACGCCTTACGATATTCTTCGCCGAACAACTGAGCATCAAGCCGCTTCCGCGCCCGATCCGCACCCCCGCTACCATTCTGCTTTTCATCAAGCGCCTTCCAATACCAATCCCGATCCTGCAGGCCCACCATGCCACCTACGCCGCAGCGTCAACATGATCGAACGCCATTCGGATAGCCTCCCGAGGCCGAAGCGCCACTGGGGCCGCGATTTCATGCCAGATCACACTACCCATTGCTTAATCTCCTCAATCCGCCCAAAACGCAGCCCATGTTCCCGCGGATAATCTGTACGCAGCCGCGGTTCCCACCTGACCAAGCCGACACTATCCGCCCAGAACGACACATCTTCAAGATAGGACGCGTGGTCGAGGCCGCTGCTCTCTATCCGGATCGCGTCGAACTCAAGCGGGAATATCCTGAGCTTGAAGACGACGATACCCGGCAAGCGTTGGAGTATGCGGCCGAGAGCCTCGACGACCAGATCATCACCCTGGGCGCGGCGTGAACCGACTGCTGCTCGATCAAGGCCTGCCACGCAGTGCCGTTCGGCACTTCGAGGAAAGCGGTTTTGATGTCCGCCACGTAGCCGACATTGGGCACAGCCGGGCAAGCGATGTCGAGATCACTGCGTTGGCGCTCGATCAAGATCCATGATCGTGACTCTGGATTCTGACTTCTATCGGTTGCTGGCGATCAGCGGCGCGAGCGCTCCGTCGGTGATGCGCATCCGGCGCGAAGGCCTCCGCGGTCGACGTCGCCGCACTGAATCCGCCAGGCAGCAAATGCTGTCCCACCAGCCGAGCTCAGCCAAGGCGCGTGCACGCACTCGCCGACCAACTGGCATTGATACTTCAGAGGCTTGCTCTACCCAACCCCGAGGACTGGAGCCTTTCCACGCCAGTCGTTCGCCGGACGTTTACGCAGCGTTCTTGGAAGCAACAAGTCAGGTTCCCGCACAAGTTGCCCCCAACGGCTTAGGCGGACAGCAGCTATTTATTGATCGCCGACTCGATCAGGCTGCCGACGGCGGCCAGGGGTTTGGCTGCCTCGGCGGGTAGCCCGTGGCGCTGGGTCAGATAGTCTGGGCTGTTCCATGCGACATGCACTTGGCCTTTCTCGTCTTGCCAGACCAAGACCTTCAGCGGCAGGTCGATCGCGATGGTGGGCGCTGCCTGCATCAAGGCGGTCCCTGCCTTGGGGTTGCCGAAGATCAGGAGTTCGGTGGGGCGAAGCTCCAGCCCTGCGGCCTTGGCCTCGCCGCTGTGGTCGATTTTCGCGAAGACCTTTACGCCCTTGGCAGCGAAAGCGGACTCGATGCGTCCCAGGGTCTCGGGGACGGGATAGGGGCTGTCGCGGGTGACGAGCCCAGCGTCGCCCGCGGCGGCCGATGTGGTGATCAGGGTGGCCAAGACCAGCATGGCCGTCGCGATGTGTCTGTTCATTGTCTATCTCCTATAGCGCGGTTGCATCAAGGTTGGTTTGAGTGAGAGACCGCCCGGCGATCCGACCGGCAATGGGAGCTTGAGTCTTGGTCAGTCCCAAGTAGAAGTCAAATATGGGGCTCTAGCAGCGCATCGTCGGGCTTCGTTCCTCCGTTCATCTGCTCGCGGAAGCCCCGGTCGGCTGCCATCATTGGCTCGCCGACCGGCGGTGTTCCTAGCGCGACCGCCCGGCGGCGCTCGCGTCCGGGACTTCGACAAGTTCACCTGTCGCGACGTCATAGATGTAGCCGTAGATCGGGATGGTCGCCGGCACCAGCGGGTGGTTGCGGATACGGGTCACGTCCTCGACGACGCTGCGGGCATTGTCTTTGATGGTCAGCCAGTCAATGTAGTGGCCCTCGGCCGAGCCCGGACCCTCGCCCGAGTCGTGCCAGCCGGCCGCATCCACAGTGGCGGTCTTGAGGCTGCTCGCCAGCAGGTCGCGCATGATGTCATCGGTGAACGTCTCCATGCCGCAATTGGTGTGGTGGATCACGAACCACTCACGGGTTCCCAACAGCTTGTATGAAATCACCAGCGATCGAATCGCGTCGTCACTGGCGCGGCCTCCGGCGTTGCGGATGACGTGGGCGTCGCCTTCGGCGAGCCCGGCATACTTGGCTGGATCCAGACGCGCATCCATGCAGGTCAGGATCGCGAAATGCCGCCCCGGGGGCATCGGCAGGTCGCCCTTGTCGAATCCGCTGACATAGACTGCGTTCGCGGCCAAGACCTCTTCCAGTACCTTACTCATGGCATCTCCTCGGTGCTAATTATCAGGCTTCCGGCAAGGATGCCGGCGCCGTAAGTATACGAGCGTTCTGGTCGGGTATAGCAAGGGTTCCTGTTGCGTTCGGCTCGGGACTCCGAAAGCCAACGAAGCATCAGGGGCAGTAATATGCCACCCGCGCCAGCGCGACGATCGCGCGACCGGTGGCAGCAGGACGCTCCAGAAGACGCATCCCGACAAGAGAATCAAAGTGGAAACCATTGCAGTCATCGATTTCGAGACCACAGGCCTGTCTCCCGATTACGGAGACCGTGCTACGGAGATTGCCGCGGTCCTAGTGCAGGAACGGACAGATCGTCGACCATTATCAGAGCCTGATGAATGCGGGCCTGAGCGTGCCGGCCTTTATTACCCACCTGACTGGTATCACCACGGCCATGGTCCGCGCCGCGCCACCGGCAGGTCGGGTCATGGAGGAGGTCGCGGCCTTCGTTGGCGATTGTCCGCTGGTGGCCCACAACGCCTCGTTCGACCGCAAGTTCTGGGACGCGGAGTTGGGGCGGATCGGACAGACGCGTGGGCAAGCATTCGCCTGCTCGATGCTGGTAGCGCGACGTGTCTTACCCCAGGCGCCCAACCACAAGCTGGGGACCCTCGTGGAGTTCGCGGGGCTGCCGGTGACGGGACGTTATCACCGGGCGCAGGCGGACGCCGAGATGGCGGCCCACCTCACCCTGTATCTGGAGCAGGAACTGATGCGACGCTTCGGCCTCGGCACGGTCTCCCATGGCTTGCTCGGACGCATCCAAAAGACACCCGCGAGCCGGCTCGAAGCCTGTGTCACAGGCTTTGGCAAAAGGGACTGACGTTAGAAACCCATCTTCTCGAAGAAGCTCTTGACCCCATCCACCCAGGAACTGGAGTTGGGGCTGTGCCTCTGACCGCCCTCGCGGACGGTCTCGTCGAACTCGCGCAGCAACTCCTTCTGGCGGTCGGTGAGGTTGACCGGGGTCTCGATGACCACCCGACAGATGAGGTCGCCAACCGGTCCGCCTCGCACCGGTCGCACACCCTTGCCCCGCACCCGGAACATCTTGCCGGTCTGGGTCCCTGCGGGGATCTTGAGCAGGACCTTACCCTCCAGGGTCGGGACGTCCAACTCGCCGCCCAGGGTCGCATCGACGAAGCCGATGGGGACCTCGCAGAACAGGTGGCTGTCCTCGCGGGTGAAGATGGGGTGCGGTTGCACCTGGCACTGGACGTAGAGGTCCCCCGCCGGGCCACCGTGTGGGCCGCGCTCGCCTTCGCCGGCCAGGCGGATGCGGTCGCCGGTGTCCACGCCTGCCGGGATCTTGACCGACAGGGTCTTGTTCTCCTGCACCCGCCCTGCCCCGCGGCAAGTCCCACAGGGCTCCTCGACGATCTGGCCAGCACCCCGGCACTGGGGGCAGGTCTGCTGAACCGAGAAGAACCCCTGCTGCATCCGTACCTGACCCGCGCCGCCGCAGGTCGGGCAGGTCTTGGGCTTGGTGCCGGGCTTGGCGCCGGTACCGCCGCAGAATTGGCATTCCACGGCGACGGGGATGCGGATCTTGACCTCCTTGCCGGCGACCGCATCCTCCAGGGACAGGCTCAGGTCGTAGCGAAGATCGGCGCCGCGATTGGCGCGTCGACCGCCCCCACCGCGGCCACCGAAGATGTCGCCGAAGACATCGCCGAAGATGTCGGAGAAAGCCCCGTCGCCACCGAAACCCCCAGGCCCACCCTGAGCACCCGCACTGACGCCGGCATGACCGAATTGATCGTAGGCGGAGCGCTTGCGCGCATCGGTGAGGACCTCGTAGGCCTCCTTGGCCTCCTTGAATTTATGCTCAGTGGTCGCGTCGCCGGCGTTACGGTCCGGGTGATACTTCATGGCGAGGCGCCGATAGGCCTTCTTAATATCGGCCTCGCTGGCGTTACGGCTGACGCCCAGAACCTCGTAGTAATCGCGCTTGGACATACTTCAGCTTCCAGCCGCCGGCCCCCGTCGCCAGCCCTCGCTTGGTGGGGCTGGCGGCCGGGGGCCGGGGGTTCATCGGGATTTGGGGGTCGCCCGGGAGATGCCCGGGGCGACCGCGTGGGTCTTACTTGTGGCCGTCCTTGACCTCTTCGAACTCCGCGTCTACGACGTCGTCCTTGCCGCCACCTGCTCCGCCCTGCCCGGCCTCCGGACCTGCGCCGGGACCTGCCGCTCCGCCCCCGGGGCCGCCCTCCCCGCCCTGATTCTGGGCATAGAGCCGCTCGGCCATCTTGCCGGAGATCTCGCCAAGGGCCTTGGCCAGGCTGTCGATGCGCTCCTTGTCCTCGCCCTTCATGGCCTCTTCCAGTTCCTTGATGCTGGACTCGATGCTGGATTTCTCATCGGCCTCCATCTTGTCCCCGAGCTGCTCCATGGACTTGCGGGTGGCGTGGATCATGCCGTCGGCCTGGTTGCGCGCACCGATCAGCTCGTGGAAGCGACGGTCGTCCTCGGCATGGGCCTCGGCGTCCTTGACCATGCGCGCCACCTCGTCGTCCGACAGGCCCGAGGAGGCCTTGATGACGATGGACTGCTGCTTGCCGGTGGCCTTGTCCTTCGCGGACACGTTGAGGATGCCGTTCGCGTCGATGTCGAATTTGACCTCGATCTGGGGCACGCCGCGCGGGGCCAGCGGGATGTCGCTGAGGTCGAAGCGCCCCAAGGACTTGTTGTCCTGGGCACGCTCGCGCTCACCCTGGAGGACATGGACCGTGACGGCCGCCTGGTTGTCGTCGGCGGTGGAGAAGACCTGCTGGGCGCTGGTCGGGATGGTGGTGTTCTTCTCGATCAGCTTGGTCATGACCCCGCCCAGGGTCTCGATACCCAGCGACAGCGGGGTGACGTCGAGCAGCAGTACGTCCTTCACCTGACCGCCGAGCACGCCGCCCTGGATGGACGCACCGATGGCGACCGCCTCATCCGGGTTGACGTCCTTGCGCGGGGCCTTACCGAAGAAGGCCTCGACCTTCTCCTGTACCTTGGGCATACGGGTCTGGCCACCGACCAGGATGACCTCATCGATCTGGCTCGCGGTCACCCCTGCGTCCTTGAGAGCCATGCGGCAGGGGTCGATGGTGCGGTCGACCAGGTCCTCGACCAGGGATTCGAGCTTGGACCGGCTGAGCTTGACGGACAGATGCTTGGGTCCAGTCTGATCGGCGGTGATGTAGGGCAGATTGATGTCGGTCTGCTGGCTGGAGGATAGTTCGATCTTGGCCTTCTCCGCGCCCTCCTTGAGGCGCTGCAGGGCCAGCGGGTCGTTGCGCACGTCCACGCCCTGATCCTTCTTGAACTCCGCGGCCAGCCAATCGATGATCCGCTTGTCGAAGTCCTCGCCGCCGAGGAAGGTGTCCCCATTGGTGGAGAGGACCTCGAACTGGTGCTCGCCCTCGATCTCGGCGATCTCGATGATGGAGATGTCGAAGGTGCCGCCACCTAGGTCGTAGACCGCGATCTTCTGGTCCCCGCGCTTCTTGTCCATGCCGTAGGCCAGGGCCGCGGCGGTGGGCTCGTTGATGATGCGCTTGACGTCGAGCCCGGCGATGCGCCCAGCGTCCTTGGTCGCCTGACGCTGGGAGTCGTTGAAGTAGGCCGGCACGGTGATGACCGCCTCGGTGACCGTCTCACCCAGGTAGTCCTCGGCGGTCTTCTTCATCTTCTGCAGGACCTTGGCTGAGATCTCCGGCGGGGCCATCTTCTTGCCGCTCACGTCCACCCATGCGTCACCGTTGTCGGCGCGCACGATCTTGTAGGGGACCATGTCCATGTCCTTTTTCACCACGTCGTCTTCGAACCGGCGCCCGATCAGTCGCTTGATGGCGAAGAGGGTGTTGCTGGGGTTGGTCACGGCCTGGCGCTTGGCGGACTGGCCGACCAAGACCTCGCCGTCTCCGGCATAGGCGACCACGGAGGGGGTGGTGCGATCACCCTCCGCGTTCTCGATCACCTTGGCCTTACCACCTTCCATGACCGCGACGCAGGAGTTGGTGGTCCCCAGGTCGATACCGATGATCTTGCTCATGGTGTTGATTCTCCGATTTGGTTCTGTGTTCTGGCAGGCTCTGATTGGCCCAATGAGTGGGGCAAAACCCTGTAATTTTCAAGCGTGTTAATTGGTGTTCGGTATCGGCCTAAGCCTTGCGCGAGACCATCACCATGGCCGGGCGCATCAGGCGGCCGTTGAGCAGGTAGCCGCGCTGGACCACACCGACCACGGTGTTGGGGGGCACATCGTCTCTTGGCACCATGGTCATGGCCTGATGAAACTCCGGGTTGAACGGCTGCCCCTCTGGATCCACGGGCTCGATGCCGAACTTGGCCATGGTGTCGGCCATCAGCTTGAGGGTCAGCGCCGTGCCCTCGCGCAGTTTGTCCAGGTTGGCCCCCTCGGCTTGGGCGGCCTCCTGACCCAACTCCAAGCTATCGCGTACCTGCAGCAGCTCGCGTGCAAATCCCTCAAGCGCAAACTTGTGGGCATTCTCCAGCTCTCGGGCCTGGCGGCGCTGCAGATTCTCCATTTCGGCCCGCGTGCGCAGGAGCTGGTCCCAGTGCGAGTCCGCCTTGGCCCGGGCGTCCTCCAGCAGCGCCACGAGCTGGGTCGGCTCGGCCTCGCCCTCCCCGGTCAGTGGCGGGTCGCCAGCGGGCTGGGTGGCCTCATCGGCCCCCGCCCCGGCCTCTGCCTCGGCCGAGGCAAGTGGCTCGACCAGCACCTCGTCGGCCATCTGGTTTGTGTCTTCAATTGTCATTTCGATCTCCGCATCGAATGCTATGGGCGGGCACCTCTGGTGCAGCGCCGGTGCAAGGGAAAATCTGTGCCTAGCCCTGGACCGCGAGGGGCAGGCAGGCGGGCATCGAGCCTCTGTCGACGGTCTGATCTTGGCCGGTCATGTCTGGCGCAGAGCGGCCGCGAGCAGCCGTGCGGTCACATCCACAACCGGGATGACGCGCTGATAGTCCATGCGCGTCGGGCCTATGACCCCCAGCACCCCGACTACCTGATCGTCCACCCGGTAGGCGGTGGTCACGACGCTGCAGTCGTCCAAGATGCGATAGCCGGACTCCTCGCCGACGAAGATCTGCACCCCCTGAGCCTCGATGCAGCGATCCAGCAGGAACAACAGCTCGCTCTTCTGCACAAAGGCATCGAAGAGTTGCTTGAGCCTGTCCAGGTTCGACAGCTCCGAGAACTCCATCAAATTGGTCTGACCGGCGATGAAACAATCGTCTCGATGCTCCGCGGTCTCGACCACCCGTTGTGCCATGGCCACTGCCTGCAACATGACCTGGTCCATGTGGGCATGGGTGCGCTTCACGTCGTCCAGCAGACGCTTGCGCACGTCGCGCATATCCTGCCCTGTAAACAGGCTGTTGAGATAATTCGACGCCTGTACCAACTCCGCGGCGCTGAAAGAGCGCTCCGTCGGCAAGATGCGGTTGTGTACCTCCCCGTCGCTGGTCACCAGGATGGCCAGGACTCGATTGCCCGACAGAGGCAAAAGCTCGATCTGGCGAAAGACGTTGCGCTCGTGGCGCGGGATCATCACCACACCGGCCATATGCGTGATGCCCGACAGCAACCGCGAGGCGCTCTCGATGAGGCTCCCTGGATCGCTCTGCTGGTCCAGGCCCAGTCGCATGGACTCAATATCCTGCTCGGCAAGAGGCTTGACCGTCAGCAGACTGTCGATAAACATCCGGTAGCCAGCTGCCGTGGGGATGCGCCCCGCAGAGGTATGTGGCGACACCACCAGGCCCAGATCCTCCAGGTCGGAGAGCACGTTGCGCACCGTGGCCGCGCTCAAATCCAACCCTGTATCCTTCGCCAAGGTGCGCGACCCGATGGGTTGCCCCTCGCGGATATAGCGCTCGATCAGCGCCTTCAGGAAGTGCTGCGCACGCTCGCTGACCTGTTTTTCGCCGGAGGTACCGTGAGTTGCCAAGGCGGTCTCGCTGCCAACGGATTAGGGGATGCTGTCAAACCTGTGTTAGCACTCGCAGCCGTCGAGTGCTAAGCCTGAGAGAATTTAGGGGCTG
>CAVPXP010000035.1:0-10777 GCA_963709645.1 uncultured Gammaproteobacteria bacterium
GAGCCTGTGGCGCCCGGCAGGATCTCCTGCTCTACACCAGGCCCTGGGGCATCCCCATCGAGTCCGTCGCACTACCGCTCCAGTTGTGGCACGGGGAGGCCGACGGCACGGTGCCGATCAGTCACGCGCGCTGGTATGAGCGTCACCTCCCCCGCTGCGAGGCCCACTACCTGCCTGGCGAGGGTCATTATTCCCTGCCCCTCCGGCACGCCGGAGCTATCCTAGCCGCCCTGAGCACCCCTGCGTGAAGGGACGGCCCAAGACAACCCGAAGCGACCTTTGCTGAGCCACGGCCTCAGACCAGGCCGATGCGTTTGTCGTGCGTACCGCCCCTACCCCCGTTTCGGTTTGTAAGGCCCCGGCGAGGTCTTGAGCATCCTCCGCAGTAGCCCGTCATAGCGCCCCCGCCGGGGTCGCCCGCGCCACCCGCGCCTTGGCCACTGCGAGCAGGCGCCCGTCGTCCTCGCCCTCGACGATGCTCCCCAGGAATGATCTGATCTTTCACCCAACGGGTGAGACCGAAACCACCGCGTTCGTGCCGTTCGCCGGTCCAGTGCCCGTGGATACCTTTGAGCCAGAGTCCACGTCGAGTGGGATCCACGGGCGGCCGTCACCCCACTTAGGCAGTTGCCGTTCTGTACCGAATTTCTCCAGGTCAGTGGGCTCTTCGATCCCTGGGCGGAGATCTGGCCATTAGTGCTCACCAGCCCCAATGCGGCGAGTAAGCGGTATGTATTGGACACCGCGGTGTTGGCGATCCTCTCCGGCCATCAGCGCTACGCCCACATCAGCGCCTTGCGGGGTGACACCGTCAATCCCCCCATATTGGGGATGATCAAGGTCGTGAGCGACGATTCGGTGCGGGGCAATCTCGCGCCCCTATAGGTCCAGCGACCCTTTTTCTGCGCGGTACCGGTTGAGCCCCTTCTGGGTTGTTGCAACATCAGTGGTGGTTGCATACGCACTGAGGGCCGGAAGCTGCCCCGCCAGGGCGCGGTCGACCAGCCCGGGCAGGATGCCGTTGATCCGCGCGAAGAGCCCCTCCGGAAAGCCCAGGTAGGCTTCCTTGCGGTCGCGCTCGATGGCGCGAACGATGGCCAGGGCGACCGGCTCCGGGGCGTCCATGTGCATCATGCCGCGCTCGGCCATCGCGTGGACCACCGGCGGGTTCAGCGGCGTCTTGACGGCCCGTGGGGAGACGTAGGTCACCCCCACGCCTGTCCCCGCCAACTCGCGCCGCAGGGCCTGGGAGAAGCCGCGCAGGGCAAACTTGCTCGCGCTGTAGGCGGCGAAGAGCGGATAGCCGATGCTGCCGAACATGGACCCCACGTTGACGATGCGCCCATGTCCCCGCTCGATCATCCCGGGTAGCACTGCCCGCGTAAGCTGCATGGGGGCCTCCAGGTTGACCTTGAGCAGGCGCGAGAGCATGCCGGGGTCCTCGTCCTGGTAGCGGCAGAAGTCGAGCACACCGGCCAGGTTGATCAACAGGTCCACACCGCCCCATTCCCGCTCTAACAGCCCGATGGCCGCATCGCGGGCGTCCGCCCGGGTTACGTCCCCGATGGCCATTAGGGGGACTGCGCCGAGCGGTTCCAACTCCTCGCGCAGGCGCTCCGCCGCATCCGGGTTGGACTCCATGGCGCAGAGGCGGGCGCCGCGCGTGGCCAGCTCACGGGCCAGGGCCCGCCCGATGCCGCCGCCGGCGCCGGTCATCAGGACACGCTGGGATTCAAGTTTCATGGCGTTAGCTCCGATTGCCGCCGCTGCCGGCAGCCGCCAGCTTGACCCTCACCTGGGCGAGCAGCGCCTCGATCTCGCCCTTCCGCCCCTTATCCGCCAGCGGGCGGTTCGGTCGCGGCGGGGCATGCAGGGCATGCTCTAACGCCTGCTCGGACTCCTTGTAGCGCCCCTCGCCGAACAGGAAATCGCCGTACAGATAGTTCGGGTCCATACCGTTCGGGTTGAGGGTCACCGCCTTTTTGAGATAGGCCTCCGCCTTCTCCTTGTCACCGAAGCCCAGAGGCCAGCCGGGGACCTTGGCGTAGAGCGCGCCGAGCGAGGTGTAGACGGACCCGTCCAGGGCCTTGGGGTCGATCTTCTCGGCTTGGACCAGCAGGTCACGCGCCTCCTTCGCCATCCCCAGGCCGGTCAGGCCACCTGCCACGCCGGCGTGGCTGCTCAGAGAGATGGCCTCCCAGATCAGGGGTTCGGCCCGCCCGGGGTAGTGCCCGGCGACGACCTTGGCCTCGCTGTCAAGCTTGGCGAAGGCATCGCCCTTGGCCCTTTCCGGGGTCTCGTACATGACCTGGGCCCATTGATGCTGGATGTCCAGGATGGACTGGTCCAGGGCGGGATCGGACCAGACCGGGCTTGCAGCAACGCAAGCAACCGCGAAGGCCAGGGCGGAACAATAGGGATGGATGAAACGGGTCATGCGGCACTCCTCTCGGGCTCGCCGGGGATGGAAAGGGAACGGAAAATGTCGCCGTAAAGACGATAGAACATGGTTGCGCTGCGGAGCACTGCGGCGCGATCGTCCGCCTCGTCGAGCCGGTCCAATAGACTCCGGAGGACGCAGAGGTGTTGCTCGTCGAGGCTGCCGTGCGAGGTCAGGTAGCGGAACGCCCTCTTCGGAAGTCCCAAGCGCCGGTGCATGACCTCCGCGGCCCGGCTGGCCAGGGCCACGCTCGTCCCCTCGAGCACAAACACCATGCCGAAGAAGCCGACCGGATTACCCCGGGCGATCAGGTCATAGGCGTAGGCCACCATCAGCTCAGTGGCCGGCAGCGGCGCGGCGACGCGTACCGCCTCGGGGTCGCCGCCGGCGGCGGCGATGTCGTCGAGGATCCACTGCTCGTGGCCGAGCTCTTCGGCGATATATTCGGCCACGGCGGTGCGCAGCCATTCCAGCCGCGCCGGCAGCCGGGCACCACAGGCCATGAGCAGGGGAACGGTGTGCCGGACGTGGTGGTAGGCCTGCCCGAGGAAGGCCAGGTACTGGTCCCGGTCCACCGCCCCCGCGAGGGCCCGCTCCACAATGGGGATACGGGCGAAGTCGGCCCGTGCCGACAGGGTCGCCGCGCTCACCTGTTTATACAGCGACATGCTGTGTCTCTCCCTCGTAGAGTTGATCGATCTGGTCGCGATACCGCCGCGACACGCAGCCCCGCAAAACGGCCCCTGCCCCGCTGGCCAGGCCGTTGTCTTGGTTGAAGGGCTCCCCAGCCAGTATCCAGCGGGTGACCCGCGCGTAATCTGGCAGGCGCGCGTTGGCGCTCTGTACGGCGGACACCACCGCGGCCGGGGTTGCCGGTTCGCGCGGCACAATGACAGCGGTGTTGAAGGGGCGCCCCTCACCGAAGACCGCGGCCTGCGCAATGTCGGGGTGGCTGGTCAGCTCACCCTCCACCCACTCGGGTGCCAGATTGCGGCCGAAGGCGGTGGCATAGGCGCTCTTTCGCCGTCCGGTAAGATGCAGAAATCCATCCGGGTCGAGGTATCCGAGGTCGCCTGTGGGCCAGACCTCGCCGCAGTGTAGGTCGCCCCCGAGGTAGCCGAGGAATCCAGCGTCTGCCAGGAGCACCTCCCCCTCCGGGCTCAACGAGATGCCGGCATGCGACAGGGGTCGACCCACGCTCGCCCGCCGCTCCGCGCTGGGCAGATTGAGACAGACAACAGAGGCCGCCTCAGACAACCCGTAGCCCTCGTAGACCGGGATACCCAGGGCGCGTGCCTGCTCAAGCAGCGCGGGCGAGACTGGGGCACCGCCGACCGCAGCAAATCGCAGTGAACCCCGCGGCAGCAACCCACCCACCGCAGCGCCCACCAACGCCTTGAGCAGTTGCGGTACCAGGATCAGGGTGGTGGGGGCGTAGCGGTGCAGGGCCGCAACCAGCATCTCCGGCCGCAGCCCCGACGATCCCTGCAGCCCGCAAGTAGCCACGGCTGGGACCTGGGCCCTGCCCCCGGCCCAGAGCGGCGCGTAGAGTCCACCGATATTCTCCAGGAGCGTCGCCAGGGGGAGCAGCGAGAGCGCGCGGTCCGATGGGACCCCGCGGACGGCCTCGCACAGGGCGATGGCCGTCCGCTCGATGGCCTCCGCGGTCAGGCACACGCCCTTGGGCATTCCGGTGGTCCCGGAGGTGTAGGTGACCTTGGCCGTCCCCGCAGGAACAGACCCGCTGTCGGCCGGCGGGCGGCGAAACAGCCACGACTCGCGTCTGGCGAACCGAGCGCGTACCGGCGACACGCCGCCAAGAAGCGTCTGGACGCGGTCCGGGTTGTCGGTGACCACCAGGTCCAGGTCCGCGTCGCGGATCAGGTGCCCAAGCTGGGCGTCGGTGAAGAACCCCGGCATCGGAACGCACAGGGTCCCGCGCCGGCTCAATGCCAGATCCGTAACGGCCCAGTGCCGGCCGTTCTCCATCAGGAGCCCGGCACGGCGGGCGTCCAACACCCTGGTTGCGGCCTCGACCTCGCGGCTCAGGGTGCCGTAGTCCATCTCGCCCTGCTCGTCCGACAGGGCGATGGCCCGGGGCTGCCCCTCGGAGCGGGCACGGATGCGCGCGAGCAGCGCTCTCATGGCGCCGACACCGCGCGAGTGACGGGTGCCATCGGTGCGGCGGCGTTGGCCGCCCCCAGCCGCCCGGCCGCCCGCAGCAGCCCCTGAAGCTGCGGCTGGCCGACCCGGCCCGCGATCTCGAGCTTGGCCGCTCCCGCCAGTATCTCGCCCGCATAGACGGCCGGACCCTGGCGATAGTAGCGGCCCCAGGCGGCGCCGCCGTCGGGCAGCCGGGCGGGATCGGCGTCCGCAAGCCGCACAGGCCGCAGCCCGAGCCGGCCGAAGGCGTTGGCCAGGGGCCGGGTTGCCGTGAAGAGGACCCAGCGGTAGCCGGCGGCGGCGAGGAACGAGGTACTGGCGGCAATAACCCAACGGGCATGGCCGGGGTCGCTCAGGGCGAGGTTGCCAACCTCCACCAGGTCACTGCGATCGACGCTCCGGCCGGTCCGAGCCGTAATCATGTCGTCGGCGGCGGTGTCGAGGTAGCACTCAGCGAACAGGGCCTGGTTAAGGCCCGCGCGGTACCCTACCACGGCGCGCAGTCCGTGCTCCGTCGCGTAGCCGAGCAGGCCCGGGTAGAAGAGATCGACGCGGGCTCCGTGGGTTTGCCGGAAGACGGTCTGAATAAAGGTCTGGAGGTCACGCCGCCGGGGGTGGGCGCCATCGGCGTGGAAGACATCGACGGACTCGCGCAGCTCGGTCAGGAGCGGGTCGACACCGGCATCGATGCAGAGGGAGTCGTGATCGGTCATGGGCTGTTCCCCGTAGTCAGGTTACAGCTCACAAAGCGAATTTCGTGCCAATCTTGTAACTTATTGTTTATACGAACTAAACGTGCTCCTTGGCAAGTTGGCTAAACCCTACGTTCCTTGCAGTGTGCAATTTTCGTAGACGACCCTTGCGGGGTGTTCACCGGCCCGAATCCGCCCGGCACTGGGCCGCGATCTGCCGGGCGAGGTCCGGCGGCACCTGCAGCTCGCTAATCACCCGTACCCGCTCGTCCGTCCGGCACGAGGCAACGTAGCCCAATGCGCCTGGTGTCTCCACAATGAAGCGCAGCATTGCCTCCGCGGAGCGGACCACGTAGGGGGGCGAGACGCCTTGGAAGTAGCGCTCGTTCCAGAAGCGCTGCAGTGCATCTGGCGGCTTGCCCAGCAGGACACGGGAGAAAGCGGCCCGCACCGGGTCGTCCGGCGGGAGATTCAGCGGCACCAAGGCCTTGCCGGCATTGTCGATGACGATGCGCTTGAGGAAGATGTCGCGCAGGGACGCCCGGTCCAAGGCCACGGCGGGGGCGGCGAGTCCCGTCACCACGTCGATGCGAGGGTCGCCCAAGTCGGGCGCGGCGGCCGCCAGCGGAGACGCCGGCAGCAACAGCCACAGACCTAACACCCGGGCAAGACACCCCTGAGACTGCATCAGAAGAGCACCGACACCGAGAGCTGCCAGCCGTCCGGGGCCAGCTCCTCGACCCCCTGCGACTCCTGCAGTTCAATCTTGAACGTGACGGGTGGGATGGGCCGATAGGCGATCCCAAGGTGCTGGATGTCCGTGGTCTCGGAGTAGCCCTCGGCCTTGAACAGCTCGCCCGACAGGACCGCGAAGAACCCCCGCCCGATGGGGACGACCAGCTGCGCGAAACCACCCCACTCGTCGCCGTTAGCCCCGGCGCTGCGCCGGTAGACTGTCTCGCCGGTCACTTCGAAACCCGAGCGGGTGTAGAACAGGTCGACCCCCACCAGATCCTTGGTCCCAGGTTGATGGGTCAGGCGAAAACTGGCCGCGGAGAGGCCGATCTGCAGGGCGTCGTCGAATGCCCGGTAGTGCAGCCGAATCCCGCCCCCATGATCGAATATATTGTCCGGATTGGGAGTGACCGGGGCCTCCAGGTAGGTCGCCTCATAGCCCGGGCCGATGTCCAGGGCGTTGGAGTCGTCGGCGTACACCTGGTAGTCCAAACTGGAATCCGCGAACGCCCAGGTGCCCTGCAGGGCGATACCGCTCGCGTGCCGGGCGAAGGCGGCAGATGTGGTCAAGGGACGCAAGACCGACCACATCAGGGGATCGGCATGGATGAGGTTCCACCGCCCGATCGGGGTGAGAAACTTGCCGAGGCGCAGGGTCGTGCGGGGTGTCAGGTTATGATCGACGTACAGCCGCTCGACGTCGAATTCGGCGTAGGAGGTAGTCAGTCCGTCTCGGGTCCAGGCCAGGGGGTCGCCCAGCTCCAGCTCGGTGAAGAAGTGCCAGCGGGTGTCGAGGTCGGTATGCAGGAACAGGCTCAGGTCTTTGATCACCGCCTTGGCCGGCTCGCCCTCCAGGTTTCCCGCTCGCAGGGTCGCATAGCCGCCGGCGATCAGGCCGAGCCAGGGGAGCGGGTATCCCAAGCCCAGGACGTAGGGCTGCGCCGCCTGCGCGGGCGCCATGGCGGTCGCAAGCACGATGGCCGCGAGCGCTTTGGCGGCATGGCCCGAGGCCAGGCGACCAGGTCGACCCCCAACGGGGCGAATGCACGAAAACATAGGCGGAGACCCGGCAATGTCCCGAGATCAAGGTAAAGGTGGCCCCATCGTTCCGGCTGCGCCCGCACCGGAGGCACCGGCGGCGGCCCCTGTGCAAGTCCGCCGGGCCGCAAGTGTACCGCGGCCGTCGCCAGGCGAGTTCACGCACCTGCTGGCCGCGGAGCAGTGTCAATCGGTCGAGTGCGCCCCCTGCAGTCGTAGAGCCGAGCCCAGATGACCATTCGCGCTGCCATACTGCGGGCCTTTCTTGCCCTGGTCGTCGGGACCATCCTGCTCAGTGGTGCCCTGTCGTTTTATGAATTCCGCCGGTCCCTCCAGACCGAGATCGCCCGCAACTTGCACCTGAGCGCCGAGGCACTGGCGGGCCGTATCGATGCCTTCTTCATCGAGCGGCGCAAAGACGTGGCGGAGTGGCACCGTCTGGAGACACTGGAGGACCTCCGCGTCGGCGACGTGGACAAACGCCTGGCGCGCCTCCTCTCGGACCTTAAAGCCGGGCATGGCGGCATCTACCGGGTACTCTACTGCACGGACCGCAACGGGCGCGTGGTAGCCGCAAGCGGCAGCACGCCCCCCGGTGCCTTGCAGCCGCCGACCGGGGTCGGGACCGATAAAGGCGAAGGAGCCTCCGTGTTCCTAGAGCCCCGAACGCTAGCGGGCGGGGCAGCCGGGGAGCGCGTGGTCCTGCGCAGCGAAATTCCCAGCACCCTGGGCGGAGGCACGCTCGGCTACCTCTATGCAGAGGTGGAATGGGGCGAGATCGAGCG
Source organism: uncultured Gammaproteobacteria bacterium (assembly GCA_963709645.1). Lineage (GTDB taxonomy): Bacteria > Pseudomonadota > Gammaproteobacteria > Chromatiales > Chromatiaceae > DYRB01. The sequence goes on from CAVPXP010000035.1 coordinate 7,854, forward strand.
CTTCCTGGACGAGGCCGTCAGGCATACCGGACGGACCGCACTGCTGCTTGGTGCTGCTGGCCGGACCATCGCCGCGGCGGGGCCCCTCGCGAATGCGGCCATGGCGGGCGCGGCGAATCTCTCGGCCTGGCGTGTCGGCCACGGCGGTGCACAGCCGCAGATCCGCGACGGGGCCCCATTGGGCGCCGGGCCGCTGCTGCTCGGCGAAACGGAGGCGCCAGGCCGCCAGCACTTCGCCGGCTTCGACTGGCGTCTGGTCATGGTGGAGCCCACGAGCGTCGCCTTTGCCTCCATCTGGCGGCTCGCCTGGGCCATCCTCGGCGTCCTGCTTCTGACATTGGCCGTGGCCGCCTGGTTTGCCGTACGGCTGTCGGCACGCATCGCCCGTCCCATCGGGGAGCTGACGGCTGTCGCCCGCGCCTTGGACCTGTCGCGCGCACCCACCCCTCCGCAGCGTCGAGAGCGGGCTGGCCGAGGTGCGCGAGCTGAACAGGGCCTTCGGGGAGATGCTGGAGGCCCTGGGGCGCTCGCGCGAGCACCTGATCCGCGCCGGTAAGCTCGCCGTGGTGGGCGAGATGGCGGCCATCATGGCCCACGAGGTCCGCACCCCGCTGGGCATCCTCAAGTCCTCAGCCCAGCTCCTGGAGCGCCGCGCCGGACTCACCCCGGCCGACCGGGAGCTGACCGCCTTCATCGGCAGCGAGACGGAGCGCCTGAACCGGCTGGTGACGACCCTGCTGGAGTGCGCCTCTCCGCGTCCGCCGGCGTTTCACCCGCAGGACCTGCACGCAATCCTTGCCCACGTCGTCTCCCTGATCTCCGGAAAGGCCGAGAAGCGCGCCGTCGCACTCGCCGTGGAGGAAGGGGTGGAGGACCCCGTCATCCCCTGCGACCGGGAGCAGATGATTCAGGTCATCCTGAACCTTTTGATCAATGCCATCCAGATCGTCCCGGAAGGCGGACACATCCGGGTCGCTACCTCAGACTCCGAGGGCATGATTTTTGTTCGGATCGACGACGACGGCCCCGGTGTCCCGGATGCGGATTGCGAGCGAGTCTTCGACCCCTTCTTCACCCGACGGGACGGCGGCGTGGGGCTCGGGCTGACCATCGTGCGACAGATCGTCGAGTCCCATGGCGGGGAGATCTCGGTCTCCCGTGGGCCCCTTGGCGGTGCCTGCTTTACCATCCGCTTGCCGCGGATCTAGCGAGGCCCAACCCCATGACCAACGCCTGCCGCATCCTGGTGGCGGACGACGAGGCCAAGATGCGCCGCCTGCTGGAGCTCACCCTCCAAGGCATGGGCCATCGCGTGCTACAGGCCGCCGACGGGGCCGAGGCCCTCGATCTGCTCGCCACCGAGCCCTATGACCTGGTCCTAACCGACCTGCGCATGCCCCGCCTGGACGGGCTGGGACTCCTACGCGGCATGCGCGAGCGCGGTCTGGAGACCCCAGTCGTTGTCCTAACCGCCCACGGCACCGTGGAGAGCGCCGTGGAGGCCATGAAACTGGGGGCAGTGGACTACATCCTGCGCCCCTTCGAGATGTCCACCGTGGAGCTTGCGGTAACCCGTGCGCTGGCCCACGGGGAGGTGCAGCGCGAGAACCGCTTCCTGCGCGACGAGGTCGGGCGAGGCTGGGGCGAGTTCATCGGCCAGGGCGCGGCGATGACCCGACTGTATGCGCTGATCCGCCAGGTCGCGCCGGCCCGCTCCAGCGTCTTCATCGTGGGCGAGACCGGCACCGGAAAGGAGTTGGTGGCCCACGCCATTCACCAGGAGTCCGGGCGCACCGGCCTCTTCGTCCCCTTCAACTGCGCCGCCATCCCCGCCGACCTCTTGGAAAGCGAGCTCTTCGGCATCCGCAAAGGGGCTTTCACCGGGGCCGACCGCGACCGCATGGGGCGCTTCGAGGCAGCCAGCGGGGGCACCGTTTTCCTCGACGAGGTCACCGAGATGCCGCTTGCCCTGCAGGGCAAGCTGCTGCGCGTACTCCAAGAGGGCAAAGTCGAACGCCTGGGCACCCACGACCCCATCGCGCTGGACCTGCGCGTGGTGGCCGCCACCAACCGCGACCCAGAGCGCGCGGTGGACGAAGGACAACTGCGCGCGGATCTCTACTACCGGCTCAACGTGGTACGGGTGGAGGTGCCGCCTCTGCGGGAGCGCCGCGAGGACATCCCCCAGCTCGCGGAGCACTTTCTCACGCGTTACAGCCGCGAGCTAGGCCGGCAGCCGCCGCACCTCACGCCCGAGGCCCAGGAGCGGCTGCGCGCTCATGCCTGGCCCGGCAACGTACGCGAGCTCCAGAACCTGATGGAGCGGGCCGCCGTGCTCGCCCGCAGCGGCAGCATCACGCCCGACCAGTTCCCGCAGGAACTCGCCGACCGGGCGCTCGCAGCGCAGCCCAGCGACACCGCGCCAGGCTTTGGCGGTGCCGACCTGGCACTCCAGCCCCAAGTCGACGCACTGGAGCAGACACTCATCCGCGAGGCCCTGAGACGGACCGGGGACAACAAGTCCGCCGCCGCCCGGCTGCTGGAGATCAGCGAGCGCTCTCTTTGGTACAAGCTCAAGAAGCTCGGAACCTAACGCAGGCGCTGGAATCGCCCTGGACCTGCTCAATGGACCTCCGCTGGGCCCACCCGCATTCGGGCATGCACCTCGCCTTGCCGCCGGCCGTCTCGGGTTCGGGAGCGCAGCTCGCCGAAAAACACGGCCACCCAGACTGACCTAGGGCGAGAGTAGCGCCTAGCGCTTCCTGTTAGCATTGGCGACCGACAACCGGCCGCCGACCTGGCCAACACGGGCGGGCTGGGCCGGTCTTCATGCCCAGGAAGCGATGACATGACGACAGACACCAACACCGGGGCCATCGAGCCCCAACTGACGCCAATCGAGGCACGCATCCTCGCCTGCCTGA
>CAVPXP010000036.1:0-15592 GCA_963709645.1 uncultured Gammaproteobacteria bacterium
CGGGGACGCGATCGAAGAGCTGGGTCATTCTCGCGCGAGGATGCCTGCGGCAGCTACCCGTTGCTCTCCGCCCGACACCAAAATCCCATGCCGCGCAAACAGGGCCAGCAGCCGCTCGCAGGCGCCGCGGACCTGCTGAGCCAGGCGCTCGGGGCTCAGGCGCCGGGGTTCGAGGCCGGGGGGCGAGGGCAGGGCGCCGCAGGCCAGTCCGGCGGCGATCTCGCGGGTCAGGGCATCCAGGTCGCGGGTGCCGTCCAGGAGCCCTACCAGGCGGGTGCTGATCGGGTCCAGGTCGAGCCCGGTGTGATGGACTCCGGTGACGTGGCCGAGCCCCAGGTCGGCTTGGGCCCTGGCCAGGGCGGAGGCTACAGGCCGCGCCTGGACTTGCCGGAAGTGCCGTTGCGGGGCCGGGTGAGCACGAAGCGCCCGGTGGGCGAAGAGGCTGAAGAGCTCGGAGGAGAAGGCCGCGGTCTCGCCGGCCAGCGCACCGCCGCCCGCCGCGGAGCACCCGGGCGGCGGCCTGCTGGTAGAGGTCCCCCAGGGTCAGGGCGTCGGGGTGCACCGCGGAGAGGTGCACCAGGGCCGCCTTGGTCAGGGGATGGGAGACGTTGAGCGTGGCCCCGTTGGTCTGGCGGAAGGGGGCCGGCTTCGGGCGGCGCAGGTCGAGCTTGTTCGGCGGGGTCAGGTCGGCGCTGAAGGCCATGGCCTCGAAGGCGGCGAAGTCGATGCGCTCCACCATGGGGGCGTCGTCGCGGCACAGGAGGCTGCGGCGGAAGTTGCGGTTGGCGACGAAGTCGTGCCACTGCTCGATCTCGATCTGGTCCTCGATATCGGCCAGGGCCCGCTCCACTCCGTCCCCAAGGACCGCCGGGAAGAGGGTCTGAAGCTCGGTGTCGGCGATGTAGGTCAGGCCCTGGGCCGCGGCATCGGTGATGAAGTCGCGGAGCAGGAAGGCCTGGTTCTCCGTGGCCAGGTATTCGTGGAGCAGGTAGCTCGGGTGGGTCTCCTTGAGGCTGGCCAGCTCGTTCTTCAGGTAGCGGGCGCTGAGGGCGTCCAAGCGGTCCACGGCGGCGGCCATGCGGGTCATGGCGGCGTGGGCGGCGGCGAGCTTGGTCTCCGCCGTCTCTGCGCCCCGTGCGGCGTACTGGAGCAGGTCGCGCAGCATGCCGCGCATGCGCCAGCCGGGCAGGGTGTTGTAGCTGATATAGGCGACCCCCTGGGGGGCGAGCAGGTCGCGGCACAGGTGCAGCAGGTGCTTGCGCACGGCCTCCGGGACCCAGGAGTAGACACCGTGGGCCACGATGTAGTCGAACTCGCCCAGGGACCGGTCCAGGTCCAGGATGTCCCCCGCCCGCAGCTCGCAGTTGCTCAGGCCCAGACGACGAACAAGGGCCCGTCCGTCGGCAATCTGGTTGGGGGCTAGGTCGATGCCGAGGAAGCGTCCCTGCGGGTGGTACCAGGCGAGCGGGATCAGGTTGCCGCCGGAGGCGCAGGCGAGTTCCAAGACCCGCGCCCGCGCCGGGTCGGCGGGGGTCAGGCCGAAGAGCCGGCCGACGGCAGCCAGGTGCCCAGGGTGGCTGTCCGGGAAGGGGATGCTCTGGTAGGGGACGGCGGCATAGTGGTCCATGGGTCTCCTAAGGGCTCGTGCGGCGTCTCTGGCGGACGGGTAGTTCCATGCGGCGCCGCAAGCCGGCCGGTCGGTCGGTGCTAGGCCCTGGTCGGCAGGAGGCTATCGGCCCAGCCGGCCAGCTCGGCGAGGACCGCCAGCCGCGCGGGGTCGGCGGCGTGCAGGGCTGAGAGTCTGGTCAGGGCCTCGCGATAGTTGTCAAGGGTCAGGCTGCCGCCGCCATTCGGCTCCGTGAGGCGACGCCAACGATAGGTCTCCCAGGCCCCACGCTCCGCTCCGGTCAGGGTCTCCGGCCAGTTGCGGGCCCGGTAGCGCAGCAGCATTTCGGGCAGGCGGGGGTCCTGGAAGTCGGTAACCGCCCTTGGCGAGGTCTGCTGGCGTCGCGGTGTGCACCCGGTCCATCTCGCGGCGGTCGGCGTTGCTGAAGAAACCGCCGCCGTAGAGCATCAGGTCCGGGTCCGTCTCCGGGGCGAAGCCGCGTTCGCTGTGAACCGCCCGCACCTTGGCCTCCAGGTCCCGGGCGGCCGCCTTGAGCAGCTCGGCGTGCCGGGCGATGGCGGCCAGATCGATGGCCCAGCGCTCGGCGGCCTCTGGGCCCAGGGTCTTCATGGGGGCCAGGACCGGGGCGCGGTTGATGTGCACCGTCTTGAGCGGAATGCGCTCCACGCCGTCCGGCAAAGCCGCCGCCGGGGTAAAGAGCCGGCTACGGATGGCCTCGGCGTCCAGGTCCAGGAGCGCGGCGGGGTCGTGGCGCAGGTCGAAGACGATGACGCCGCTCCCCATCGTCGGGTGGCGGGCGATGGGCAGGACCGGTGCGATGCAGCCCTGTGCCGCGGGATAGCGGGCCGAGACGTGGAGCAGGGGTTCGCGAGGGGCCAGCAGCTCCTCGACCCGGTGCTTATCACGCAGTGTCAGGGCGTAGTCGAAGACCCTTGCTTGGCGGGTTTTCAGCAGCCGCGCCAGGGCGATGGTCGCCCGCACGTCGGCCAGGGCGTCGTGTGCCCCGCTGTGATCGATGCCGTTGGCGGCGGTGAGCGCCTCCAGGCGAAAAGAGACAACCCCGTCCTCGTCTTGGGGCCAATCGATGCCCTCCGGCCGCAGGGCGTGGGCCAGGCGAAGGGTGTCGATCAGGTCCCAGCGCGAGTTGCCGTTCTGCCACTCGCGGGCATAGGGGTCGTGGAGGTTGCGGTAGAGGAGGTGGCGGGTCACCTCGTCGTCGAAGCGCATGCTGTTGTAGCCGACGCCGCAGGTCCCCGGATGGGCCAGCTCGCAGGCGATCCCGGCGGCGAAGTCGGCCTCGGGCACGCCACGGGCGGCGGCGTGCTGGGGCGTGATGCCCGTGATCAGGCACGCCTCGGGCTGGGGGAGGCAGTCGTCGGCAGGGCGGCAGTAAAGGATGAGGGGCTCGCCGACGGGGTTCAGATCGGCGTCCGTGCGTTGTCCAGCGAACTGGGCAGGACGGTCGCGGCGCGGGTCCGTGCCCCAGGTCTCGTAGTCGTGCCAGTAGAAGCTGTTGGCGGTCACGCTAAGGCGATTGCCGGAGAATCATGTACCAGATGGCGCCGGGTTTTCGTCCGCCTTCAAGGAGTGCCGGCAGGAGCATAGCCGGGCTATGTGACTGCTGGCGCGACAAAAAAGGCGGGCGCAAAGACAAGCTAGCTGGTACATGATTTGACAGAAATCGCCCAAGGGTGGCGGGTCTGCTTGCGTGCCCGGTGCCGGTCTGCCCCACCCGCAACGAGTGGGGCAGAACGGCAAGGCGTCAGACCTTCTCGCGGATGCGGGCGGCCTTGCCCGTAAGATCGCGCAGGTAGTAGAGCTTGGCGCGGCGCACGTCGCCCCGGCGTTTGACGGCGATCTCGGCAATCGCTGGGCTGTAGGTCTGGAAGACGCGCTCGACGCCCTCGCCGTGCGAGATCTTGCGGACTGTGAATGCCGAGTTGAGTCCACGGTTGCGCTTGGCGATGCAGACGCCTTCGAAGGCCTGGAGGCGCTCGCGGGCGCCTTCCTTAACGCGCACCTGCACGACGACGGTATCGCCGGGTGAGAAGTCGGGGACCTTCTTGGACATTTGCTCGCTGTCGAGCTGTTCGATGATGTTGCTCATGGCTCTCTTCGCTCCTGTTCTATCGCCCGGCCCCTTCGCGGTTCCGGATAAATTCGTCAAGCAGGTGACGCTCTTCGTCGCTCAGCCCTCGCCGCTGCAACAGCTCGGGGCGCCGTAGCCAGGTCCGGCCGAGGGCCTGCTGCCGCCGCCAGCGTGCGATCGCGGCATGGTCCCCGCTCAGCAAGACGGGCGGGACCTGCATGCCCCAGATCGCCTCGGGCCGGGTGTAGTGCGGGCAGTCCAGCAGGCCGTCCATGTGGGAGTCCTCGCGGGCCGAGTCCTCGTGACCCAGCGCCCCCGGCAGCAGCCGGATCACCGCGTCCATGACCACCATCGCGGGCAGCTCCCCACCGCTGAGTACATAGTCCCCGATGGACCATTCCTCGTCCACGAGGTGTTCCAACAAGCGCTCGTCGACGCCCTCGTAGCGCCCGGCGACAAGGATCCAGCCCGGTTCGGCGGCGATCCTCCCGATGGCTGCCTGGTCCAGGCGCCGTCCCTGGGGCGAGAGGTAGGCCACCCGGCTGGCCGGCACGGCCGCTTTCGCCGCAGCGATGGCTTCGCCCAGAGGCTCGACCTTCATCACCATCCCGGGGCCCCCGCCGTAGGGCCTGTCGTCCACGGTGCGGTGCAGGTCGTGAGTGTAGTCTCGCGGGTTCCACAGGTGCAGGCTCGCGATACCCCGGTCCAGTGCCCGTCCGACGACACCCTGCCCGTCCAGCGCCCGAAATGCCTCGGGGAATAGGGTGATGACGTCGAACCGCATTCCAGGGCTCTCCGGCTCGGAATCTGGCTCAGAAGCTCGGATCCCAGTCCACCAGGATTCGACCAGCTGCGAAGTCCACGTCCTTGATCACGTCGCCCCATACGAAGGGGATCAGCCGCTCGCGCTCACCCTTGACGCAAACCACGTCGTTGGCACCCGTCGCGAAGAGGTGATCCACCTGACCGAGGTTCGCTACCCTCTGTGGTCTCGACGGTGAGCCCTTCGAGATCGAACCAGTAAAATTCATCGGCCCTGGGCGGCGGCAGCTGGTCCCGCCGAACTGCGATCTCTGCCCCGACCAAGGCCGCGGCCTGATCGCGATCGTCGCAACCGGCCAGCCGACGCCACGAGTCCCTTGCCGTGACGTTTGCCTTCAAGCGGCTCAAACGCTTGACCATCGTTACCGAGGTGCCAGGGGCGGTAGCGCCAGGATGTTCCCGATGGGGTCCGTCTCCGAATAGACACGAACCCAGCCGCGCAAACCATAGACCCCTGCGATGCGCCCGAGGACGACCATTCGGGGCTGGATCGGAACTTGGGCCTGTTCGCTCATCTTGCTCTTCCGACTGCCGTCTCTGGCGGCCGCCGCGGCCCCACCGCATGCCCCATCAGGCCGGGGCGGGCGTGATCAGACAGCCGGGCGCGGTGCAGTCGCGAGGAGTTGGGCCACGCGCTCGGTCGGCTGGGCACCCAGGCCCATCCAGTGCTCGGCGCGTACCAGATCCACGCGAACCTTCTCTTCGCCACCAACCGCGGCCGGGTTGTAGAAGCCGATGCGCTCGATGTAACGGCCGTCGCGCTTGGCGCGGATGTCGGCCACGACGATCTGGTAGAAGGGGCGCTTCTTTGCGCCGCCACGAGTCAAACGGATCTTCACCATGTTGTTCTGCACCTGGTCCGAGCGGGAGCGAGGGGCGCGTTCCGAGGAATTCGCGGCCCTTAATGAAACGCGCAAATATACACGAAACCGGGCGGATTGGAAGCTTGTATGAGCCTTTTCCAGCGCAGCTGGGAACCCAACTGGTGGTCGAATCCGAGACGCCAGGCGTGCTGTCGTCAATCGGGATGGGCCGCTTGCCCTTGCCCTGCGCGCCGCCCCTACCTACCATGCCGGCCTCGCTGTCCGGCCATCCAACGAGGCATTGCATGCCGTACGACCCCCGTGCCCCAGGTCGGGCCTTCCCGTCCGCCCTATCGGCGGCCCTGCTGTCGGCCGTTCTGCTGGTCTCGCTGGTCCGCTCGGCCGCGGAGCCGGCCGCTGCAGGGCCAGATAAGCCTCAGGACGCGGCCGCGGAGGCCCAGCGCGAGGCGTTTCTCGCCGCTGAGGCGGCCCTCAAGGCCGGCGCCTTGGATCGCTACCTGGAACTGGCCCGCCCGCTCACCAGTTATCCCCTCTATTGCTACCTGCGTTACCAGCAGTTGAATCGCGACCGGGCGCGGCCCACCGATAGCGAGGTCCGGCAGTTCCTCGCGGACTACCCGGATAGCCACCTCTCTGACCGGCTGCGTGCCAACTGGCTCAAGCGTCTGTCCGCCGAGGGGCGCTGGGCCGAATATGCGGAGGCCTATCGTCCCGACGGGTCCGACGAGCGCCAGTGCCTCTACCGCCGGGCCCTACTTGCAACCGGGCGGCCTAAGGATGCTTTGGCTGGCTTGGAGCCGCTGTGGCTGCAGGCTGAGGCTGGGCCCGCCGCCTGTGGCCCCGTCTTCGAAGCATGGGCCGCCGCGGGCGGGTTGACCCCGGAATTGGCCTGGCAGCGCATCGCCCTGGCCTTGGGTGCCAATCGGCCCAAGTTGGCGACGGACGCCGGGCGCTATCTGCCCCCATCCGAGGTCCCTTACCTCGACTTGTGGCTAGCGCTCCACCGCGACCCGACCCGCGCTTCGGACCCCGCGACCTTCGTCGAACCCCACCCCCAGCGCGACCACCTGATCGCCCATGCGGTGGCGCGGCTGGCCGCCCGCTCACCCCAGGCCGCCGCTGAGGCATGGGACCGCCTGCGTGCGAGCTACCCGGTCTCGGCCCCCGCGGCGACGGCGGCCGAGACGGCGGTCGGTCTTGCCTTTGTTGAGGACGGCAACGTCGCCGGTCTTGCCCACCTGGACAAGATCCCGGCCACCCCCGCTAACTTAGAACTCCAAGGGCGGCGGCTGCGCGCCGCCCTCGCACTTGGGGATTGGGCCCAGGTTGCCGGTTGGGTCGCGGCGATGCCCGAGGGCGAGGAGAAAGAGGACCTCTGGCGCTACTGGCAGGCGAGGGCCGAAGAAGCGCTGGGTCACACCGGCTTGGCCGAGGACCTCTATCGGCAGGCGGCAGGGGCCCGCAGCCTGTGGGGCTTCCTCGCCGCCGAGCGCACCGGGCTGCCCTACCGGCTCGACCCTCAACCCACACCGGCGGACCCCGAGCGGCTTGCGCGGCTCGCGAGCGACCCGGCCCTGGCGCGTATCTTGGAGCTGCGGGCCCTGGATCGGGCCGCGGATATGCGCCGTGAATGGGCCAGGGTGACCGCTGGGCTGGAACGGGATGACCTCATGGCCGCCGCCGTGATTGCCCATGGGCTGGACTGGCCGGACCAGGCCATCCGCACCTTGGCCAAGAGCGGTTATTGGGACGACCTCGACCTGCGTTTCCCCCTGGGCTTCCGGGGCCTGATCCGTGCCCAGGCGGCGGCCACCGGGCTGCCTGACGCCTGGATCTACGCCGTGTTGCGCGAGGAGAGTACCTTCGACCCAGGGAGCGGCTCCCCGGCGGGGGCCATCGGTCTGATGCAGCTCATACCCGCGACCGCCCGCGCGGTTGCAAGGGCGGCCGGGCAACGCCCCCCGTCCCTCGGCGACCTGCTGGACCCCGACACCAACGTCGCCCTGGGGAGCGCCTACCTGGCCGCCATGGGTGCGCGCTACGGGGCCCACCCGGCGCTCGCCACCGCCGCCTACAACGCCGGTCCGCACCGGGTCGACAAGTGGCTGCCAGTCACGCCCATGCCTGCCGACCTCTGGATCGCGACCATCCCCTTCCGCGAGACCCGCGACTATGTCCGCCGGGTACTCGCTTACCGTGTCATCTATGCAGACCGCCTGGGGCTCTGTCCGGCGCCGCTTGGCACGGCCCTTACCCCGGTCGCAGTGGCGTCGGCCCCGGTCGATGCCGAGTCTGCGGTAGGACACTGATGCTAGCCCGCGTCGGCGAGGACCCGAGGGTTGTCGCTCAGCTCAGGCCGCCGGCTCCCTGCCTCTGGTAAACTGAACATCCAGGCAAAGGTTCCGTCTGGTCCGCTTCGGCCGCGGCGCTCAATGGCACATTCACCCCACGCACCCGCCTCATGATGAGCAAGACCCTTACTCTGACGCTCCTGTGCGTCGTCGCCTTGGGCGCCCCCGCGCCCGGACTGGCGCTGGATGGTCGCGTAGCCCGCGAGGCCATGGCTGAGATGATGGTGCGCATGATGGACGCCATGGGCCTGTTCGGTGGCGGGTCTTTCGGCTCTTGGGGCGGGGTCCCCGGCATTGCCGGACTGGCGGCGCCCTACAGTTCGCTGATGGGCGTGCCGGGCGCCTCCCCTTGGGGCATGCCGATGCAGGATCCGTCCAAGATGGGGACGGATATGATGCGGCAGCTGTATCCGGGGGTGCCTGGGGCTGGGACCGGCGGTTGGGGGGGCGCTGGTTCGCTCGAGGGGGTCTGGGAGGGCAGCGGCGGGGATCTCCTCATTGTTCAGGGTGGGCGCTACCGCATTTATGCCCCGCAGGACCAGTACATCGACGGGCTGCTTCAACAGCAGTCCAGCCGCTTGGCGCTGTACAACGTCGAGGATGGGCACACCCAGGTCTTCGAGTTCGCGACCCAGGACGGACGTTTGGCCCTGCGGGGTGCCAACGGCCAGGTTTTTCTGTACCGGCGTTTCGGCGGATCGCCGGTCGCCTCGGGCTTGGTCCCGGCGATACCGAGTGTGGAGACGCCAGCGCCCCCGGCAGCCACCCCTGAGCCTTCCGCGCCGAAGACGAGTGCTGCCCGTTGAGGGAAACGTGCGCGCTGGTCAGGCGATCAGCAGCCTGGCCCCGAGGATCAGCAGCAGAACGGAAAAGACGCGCTTGAGCTGATCCACCGGCAGCCGGTGCGCCAGGTGGGCCCCGACCGGTGCCATGGGTACACTCGCCGCCAGGATGGCCGCGACCGCCGGCCAATAGACAAAGCCGGTGCTCGCCGCCGGCAGCCCCTCGCGCCCCCAGCCGACCACCATGAACCCCAGGGCACCGGCCAGGGCAATGGGTACGCCGCAGGCGCTCGAGGTGGCGACCGCGCCGCGCATGTCGATCCCGACCCGGCTGAGGAAGGGCACCGTGATGGTCCCCCCGCCGATCCCCACCAGGGCCGACAGCGCCCCGATCCCGGCCCCGGCGGCGAACATGCCTGGGGTTCCGGGCATGGCCCGCCGGGTAGTATCGGCCCGATGCAGCAGCATGCGTCCCCCGACGCAGAGCAGGAAGCAGCCGAAGATGCGCTTGAGCCACTCGTCCGACAGGAACCCGGCGAGCGCGGCCCCGGCCCAGGCCCCGATCACGATCCCGGGCGCGAGGCTCCGTACCAGGTCCCAGCGCACCGCCCCGTGCCTGTGATGGGCATAGGCGGAGGTGGCCCCGGTGGCGACGATGGCGGCCAGCGAGGTCCCCACCGCGAGGTGCGGTATCCAGTCGGGGGCGAGGCCGACGCGGGCGAAGACGAAGATCAGGGCCGGAACCACCACTACTCCGCCACCGACGCCGAACAGCCCCGCCAGAACGCCGGAGGCGATCCCGGTGGCGAGATAGGCGGCAAGCTCCCAAAGATCCATGGCGACCCTCCTCAACCTGCTCGGAGCCGGGCCCGCAGGTCCCGCGACGCAAACCCGCACCAGGGCCCCGCGACCCCCTTCTCCAGGGCAATGACCTGGAAGCGCTCGCCCATGGCCGAGGGGAGCATCAGGGTTCGGGCACCCTGGGACAGGTCCATGGCCCGCTCGGGGTCCCCGGCGGCGAGCTCCCGGTCGAGCCCGCAGCCGATGAGGAACAGGGCCTGGGTGGTGTAGCCGCCCAGGACCAGCCCCGCCGCAGTCCCATGTTCCGCCACGGCGGTGAAGTCCACATGGGCGGTGATGTCCTGGAGCCCGAGGTCGCGGTACGGATCGGTGTGGGCGCGGTGGTGGGCGTGGCACATCAGGGTCCCGCCGCCGCGTTCCGCCCGGTAATACTCGGCCTGCGGGTAGCCGTAGTCGATCAGCAGGATCAGTGCCTGGTCCAGCCCGGCGGTTAGGGCCGCGAGCCAAGGCCGCAGCCGCAGGTTGATCTCGGAGGCGAAGCCGGTTTCCGTGGCCAGGCCCCGCGACTGGAGCACCCGCACGGCCTGGACCAGCCCCGCCGAGCGTGGCTCGCCGGTGACTTCCTCCCAGCCGCCTGCGATGGGTCGGACAAAAACCTCCAGCGGGGTGCGGTCGGCCCCGATGCGAAACCGGTGCACGGCCATGGCATCCAGGACCTCGTTGGCCAGTACGACCCCGCGGAATCCCTCGGGCAGTCGCGACAGCCACTCCACCTGCCCGGCGGCCCAAGGCACCTGCTGGGCGATACGCTCGGCCTGACGGGCCTGCAGGTCCGGACTCGGCTCCAGGATGAGGTAGCGGCCGGGCAAGGGCTCGTCCCGGTTCAGGGCATCGAGTATCTCGGCCGCCAGAGCACCGCTTCCGGCCCCGAATTCCAGGATGTCGCCGCCCGGGATGCCCTTGGCGGCCAGGGCCGTCAGGACCTCCCGGCATTGGGCCGCCAGGCAGCGTCCGAACAGCGGCGAGACCTCGGGTGCAGTGGTAAAGTCCCCCGCAGCCCCCAGCTTGGCGCTACCCCCGGCGTAGTAGCCGAGTCCTGGGGCATAGAGGGCCAGGTCCATGAAGCGGTCGAAGGGGAGCAGTCCGCCGTTGGCCTGCGCCGCGGTCCGCAGCAGGTTGTCGAGGCGCCTGCTTACCGCGGCCGCGTCGGTTGAGGGTGGCTGATGCATGGCCCGTGGTCCCAGTCCAGACAGACGCGCAAGCCTACACCACACGGAGGCATCGATGGCGCAGAGCGATTTCCCCCTGGCCGGCCGGGTGGCACTGGTCACGGGCGCTGCCCAGCGCATCGGCGCCGAGATCGCCCGAACCCTGCACAGGCAGGGGATGGACCTGGTGCTGCACTACCGCAGCTCCGAGGCGGAGGCCCAGACCCTGCGCGACGACCTGGAAGGGGACAGGCGCGGCTCTGTCCTGCTGGTGCAGGCGGACCTCGCAGACACCGCCGCCCTGCCGGGGCTGATCGAACGGGTCGCGGCCTTCCGCGGGCGCCTCGATCTCCTGGTGAACAACGCCTCCAGCTTCTATCCGACCCCCATCGACACGGCCACCGAGGCGGAATGGGAAGACCTGTTGGGGTCTAACCTCAAGGGTCCCTTCTTCCTCTCTCAGGCTGCTGCCCCCTGGCTCCGGGCGAGTGCGGGCGCCATCGTCAACATGGTGGACATCCACGCCGAGCGCCCCCTCAAGGACCACGCTATCTACTGCGTGGCCAAGGCCGGCAATGCCATGATGGTTCGGGCCCTGGCCAGGGACCTGGGTCCCGCCGTGCGGGTGAACGGGGTGGCACCCGGGGCCATTCTGTGGCCTGAACAGGGGATGGGCGACGAGGCCCAGCGAAAGATCCTGGCGCGCACCGCCCTCGGGCGGCCCGGGACCGCGGCAGACGTGGCCCGGGCCGTGCTTTTCCTGGCCCGGGACGCCGACTACATCACCGGCCAGATCATCAACGTGGACGGCGGGCGGACCATCCAGCAGTAACCGGGAGCTGGGCACCAGGCCCACGCGACGAGCCAAGCCAAGCCATGAGCGACGACACCAAGACCCCAATCCACCGGGGGCCGGACCACAGTGCCCCCTATCCCGTCAGCCGGCTCGCGCCGGCCTTCGGCGGCACGGATCTGGCCGCCGAGGTGGCCCAGGCGGAGGCCATGCTGGGGGCGCGCACCGGGGCCAAGCTGCGCGTTATCGCGGACCAGATCAATGCCTTGCAGGAGGAGGCCCGGCGGGTCCTGGCCCAGGCACGGGAGGAGCAGGCCCTGACCCGGGCCCAGTGCGCCTTCAAGCGCATTCCGGGCAAGACCTACCACCTCTACTGCAAGCGCGACGGGGCCCCCTTCTTCTCCATGCTGTCTCCCGCGGACTGGCGCGGTGCGCCGCCCCACGAGTTCCTGGGCTCGTACCGACTGGAGCCAGACTACTCCTGGACCCCGGCCGACGCCGCCGGTCGGGCGGACGATACCGGTGATCTGGTGAGGCAATTGCTGGCCATCGGGGGCCTGGGGGTCGAAGGGACCAGGCCGGACTGAGCACTGCCGCCCTGCACGCCCAACTTGGAGTCCGCCGCGATGTCCGATGTCACCCCAATCGATCCAGCCCGTGCCGCGGTGCGTGCCTACCACGACCAGAGCAAGCACCGGTTCGGGGCCTATGCCCCGGGGCCCGCGAGCCTCGACTGGGAGGCCCAGCCGGAGCCCTTCCGGCACTTCGAGGGTTGCCCGCGCCTGGAGCTGCCGCTGCCCGCCGGCGAGATCCGGCTCCCCTTCTCGGCCCTCTACACCCCAGGTGCCATTCTGCCCAGGCCGCTGGACTCGGTTGCGGTCGGGGCCCTATTGGAGCTCAGCCTCGCGGTCAGCGCCTGGAAGGCCATGGGCCCCGCCCGCTGGGCGGTGCGCTGCAACCCCTCCAGCGGCAATCTGCACCCGGTGGAGGCCTATCTCGTACTGCCGGATACGGATCTTGGGCCCGCCGGCCTCTACCACTACGAAGCCAAAGACCACGCCTTGGAGCTGCGCTGTCCCTTCGACGCGGCGCTGTCCGGGCGCCTGGTCGGCCCGGTGCCCCCGGGTTGCATCCTGCTGGGGCTGAGCCTCGTGCCCTGGCGCGAGGCGTGGAAGTATGGCGTCCGGGCCTGGCGCTATTGTCAGCTCGACCTGGGCCATGCCATCGGGGCCCTGGGCTACGCCGCCGCCTGCATCGGCTGGCGCATGCGCCTGCTGACCGACTGGTCCGGCCCGCAGATTGCGCGGCTCATGGGTCTGGACCGAGCCTCCGACTTCGATCGCGACGAACTGGAATACCCCGCGGCCCTGCTGATGCTGGGTCCGGAGCCGGCGGAGCTTCCGCCCCAGTCCGACCTGCACGCCGCCTTGGCCGTGCAGGGCTGGCAGGGCAAGGCCAATCGGCTAGACCCGAGGCACCTGTACCGCTGGGACGCGGTGGACGCCATGGCCCGGCTGGACAAGCCCCCTACCGCCGCGGAGCCCCTGGCCCGGCCCCTCCCGGCGCTGCCCGAGACCCCGGGCGATCCGCCGGCAGCGACAGTCATCCGGCGCAGGCGCAGCGCCCGTGCCTTCAACCCGGCGGAATCCATCGGTGCGGATACCTTCTACCGCCTGCTGGACGCCTGCCGCCCGCGTCCTGGCACCGGTCCCTGGGATCTGTGCAAGGGTCCGAGCCGTCTGCACCTGCTGTGCTTCGTCCACCGGGTGGAGGGACTGCCGCCGGGGCTCTACCTGCTGGCGACGGACATCGGCGCCGTCGCTGGGCTAAAGACCTTGATGCGCCCAGCGTTTGTCTGGGAGCCGCCGCCGGGCTGCCCCAAAGATCTTCCCTGTTATCGCCTGGTCAGTGCCGACGCCAAGCAGGCGGCCATGCAACTTGGGTGTCACCAGCAAATCTGCGCTCAGAGCGCCTTCGCCCTGGCCATGCTGGGCGAGTTCGACGCGGCGATCGCCGAGACCCCGGCTGGCTACGACCTGCTGTTCCGGGAGGCGGGGCGGGTAGGGCAGGCCCTGTACCTCCATGCCGAGGCGGAGGGCCTGGGTTCCAGCGGCATCGGCTGCTACTTCGACGACCCGCTCCACGAGCTGCTCGGGCTTCAGGACCAGCGCCTTCAAACCGTCTACATGTTCACCGTTGGCCGGGCGCGCCCGGAGTTGGGCGTTACCGACGAGCCTGCCTATGCCAGGGCAGGGTCCAGAGCAGCGACGGGGTAGGGCCGACCCCGAGGCACGTTGTGCGGTCCGAATCTGGGCGGGATGGAGGCTTTCAAGCGACCTGAATGTCAACAGGCGCCACTGGCTGGGTAGGGGAACACAGAGGTCTGGACGAAGCCGAGGCGAGTTGCCGCACCCAGCGTGTGTGCCCCCTCGTAAGCAACCAGGAATCTTGGTATACACTCCGGCGCATTTGCTGGAGGGGCCGATGCCAATTCACCCCGGTTCGGCTATGGCGGGTGACCGACGAACGAGCAAGGGGGGAGGGGAGCCACGAGCCATGAGCGCCGAGCCTGTACCGGACCTTCGGGACATCATCGACAAGAATGGAGTAGCTGCCAGCAATGAAACCAAGAATCAGCATGATCACTCTCGGTGTTCGCGATCTCGCGGCAGCAATTGAGTTCTACGAGAAAGGGCTCGGTTTCCCTCGGATGGAATCACCACCGGAGGTGGTATTTTTCACACTCAATGGTACTTGGTTGGGGTTGTATGGTAGAGAAGCGTTGGCAGAAGATGCGATGGTATCTCCAGAAGGAGAGGGTTTCGAGTCATTTACACTTGCCCACAACGTAGGCTCAGAACGGGAAGTTGACGAGGTCGTATCGCAAGCAGTCGATGCCGGTGCAACTTTGGTCAAGAAGCCACGGAAGGTATTCTGGGGTGGCTACAGTGGTTACTTCAAAGATATTGATGGCCATATTTGGGAGGTGGCCTATAATCCGCTATTCTGGGTTGGTCCCGCAGATAAAGGCGCATAATAGGGCGTTGAACTTGCCGCAATTCCTCTGCGCTCCATTGCGGCATGTGAGCTTAGTCGTCTACCTTGCTAAAACTGGATGCACATATGTATAGCGGTGGATGTCTTTGTGGCAAAGTTCGCTTCGAAATAACAAGCGAAATCCGAAACATCATATACTGCCATTGCTCAGAATGTCGAAAGGCGCAAGGTAGTGCATTTGCAGCAAATGGCAATGTAGATACGGACGGGTTCAAAATCATTTCAGGTGAAGATGAGTTAACAGGCTATGAATCGACTCCAGGCCAAACCAAGTATTTCTGCAAACACTGTGGCTCGCCAATCATTAGCAGGAATGAATTATGCCCAAACAAGGTGCGGGTTCGTCTTGGCGTAATTGAAACAGATATTTCTGAAAGACCAATAGCCCATATTTTTGCGACATCAAAAGCGAACTGGGAAGATATAGAAGGTCATTTGCCTCAATATGAATCCTATGAACCCGGTAGATAGATGCACTCTTAAGGAGATGCTGATTAAAGCCATCCCTGGCTTGAATCAGCTCGCGCTCCCCGAGGCGCGACTCGTGGAGCGCTCCATTTTCAACGGCTTAGCGCCGTTGGAAATGGCGGGCCCTCTGTGGCCCGCACGGGAAACGCTTTATTCAGCGTTACCTTAAGCAGATTAAGAATGAACTCAGTTGGAGAAACCGACATGCGGGATAAACTGGAAGCAAATAGGCAGAATGCCATTGCCTTCTACCGCACTGCGTATTTGGGTAATCCTGCCAAGGCTGTCGAAATGTACGTCGGTGCTGAATATATTCAACACAATCCGCTAGTAGGAGATGGGAAGCAGGCGTTCATTGATTATTTCACTGAAATGGCGGAGCAATATTCCGGCAAGGAGATTGAGTTCGTGCGTGCGGTAGCCGAGGGAGACCTGGTCGCCTTACATACTCATCAGACTTGGCCAAACAATGAAGAATACGTAACGATGGATTTCTTTCGATTCGATGCAGACGGAAAGATCATTGAGCATTGGGATGCCATTCAAGAAGTGCCAAGTGAAACAAAGAACGGCAATCCAATGTATTGAACTCACTCATGAGCGCAGGCGCTAAATTTCAATGAAGCATGCCTGTAAGGCTCTGGCTATTCTCAGCAATATGCCAGGATATGCGTTTTGTTTAATAATGCACACTTGTGGGGTGCTTCGCCGCGATGCGGCTCGCACCGCACGCCGTAACCGTTCGAACGCACCAGATGTGCGGTAGATAT
>CAVPXP010000037.1:0-169862 GCA_963709645.1 uncultured Gammaproteobacteria bacterium
AACGTCCTGACCGCGACCGCTGCGGACCGGCCAGCGGCGCCCTCGCCCCCGGCCTCGACCCGGTGCCAGCCTGAAAGCGCCTACGCAGTTCCGCGGCGCGGCGAAGAGCGCTGCTGGCCTGTTTGCGCGGCATGGGATTCTTCGTGTCGGCGGAGTACAACTGGCCGGCCCGGCTACCCCCTTGCGCGAGAATGACCCAACTCTTCGACCGCGTCCCTGACCGGCTCTTCTCGCCCTTGGCCAGCGCCAACCGGCGCATCTATGGGACGCTGCTGCTCGACCTCTACCCGCTGTTCTTCGACCAGATCCACTCGGACGTCTTTCCCTCCCGGGAGACGGTGCGCCAGGAGATCGAGGAGCGCCTGGCGGTGATGGCCGCCGCCTGGCAGGAGGAGTCGGACTCGGCACCGGTGCCAGCCCCCACCACGGAGCCGGAGGTCAACCCGGCGGCCCAGGCCTACCGCCGGCTGCTCGCCGCCGGCTGGATCGAGGAGGAGATGGAGGGCTACCGGGTGCGGGTCACGGTCCCCCCGGCGGTGGGTACCCTGTGGGCGAGCCTGATGGAGGTGGCCCGCCCGGACCGGGTCTTCTACGGCGGCATGGTGCTCTCCATCTTCAACAACGTGCAGAAGGCCTGGGAGGAGCCGCAGGCCCAGGTGCTGGCGCTGCGCCAGGCGGCCCGGGAGGCGCGCCGCTTTCTGCAGCACCTCAACACCATGATCTACGGGCTCAAGGGCCTGCTGGGGGACATCACCGGCTGCGACGACCATCGCCGTATACTGAGCCGCTTCTTCGACGACTTCGTGGAGCGCATCCTGGTCCAGGACTACAAGCGCCTCAAGACCCGCAACAACCCCTTCCGCTACCGCCAGCAGATCCTTCAACGGGTGCGGGAGCTGGAATACGACCTGGAGCGTAAGCAGGCCCTGGTGGCCGGCTACCTGGAGCAGACCGGGGAGTCCGAGAGCGAGCTCGCCTGGCAGTCCATCAACGACGACATCCGCCACCTTCGCGACTGCTTCGAGCGGCTCGACGGCCACCTGGAGCGGGTGGACCGTTTTCGCGCCCGGGTGGAACGCCGCGTGGCCGATACGGTCCGCTACCTGGATCGGACCCAGCCCGGCATGGCGGCCCGAATCGCCACGCTCCTGCGCGGGCTCGGCCCGCGGGTCTCCGGGCTGGAGGACGGCGAGGCGACGCCGTTGGCCCTGCCCCTCGTCGACGTGCTCCCGGTCGGACCCCAGAGCCTGAAGGAGGCGCCCCGCCATCGCCGCCCGCCGGAGCCGCGTCCTCTCGTCAGCCGTCCGGTGGACCCGGCGATGCAGGCCCGCCAACAGGCCCTGCGCGCCTATCTGGATCGCCGGCGGATCGACCCCAAGCGCATCGCACTTTACCTGGAGCGCCAATTGGCAGGCCGGGGGCAGATCGACGGCGCCGCCATGACCATCGCCAGCGTGGAGGACTTCATCGCCTTCACCCATGTGCGCCACCTGGACTACCTGCCCGGGGCCGGGCGCCTGAGCCGGGACTACCGCGTCGAGCACCGGGACGGCCTCATCGACAACGACTGGGTGCGCTGCCCCGACTTCGCGGTGCAGCGCCGCCGGCCCAACGAGGCGGAGATCCGACGTGCTGCGTGACCTGCGCCAGGTCTGCGAGCGCCCCGGCAGCGCGGAGCCCGACGACTTCCGCTCGGCTGCCAGGGCCGTGCTGAAGCGCCAGTTCCTGCTCCTGGAGCGCCCCGGGACCGCGACCCCTACCGGCTGATCGTCAACCACTTCGACTACTTCGCGAATCTGTTCGACGCCCTGGGCTGGACCCTGCACCGGGACGACACCTTCGGGCTCATCGGCCTGTTGCCCGGGGACGCGGAGGGCTTCAGGCACCTGCGCCTGGTCGACAGCCTCATGCTGCTGTGTCTGCGGCTCATCTACGAGGAGGGGATGGAGCACTTCGAGGCCCGGGAGGGGAGCGTCTACACCCAGTCGCAGACCCTGCTCGGCCGCTACGAGACCCTGCTCGGGCGCAAGCTGCCGCCCCTCTCGGACTACCGGGAGACGCTGCGCCGACTGCGCCGCTACTCCCTGATCGAGATCGGGGACGAGACGCGAGGACGGCCTGCCCGTGCTGCGCATCCTGCCCACGGTGCGGCTGGTCACCGGCGATCAGGTCCAGGCGCGCATTGCGGCCTTCTTGGAGGCCAGCGGCGAGTCCCCGGACGAACCGCAGGGGACGCCCCGGACCCGGACACCGACGAGTGGCCGAGGACGAGCCCGGACCGAGGTGAGCCGAGCCCATGAAACGCCTGGTCCGCCTGCTGATGATCAACTGGTACCGCCTGGAGCAGGCGAGCATCGACATCGTCGGCCATACGGCGGTGATCGGTCCCAATGCCTCCGGCAAGTCCTCCCTGCTGGACGCCATCCAGGCGGTGCTGGTGGGCGGCGACAAACGCTGGTGGAACCCCAACGCCAGCGCCGGGGAGAAGAGCACCCGCAGCCTCCGCGACTACTGTCTCGGCGTGGTGCGCGACCCCAACAACCCGGACCTGTCCCAGGAGTTCCGCCCGCGCGACCAGGCCGTCACCTACCTGGCCCTGGTGTTCCGAGACGACGAGAGCGGGGAGCCCACCAGCATCGGGCTCGCCCTGCACGCCCGACTGGACGAGGCCCAGGAGGTGATCGACGGGCGCTTCGTGGCCCCCGGGCTGGACCTGATCCTGTCGGACCTGGTGGACCGCACGCCCGATGGCTCCATACCCAAGCCCTGGCGGCGGCTCAGGGAGGACCTGCGGATGCGGGTCGGCGCAGCCCTTCCGGGTCCTCCCCCAAGTCGGCGAGTACCAGCGCCACCTGTGCGCCCTGCTCTCCGACGGCCGGCGCCATCTGGACCCGCCCCGCTTCCTGCGCGCCTTCCGCAACGCCATCACCTTTGCCCCCATCCGCAACGTCTCGGACTTCGTGCGCAGCCACATCCTGGAGGAGCGCCCGATCCAGGTCCGCTCGCTCCAGCAGGCCCTGCAGCACTACCGGGACATCCAGACCCGCACCCGCGAGGCGCGCAGCCGCGAGGAGGCCCTGGCCGCCATCGATCGCCACTACCAGCGTGCCGAGCAGGCCGAGCGGCTGGGTCTGGCCTGGCGCTGGGTGGAGCAGGAGGCCGCCTTCAACGCCCTGGAGGCGGAGCTGGAGCCCCTGCGCCGAACCCTGGAGCGGCTCGCCGCCGAGATCACGGCGCTCGGCGCCCGCATCGCCGACCTGGAGCGGCAATGGCAGCTCGCCGACAACGCCCTGACCGAGGCCAACCGGCGCCTGGCCGCCACCAACGTGGAGCAGCAGCGGGAACGCGTCCGCGCCGAGATGCGCACCGCGCAGACCGATCTGGACGCGGCCAGTCGGGACATCGAGGGCGCACGCATCGGCCTGGGGGCCGTGCATCGGCTGCTCGACAGCGCGGCGCAGCTCGACGACGGCGCCCTGGTCCAGGCGCTCCAAGCCCTCCCGCCCCTGCTGCGCCGGGACGAGGGGCTGCTGGCCGCCACCTGGCCCCCGGCCCCCGACGAGGTCATGGCCGCCGTGGCCCAAATCGCCCCGCGCGTGGCGGAGGCGGTGGACCGGATGCTCGGGCGCTTCGAGCAGTTGGTCCGAGAGGAAGGCGACATGGCTCGCGCGCTGGAAGACCTGCGCGGGCGCATCGCCCGCCTGGAGCGGGGCGACAGCGACCTGCAGCCGGCCACCCTGCGCCTGATCGAGCCTGCTCGCTGAGCACGGCATCGCCGCCGTCCCCCTGTGCGACCGGGTGGACGTGGCGGACGAGCATTGGCGCGACGCCCTGGAGTCCTTCCTGGGCGGCCACCGGGAGGCCCTGCTGGTGGACCCGGGGCAGGTGCGCGAGGCCGTCGGGCTCTACCGGCGGGAGGGCAAGCGGCTCAACATCCACGGCAGCCGGGTGATCAACACGCTGAAGACCGCCGAGTGGCGTGGACCGCCGCATCGCCGGCAGCCTGGCGGAGATGGCGGTCAGCGACGACCCCCACGCCATGGCCTACGTCAACCAGCGCGCCGGCAACGTGCTGCGGGTCGACACGGAGGACGCGCTGCTCCGCCACGAACGGGCCATCACCGCCGACGGCATGCTGGCCACCGGCGGCGCGGTGCTGCGGCTGCGCCCCGAGGAGCCCATGCTGGGGCGGGAGGCCCGCCGGTTGCGGCTGGCGGCACTGCAAGAGCAGTTCATCGCGGCGACGGGAAGACCCACTACCTGAAGCAGCAAGAGAAAGCGGCCATCAAGGACCTGCGGGAACGGCAGTTGATGCCGCTGAACGAGCGGCTGCGGGTCTTCCCGGATCTGGTGGCCCTGGCGGCCACGCGGCAACAGTCCCAGACCGACCTCGACCGGCTCAAGTCCGAGGAGCAGGCGCTGCTGGACGACGCGGACTACCGGCGCCTGCAAGACGAGGTAGCGCGCTGCCGCGCCGAGCGCGAGCGGATCAAGGGTCAGGCGGACCAGGCCGCCAAGGACCTGCGGGAGCGCGAGCACACCGAGCAGGCGCAGCGCCTGACGCTCGACCAAAAGGACGCGGAAGCCCACGCTGTCGCCGAGCGCCGTAAAGCTCATCCAGCAGACCCCCGGCTTCGATGCCCAACTGGCCGCCGAGCGCCTGGAGGAGCTGCAGTCCCAGGAGCTGTTCGCCGAGGAGGGCCCCTCGACCTGGCGGGCGCTGGGTGAGGAGGCCGGGCGCCGGGCCAGCGTCCAGGAGAAGACCGTGCATCAACCAGCGCGCTCAGGCCCGGGACGAGGCTCACCGATTACTGGGCCGCCTGGTCGTCCGAGCACAGGCCCGCCATCGGCGCCTCCGACGATCACCTGACCCTGGCGGCCTGGGTCGTCGCGCGAGCTGACCCAGGTGCGCGACACCCAGTTGGCCCGCTATGTCACGGAGGCCGACAACGCCTTACGGGAGGCGGAGCACGCCTTCCGCGCCGACTTCGTCGGCAAGCTCCAGGAGAACCTGCAACTGCTGGAGGAGAGCCGCAAGGAGCTCAACCGCAACCTCCGGCACCGCCCCTTCCACGGCCAGTACTACAGCTTCGTCAAGCAGCCCGAGCCGGACCTCAAGCAGGTCCTGGACTGGGTGCTGGCCTGGACCCCGGAGCAGGGCAGCGACGTGGGCGGCCTGTTCGACGCCGCCGACGACCCCAACCACCCGCACCGGGAGGCCATCGCGCGGGTGCGCAACCTGCTCATGGAGGCCGCCGGGGGCGAGGGCCGCGCCGGCAGCGGTAATGGGGGCTGGGACGAGCGCCTGGCGGACTACCGCCAGTACTACCACTTCGACGTGCGCATGAGCGACGACAAGGACGGCGGCGGCAACCCCGAGCTCCTCTCCCGGCGGCTCGGCAAGGGCTCCGGGGGCGAGCACCAGTCCCCCTTCTACGTGGCCATCGGCGCCGCCCTGGCCGCCGCCTACCGCATCGAGCGCGACCAGGACGGCGCCTATCGCGGCGGCATGGCGCTCGCCGTCTTCGACGAGGCATTCTCCAAGCTGGACCTGCAGAACACGGTGAGCGCCCTGGGCTTCCTCGACGAGCTGGGCCTGCAGGTCCTGCTGGCCGCTCCGGACGAAAAATACGGCCAGATCGCCGAGCACGTGGACACCATCGTCAACGTCTACCGCGACGGCGGCAGCGTCCACATCGACGCCGAATACATCAAGCCCGAGGCCCGCCGGGCGCTGGCCGCGGACAACCCCGTGGTCCGCCCGGACGGCAGACTCTCCGCAGAGAGATCCGCAGACCGCGTCGTCCGCAGAGACGCGGTCTGACGGAGAGGTCTGAGTCAGGGACAGGAGTTCGACCGACGCAGGGACGGTCGGGACCATGCAAGGCCCCCGGTTGAGCGAGGTCGCCCGCGACCTCCTGCTCAAGCTCCTGGCCCAGGTCGACCGAGGCGGGCGGGACACCCTGCCCATCACGGAGCGCTCCGCCAGGGACGTATTTCGCGGTCACCGACCTGGCCGGGCGCGATGCCATCCACGCCTATCTCGCCAATGCCGAGGCCGACGGCGGGGTCACGCTGGACTGGGGCAGACGGGCCGCCGCACAGGACCTGCAACGGATCCGGATCAAGGATGCGGATCGGCTGGCCGCCTGGCTGGGAGTCCCCCGGGCGTCGGCCCGGGCCAGTGCCATCGAGCGCGAGCTTGCCCCGTTCATGGCCGATGCCCCCGGTTGGCTACAGGACGCCTACGCCGAGGCCCTGGAGCAGTGGCGATTGGGCGGCAGTCCCTTTCGCGTTCCCGCCGCCGACACCGCCGCCGCAACCAGGCTGTTTCGGGTCGCCCTCGCCGTCGCCGCCGGGGAGCAGGAAGGGCTCGACCTGCGCCGCTTCAGCGTCCAGCTGCTGGGCGATTCCAAGGCCGTCGAGTCCATGCTGGGCCGGCTGGGCGGACTGCTCCGCCGCAATCCCGAGTGGTCCCAATGGGAAGACGACGCCGAGCTGTTCCGAACCCTGGGGCTGGAGAAGTTCCCGCCGCCGCTCTTCATCAAGGGGCCGCTGGCCCTCGACTATGGCGGCACCCAATGGGACCTCACGCCGCTGCGCCCCTATGTCGCCCTGTCCCCGGACGCGGTGGGCGACATCCAGCCGACCACCCCAGTCCCCTACCTGCTCACCATCGAAAACCTGGCCAGCTTCCAGCGCCACGTCCGGGAGATCGAGGACCTCGGCGTGGTGGTCTACACCGCCGGCTTCCCCGCCCCAGCGCTGGTCCGCGTCCTCGGGCAACTGGACCAACGCCTGCCCGGGACTGCCCCTTCTACCACTGGGGTGACCGGGACGCCGGCGGGCTGCGCATCTACGCCAAGGTCGCGGCGGCCTGCCCCGCCCACCGCATTCGGCCCCACCTCATGGCGGTTGCAGACTCCGGCTCCCGCCGCTGGACCAAGGACGAGCGCCGATCTCTGGAGCAAGTGATGTCCAAAGGGGGCGCGGCGGGCGAATTGGCTGCGGATTGGATCCATCGCGGACTGGGCCCCCTGGAGCAGGAAGCCGTAGACCCAATCAGCCCCACTTAAGAACGGCAGTTCCCAGACCATATGGTTGCCAAAGGCCTATCAGTGCACCCTGGGCAGGATGGAGACCTAGCACCGGGGCAACGAGAAGATCCTGCCTAAGCCAAACAGGTAGGGGTCCGAGTCCACCGATACCGGCCCGCTCGACAGCTCCGTAATCCAGCGATCAGCGTACTCCACGTACTTCTCCCACTGCGTGATCAACCGTTCCGCGACCTGGGAGTTATGACTCTGGAGCCGATCGATCACTTTGAAGGGGATGCGGCAAAGCCCCGTTTCCCGCAATGTGACGGCGGCGTGCCAGTAGATGCCCTCTTTGAGGGCCTCCAGGCCGACGGCTGCGCCAGGGCCGAGCAGGCGGACGATGCGATGGCTGTCTTCCGGTGACTGTTTGACCAGCTTCACGAGGCCCCAGCGGACCGTGTAGACGGCGTCAGCCGCTCCGCTCTCGACATAGAGGACGGTCCCGGAGGAGACGACGGCCCGCTTGATGGGGACCAGGATCTGGTCGAAATCGGACCCGCGCAGAACACCAAACAGGCCTTGCTGGCGCACAGCGCAATGCCGGCAATCGGCCACGTCATCCCAGGCGATCTCGGAACAGCGCAGGTCGTTGCCAGAGCGTGAGGAGCCGGAACCCTGGAGTCGTTTGACGGATGGACGGCGCATTGCGGGTCGAAAGCGCTAGTCAGCGGCCGACGCCCGCGGCAGCGTCAGAAAACGCCATGCACTCAAGCTTAACTGCGCTCGGTGATGCTTTTTGCAGGCACCAGGCCGAAGTTCGACATTGCACTCGGAACAGACACCCAGAGGGGTCGCGAGATGCGGGATAGGCACCCCGCCACGGCCGGGGTCCCGATCGATACTGGTGGCTAGAGTTCCCGATGCACCCGAGCGAGACCACAGGACCGAAGCTTGCGCCCCCCGCGCTGGGGACGCTGCCCGCTCGGCGCGTCCCTGAGGGCCACGGTGCGGCGGCTAGGGCGCCACCGATGGCATCACCTCCGCGGTAGCTGACGCCATGGTTTCGACGCGCACGTCCGAGGCGTCGTACATCGCGAGGAACCGCGCGACCGTAGGGTCGGCGGCGTCCTGCTGAAGGTCACGCAGGTAACCGTAGGCAAGCGTCTGGTAATTGAGCTCGGCGGCAACCGTGACGCCGGGGGTATCGGCAGGCAACTGGATGCGGTAGGTCACGAGGTCACTGCCCGCCACGAAGTTCGGGTCCTTGCCAATACCCACGACGGCGACCTCGTCCGGTACCGCCTGATCGTCAAACCCGCGTGGCGGAATCCGATTGTCCTTGAGGTAGGCGGCAGCACGCAGCAGCGTGTAGGTGAGGTTGCCGTCGGAGTCACCCATGATCGCCTCGTACACCTGGACCTGACCCGCTCGGGTGATCTCGCCGCCCTGGTGGGGCTCGAACGCCCGGCGCCGGCGTCAGCGTTGATGCCAACGACGCGCCCCGTGGCCGGTTTCAGACGGCCCGACTCGAACAGGGTGGCTCCGGCGAGGTCGGTCACCTTGAGGTGGACATAGATGCGCCGCGAGGGGTAGCTGGTGGGCAGCTTGTGGCCGGTGTTGTTGGTCACGCGGACGCGGACGAGCAGCTCGTTCGTCGCCGCATCCAGCGTCGCCTCCTCGATCGCGAGATCGGCGGCACGGCGAAGGTTGGCTCGGGTGGCCTCGATGCTGGCCGCAAAATCGCCGTCACCGACCTCGAGCGCGGCCCGGTTGTGCGTCGAGGATGTCGAGCATCAGGGTATTGCCGCCGTAGAAGCCGTGGCGGCCGAAATCGCTACGCCGGGGCAGGTTGCGGGGCCGGTTGGCGATCTTGACCCCGTCGGCGCGGGCCATGTGACAGTCCTGGCACGAACTCGCCTCCGCCCTGCCGTCCGCGAAGGCGCTGTTCTGCCACTCCGTGTAGACCGCCTGCTCGGGAAACTCCCGATCGAGGATCTTCCCCGCGCTGTCCAGTACGGGCGTCATGAGGTTGTGGCAGGTGGCGCAGACCGCCGAGTCGGAAACGTGGGCCGAATGCTGAGGTGTGAAGCCGCTATTCATTCGCATCGGATTCACCCGCGGGTTGGCGTAGTTGCCATAGGCGGGGCGGTCGAGGGGTTGGCGAATTCCTCGATGGTGAAGTGGCCCGAGAATCCCCGGCCGGTGTACCCAGGGTGCCGTCGTCGGCGATCTGGTGGCACAGGGTGCAGCTCACACCGTCCATGGCGGCGTCGTGATAGACGTTGCGCAGGATCGACGAATCCGTCCCCGAAGAACTGGGTGACGCCAGGGTCCAGTGGAGTAGGCGGTCTCCTCGTTCGCCATCGGCGCATGGCATCGCGTGCACTTGTCATTGAGCACGTCCGCAAGCCCAGGGTTCCGGATCAGCTCGCTGGCGAACTTGGCCTGCCAGAAAGGATCGCTGGACGCATTGGCCATCATCGTGGCAGACCACCACATGCCCAAGCTTCTGGCCGGGACTCGGATCTGCGGGCCACACCGAACCCAGCTTCACCTTGCCTCCCCCTCCCCTGCAAGGGACAATGTTGGGCTGCCGTCGCCGCACGCAGGAGCGGCGCTCGATCCACACCACACACTCGAGGAATTTCCGAATGAGACTGATCCTTTTGGGCGCCCCCGGCGCCGGCAAGGGCACCGTGGCCAAGCTGCTGACCGCCGTCGACGGCTCGGTGCAGATCTCCACCGGCGACATCCTGCGCGCCGCCGTCAAGGAAGGCACCGAGCTCGGCAAGAAGGCCGAGGCCGCCATGAAGGCGGGGGACCTGGTCTCCGACGACCTGATCATGGGCATCATGGGGGAGCGGCTCCAGCAGGACGACTGCAAGGCCGGCTTCCTGCTCGACGGCTTCCCGCGCACCATCCCCCAGGCCGAGGCCCTCAAGGTGCTGCTGGCCAAGCTCGGCATTCAGCTCCAGGCCGCCGTTAACCTGGACGTGCCCCGCGAGGTCATCCTGGACCGCCTGACCACCCGCCGGACCTGCATGGACTGCGGCGCCATCTACAACGTCAAGTCCTCCCCGACCAAGGTCGAGGGCGTCTGCGACAAGTGCGGCGGCAAGGTCGTGCAGCGGGACGACGAGACCGAGGAGGCCATCTCCAACCGCCTGGACGTCTACAACGAGAAGACCGCTCCCCTGGCCGACTTCTACCGCAAGGAAGGCCTGCTGCTGGACGTGAATGCCACCTCCAGCGACACCGTGGTTGCCGCCATCCGCGGCCACGTGGGGGCCTGATCCTGCCTCGCCTGCGGCCACCCGGGCCGCAGACTCCGTGCCCGTCGCGACCTCGGTCCGGCGGGCCTGGCCCCTCCCCTCACCGCAGTTCGCGTATCATGCCGGCCCGTCCGTGCGCCCGCGGAATGGCGTCCATCAACCGTCTCCCCTCGGACCGGCCGAACACCCTGTGCTCCACGCCTGACCGCCCGGTGGCCCTGACCATCGGGGTCATTGTTGCGCGGAGAGGTAGCAGATCCAGGAGGCGTCTGCCGCGGCGTCCTCGGCGGGGACAAAGACCCCGTCCGCCTCGCCCTGATCGTTCCACCCCTGCCAGTAACAGGTCACACGGGAGAAACCGGCCTCGGCCAACAGCTCGCGCAGCTCCGGCAGGGTCCAGAGGCGCCAGTCATAGCTGAAGGCCCGCTCCAGCCTGGACCCATCCGGAAAGGCGAAATGGATATGGCAGACCAGGCGGCCATCGATGGGATTGTAGTGGGCCTGCTCCCAGAGGTAGGTAAAGGTCCCCTCCGCGCCCTCGACGGCCCGTTCCTCTGTGAAAACCCGGAAGGCGTCGCAGCCGCCAAAGGCATCGAGGAAAAAGACCCCATCCGGCACGAGTCCGACACGCACCCGACGAAAGTAGTGCAGCAGGGCTGCAGCGGTCGCGCAGCAGCCAATAGCTGAAGTTCATAGCAAGAATGACGTCCACAGGGCCCGGGCGTACCCGCTGCACGTCGCCCTGGATGAGCCGGCAGCGGGTCCTGGTCCCAGTCGGGAGGGTCGCCAGGTGATGGTCCCTCGCCCAGGCGAGAACCGATGGGTCCAGGTCCACCGCCAGGGCCCGGTGGGCCGGGTGGCGACGGACCCACTCGCAACTCACCGCGGCGGTCCCGCAGAAGTCTTCCCGCAACAGTTGCGCGCGGCGTCCGACAAGGAGGGGAAAGCGGTGGGAGATGAAATCGACTTCCGCCGCGGGGAACTGCACCGAACGCTCATAGAGGCGATGGCGGTCCGCCACCTCGGCTTGGGTCCTCGCCTGCGAGTTGTTCTTCTGCCGGATCATGGAACCTTGGGGAAGCTGGTCACCTGCGGCTTGGCCCGGTCCAGACGCCACCCCGGGCGCCCCGGGCCGCTCCGGGCATGGCGGATTTGCGCCGCGCCACCGCTTTCGGATATTCTCCCCGGCTCGCAGCGTCTGGGAAAGCCTGCTGAGGCCCAACCCCGCTTTCGGCGCCGTATGACAGGGGCGCGCTGCAATTTCCCGGAGAGGTGTCCGAGCGGCTTAAGGAGCACGCCTGGAAAGTGTGTATAGGTTAACAGCCTATCGAGGGTTCGAATCCCTCCCTCTCCGCCAAGCGAAAGAACAAAATCTAGCGAGGCTTCGCCTCAGACCGGCCAGTCCCGGGGCACTTCGGCCGGGGCCGTACCGGCACCTGGGAGCGCCGCCCTCGGCGCGTCTGCCGCAGCCAGCCGCGAGGCCATGTCGCGGCGAGGGCGCCGCTCCCACGGATGGCCCTCTCCCCGAAATCTTGACTCATTTGTGCAGATGGGGGTCGCTCGAGGAACCCTAGCTGGTGCATGATTTGACAGAAATCGCCTAAGGGTTGGGCAGCCCGTTCTCCCGCTCCCAGGTCAACGCATCCTGCACCCCGCAATACTGGGCTTCCAACGCCTGCAGCAACTCCCCGGCCCCATCCAGCCGCCCTTCCCGCCCCCGGTGTTCCAGCACCTTGGAAAGCGCCGCCAGTTCGGTTGCCCCCAGATTCGCGCTGCTCGATTTCAGGCTGTGTGCCGCGCGGCGCAGCGCCTCGCCGTCCTCGCGATCGACGGCGTCGCGCATCTGCTGAAGCAGTCTCGGCGACTCCTGAAGGTAGATGCCGACAATCTTGCCGAGCAGGTCGGGCTGTCCGGGCCGCTGCAAGGCGCGGACCTGGGCCAGTACCTGCCGCGCCAACGGGGAATGGGTCTGATCGGGCTCGGGTTGGGCCTCATGCGCAGACTCGGATCGCGCCCCAGCACCAGATACCGCCGCCCGCGGGTGCGCCGTTTCCGATCGCGATGAAGCCGCCAATGGCGCCAGAGCCGCGGGAGGGGCGGCCCTGCTGCCGGCGGGGAGCCAGCGGTCCAGCAGGGCGGCCAACTGTTGCTGCGTGAAGGGCTTGCTCAGGTAATCATCCATCCCGGCCGCCACACACTCCTCCCGAACGCCCTCGATGACATTGGCAGTGATTGCGACGACCGGCACACGCCTCCCGCCCTGGGTCTGTTCCCGGCGGCGTATGGCGGCGGTCGCAGCAAAGCCGTCCAGCACCGGCATCTGGCAGTCCATCAGGACCAGGTCAAATGCGGTTCGAGCGGCGGCATCGACGGCTTCCTGACCATTGGCGGCCACCTGTGCCTCGCAGCCGAGAACGTCCAGCATGGCCTGGGCCAGTTCTGCGTTCACCGGGTTATCCTCAGCGACCAGGACGCGGCCCCTGAACCGCGGCAAGCGGTCAGTCGGGTACGACCGCACGCCGGCTGCCCGCCCCAACCACCTTGCTATGCAGCCGGCGCAGGGCCTTGTGCAGCTTGGCTTGCCGCACCGGTTTGTGGATGAAGCCCTGCACACCGGCTTGAAGGGCCGCCTCGGTGAGAACGACTCCCGTTTCAGAGTGCAGCAACAGCACCTTGAGCCCCGCCAACGCCGGATCGCTGCGGATTTGGCGCGTCAGCTCGAGCCCGCTCATCTCGGGCATACCCTCGTCCACCATCGCGATGTCATGGGGTTCACCCGCCCGCAGGGCATCCCGCAGCCGGGCCAGCGCCTGCGGCCCATTCTCTGCCTCGTCGCTCACGAGGCCCCAGGCCGCCACATACCGGCGCACCACCTCGCGGCTGCCAGCGTTGTCGTCCACGATCAGGACCCGCCATGCCGGCAGGGCCGGGAGTGGCGGCATGCGCGCCAATGGCTGCTGCAGCGGCAGGGTGAACCAGAATCGTGAGCCCGCTCCTGGCGCGCTGTCCACCCCGATCTCCCCACCCATCAGTTCGACCAACCGCCGCGTGATGGTCAGCCCCAAGCCGGTGCCCCCGTAGCGGCGGGTCGTGGAGCCGTCCGCCTGGGTGAAGGAATCGAATATTCGGGATTGCGCCTGCGGGGCAATGCCGATGCCGGTGTCCTGGACTTCAAAGAGAAGGCACGGCGCCTTAGCCTCAGTGTCTCGCACGCGCAGCCGAAGAACGACCTCGCCCTGCTCGGTAAACTTGATGGCATTGCCCACCAGGTTCACCAAGGCCTGCCGCAGGCGCACCGGGTCGGCTTCCATCCTAGCCGGTAACTGTACCGGCAGGTCGCAGACCAACTCCAGCCCCTTCTCGTGCGCCCGCCCAGCGAGCAGCGCCGCAGTCTCTTCGATCAAGTCCCGGAGGTCGACCGGCACCCGTTGCAAGTCGATCCGGCCGGCCTCGATCTTGGACAAGTCCAGAATATCGTCCACGATGTCCAGCAGCGCCCGCCCCGACTGCTGGATCAGGTGTGCAATTCGCTGTTCCCGACCTTTCAGCGAAGCATGGAGCAGCAACTCTGCCATGCCGAGCACGCCGTTCAAGGGGGTACGAATCTCGTGGCTCATCACGGCCAGGAATTCCGATTTCGCCCGGCTGGCTGCCTCGGCGGCTTCCTTCGCCTGTTGCAACGCCTCTTCCGCCCGTTTGCGCTCGGTGATGTCCCGCCCCACCCCGGCGAACTCGATGATCCGACCGGATGCGTCGCAAATCGCCCGATCGGTCCATTGCTGCCAGCGGATGTCGCCATCGGGCATGATGACCCGATGTTCGATGGTCGACAGAGGGTTTTGCCCATTCAGCGCAGAAAAGGTTGCCGCCAACCGCTGCTGATCCTCCTCGGGAATCAGGGGCAAGAAACTCTGCCCGAGTAGATCCTCGCGCTGCTTGCCGAAATAGCGGCAGTAGGCCTCGTTCACGAAGGTGATGGCGCCATTCGTCAGGAACCGGCAGATCAGTTCCGTCTGATCTTCCACGATGGCACGATAACGGGCCTCGCTGTTCCGCAGATCGATGGTCTGCGCGGCGACCTGCCGTTCGCGTTCCTGAAGGCGAGCAGCCATGCGGTCGAAGGCCGCTGCGACCTGGCCGATTTCGCCTTCCGGGGCCAGACCGATGCGGTAGTCCAGATCGCCTTGTCCGATTTGCTGGACACCGGTTCGCAAGCGTCCCATCGGCCGCAGGAACTGGCGCTCCAGCAACGCAGAAATGGTACCCACCAGCAATGCGCTGAACAGCAAAGTGCCCACCGCCATGGTCCACAGCGCCCGCCGACTGGCTGCATAGGCCTCGGCCTGGGGCAGCTCGGTCACCGCCACCCAGGGGGTGCCGGGCACGGCCATCATGGTGCCAACCACCGGCTCGCCCCCGAAACTCAGATAATCGCCCGCCCAAAGGTCGCCGGCGGCGCGGACCATCCCTAGCAGATCCGGGCGCCGGTCCAGCCGGGTGCTGTCGAGCACGACCTGGGGATCGGAATGGGCGATGACGCGTCCCTGCTGATTGACCAAGTAAGCCCTGCCGGTCTGGCCGAACTGGAGTGTGCCGATGACGTCGTTCAACACGTCCATCCGCAGGCGGCTGACAATAACGCCGCCCTCTGATGCAGGAGCGGACAAGATCAGATAGGGATCGTTACCCACCGAAAGCTGTAGGTCTCCGACATAGCCCCTGCCCTGCCGCGCGACTAGAAACCACTGCGATTGCGGAATGGTGAATAGATTGGCCAGCACGCCGCCATCGGCCGGGGCATGGGCAATGACTCGGCCGGCCGCGCTGACGAACGCGACTTCCAGCAGGGCCGGCTGGTCGCGCAGCAATCGCTCCAACTCATCCGCCACAGCCTGCACTTCATCGCGG
Source organism: uncultured Gammaproteobacteria bacterium (assembly GCA_963709645.1). Classification (GTDB taxonomy): domain Bacteria; phylum Pseudomonadota; class Gammaproteobacteria; order Chromatiales; family Chromatiaceae; genus DYRB01. The sequence goes on from CAVPXP010000037.1 coordinate 15,218, forward strand.
CCGAAAAGGTCCAGTATCTGCAGGAGGTTCTGCTGTCGAGCAAGGAAATCGCTGACCCTCTGGACGACCCGCTGAGTGGCCTCCTGTTGCCGACCTCGCCAGCCATCCTGCTCGGTGCGGTTCACCAAGAGGAGAATTCCCGCGACGCTCGCCAGGACCAGTAGCAGCACTGCCACACCAAACACGGCCAGCAACTGCCGGCGTAGGCGGCCGTCGAGGAACCCGCCTGACCTGTTAGCGGGCGCCGGTTTGGGCCAGCGGCTCACCGTGCGCCGCCGCTCGTCGCATGGGTCCGCCCAGTCAGATAACGCTGCCAAATGTGCTCATGGAGGGCTTGCCCTGCTGCGCTGAGCGGCATGATCACCTCCGCCCGCTGAATGTCCGCGACGGGCGGAAAGATCACTGGATCGTTCAGGATGCGCGGATTGATGAACGGATACGCCGCCTCGTTGGCAGTGGCGTAGTGCTGCTCGTTGACCACCTGGGCAGAGATTTCCGGGCGCAGCAGGAAATTGATGAAGGCTTCGGCGGTCTGTTTGCGCCGGCTGGCCGCCGGAATGACGAAGTTGTCGCCCCACTGGATACTGCCCTCCGCGGGCAGGACATAGCGAACGTCCAGGTTGCGGTCACGCGCCCGGAGCACGTCTCCGGCCCAGCCGTAGGTGAGGGTCGCTTCACCGCTCGCCAGCAATTCCTCCGCAATCGCCGGCACGTAGCCGGAGGTGCGGGCGTTCGCCCTGAGCGCCAGCAAGCGCTGCAAGGCCGCCTCCAACTCGGCAGGATCTTCCGTATTGATGGAGAAACCGAGCGACTGCAGCGCGATGCCCATCAGGTACCGCGGGAGGTCCCATAGCAACAGGTGGCCGGCGTAATGTGGGTCCCACAGGTCCGTCCAACGCTGGATACCAGGCGGGACCCGATCGGCCCGCACGATCAGGCCCGTAAGGCCCCAGTTAAAGGTCACGCTGTAGCGGTTGTCCGGGTCGAAGACGAGGTCACGGAAATTGGCGGAAATGTTTCTGAAGTTCGGTACGTTACGCTGGTCGATCTCGGCGAGCAGGCCCTCCGCCACCAGTTCTGGGACAAACGGGTTGTCGACAACCACCACATCGTAGACCGCGCCGGCGCGGAGATTTTGCACGGCCTCTTCCGTGGTTTCATAGGTCGGGTAGCCGACCTTGACGCCGTACTCCGCCTCGAAGGCATCGAGTACCGACTGCGGCATGTCATCCGCCCAATCGTAAAAGACCAGTTCCCTCGCCAGGGCCGGCTGTGCCGATTTGGTCCGGGTGTCGGCGTCGCCACAGGCACCCAGGAGTCCCAACACCAGGACGGCGCAAAACAGATGCTTGAGCATCTCCTCACCCATCATTGCGGTCCCTTGGAGTCGTCCCCCAGGAAATCCGCCCAAAGCTCGGCATAGCGCTTTTTCCCTTCCGGGCTCAGCGACAGGATGAGGTGCCCATTTTGCAGATCCTCATTGCGCGGATACACCACCGGGTCGTTGCGAATCTCCGGATCGATCAGGGGCCAGGCCGCCTCGTTGGGATGACCGTAACCTGATTCATTGACGTCCAGCGCGGCGATCTCGGGGCGCAACATGAAATTGATCAGGGTCTCCGCGGTACGCTTGTTGGGGCTATTGGCGGTGATGACATAACTATCTCCCCACAGTGCGGTTCCCTCCTGGGGCAAGATGTAGGCGACCGCTGGATTGGCCTTGCGAGCCAATCGAAAGTCCTCCGCATATCCGTGCAGGATCGCAATCTCGCCACTCACCAGCTTGGGCACCCAACGCTGGCCTCGATATCGACCATGACCACGGACGGTTTCAGCTCCAGGAGGCGCTTGCGCACCGCGTCGAGCGCCGGCGGGTCTTCTGCGCTGAATGGATAGCCCAATGATGACAGCGTCATGCCGATAATCTCGCGCGGCGCAGCCCGCAGCCCGATCTTGCCGGCGTATTGCGGGTCCCACAGATCGGCGAAACGGCTCAGGGCATCGCCCACCAGATCGGTGCGAACCACCAAGCCGGTCGTACCGTAGGAACAGGGGATGGAGTACCGGTTGCCGGGATCGATCGCCAGGTCCCGAAAATTGGCCGAAATATTCTTAAAGTTAGGGATATTCGCAAAGTCGATCTCGGCCAGCAAACCGGCGCCAGCCAGGGGCGAGATGAGCTGATTTTCGATCAGGGCGACGTCATAGACCTGACCGGCCTGAATATATGCTTCGGACTCCTCCGGGGCATCGTAGGAAACATAACGAATCGTGACGCCGTACTCCCTGGTAAAGGCATCGAATATCGCCCGGGGTGTGTCCTCAGGATAACCATAGAACACCAGCTCAGAGGACAGGGGCGTCTCAGCGGGTTCCGCCGGGGGTGCTGAATCGCCGCAGGCCGTCATCAAGCCGACCGCCAGCCAAAGGGTAAGCGGCAGTGGTCCTACCCTCAATAACCGTGACATGGGGCATGTCCTCATCATTGGTTGAGCAGAACAAGCAATTCGCCGATCGGGATGGGTCGACTGAAGTAGAAGCCTTGCGCCGTGTCGCAGGACAGGTCCCGGATCACTCGCATCTGGTCGGCGGTCTCGATGCCCTCGGCGGTCACGCTGAAGCCGAGGTTCTTGGCCAGCGCAACGATGGTGCGGATGATCGCGATGCTCTCCCTGTCATGGGGAACGCCGTGCACAAAACTTCGGTCCACTTTCAGACTGGTCAGTGGCAGGCGCTTCAAGTAGCTCAGGGACGACCAGCCGGTCCCGAAGTCGTCCAGTGCCAAATGAATCCCGGCGCCACGCAAGGCGGTGAGTGTGCTCAGGGTGGACTGCGGCTGTCTTCCATCAAGGTGCCTTCGGTCAGCTCCAACTCCAGGCAGTCCGGCGCCAGGCCGGTCTCACGCGAGGATGCTCGGTGATGCTGTGCAGCAGATTGGCGTCCCTGAATTGCATGGACGAGAGGTTCACCGCGACCCGCAGGCGATGCCCGGCAGCGCGCCAGCGGACCGCGTCGGTACAGGCGGTACGCAGGACCCAGTCGCCGATCCGCCCGATCAGCCCGTTCTCCTCCGCGGCAGGAATAAAATCGTCGGGCAAGATGCATCCCTGCTCCGGATGTTCCCAGCGGATCAACGCCTCCACCGTTTGGATACGCCCGGATTTCAGGTCGAGCTGGGGTTGATAGACCAGGGCGAACTCGCCCCGCTCCAGAGCAAGCCGCAGATTTGCCTCCAGATTGAGACGCCGCATCGCCCGCTCGGTGAGGGATTCGCTGTAGAACTGACAGTTGTCGCGTCCCAGGTCCTTGGCGTGGTACATCGCGGTGTCGGCGTGCTTGAGCAGCGCGGATGCGCTCAGACCATCCTCCGGGTAGAGGGCAATGCCGATGCTCGCCGTCACGGTCACCGCTCTCCCGCTCAGGTTGAACGGCCTGCGCATCAGGTCGCGGATGCGGTGCGCCACCAGCAGGGCATCGTCGGCCTGCTTCAGGTTGGGAATCAGGGTCGTGAACTCGTCGCCACCGAGCCGGGCGAGCGCTGTCTCCGATTCGGGGGCCCCTGCGCGCGCCACCAGGTCGCCCGGGCGGACACTCTGGCGCAGGCGGTCGGCGGCCCACTGCAAGAGCAGGTCCCCGCTGCCATGTCCGAGGGTATCGTTGATGGTCTTGAAGCCGTCGAGATCCAGGAACAGGACCGCCAGTCTGGTGCCTTGCGCTTGGGCACGATCGATCTCCCGACTCAGTTGCTCCAGGAACGACTGGCGGTTCGCCAGCCCGGTCAGGGTGTCGTAGTACGCCAAGCGGTGGAACCGGCGTCGCCTCCTTGCGCTCGGTGATGTCGCGCGCGCCCGTGATGTCCGCAGAGGCAAAGCACTCGGGCCATCGATGGCGGCGAGCGGGCTTCGAAGTGTCGCGCCCCTGCGGACGCGAATCCGATTGGAACTCGAAGCTGAACCTCGCCGGGTCACCCGTGCGGGCGATCCCGTCGATGAGCGTGAGCGATGGCCGCGGGATAAGTCTCGGCAAGGGGACGCCAGGCTGCGGGGCGTCGCAGTGGAGCCGCTTCCGACGCCTGGCGCACGTCAGAACCAGCCCCCCGCGGTTGACGGGAAGGTGTCTGGCAAGGCACGAGGATCGCGCATTGCGCGCATGGCGGCGGCAGGTCCTGAAGCGCCTGATACCCGCGCAGTCGCCACGCCGCCCAGGTCGAAACGCACCTGTCTGGCGTGCTCTACGAAGCCCTCTCGGCTCAGGGGCTCTCCCGCATCTTGCAGGAGCTTGAGGGTCATCTTCCCGACGAGCCGCCGCAGGGGCTGCGGCGAAACTCCGCTGCCCCTTGGACGGCCGCCGTTGAGTTTCGGGGAACATGTGTCGGGTCCGGGTCCCGTGCCGCCAGTGGGCGATGCGCCCCGCCCGTTCCCGTTCCCGGCCCCAGACACGGCCGATGGACAGCGGAAGTCGGCCGACTTCGGACATCGCGGATGCCGTGCGCAGCGCGCTGGTGTAGGCTTCGATGGGAACCGGACGCGGAGAGCGAGGAGGACAACCGACCCTGGCCAGAAACCGACCGGCAAGTGTTCCGCTCTCGGCGATGGGTGCTGCGCCCGCCCTCGGGAGCGGATTTGAGACGTTGTGTAGCCCTGGTCTCCCTGGGAGCCTGTTCTTCGCCTCGCAAACAAGGCTCGGAACCTGTTAATCCAATTCCATTAGGACAAGAACTGATGAAAGACTTGGTTTGGGACAAAACGCTCAGTGTCGATGTCCCCGAAATCGATGAAGATCACCGCAGGCTGGTGGACCTGTTTAATCTGCTCAGCCATGCTGTAGCGGACGGAGATGCGCCAAACTATATCGAGGCGGTGATGGAAGAGCTGATCAGTTGTACCGCCTGGCATTTCAAGCACGAGGAGCGGTTGATGCTGAAGTATGGCTACCAAGGCATCGTGGAACACAAATCGGAGCACGAGGAATTGATAGCAAGCGCCAAGGCGCTCCAACGGAAGCTCCTGCAGGAGAGCAAACCCGTTTTGGGTGAAGATATCCAGTTTCTGGAGCATTGGTTGACCGGGCATATCCTCGGTACCGATCGGGACTTGGGCTCCTATCTTTGCGAGCTGATGTAGGGGCCGTTCAGGCAGCGACGATCGCCAACCGTGAACACCCCGCCGGCCCAAGATGCCATCCCCAACAGCGCATCGCTCTCGCCGGGAAGATTCTCAGCCACGGATATCGCGAGTGCGGTTGCGACCGGGTGGCGTACCTTCCGCCGCCTGCCCGGTCCGAGCATCGCCTTCGCCTCCCTGTTCGCCCTGATCGGACTTCTCCTGCTCACCGCGGTGGGCCATTTCGGCATCTCCCCCATGGCATTGCCTTTCGCGGGTGGTTTCTTGCTGCTGGGCCCGGCGCTGCTGACCGGATTCTTTCGTCTGGCCGCACTGAGTGCTGGGGGCCACAAACCCCGTCTCCGGGACGCAGTCGCGGCATTCGCCCGGGCACCGGCGGGCCTGTGGATGGTCGCGGGCGTCTGCGCCTTCCTGTTTCTGATCTGGATTACGGACGCAGCGGTGCTCTATGCCTTCATGATAGGCGCAGAGCATCTACCCTACGACCTGCCCTGGCTGATCAGCCTGCAGCGTCATGTGGTCCGCTTCGAGCTTTGGGGCGCGCTCATGGGATCGGTCCTCGCGTTCACTATCTTCAGCATTTCGGCTTTCTCAGTTCCCCTATTGCACGAGGGCCGGGCCAATCTGGTCCAAGCGGTGCACGCCAGCGTCGGTGCCGTACTCGCCAACCTGCTGCCTGCCGTCGCCTGGGGCCTGCTGCTGACGGTCACCATCCTGCTCTCAATCCTGCTGCTCCCGCTCCTGACGGTCGTGCTGCCGGTACTTGCATACGCCAGCTTCGCCATCTACCAAAGGGTTTTTCCGCGGGCGGCAGACAGCCTTCAGTAATTTGGGACCTATTGCCGTCCCCCGCGCCTTTGCATGCTGCTGCCCTTCTTTTCGGGTCTCTGGGTCGAACGCAAGGTTACAATCCGGACATCCCTGCCGCGAGGAGTCCGCCATGGCCGAACCCGCCGGCCGTTCCGCCACCTACGAAGACATCCTGGTCCTGCCGGAAAACCTGGTGGGTGAGATCCTGCATGGCCAACTCCACACCCAGCCCCGCCCAGCCCCACGCCACGCCCGAGCCTACTCTGCCTTGGGCGGCAACCTGGGCGGGGCTTTCGACTGGGGCACCGATGGGCCTGGCGGCTGGTGGATTTTCGACGAGCCAGAGCTGCACCTGAGCGGCCATGTGCTGGTGCCGGACCTCGCCGGTTGGCAGCGCGAGCGCCTGCCCAGTCTCCCCGAGACGGCCTGGTTCGAGCTGGCCCCGGATTGGGTGGGTGAGATTCTCTCCCCCGGCACCGCCCGCACCGACCGGGCGATCAAGATGCCCATCTATGCCCGCGACGGCATCCCGAACCTGTGGCTGGTAGACCCGGACGCACGCACCCTGGAGGCATATTGCCTACAGGACGACGGGCACTGGCTGCTGCTCGCGACACTGAAGGACGACGATGCCGCGCAGCAGCCGCCCTTTGAGGCCGTGGGCTTCTCGCTGGCGATGCTGTGGGCTTGACGTCCAGTCGCTGTGGAGCCGCCGAGACCCGAATCGGCTAAAAGATCCAGCAGCTCGACGATGTCATGGGTGCGGCGATAGACGACGCCCCAATATGCGCTCGGGGTTTGCCTCCGAGGCAAGGGCACGAATTGCGGCGTCGATCTGTGCAAGCCGGATCATCGGCGCGGAATCCTCACCTAGCATCAGGTCCCTGCGGCCCACCCTGGGGCTTGCGGACGAAGTCGGCCGGGTCATAGCCCTGCACCTTGAGCTCTGCCAGCCAGGCCTGGATCTGGGCCTCTGGCGGGTGTGGGTCGCGGGCCAGAATCCAACCCCAACGCCGGGTGGGGGTCCCGATCAGGGCATAGTCGTAGTCCCTGCCCAAGCCAATCACCCAATAGTCCCCCCAGAAGAGTCGGACCCCCAAGATGCTCACGAAGCTTACTTCCAGCCGGGCATTGGTTACGGGGTCGGCAACCCGGGCGACCCCGTCCGCCTGATCCGCCTCGCCGGAGGCTCGGACGCAACGGTTGGTTACGCTGACCAGACCATCGTCGCGCAGTGCATAGTCGGCCGTCGTGTCGCGGGCACAATTCCGCTGGAAGAAGTTGGGCATGGCGGCGATCTCGTACCACCGGCCCATGTAGCGTTGAAGATCGACCCGGTCCACAGGCCGCGGAGGCTCCGCTTCGACGGGCCCGCTGACGAGCAGGGCCAGGGAGACGAGGACGACCAGACCAATCCCCGAGACTGCTCTGCCCACGTCACACCCGATCACTTCCAGCCTCCTCCGCTCCCAGGCTCAGCCGCCCCAGCGCCTGCCCCATGCACAGTGGGTCGCCAGGCTTGAGCCCCGGGTCCAGGTCCACGGCCCCAGCAGGAAGGAGCAAGATGACGGTGGAGCCCATGTTGAAGCGGCCCATCTCCTCGCCCCGACCCAGGCATACCTCCCCCGATACGGGGCGTCGCACGTCCGGCAGCGGCGGCGTCACCTGACCCGCCCAGACGGTCTCCATGGAGCCGACGAAGATGGCCCCGACCAGGATCAGGGCCATGGGCCCGACCTTGGTGTCGAAGAGGCAGACCACCCGCTCATTGCGCGCGAACAGCCTCGGGACTGCGCGGGCGGTGACGGAGTTGACGCTGAACAGCCTGCCCGGGATGTGGGTCATGGCGGTTAGGGCACCCTCCAGGGGCATGTGCACCCTGTGGTAGTCCCGCGGTGAGAGATAGATGGTGGCGAAGGCCCCACCCGCGAAGGCGGCTGCAGCCTGGACGTCACCCCCGAGCAGGTCCAGGGCCCTGTAACTGTGGCCCTTGGCCTGGAACAGGACCCCATCGCGAACCTCCCCCATCTGGCTCAAGGCACCGTCCGCCGGGCAGAGGAGGGCTGTGGGGTCGGCTGCCAGCGGTCTCGCCCCGGGTCGCAGGGCTCGGGTGAAGAAGGCGTTGAAGCTCTGGTAGGCCCTGGGGTCCGGCTCAGCGGCGAGGCCCATGTCTACACGGAAGTGCCGAACGAACCAGCCGATCAAGGTGTCCTTGAAGGGGCGCCACCGCCAGCGCGCGACCCGGTACATCAGGGCCGAGAGCAGGTGCTGCGGGAGCAGATGTTGAACGGCAACGAAGAGCCGCTCCGTCAGACGCAGGGGTTGGTCGGTCATCGGGTCGTGTTGTCCGTCTTGGGTGCCGGTGCCGGGCCGGTTGCGGGGCTAGATGGGGGAACATCGGCCTCGGCCCGTCTAAACAGATCCGGGGCCTCGGAAAGGGCCGCGAGGTCTGCGGCCACGGTGGCCGGGCCCTGACCCGGGGTGAACAGAGCCACCAGGCGGGCACCTGGCGCGATAAGAAACAGCGGCGCTCCGGTATCATCCCCTGGCATGGGCCCAGGGGCACCGCCGAGGGCATCGGCCAGCTTGCTTAACTCGCCGGTTTCACCCCCGGCGACAACAAGCGAAGGGGTCAGACGATTAAAGTCCCGGGCCAGGTTCGACGCATCGCTGGTCTGGACCAGGACCAGGCGCAGATCGGCGTACAACTCCGGGCGGTCCGCCAGGCGATTGCGAATCTCCAGCAGGCGGTTGACGGCCAGGTGCCCCTGGGCCTGGGTCAGGTCTCCGTAGGTCAGCAGAGTCCAGCCCTGGCTGAGCCGATCCCGGGTCACTGGGCGCCCGTCCGGGTCCCGGAGGGTAAAGTCCGACAGGTCGATGGGCGGCGAGACCAGTATCCCGGCGATGGCCGGCGGCCCGCCCGGCTGCTTGTAGCGGTTGCCCCACTGATAACTGAGCACAAAGAGCCCAGCCGCGGCGGCGATCATCACCAGTCGGACCGGCAGGCTGCGTCGTTTGCTGGGGAGAAACACGGCGGGACTCAGCCGGCCAGGGCCGCCTGGACCCGGGCTAGTGCCGCCCCCGTGTCCGCCCGGCGGCCCAGGTCGTTGAGGACAATCCCGAGGGCCCCGACGCATAGGATGATGTTGGTCGGGCGGCTGCTGTACCCCATGAGTCCGATGCGCCAGACCTTGCCGGCCAGGTCACCGAGCCCAGCACCGACCTCCAGGTTGTAGTCCTTGAGCAGACGGCCACGCACCAGGGCATCGTCCACCCCGGCCGGGATGGTCACGGCGTTGAGCTGCGGCAGGCGCTCGGCCTCCGGCACGGGCAGTTCCAGCCCGAGGGCTTCGAGCCCGGCGCGCAGGGCCAAGTGGTTGCGGCGATGGCGGGCCCAGGCGTTCTCCAGGCCCTCCTCGTGGAGCATGACCAGGGCCTCGTGCAGGCCGTAGAGGGCGTTGACCGGGGCCGTGTGGTGATAAGTGCGGCGCTGCTCGGGGCTCCAATACCCCATCACCAAATTCAAGTCGAGAAACCAACTGCGGACCTTGGTAGCGCGCCCCTTGACCTTGGCCAAGGCGCGCTCGTTGAAGGTGATGGGCGAAAGCCCTGGGGTACATGACAGGCACTTCTGGGATCCCGAATAGCAGGCGTCGACCCCCCAGTCGTCTACCCGCAGCTCCGACCCACCCAGGCTGGTGACCGCGTCGACAATCGTCAGGCAGTCATGGCGGTGGGCGATCTCGACCAGAGCGGCGACATCGGAGCAGGCACCGGTGGAGGTTTCCGCCTGGACGAAGGCGACGATGACCGCGTCCGGGTGCGCACGCAGCGTCTCGTCGAGCTTGTTCGGGTCTACCGCCCGGCCCCAGGGATCCGCCACCACCACAGGCTCGCCGCCGGCTCGCAGGACATTCTCCACCATGCGCCCGCCGAAGACCCCGTTGACGCACACCACCACCTTTTCGCCCGGCTCCACCAGGTTGACGAAGCAGGTCTCCATTCCCGCGGAGCCCGGGGCCGAGACCGGCATGGTCAGGACGTTGTGTGTCAGAAAGGCGCCGCGCAGCAGGTCCTTGACCTCGTCCATCATGGTGACGAAGGCCGGGTCCAGGTGGCCGATGGTCGGACGCCCCAGGGCGGCGAGGATGCGGGGGTGGACATCCGCGGGTCCGGGGCCCATGAGGGTACGGACGGGCGGATTGAATGACTGGATGGGCATAGGGAGATCCGGCGGTCGCGCAGCGAGTTGACAGGCGGCCGACTGGGCCGCGCCGGGAGTATACCAGCCCCAGTTGGACTCGGACCCAGCCCTGCTCAGCCCGCCCAGGAAGAGCCGGCGCAGCGTCCATTCGCGCCTGACAAAGGGTAAGTCGCGTGTGGCTGCCAGGTTGATCGTGAACGGGCCCTGGACGAGCGATGTGGACGGCGCCGCCGGGGACGTCTCGGCGACGAGGGGCTGGGCAGAGGCGGTGGCGCCGCCCCTGCCCAGCCCCTCAGGCTCAGGACAGGTCTGCGGTGAGGGAGTCGCGCACCCCAGGGGCGGTCACCACATCGTGCCGGTACGCGGGGTGATCGATACCCATGGCGATGGCGGCGCCCGCCTTAGCCGCGGCGACCATCGCCGGGGTCAGCTCGAAGCGCAGGAAGTGCACCGACGAGGTCTTGTCCGCGGCGGTGCGCTCCAGGTCCTCGTCGGCGATGGCCCAGACCCGTTCCTGGTCGCCCACCTGCGCCCAGACCTTCTCCTCCACCCCAATCAACCGGGCCAGCGCCTCGCGACGCTCGTCCTCATTGCCGTACTCGATCATGAAGGTCGCCTTCCAGTTGCTTCCGTCAGGGATCAGGGGGTTATAGGCCCCCAGCTCATCCTCGATGCCCTCGCTCTCGAAGATGCGCTCCACCCGCAGCATCTCCTGGACCTGATACTGCATGGTCAGGCGGTCTTCGAAGTAAAGGGTCGCATGGGCCCCGATAGGGACCTGGCGGCTCTTCTTGTGGGCCATGACCTTGGCGCGGAAGTCCGCGCGGACCTGGGCATAGTCCTCCAGGGAATAGAGGTCATCTCTGGTCAGCTTCTGCATGCTTCACTCCGGAACAGGGTTGCGGCGGTTTGCCGGAAACGATCGACTCAGACCCCGTAGGCTAGGCGCAGCAGGCGCATCGGGTGCTCCTGCTTGCCGTCCTCGCCCAGGGCGTGGGCGATGTGGGCGCCGGCCATGGGACAGTCACTGCCGTAGTGGTCCGGCTTGGCGGCCTTTACCTTGTTGGCCACGGGGCGCACGATCTTCATGGCAAACTCGTAGGACTCCTTCTTGACCGCATAGGTCCCGTCGTGGCCCGAGCAACGCTCGATGATCTCGACCTGGGTGTCCGGCACCAGGGCCAGAACCTCGCGGGTCTTCTGTCCGACGTTCTGCACCCGCTGGTGACAGGATGCCTGGTAGACCACGCTCCCCAGGGGCTTCTTGAAGTCCAGATTCAGCTTGCCGTGCTTGTGCCTCAGCATGAGGTATTCGAAGGGGTCGTACATGCGGGCCGCAACCTCCTGCACCGCCCGGTCGTCCGGATACATGAGGCGCAGCTCCTGCTTGAACATCAGGACGCAGGATGGGATCGGGGCGACGATGTCCCAGCCGTCGCGCACCAACTCCAGCAGGACCGGGATGTTGGCCTCCTTGGCGGCATTGACTGCTTCCAGGTCACCCAGCTCCAGCTTGGGCATTCCGCAGCACTGCTCCTTGCGCGGCAAGGTCACAGGGATGCCGTTGTGCTCGAAGACCGCGATCAGGTCCTGGTTGACCCCTGGCTCGTTGACGTTGCCGTAGCAGGTGGCGAATAGGGCCACCTTGCCGGAGGTGGGCCCCGCCGCTTCTCCCTGGGCCGTGCGCCCGACGCGGGCCTTTTCGGCGCGGCGCAGCGACGTCGCCTGGTACTCGGGGACACGAGCATCACGGTGCACCTCCAGCACCGCCTCCAGGGCCTTGCGGCCCAGGGCGTTCTTGTTGGCGGCGTTGACGATGCCCGCGACCACCGGGATACCGGCGAGCGAACCCACCAGATCCGTACTGGTCAGGATGCGGTCGCGGACCTTGATCTTGCCCTGCTTGAACTTGACCGCCTTGGCGCGGAGCATGAGGTGCGGAAAATCCAGGTTCCACTCGTGGGGCGGGACGTAAGGACACTTGGTCATGTAACAGAGGTCGCAGAGGTAACAATGATCCACCACCTTCCAGTAGTCCTCCTTCGCCACGCCATCGACCTCCATCGTCGACGACTCATCCACCAGGTCGAAGAGGTTGGGGAAGGACTGACACAGGCTGACGCAACGGCGGCAACCGTGGCAGATGTCGAAGACCCGCTCCAACTCCTTGAAAAGGGAGTCCTCGTTGAAGAAATCGGGGTTACGCCAATCCAGCGCGTGGCGCGTGGGCGCCTCCAGGCTGCCTTCGCGGGCAATTGGTCCAGCCATGTCATGTCTCCCGTTTTGCTTGGTTATTGTTGGGCCTGGGACCCGATGGCCCCTGCCTGGTCCCGACCCCTGCGATACTGCACAAGCCTAGGGACCTAAGCCTCATAATTCCAATGGCCGTTACGAATCGCAATGATAGCCCGCAACCATGAAGGGCCCGCAACCCGGATTGACGCACCACCCTGCCCCGCCGGAGGTCTCTGCCGATGCCGCACCGTCCACCCTTGTCAACCGCCTCGCTCACGGCCTGTTTGTCTGTGTTGCTGCTCGCTGCCTGCGCCACCAGCCCCCCGAGCCAGGTGAGTGACGCCTGCGCCGTCTTCGAAGAGAAACCGGACTGGTATGAGGCGGCCAGCGGCACCGAGAAACGTTGGGGTACCCCGGTCCAGGTTCAGCTCGCCATCATCCGCGCCGAGTCGAGCTTCAAGCACGACGCCAAACCACCCCGCGACACCTTCGTCGGCATCCCCATGTGGTGGCGGGTCTCCAGCGCTTACGGCTACGCCCAGGCCAAGGACGGGACCTGGGACGACTACCGAGCCGCCACCGGCCACAGTTTCGCCAGCCGCACTAATTTCGACGACGCCAGCGACTTCATCGGCTGGTACACCGACCAGACCCAGAAAAGACTCGGCATTTCTAAATGGGACACCTACAACCAGTACCTCGCCTATCACGAAGGCCAGGGCGGCTACAGCCGCAAGACCTATGCGAATAAGGACTGGCTGCTGCGGGTCGCCCGCAAAGTCGACGGTTGGGCGCGGAACTACGGGGGTCAGCTACGCAGCTGCCGGGCCCAGCTCAACGATTGACCGCTCTCCACAACAACAATGACCACACGCATCTGCATCGTCCGCCACGGCGAGACGGACTGGAACGTCGAGAAGCGCATCCAGGGGCATACCGACATCCCCCTCAACGCGACCGGCCGCGCCCAGGCGCTGGCCATGGCCTACAACGCCGGACATCACCGCTTCCGCGCCATCTACAGCAGCGACCTGAAGCGCGCCATGGAGACGGCCTGCGCCCTCGCGGAGCGGGAGGGGCTGGAGGTGCGGCCTCTGCCCCAGCTACGAGAGCGCAACTACGGGATCTTTCAGGGGATCACGGCGGCAGAGGGGGCAGCCCTGTATCCGGCCGCATACGAACACTACAGCGCCCGCGATCCGAGTTACGGTTTCGAGACCGGCGAGAGCATGGCGGCCTTCGCGGGACGGGTGGCAGAGGGGGTCGACTGGATGGTCCGCCACCACAGCGGCGAGACCGTTTGCGCCGTCTGTCACGGCGGGGTGCTGGACATCCTCTACCGCAAGGCGACCGGCCGGCCGCTGGAGGCCCCGCGCGACTTCGTCATACCCAACTGCGCCCTGAACTGGTTCAGATTCGACGCCCACGGTTGGCATGTCGATACTTGGGCCGATCGGCATCACCTGACGCAGGTGCTCGTCGAAACGCCGGAATGAGCGCCGCACATCGCGAATTGGTGCTCATTCGCCACGGACACAGCGAATGGAATCTCAGCAACCGCCTGACCGGCTGGACCGACGTCCCGCTGTCCCAGGTTGGCCTCGACGAGGTCGCTCTGGCGGGCCGGCGGCTCGCCGCCGCAGGCTTTGGGTTCGACGAGGCCCATGTATCCGTGCTGCGCCGCACCCGTCAGACGGCGCATGCCCTGCTGGAGGCGGCGGGAACGCCGTCGATCCCCATCGAACTCACCTGGCGGCTGAACGAGCGCCATTACGGCGCCCTGCAGGGGATGACCAAGGCGGAGATCCTGGCCGTCTGGGGGGAACAGCGGGCGCGGCGCTGGTGGCGCGGCTATTTCGACCGGCCGCCGGCCTTGGAGGGTGACGACCCTCGCCATCCCCGCTTCGATCCGCTCTATCGAACCCTGGACCCAGCCCTGCTCCCCCCCACCGAAAGCCTGCGGGATTGCCAGGAGCGCACCTTGCCGTATTGGCATGACGTCCTCGCGCCGCGTATTGCCGCCGGCCGGCGGGTGCTGGTGGTCAGCCACGGCAACACCTTGCGCGGGCTGGTCATGCATCTGGACCGCATCGAGCCGGACGCGATGGAGCGGGTGGAGATCCCCTCAGGCGTGCCCCTCGTCTATCGGTTCGCGATCCACAGGGATGTGGAAGTCCCGGCAGGAGGCAAGAGCCGGGCCGGGACGCCCAATCTCACCGCCCTGCGGCGGTATTGGCTGGAGTAGGGAAGACGCCGTATCGACGCCTCAATCGTCCAGGATCTCCGGCGGCAGGTCCGGGTATCGGCCCTTGAGCCCGCTGGTGAAACCCCGGTTCCCCAGGCAATTGGGGTCGCCCTCTTCGGCGCAGGCGATCTCCTCCACCCGCCACTGCCCATCGGCCTTCCTCATCAGGGCGGAGATACCCTCGTAGTGCTGCGTGCCGTCCGGAGACTGGGGCAGGACATGCACCCAGGCCCAGTCTCCCTTGGCCTGGAAATGTTCGATCTGGAGCACCGCGTCGACGCCGAGGGTGCGCCGCAGCTCGGCCTGTAACGCATCAAGCATCCCGGCCGGTCCCGCACGCCGCGCTTGCGCCCCCTGGATGACCGCCATGTAGGCGCGGTCCCTGTCGTCTAACAGGGCGTCGCTGTAGAAGGCATTCGGTGCCGCGAGGCGGAAACGCCGCGAGCTGGCCCCATCACGCCCAGGCACGGACACCTCGCGGTACAGGGCCTGCTGCAGGTCGGTGCGCTGGAAGGGATAGCCGTGCCGTGCATAGGGCCAGTTGCGGCAGAGGCCGAGGTCAGCCTGGCTCAAACCGGATAGGGGGGCATCGCCGGCAGACTCGGACGAGGGATCGCTGTCCATGAGCGTGACCGGGTCGGGACAGGGAAGCGCGATCCCTTTCTCGCCGGCGAGGGTGCTGGGGATGGGCCAGCCGTGCAGCGATACGACAAAGTCTTGTCTGGGAGTCCAGTCCTCGGCCTCGAAACGGTAGAGGATGCGCCCTTCCCCGCCCGCCGCACCGGCGCGCTCCTCGAAACCGGCAAAGCGGAAGCCGTCCGGCCAGCTCAAACCGAAGGCTGCTGTCCGGGGCGACAGGATGAATTCGGCCGAGGCGATAGGCCCGTTCCAGAGGGCACCGGTACGGGTGATGTAAGCAACCTCCTCGAACCCGATCCCGACGGCGGCAGAGAACCGGTAGCGATGGTCGACCTCCACCCGTTCGTTGGGCGCGAGGGCGATGTCGAAGGCGTGAACGCGCCCGATGCAGAGGCCAAGACCCTGCCACGGGCGCACCGCCATGAGCCGCGTGGCCACCGGCTGGTCGCGAACAAGGGTCACCAAGTCGCGGAATTCTGGGCTTGTGTAGATGCCACTGCGGCCGCGCGCCCCACCGACCTCGGGGCAACCTTCCGGGAAGGCGAAGGTGGTCGCGATGGGCTCTGCGGTCGGGTTGTGAAAGATGTAGGTCGCCTCCGCCCGCCAGTCGTCGGCCGTTTGCGTCAACACGACGCGCTCCGTAACCAGTCGGATACGGCTCGCCTCCACCGGCGCCAGGCCAGAGCCGAGACCCGCCGCCTCGAAGTCGTTGGCGGCGGCGGGCGGTCCCAGGCAAGTGAACAGCAACAAGGGCATGAGCAGGGCGCGGGCCTTCGTGCGACCAGGCTGGCGCGCGAGATGCCCCCCGAATTGCCGATCAGATGGAATCAACGCGGACGTGCCCGGAATCACTCTGCGACTTCGATGGCGCCCAGGCTTTCCAGCGTCTTTACGACATCCGGCGCGTCCCACTCCAGGGGACCGCGCCCCAGATAACGGACAACACCCTCCCCGTCGAGCACATAGGT
This sequence comes from uncultured Gammaproteobacteria bacterium, assembly GCA_963709645.1. Classification (GTDB taxonomy): domain Bacteria; phylum Pseudomonadota; class Gammaproteobacteria; order Chromatiales; family Chromatiaceae; genus DYRB01. Next base: position 31,442 of record CAVPXP010000037.1, read on the forward strand.
CGTCGGCAGCACAGTGCCCCCCCACCGATGGAAGACCTCGCTTTCCCTGTCGAGCAGGACCGGAAACCCGATCCCCAGTCGCTCAACCATCGCCTTCGCCCGGCGCGCCTGCTCGGCCACGTTCACGCCGATGACCGCAAAGGGCCTGTCGCGCATCAGTTCCGCCAGGCGCTGAATACTCGGCATCTCCTCGATGCAGGGCGTGCACCAGCTCGCCCAAAAGTTCACCAGAACCACCCGGCCCCGGAACTCCTCCAAGCCCCGCTCGCGGCCGTCCAGATCTGGCAAGCCCAATACGACCGGCGCCGATGCCGGGACCTGGGACAGCTCACCAGCACCCGCGGTGACGGCAACCAGGGACAAACAGAAAAGTGCAAGCCGAACAAAATTCTTCACGGGCAGTCTCTCTGAGTCTGTCGTTGAGCAAGCCGGCCACCCGGTTTGCCTCGATGCCGGAGGAATGTAATCGCTGAGGCGCTCGGCGTCGACCGGGCAGTGGTCATGGGTCGTCCGTGCGCCCCACCCCGGGCAGGGAGAGGGTCGGGAAGGGGTCGAAGGCCCGCGGAACAGCCAGGTCCCCGCTCGAGTGGGCGTGTCCGTCCCCACCTCGGCCCCAAGATCATCCGACAAGCACAAAAAAAAGCCCGGACTAGGTCCGGGCATGAGGGTTAGGAGCTGGGGCCTCCCTGCCCCGTCCGGTGAGGACTCAAGCTACCGCCGCACGTGACAATCAGAGCACGGCCGGTTGCGGTGCGCACTGCGCTCGTGGATGGCGGTCGTTGTGTTGCTGCTTGGCGGGGTCTCGCCGCCATGGCAGTTGTTGCACAGACCATTGCTCGTGGCCGGCTCCTTCAGCTCGTAGCCGAGCTGGGCTTCCAGCTCCATCCGCAGCGGGCCGCCGGCCCCCTGGGCGGAGTGGCAGGCGCCGCACTGCAAGGCGCGGGTGTTGGGCTCTACACCGTGGTTGATGGTCTGGAAGGTGTGCACGGCCACCGCCTCGGTACCGGCCGGCATCTCGTCGCCCGGGAGACCCGCGCAGACGTTGCTGGCTTCCTGGTTGACCTCGTCGATCCCCAGCCCGACTGCGACCGCGCGGCAGAAGCTGCCGGTGCGGAAGAACTCGAATGTCGAGTGGCCGATCAGGGTGTTGCCGTTGCTCGCCAGCTTGCCCCAGTGCTCCTTCATGGGGTAGATCTTGGCGGTCGAGTTGCCCGCACCGAGCTTCTTGTCGATGGCACCCGCCGGGTTGAGGATGGCCGTGGGTATGCCGAGGACATAGGCCGGGTCGTTGGTGGCAAACCCAGTCCCGAAGCTCGCCGCCACGCTCGCGGTCAGCGGGACGGTCGGGACGCCGGTCAGGGACTCGCCGAGGAAGTAGACCTCGCTCTTACCGTCGAACCAGTTGTAGCTCGGCGTCAGATTGAAGCCCTTGTCCTCGCGCGGCAGCCAGCCGCCGCGCCCGTTGCAGGCGGAGTTGGACGGATGCGGGTCCTGCCAGTCGCGGGCCAGTTCCGTGCCGACGCCTGCCTTGGCATAGGCCGGGATGTGGCAGGTCTGGCAGGCCACCTTCGAGGTGTGCCTGTTCAATCGGTTCCCAAGGTTCGACACGGAACTCGTTGCCGGGTGCGGATTGCTGGTGTGGCAGCCGGAGCTCTCGCAGGTGAAGCGAGCGGCGACGTCGTTGGCACGCAGGTCCAGACCGCGGCCGCGCACCCGGTGCCCACCGGCACTATGGCACTCCGAGCAGGTCAGGTCGGCGCCCTGGGTACTCATGTGGAAGTCCAGGTTGGCGTTGGTGGTGCTGGCGATCTCCTTGGAGAGGTCGCCGCGCTTGGCCCCATCGGCCCCAGCGGCACCGGCGTGACAGTTGAGGCACGACTGCCGCGTGGTCGGGTGCACGGTCTGCGCCGCTTCCAGCGTGGTGATGGACATCGGCGCCATGGGCACCTCGGCGGGCAGGGTATCGCTGCCGGCGGGCAGGAACTGGAAGTCCTGGGTCACGGGGTCGACGTTCGGGATGCCCGCATAGCCGGTGCGGACCACCACCCCTCCGTCCTGGTGGACCAGAGTGCCGGTACCGTCGTCCACGACGTTCAGCAGCCTCAGGTCGGTGAAGCCTTCACCATTGGCGGTCCAGTCCGGGAAGCGCTTGTAGACGTCCTGGTGGCACATGAGGCAGTCGATGTTGGCCAGCTCGTGGACCTGGTCGTCCGGGGGCAGCAGCACGAACTCGTCCTGGCTCAGGGGGAAGCGCCCGTTGCCGACGTGACAGCCGGCGCAGGTGAAGCGCGGCGAGTTCTCGTGGGTGCCGCAGTAGGTGTTGACTCCCGTCGGCGACCAGCTCGCCCGCCGGGTGCGCCGGCCGCTCGCCCGCGGCGTAGAAGCTCGCCGGGACGTTGGTCACGTTGGGGAAGGCCCCGCCCTGCTGGTAGTGCACCGAGCCGTGCATGTCCCGCGCCTCGCCCTCGTGGCAGGCCACGCAGACCTCCGGGCCGGTGTAGTCGGTGATGCACTCCGCATGCGCTACGGCCGGGTCCGTCGGCACCGGGTTGCAGGCTGCCGGCGGCGGTGCCGGGTCCACGGTGATCGCCACTGTATCCGGGGCACTCGTGGCACCGGCGTTGTCGGTGACGATCAGGGTGAAGGTGTAGCTGCCTGCGGCCAGGTTGACGGTGGGGCTGACCGTGTTGGCCGGATCCGGCGTGCCGGTCCAGTTGTAGGTCGCGATGGTGCCGTCAGTGTCCGAGGAGCCGCTGCCGTCGAGGGTCACGGCGATGCTGGTCTGGCCAGCGGCGATGGTCACCGTCCGGTCGGGGCCGGCATTGGCCGTCGGCGCCTGGTTGACGGGCGGGGCAGGATTCACCGTGATGGTGACCGTGTCCGCCGCGCTGGAGGCACCGTCGTTGTCGCTGACGACCAGGGTGAAGGTGTGGCTGCCTGCCGTCAGGTTGACGGTGGGGCTGACCACGTCCGCCGGATTCGGGCGTGCCGGTCCAGGTGTAGCTGGCGATGGTGCCGTCCGGGTCGGACGAGCCGCTGCCGTTCAGGGTCACGTCGATGCTGGTCTGCCCGGCGGCGATGGTCACCGTCTGGTCGGGGCCGGCATTGGCCGTCGGCGCCTGGTTGACGGGCGGGGCAGGATTCACCGTGATGGTGACCGTATCCGCCGCGCTGGTGGCACCGTCGTTGTCGCTGACGACCAGGCTGAAGGTGTGGCTGCCCGCCGTCAGGTTGACGGTGGGGCTCACCACGTCCGCCGGATTCGGGCTGACCACGTCCAGGTGTAGCTGGCGATGGTGCCGTCCGGGTCGGAGGAGCCGCTGCCGTTCAGGGTCACATCGATGCTGGTCTGACCGGCGGCGATGGTCACCGTCTGGTCGGGGCCGGCATTGGCCGTCGGCGCCTGGTTGGCGGGCCCACCGGAATTGGTCCTGGCACGCGCACTGCCGGAGTAAGGGCTCTGGTTACCGGCGGCATCCTTGGCCCTGACGCGGTAGCGGTACCTGGTGTTGGCGGCCAGGCCGGTGTCGCTGTAGCTCGTGGTCCTGCTCGTGCCAACTTCGGTCGTCGGCGTGCAAGTCGCATCCCTGGCAGCGGAAGACCTTGTAACGGATCACACCCACGTTGTCGGTGGAGGCGGTCCAGCTCAGGTTGATCTGGCTGGACCCGGCGGCCGTCGCCGTGAGGTTGGTTGGCCTCGTCGGCGCCTCTGTATCGAGGGCCGGAGTTCACGGTAACGACCACCGTATCGGAATCGCTGGCGCCGCTCGGGTCGGTCACGGTCAGGGTGAAGCTATGGGTGCCTTCGCCCAGGGACACCGTCGGACTGACCTCGGCGCTCGGATTCGGGGAACCGGTCCAGCTGTAGCTCAGGGTGTCGCCGTCCGGATCGCGAGGAGCCGCTGCCGTTCAGGGTCACGGCGATGCTGGTCTGTCCGGCGGCGAGACTGACCGTCTGGTCGGGTCCGGCGTTGGCGGTCGGAGCCTCATTGACCGGCGGCGGGGCGGTGCGGACCGTGACGTTGGTCTTGCACTCGTCGTCGCTATGGCCGTCGTCCACCCTCAGCTTGGTCTCGAAGGTGCCGGCCTGGGTGTACTGCACGGCGGGGCTGGGGCTTGTGCTGCTGCTCGGAGTGCCCCCGCTGAGATCCCACCGATAGGTTCCGTTAGATCCGATGCCGCTGACCGACGCGGACCATTGGACGGTCTCGCCGACGTCGACCGTGGGATTCGAGGGGATGACGCTGCAGCTGGCGTCTGCCGAGGCGGCGCCGGGGTAGGACAGCAACGACCCGAGGAGCATCAAGCCCGCCGGGAGTCGCCAGTCTGGGTGCACCTTGGGGTGCCGAATACTCATGGTTCCACTCCTCTCAATTCGGGTATGCAAGCGTTTCCAGCGAAACAACCGTCAACGGCTGAGGCTGGCGAGAATTCCGGCGGATACAGCTTCCATTCGGCCGATGGACATGCTCGCGAATCATCCATCGATCCGGGTCGCAACCGTCGTGTCAGCCAGGCCATGCTGGCTGCTGCGGCTTTACGTGGCAGAACCTTAGGCCAGCAAACCTTAAGGTTTCCTTAAGACTCTGAAAAAGCTTGCAAAAATGAGAGATGCGTCACAAATTGCTCCCGGCTTTGTGGGCGGCACGGCGCGGGCTGAGCCCCCACCCCAGCGGCCTCCGCAACGGTCGGCGAGTCTTCCTAGACAGGGGGCAAAAAAAACCCCGCCATAGGGGCCGGCGGGGCCTGAGGGAACTCGGCGAGATCCGTCGCACGTGCGGTCGGGTGTTCGGCGCTCGACGGCACCTATCCCCTGGAACACACGAGGCGCGAGAGCTGGTCGGGAATGGTTCCCTCCCCGATGGGGCTGGCCTCGGCACTGGGTTCCGACGCGTTCAGTTCTTCCAGGCTCTCCCCCTCGCCCAGGTAGCGCTCGGTGTGGGCAGCGCAGTCGAACTCGCGCTTGATGTAGTGGTTGAAGCCGGGGCCAGCCCGCTTCACGACCAGGATCGGGTTATCGGCGGTACCGCCCTTTTCGACCAGGAAATACTGGCCTTCGAGATCCGTCTTGATGTCGATCGGGGTATCGTCGGCGAGCCGCCGACAGGGTCCCGAGCGAACCCGCCAGGGCGAGGATCAAGAGCAGTTTTCGATCGCATGTGATTGCTCCTGTGCTTTCGGTGAAAAAGGCCCCGCCGGATTGCCCGGCGAGGCCTGGTTCAGGGTTAGGCGGCATCCCTGCCGCCAGCGCTTGGACTACTGGTTCACGCAGGTGTTGTCCCAGGTGTTGCCGCTGTGGCACACGGCGCAGCCCACCGGCTCTCCCGCTTGGATCGTCCGCCCGCTGAAGGTGCGGGTGGCGAGGGCGCGCGAGAGCACGGTACCGCAGCTGTTGTTGCGGCTGGTGCCGCCGTGGCAGGTCGCACAGTTGCCGAAGTTTTCCCCAGGGTTCTTGTGGGTACCGCTGCTCGCCCAGGGCGTGCTGCCGAACTCGATCCGGTGCAGACCGTGGGGCCCGTTCAGGCTGTTGCCGGGGCTCGACGAGTGGCAGGTGGTGCAGTCGGCGATGGTGCCGACGTGACCCTGCAACTGACTGGCCGTGACGTTGTCGTTGCCATTCGGGTTGGCGTTCGGCCACTCCGCGTGGGTCGCCCCATGACAGCCCTCGCACATCACGCCGCCGTGACCGGTGCTGACCCGGTAGAGCTGCGGATTGCCCGCACCCGGATTGGCGAAGTCGTTGAAGCTCGCCGGAACCGCCGGCTCGGCGAAGCGCTTGTTGGTCGGCACGATCGGCGTGGCCTTGGCGTCGTCCGTACGGAACGCCTGGCGCAGGCGGATGCCGTCCAGGTTGTCGCTGCTGTCCCTGCTGTTGACTACCAGCCCGGACCCGGTCGGTCAAGCGATTGCTGTACGTCACCCGTATGGCAGGACCCGCAACCCGGCTCGTTGGCCCAGGGCACGCGCGGCTGGCTGCTGCCGGGCGTGTAGAAATTCCCCTGGTTGAGGACGAAGGCACCCGGGTTGGTCGGCGAGACCCCAGCAGAGAAGTCCGCGCCCACCTGGAGGATGCTGCCGTGGCAGTCGCTGCACAGCATGTCGCCGTTGAACATCGCACCGCGCAGACACTGCACGTTGGTGCCCGGATGGCACTGGTAGCAGTTGTTCTCCAGCGCCGTCAGGCGCGGGTTCTGGTTGGTGACGATGCCCGCGGCATTCTGGGTCGGTGCCGGGATGGCGGGGAACATCGCTACGCCGTTCCTATCCAGGGCCGCTATGGAACCGTGGTTGTTGTGCATCACCCGCGAGTTGCTCTGGTGCGCCACCTGGTTGCGGCCGTTGGCCTCCGATCCGGCGGGGCCGGCCTTGGGACCGACCTGGGCCAGGTCCAGCGCAGGGGTGTAGTGGCAGGTCTGACAGACCGCCGGCTGGTTCTGCACCAGGGCCTTGTAGGTCAGGCAGGTGGCGTCGCCGTCGCCGCCGTTGGCCTTGATATCGCAGGGCGCCGGAGCGGTGTTGAGGCAGTTCTCATTGGCCGGTACGCCGTCACAGGCCGTACTCACATACCGTGCCCCGTGCTGGAGGTCGTGCAGGCGCAGCACGTTGATGTCGGCCGCGTATTCCAGGCTGACCATCGGCGGCATGTTGCTGTCGGGATCGTCCAGGCTGGTCGCCACCGGCAGGCCGGCCGCGCTGAGCAGGTTGGTCGGGATGTCGGTGCGATTGTCCACACCGTGCACGCTGCCGTAGTCCGTGTTGGTGGAGTGACAATTGGTGCAGCTCGCCTCACCGGAGATGGGCAGCACCGTGTCCACCGTGGACAGCACCGTGCCGCCCGCGTTCTTGGCCTGAACCCGCACCAGCGGATAGGCGTTCTCGCGGCCGTTGTCGTCATAGGCGGCGAACGGCACGCCCGCGCCCTCGAACCAGTTCACGTCCGCAGCGACATAGCCGAACGGGAAGTTCACGAAGAACGGCTTGTCGAGGTAGTGCTCCTTCGCCTCCTGCGGGGCATTGCCGCCATACGGATTGGTCATGCCGGGCATGGCGTGCTGCACGGCGTTCAAGAGCCACCGGTGTTGGGAAGCACGACCTGACCGTTGGCAATGTAGAGGTCCTCGACGTTCGGCACCGGCAGGCCCTGTGTCCGCGGTGACCGGGAAGGCGCCGGTGGCCAACGGGGTGATCCCCATGCCGCCGGGATAGAAGGGGTCGTAAGTGCCAGCGGCAACCCCGTCCCAGAAGTTGGTCTTGTAGGTGTCGCCGTTGGCCATGACGCCATCGAACACGGTCTGACTCAGGATCGGGTCGTTCGGGTTGGCTGCGGCCGAATAGGCCACGCTCACGCCGGCCGGGTTGAGGGTCGGGGTCGCGCCCTTCTGGATGACCTGGGCCAGCAGTACCTGGAACGGCGGCAGAATGCTGGAGATGCGGGTATCCAGATCGCCGCAGTGCATGCCCAGATCGTTGATCGCCAGCACGCTGTAGCTGCTGCTGGCGACCTGTGCCTGCTGCGGTACCGTCGCGTCCGGACAGCCGCTCTGGCTGGTGGAGTTGATGGAGCGATTCAGGTTCGTCGGATTGCATGCCTGCGGCGGGGGCGCGGCGTTCACCGTGATGACAACCGTGTCTGGCGTGCTGGTGGCGCCGTTGTTGTCGGTGACGACCAGGGTGAAGATATGGTTGCCGACCGCGAGGGGGACGCTGGGGCTGACCGTGTTGGCCGGATCCGGCGTTCCGGTCCAGTTGTAGGTCGCGATGGTACCGTCCGGATCGGAGGAGCCACTGCCGTTCAGGGTCACGTTGATGTTGGTCTGTCCGGCGGCAAGGGTCACCGTCTGGTCGGGACCGGCGTTGGCCGTGGGCGACTGATTGCTGGGCGGAACAGCCGGATTGACGGTGACGTTGACTGTGTCCGCCGCGCTGCTTGCACCGTTGTTGTCGGTGACGACCAAATTGAAGGTGTAGCTGCCCGCCGTGAGGTTGACCGTGGGGCTGACGGTATTGGCCGGATTCGGGTTACCGGTCCAGTTGTAGGTGACGATGGTGCCGTCCTGATCGAAGGAGCCACTGCCGTTCAGGGTCACGTTGATGTTGGTCTGTCCGGCGGCAAGGGTCACCGTCTGGTCGGGGCCGGCGTTGGCCGTGGGCGACTGATTGCCGGGCGGAACAGCCGGATTGACGGTGACGTTGACCGTGTCTGCCGCGCTGCTTGCACCGTTGTTGTCGGTGACGACCAGGTTGAAGGTGTAGCTGCCGGCCGCGAGGTTGACCGTGGGGCTCACGCTGTCGGCCGGATCCGGGTTACCGGTCCAGTTGTAGGTAACAATCGCGCCGTCCGGGTCGGTCGAACCACTCCCGTTCAGGGTTATGCTCGCGCTGGTCTGGCCGGCGGCGAGGTTGATCGTCTGGTCAGGTCCGGCATTGGCCGTCGGCGGTTGGTTCCCCTGCGTCGAGGATTGGACCGTGATCGTCGTGTTGCACGCCGTGTTGTTCCGACGGTCCTTCACGGCCACCTTGGTCTCGAAGGTGCCGACGCTGTTGTACCGCACCCTGGGTTTGGCGCTCGTGCTGCTGCTCCGGTTACCCCCCTTAAACTCCCACGCGTAACCACGGAGGGACCCCATGTCGCTTTTGGACACGGACCACGCGACAGTCTCGCCGACCATAACGGTCGTATTCGATGGAATGACGGTGCAGCTAGCGTCTGCCGCTGCGGCGCCGGGCCAGGCCAGTACGGACCCGAGGAGCATTAAGCTCGCCGGGACACGCCAGCCTGGGCGCCTATTGGGGTGCCGATTTCTCATGGAACCACTCCTAACTCGTTTTTTGGAATTTGCGAACGCGCCCAACCGAGGGGACGTCACGGATTGCGCTGGCGGGAGTCTCTGCGGGGACTTCTTCAGACTGGGCCGATCGGCAGTCGTAGCGCTCTGCCATCGGCTCCAGGCGGTGACCGTCTTGTCGAGCTGCAAAGACGGACCATCGCGGCCAATCGCGAGCGAACCCTAGGCTCCCTCGACTTAAGAGGACCTTAAGAGCGACAGAACCTTGGAAGAACTGTGACGTAGTTCACAGAATCCGGCAGTATGCCGGGCGGGAAAGCCCGAGCCTGGGAACAGGAAGGGAGGCCCTCAAGTCGGTGACCGGAACGTCACCTCGACGCACAGCCCCCGGCCATCGTCGCCGTCCAGGAGTGAGATCTCAGCACCGTACAGCTCGCAAATCCGCTGGACTATGGAGAGCCCAAGCCCGGCGCCGGGTGCGGACTGACTATCCCGGCGATAGAACCGCTCCAGCACCCGCTCGCGGTCCGCTGCTGGAATACCGGGCCCAGAGTCGATCACCCGCAGGGCGAGTCGGCCCCTCGGTTCCGCCGCCGATACCCGTACCCGCCCGCCCTCGGGCGTGTACTTGATCGCGTTGTCGAGCAGGTTGGAGACCAGAATCCCCAAGGCCGAGGGGTCGATGGCAACCTCGTCTGGGTCACCCTCAGGTAGCGCAACGGTGACCGCAACCGACTTCTCGCGCGCGGCGACCTGCTTGTCCTCAACCGCCTGTACCACCGCATCGGCGAGGGGCGCGATACGGCATACCGATTCGGCGGCCTCCGGGTCCAGTCGGGCCAGCACCAGCAACTGCGAACAGAGGTGGGTCGCCCGGTCCACCCCCGAGATGAGCGCCTCCAACGCCTCCGTCCGCTCGGCCGGGTCCTTGCTGCGCATTGCGATCTGGGCATGGACCCGAATCACCGCGAGCGGTGTGCGGAGCTCATGCGAGGCGTCGGAGGCGAAGCGCCGTTCGGCCGACAATGCCTGATCGAGCTGCCCCATCAGGCCGTTGAGCGCATTGGTCAAGGGCTGGATCTCGGTGGGGACATTGGACTCGTCGATGGGGAGCAAGCGCTCCGCCGACCGCATGCCGATGGCACCGGCGAGGCGGCTGAGGGGCCGCAGGCCATCGCTGACCGCAAACCAGATCAACAGCACCGTCAGCGGCAGTGACCACAGGATCGGCTGGAGGGCCTGGATGGTGAGGAACTCGATGAGTTCATGCCGGATCGCGTAGCTTTGGGCAACGAAGAGGGTCTCATTGGGACGACTCGTGGCCAAGCCGTAGACCCGCCACTTGGTGTCCCCGATGTCGCGGTCGCTAAATCCCAGCGTTTCGGCCAGGGGTCCGTGCGGTGCGCCGCCGAAGGTACTGATGAGATCGCCCGCGCGCCAGAGCTGGAAGCTGATCTTGCTCTCGTAAGGGTGATCCAGCGGCGACAAGACCTGCGGCAGGCCCTCCAGGTCGGGTAGATTGCCCGCCAGCGTGATCTGGCCCAGCACGCGAGCGGTCTGCGCCAACTGAGCGTCGAGCAGTTCGGCGACCTCATGGCCAGAGCGGTCGAGCGTGATGACGGCAACCGCAAGCCATACGGTTGTCCAAGACCCAAGCAAGAGTACCAGCAGCCGGTGGTGGATCGAGCTCATGCACCCGGCCCCGATACGAGTCGGTAGCCGACACCCCGGACCGTTTGGATGCGGTCCTTGCCGAGTTTGCGGCGCAGGTGATGGATGTGGACCTCCAACGCGTTGCTCTCGACCTCATCACCCCAGCCATAGGTTGCGGCCTGTAGGCGTGCGCGCGGCACCACCTGGTCCGGACTGCCGAGCAGGGTCTCCAACAATGCATACTCCCTCGGCGACAGGCACAGAAGCCGATCCCCGAGCGTCACCTGACGCCCGACGGAGTCCAGGGTCAAGTCTCCAACCCGCAACACCGAACCGGAATTTCCCTGGCTGCGCCGCCTGAGGGCACGGATGCGAGCGCTGAGTTCGTCCAGATCGCAGGGCTTGATCAGATAGTCGTCCGCTCCCGCATCGAGACCCGCAACCCGTTCCGCCACCGCGTCCCGCGCCGTGAGGATCAGCACGGGCAGGCAGAAGCCGTCCCGGCGCAGATCGCGCAACAGGGCAAGCCCGTCGCGGCCGGGCAGGCCGAGGTCCAGGACCACCAAATCGAAGTGCTCGAGGCGAAGCGCATGCTCGGCCGCGGCGGCGTCCTGTACCCAGTCCGCGGCATAACCGTCCTGACCAAGCCCCGTCTTCAACCCCGCCCCCAGGGACGCGTCGTCTTCAACGATGAGTATGCGCATGGTGTCGTTTCGTGCCCTGCTCTATTGGCGGTTCAGGTCTCGATCCAGAAGGTGACTGGCCCGTCGTTGACCAGGCTGACCTGCATATCGGCACCGAAGCGGCCGGTCTCAACCAGCGGGTGGGCGACGCGAGCCCGCGCGACCAACCCGTCGAAAAGGTCGGCGCCCAACGCTGGCGGGGCAGCCGGGGTGAAGCTGGCCCGAGTCCCCTTGCGGGTGTCCGCGGCCAGGGTGAACTGAGGGACCAGGAGCAGGCCGCCGCCGATATCGCGCAGGCTCAGGTTCATCCGCCCCTGGGCGTCGGGGAAGACTCGGTAGCCGAGCAGGCGCTCCAGGAGGCGCTCGGCGCGCGCGGCGTCGTCGCCCCGCTGCACCCCCACCAGGACCAGCAGACCCCGGTCGATGGTCCCCAGAGTCAGACCGGCGACCTCGACCCGGGCGGAGCTCACCCGCTGGAGCAGCCCGATCATGACCGGACTCAGCCCAGAAGGTGGGCGAGGCGGTCCGTCGCGGCGACCAGGGCGGAGCGGATGCCGGGCTCAAAGGCGGCGTGGCCGGCGTCGGGGACGACATCGAGCTCCGCCGTCGGCCAGACCCGGTGCAGGTCCCAGGCAGACCGCAGGGGACAGATTAGGTCGTAGCGGCCCTGGACGATGACGCCGGGGACGCCTGCCAGGTGGCGGGCGTCGCGCAGGAGCTGGTCGGGCTCCAGGAATGCCTGGTTCACGAAGTAGTGGCACTCGATGCGCGCCAGACTGAGGGCGACATGCGGGTCGGCGAAATGGGCCTGGACGTCCGCGTTGGGCAGGAGCGTGGCGGTGCGCCCCTCCCAGATGGACCAGGCCTTGGCAGCGGCCATGCGCGCCACCTCATCGGTGCCGGTCAGGCGGCGATGATAGGCATGGAGCAGGTCCTCGCGCTCCTCAGCGGGGATCGGGGCAATGAAATCCTCCCACCAATCGGGAAAGACCCAGTTGGCCCCCTCCTGGTAGAACCAGCGGATTTCCGCCTCGCGGCAAAGAAAGATCACCGCGGACCACCAGGGCGAGAACGCGCTCCGGATGGGTCTCGGCGTAGGCCAGGGCCAGGGTCGAGCCCCAGGACCCGCCAAAGACCAGCCAGCGCTCAATGCCTAGCAGGGTGCGGATGCGCTCGCAGTCCGCCACCAGGTCCCAGGTGGTATTGTCGTTGAGGTCCGCGTGGGGTGTGGAGCGCCCGCTGCCGCGCTGATCGAACAGGACGATGCGGTAGCGGTCCGGGTCGAAGAAACGCCGATGCCCAGGCTCGCATCCGGCCCCGGGGCCACCGTGAAGAAAGACGGCGGGGATGCCGGCAGGATTTCCGCACTCCTCGACATAAAGGCTGTGGCGCTCGTCCACCGCCAGCCGGTGGCGGGCATAGGGCTCGATGGGCGGATAGGGCCCTACGGCAATTCTGGTCATGACTGCCCGCGCCCGGCGCGCTTGCGGTCGTTCTCCGTGAGGTGGCGTTTGCGAATGCGGATCGCCGCCGGGGTGATCTCCACCAGCTCGTCGTCCTCGATGAACTCCAGGGCCTGTTCCATGGTAAAGCGGATCGGCGGGGTCAGAATGATGTTCTCGTCCGTGCCGGAGGCACGCACGTTGGTGAGCTGCTTGCCCTTGAGCGGGTTGACGGTGAGGTCGTTCTCCCGAGAGTGCATGCCGACCACCTGGCCCTCGTAGACGTCCTCGCCGGGGGCGACGAACAGGCGCCCGCGGTCTTGGAGGTTGAACAGGGAATAGCCCAGCACCTTGCCGGTCCCGTTGGAGATCAGGGCCCCGTTGCGGCGCTTGTTGATACCGCCCTGCTGCACCGGGCCATAGTGGTCAAAGACGTGGTAGATGAGGCCGGAGCCCGATGTGATGGTGAGGAACTCGGTTTGGAAGCCGATGAGCCCGCGGGAGGGGACCATATAGTCCAGCCGCACCCGCCCGCGCCCGTCCGGCATCATGTCCCGCAGCTCGCCCTTGCGCGCCCCCATGGCCTCCATGACCGCGCCCTGGTTGACCTCCTCCACGTCCACCGTGACCTGCTCGTAGGGCTCGCAGATCTCGCCCTCGACCTCGCGGAAGATGACCTCCGGCCGCGAGACAGCCATTTCGTGCCCCTCCCGGCGCATGTTCTCCAGCAGGATCGACAGATGCAGCTCGCCGCGGCCGGAGACCCGGAACTTCTCCGGGTCGTTGCCTTCCTCCACCCGCAAGGCCACGTTGTGAATCAGCTCGCGCTCCAGCCGCTCCTTGAGCTGGCGCGAGGTCAGGTACTTGCCGCTTTTCCCGGCGAAGGGAGAGCTGTTCACCTGGAAGGTCATGCTCACCGTGGGCTCGTCCACCGTGAGCGCCGGCAGGGCCTGGGGGTGTTCCGGGTCGCACAGGGTGTCGGAGACATTGGGGGCCTCGATGCCGGTGATGGCGACGATGTCCCCGGCGCTGGCCTGCTCCACCTCGACCCGTTGCAGCCCCATGTAGCTGAAGACCTGGCCGATCTTGCCGCGGTGGACTTCTCCATCCCGCGCGATCTGCAGCACCTGCTGATTGCGCCGCACCGCGCCCCGGGCGATGCGTCCGACGGCGATGGCACCGACGTAGCTGGAATAGTCCAGCGTCGAGATCTGCATCTGGAAGGGACCGTCCGGGTCGACCGGCGGGCGCGGGGTGTGCTCCACGATGGCCTGGAACAGGGGCTGCATGTCGCCCTCCCGGACCGAGTCGTCGAGCCCGGCGTAGCCCCCCAGCGCCGACGCGTAGACGATGGGGAAGTCGAGCTGGTGGTCGCTCGCCCCCAGCCGGTCGAAGAGGTCGAAGACCTGGTCGACGACCCAGGAAGGGCGCGCGCCGTCGCGGTCGATTTTGTTGACCACCACGATGGGCCGCAAACCGTGGTTGAAGGCCTTTTGGGTCACGAATCGGGTCTGGGGCATGGGCCCCTCCACCGCGTCCACCAGGAGCAGCACCGAATCGACCATGGACAGGACACGCTCAACCTCGCCGCCAAAATCCGCGTGCCCGGGGGTATCGACGATGTTGATCCGATAATCGCCCCAGCGGATGGCAGTATTCTTCGAGAGGATGGTAATGCCCCGCTCCTTCTCGATCTCGTTGGAGTCCATGACCCGCTCCACGGGCCCGAAGCGATCGCCGAGGGTGCCGGATTGCTGAAGGAGCTGGTCGACCAGGGTCGTCTTGCCATGGTCGACATGGGCGATGATGGCGATGTTGCGCAGGTTCTCGATCACAGACTGGAACTCCAATTTGGAAAATAGCTGGGGCAGTCCAGCTTGGGACCGTCCGTGCACAGAGGGGATACCCGCCGGCACATCGGGGCTGCCGGACCGGAGGTCGAGCGTCAGTGTCCTCCGCCATCCCCGCCCATGGCCGGCCATCGGGCGTTCAGGCTAAGGCTCCACCTAACCAGGGCAGCAGGGCCCCGCCCAGCGAAAACGGCGCAGTATAACCGAGTCGGCGCTGTCTCGGCCTGGGCTCAGTCGAACTGGAGGATGTCGGTGGCCTTGTTGGGCTTGAGGCGGAAGAGGTCGTCCTGGAGGCTTGGGTTGCGTTTGGTCCCGGCGAACAGGAGCTGCGTCACCTGACCGAAGCTGTCTTCCATGATGAGGTTGCGGAGGTCCTTGCCCTCGAAGCCGATCTGGATCGCCTGGACCTCGGTGTCCTGAGCCTTGGGGCGCAGCTCGATCCATTCCAGGCCGTCGCTGGACGGCAGGTCCTTGATGGAAAAATCCCGATCAATGGGCGCGCCGCCCGCCAGCAGCAGGGCAGGCGTCCCGGCCAGGGCCTTGGCCTGATCCTGGTGGGAGACCTGCTCCAGCTCCACGTCGTAGACATAGACCCGATCACCGTCGGCCACGATGATCTGCTCGCCGGGCTTTCGGTATTCCCAGCGGAACTTCCCCGGGCGCTTGAGATAGAAGGCGCCGCTCGATTCGGCCATGGCGCTGTGGTCTGCGTTAAAGGTGACCTGCTCGAAGTCCGAGGACAGGGTGTCAAGACCCTTGAGATAGTCCGTGAGGATCTGACCTGGGTTCGCGGCATGGGCGCACAGGGGGAGCGACAGCAGCGCCGCAAGAACGAGGGCAGGGATTCGGGTGAGGGCCAAGGCTGGGTACTCCACGCGTCTGTGCGCGTCCGGGTGAATCGAAAGGTCGCGGGCACGCATTCCGAGCCGCTTCGCAGCGCATTGAGAGAAAGAGGACAGGATTGCCGTCGATCGGCGCGGCCGTTCAGACCCGCGCTAGTCGTCCACTGGCATCGGCGCCAGGACCTCCCGGTTGCCATTGGTCTCGGCTGCGCCCACGAGACCGATGCGCTCCATCTCCTCGACCATACGCGCGGCCCTGTTGTAGCCGATCTTGAAACGCCGCTGAACCCCCGAAATGGAGGCGCGCCGGGATTCCACAACAAACTGCACTGCCTCGTCGAACAGCGGGTCCTGATCTTCGACGTCGCCGCCGCCGCGTGGTTCCGGGTCGATCCCTGGGATGGCCTCGCCGGGGTCCTGGAGGATGTTCTTGATGTAGTCCGGCTTGCCGAGCTGCTTGAGGAAGCTCACCACCCGGTGGACCTCGTGGTCGTCGACGAAGGCGCCGTGGACGCGCTGCGGGATGCTGGTCCCCGGGGGCAGGTAGAGCATGTCCCCGTGGCCGAGGAGCTGCTCGGCCCCCATCTGGTCGAGCACGGTGCGCGAGTCGACCCGGGCGGAGACCTGGAAGGCCACGCGGGTGGGGATATTCGCCTTGATCAGACCGGTCAGGACATCCACGGAAGGCCGCTGGGTGGCGAGCAGCAGATGGATGCCGGAGGCACGGGCCTTCTGCGCCAGGCGGGCGATGAGCTCCTCCACCTTCTTGCCGACTACCATCATCATGTCCGCCAGCTCGTCGATGATCACGACGATGTACGGGAGGTGGGTCAGCACCGGTCGTTCCACGCCCTCCTCTCCGAACAGCCCGCCGTCCGCGGGGACCCAGGTCGGGTCCGGGATGGGCTCGCCGGCCCCCTCAGCGTCCGCCACCTTGCGGTTGTAGCCGCCGATGTTGCGCACGCCGAGTCGGGACATCAGCCGGTAGCGGCGCTCCATCTCGCCCACGCACCACCGCAGGGCGTTGGCCGCCTCCTTCATGTCGGTCACCACGGGCGTGAGCAGGTGCGGTATGCCCTCGTAGACCGAGAGCTCGAGCATCTTAGGGTCGACCATGATGAGACGCACGTCCTTGGGGCCGGCCTTGTAGACCAGACTCAGGATCATGGCGTTGATGGCCACCGACTTGCCCGAGCCCGTGGTGCCCGCGATCAGGGCATGGGGCATGCGGCCGAGATCCGCGACCACGGGACTGCCGGAAATGCTGGAGCCGAGCGCCAGGGTCAGGGGCGACTTCGCCTCCTGGTAGACCGAAGCCGAGAGGATCTCGCTCAGGTAGACGATTTCCCGATGCTCGTTGGGGATCTCGAGCCCGATCACCGACTTGCCCGGTATGACCTCAACTACGCGCACGCTCACGGTCGACAGGGCGCGGGCGATGTCCCTGGCAAGCCCGACAATCTTACTTGCCTTGGTGCCGGGGGCAAGCTGCAGCTCAAAGAGCGTCACCACCGGGCCCGGAAGGACGTCCACCACCTGGGCCGTGACGCCAAAGTCCGCCAGAATGGTCTCGACCTGCCGGGACAGATTCTGGAGCACGCCCTCGGAGTACCCCTTGCCGCTCTTGCGGGCGGGGTCGAGCAGCTCCAGCGGGGGGTGCAGGGTGTCCGCGGAGAAGACTGGCGGCAGGGGAAGCTGGCGTTCGTCTGCCGACGCCGGCTTGCGCCGTTTCGTAGCGTGCCCCGCGGTCTTGTCGCTGAGCATCAGCCCCGGAATCAGGTCCGAGAGGCTGGCGCCCATCGCGTGAGGCCCGCCGTCGCGATCGGCCGGTGCGCCGAGCAAGGCCTCGACGTCGAGGTCCCGGGGCAACGCAGGCGATAGGCGGGGCTCCCGTCGCCGTCGGCGGGCAGGCCCGGCCTCGATGTCCTCAGCTTCGGACACCTCCGGCTCTTCATCGTCGCTGGACCCGGCCCACCGCAGCCTCCCGGTCAACGATGCAGCGGCGTCGAAGACCCTGGCCTGGACCCAGCCGAGCGCCGTCAGCACGGCGCCACCGACGGCGTCCAGCAGGGCGAGCCAGGAGATGCCGGAAAAAAGACTGACGCCGACAAACAAGGCCCCGCCCAACAACATCGTCGCCCCTTTTGGATTGAAGCCAGCGACCATCGTATCGCGCAATAGCAACCCCAAACCGCCACCGACCCCGAGCGGGAGATCCTGCGGCCCGTAGCTCGAAAGGTGCATGGTCGCAAAGGCGCTGCCGGCAGCGACAGTCATCACGAACCCAAGCCACCGGATGGTCAGGAGGTAGAAGCGGTTCTCGCCCTCGCCGCGGCGGCTGCGGAAGACCTGGTAGGCACTCCAGGCCAGCGCGAGCGGCACCAGGTAGGCAAAGACACCGAACAGGCTCAGGGTCACATCGGCGAACCAGGCGCCGACAAGCCCCGTCGGGTTGGCCACCTCATCCGTGTGGCCGGCATAGGACCAACCCGGGTCGTCCTTTACATAGTTCACCAGGGCCAGAACCAGGAAAACCGCAACGACGAAGAGCGCCCACATGGCGACCTCACGGATGGCCCGCTCAACATGATCACCAAAGGTCAATACACCAATACGGGTCGCCTGAGCCACTGATCTTGCCCTCCAAAAGTTCGGCCAATTATAGCCTTGCCCCGGTTTCCTCGCGCGCCTTCCCGCGCCGAAGACGCGTTCAACACCAGTCGACGCATATCCCGCGAACGAGTCGGCCGCCGCAACCTTTGGGACAAACCCGAAAAGACCACGTGTTTCAAGGGCTGAGGGGGGTGATGGGAACCCGCGTCTCGTCTCGCTCGACGCCCGGCCAATACCACTGATTCATGACCGGAGGGCCGGGTGGACAAGTCCTCCGCCGGACACATTGACTGCCCCCGCCAGGGGTGGATCGGCACGCCAGTCCGGGCGGGCCAGGCGCAGGACCCAGGGCACCAGGTTTGCAGACAGAGCCAGGGAGGCGCTCCGCGGAACGGCCCCCGGCATGTTGGTCACCCCGAAATGCACCACCCCATGCACACGGTAGGTCGGGTCCGCGTAGGTGGTCGGGCGGGTGGTCTCGATGCAGCCACCCTGGTCCACGGAGATGTCGACGATGACACTGCCAGCGGACATCTCCGCCACCTGGGCCGCCGAGACCAGGCGGGGGGCCCGGGCCCCGGGGACCAGCACAGCCCCGATGAGCAGGTCCGCCTCGGTCACGGCGCCGGCCACAGCGTCGGCATAGGGGTAGAGCCCGGTCACGTTCGACCCAACCCGATGCAGCGCGTCGAGCTTTGCGGGATCGCGGGCGAAGGCCGTGACCCGGGCGCCCAAGGCCGCCGCCGTCGCGATGGCCGCACCCCCGGCGCTGCCGGCGCCCAATACCACCACGTGCCCACGCCCGGCCGCCGGCGTCCCGCCCAACAGGAGACCCTTGCCGCCCTGCGGGGCGTGGAGCAGGGTGGTCCCGATCTGTACCGCCAGGCGCCCGGCGATATCGCTCATGGGCCGCAGGATGGGCAGGACCCGGCCATCCGCCACCGTCTCGAACCCCACCGCCGTCAGGCCGATGGCCAGCAGCCGGTCAGTGAGGGCGGGTTCGGCCGCCAGATGCAGGAAGGAGAACAGCAGGTGGTCGGGGCGCAGCAGTTCCAACTCCGGTCCCCAGGGCTCCTTGACCTTCACGACCAACCCAGCGCGCTCGTAAAGGGCCGCGGCGTCCGGTAGGACTTGCACCCCGGCGGCGCTGTAGTCGCCATCGCCAAAGCCGCTGGGCTCGCCCGCCCCCTGCTCGATCAGGACCTCGTGCCCCGCCCGAACCAAGTCGCCGCAAGCCGCTGGGACAAGGGCGACCCTGGCCTCCAAGGGTTTGATCTCACGAGGAATACCGATGCGCATCATCACCGACCTCATTGGAACACTCCGCGGCTATCCGACAGGCGCCGAGAGCCTGGCAGCCTGGGTTTACCGCGACGGGCCCACACCTTACCATGCAGCCATTATTGCGCGGCGCGGGCGTAGCCCCGCCTCGGCCGCCGGAAACCTTGCCCCGCCGGCCGCGCACCCGGCGCGGCGCACCTGGCACACCACCCTTTTTTCGGAGTACCCCATGAGTGACACCAAGCACTGCCCCCTGCTCATCCTGGGCTCGGGCCCGGCGGGCTATGCCGCGGCCGTCTACGCCGCCCGCGCCAATCTGAAACCGGTCATCGTCACCGGGCTGGAGCAGGGCGGGCAGTTGATGACCACCACCGATGTGGACAACTGGCCCGGCGACCCGGACGGTGTGCAGGGCCCAGACCTCATGGACCGCATGCGGCGCCACGCCGAGCGCTTCGAGACCGAGGTCATCTTCGACCACGTTAATGAAGTAGACCTGAGTGCGCGGCCCTTCCGACTCACCGGGGATGCCGCCGTTTATACCTGTGACGCCCTCGTAATCGCCACGGGTGCCAGCGCCCGCTACCTCGGCCTGCCGTCGGAGACCGAGTTCAAAGGTCGCGGGGTCTCCGCCTGCGCCACCTGCGACGGCTTCTTCTACCGCAACCGCAGGGTCGCCGTCATCGGCGGCGGCAACACCGCCGTGGAGGAGGCCCTGTACCTGGCCAACATCGCCGAGCACGTGACCCTGGTCCACCGCCGTGACGCCCTGCGCTCCGAGAAGATCCTGCAACAGCACCTGTTCGACAAGGCCAAGGCCGGCAAGATCACCATCGAGTGGTTCCACACGCTCGACGAGGTCCTGGGAGACGCCTCCGGCGTGACGGGTATCCGCGTGAAAGACGTGCGCGACGGGGCCACAAAGGACATCGAAGTCCACGGTGTCTTCATCGCCATCGGCCACCAACCCAACACCACCATCTTCGAGGGGCAGCTTGAGATGGCCGGGGGCTACATCAAGGTCCAGAGCGGCACCGACGGCAACGCCACCGCCACATCGGTCCCTGGAGTCTTCGCCGCCGGGGACGTGATGGACCACGTCTACCGCCAGGCGATCACCTCCGCCGGAACCGGCTGCATGGCCGCGCTGGATGCGGAGAAATACCTGGACGCCTTGGCCGCCGAGGGTAAGTAGGACCAGTCCCCACAGCCACAAGGCAGTCATCGACGTGGACCAAGACCAGACCCAAGGCCTGCAAGAACACCTGCGCGCGGCCGCTGCCGCCGGGACTCCGCTGAACCTGCTTGGGGGAGGATCAAAGGCGTACCTCGGCCGATCCGCCACCGGCGATCCCCTGCACATCGGCAATCACCAAGGGATCGTCAACTACCAGCCCAAGGAGCTGGTGGTCACCGCCCGTGCGGGGACGCTCTTGGACGACATCGAGGCGGAGCTGGCCGAGCACGAGCAGGAACTGCCCTTCGAGCCCCCTCGGCTGGGGCTTGGGGCCACCCTGGGCGGGACCGTCGCCTGCGGCCTCTCGGGCCCCGCGCGGCCCTATGCCGGCTCGGCGCGCGACTTCGTCCTCGGCACCCGGGTCCTGACCGGACGGGCGGAGGTCTTGCGCTTCGGCGGCGAGGTGATGAAGAACGTCGCGGGCTATGACATCTCCCGCCTTATGACTGGGGCCATGGGGACCCTGGGGCTGCTGCTCGACATCAGCCTCAAGGTCCTGCCCAGACCGGCGACCCAGAGGAGCCGTGCCCTGGAGATGAGCCAGGCCGAGGCCATCGCCACCATGAACGCCTGGGCCGGGCAACCCCTGCCCATCACCGCGACCTGCTGGGAGCGCGGACACCTTCTGGTTCGCCTGTCCGGCGCCGAGTCCTCCGTGGCCGAGGCGAGCGCCAAGATCGGCGGCGAGGCGCTAACGGACGCGGCCAGTTTCTGGCGCGACCAAATCCGCGAACAGGGCCATCCCCTGTTCGCCGGTGAGGCACCCTTGTGGCGCCTGTCCGTGCCACCCGCCACACCGCCCCTGAGCCTGCCGGGTCTCGGCCCAGAGGCGATGCTCATCGAGTGGGGCGGGGCCCAGCGCTGGGTCCACGCCAATCTCGACCCGACCAAGGTCCGCGATGCGGTCGCGGCAATCGGCGGCCACGCAACCCTCTTTCGCGGTGGAACCCGCAGCGGGGCCGTCTTCCACCCCTTGCCGCCGGCCCTGATGCGCATCCACCGCAACCTCAAGCGCGCCTTCGACCCGCAGGGGCTCCTCAACCCCGGGCGCCTCTACCCCGAACTCTGAGCGCCACGCGATGCAGACCGCCATTCAGGACGAGATCCTCGGCACCGCGGAGGGCCAGGAGGCCGATGCCATCCTGCGCGCCTGTGTCCACTGTGGCTTCTGTACCGCCACCTGCCCCACCTACCAACTGCTCGGCGACGAGCTGGACGGGCCGCGCGGGCGCATCTACCAGATCAAGCAGGTTCTCGAGGGCCACAAGCCCACGCGGATTACCCAGGTGCACCTGGACCGCTGCCTCAGCTGCCGTGCCTGCGAGACCACCTGCCCCTCCGGGGTGCGCTATGCCCGCCTGGCGGACATCGGCCGCGCCCTGGTCGAACGCCAGGTTAAGCGCCCCCTGTCGCGAGCGGCTGATCCGCCGCCTGCTTATCGCCATCGTCCCACACCCGCGGCGCATCGGCCCCGCTGCTCTGGCTCGGCCGGATCTTCCGTCCCCTGCTCCCGGCCGGGATCAAGGCCAAGGTCCCCGCGCGGCGCAGCCCGGGGCACGGCCCAAACCGGCCGGGGAGCGCAGGGTCATCGCCCTGGCCGGCTGCGTCCAATCGTCCGCCACCCCGCTCACCAACGCCGCCCTGGCCCGGGTCCTGGGACGGCTGGGAATCGACCTGGTCGAGCCGAAGGCCGCCGGCTGCTGCGGCGCCGTTGCCTATCACCTCAATGACCAGGCCGGTGGGCTCGCCGCCATGCGCCGGAATATCGACGTCTGGTGGCCGCTGGTCGAAGCCGGGGCGGAGGCCATCCTGGTCAGCGCCAGCGGCTGCGGGGCCTTGGTCAAGGACTACGGCCACCTGCTTGCCCAAGACCCAGACTATGCGGAGAAGGCGGCCCGGGTCGCCGCCCTGGCGCGCGACCCGGTTGAGCTGCTGGCCGCGGAAGACCTGGAACCGCTGGGCCGGCCTGGCGGCGGTCGCCGGGTCGCCTTCCACCCGCCCTGCACTCTGCAGCACGGCGCAGAGGCTCAAGGGGGCAGTGGAGGGGCTGCTGGCCCGGCTCGGCTTCGAGCTGACCCAGGTCGCCGACGCCCACCTGTGCTGCGGCTCCGCGGGAACCTATTCGCTGCTCCAACCGGAGCTGGCGCTGCGGCTGCGGGACAACAAGCTCGCGGCCCTCAAGGCAGGGGCCCCGGAGGTGATCGCCACCGCCAACATCGGCTGCCAGCTCCACCTGGAGGCAGGCGCCGGCCAGCCGGTGCTGCACTGGCTGGAGCTGATCGATCCCGGCGTCGGGCAGAAAATACCAGGCACCGACGTCCCCCTAGTCGGCGCCTAGGGGCCTGTCAGACTTAGGGGGATCGTAGCGAGGGAGTGGGAGAGCGAGACCATTTTGTTCCGGCTTTGAGGCGCATAGTGGGCTCTATGTAAGGAAAAGCGGGGGTAAAATGGGCCGCTCTCCCGCTTCCACAGTAGCTTCATCCCGAGTCCGACAGGCTCCTGGCCAGACGCCTCACTCTCCGGAGAAACGGCAGCCGATTAGCCGTCAGCGTTCAGGCCCTGCGTGCAGCAACCCGGTTAATCGGCTGGCCGCGGACCAGCGACTGCCAATTCATCCGATATGCAGGCGGACCCAGGTGAACCCGCAGCCGGCCGTCAGGTCCCTACTGGCAGCCCATCGCCCCCTTCATCTCCTTCATGCGACCGGCCTGTACGCCAGTGGCCAGACCCTTGGCCTTGTCCTTGTCGCCCGCATAGAGCGCCGGGATGATCTCGGTCTCGCGGGTCGCCTTGAAGGCCTCCCAGGCTGGCGCGAAGGCGTTCACTTTGGCGACGTCCGGGCCAGAGGCCATGGCAGCCAGATCCTTGTCGAGCTTGTCGCTGGCGGCGTGGACCTTGGCCTTGAGGGCATCCAGCTTGGCGGGATCGGACTCGCCAAGCATGGCGACCAGCTGGGTACGGGCCTCGCCCAGGTTGGCACAGGCGTCCGCCGGTGTCGCGGCGGATGCGGTACCGGCAGAGGACAGGATCACGGCGGCAAGCAGCGTCAGGGAGCGATTCATCGGGCGTTCTCCTTGGGTCGAACGGGGTGGAGTCAGGCTGGCGGAGTCCAATGGCGGACGCGTCACGGGTTTGCCCTTGGAGATAGCGATTAATCCCACTCCAGGGCGCGGGGATCATTCCCCGATCAGCCCCCCACCTCCTCAACCTGAATCAAGCCCCGCGCCGGCCTCCACCCGACTTCCGTAGGAACCCAGCAAGGCATTCCGGCCTCCATGAAACAAAAAAGCCGCTCGAAAGCGGCGGTTTTTACTGCTGGTTTTGGTGGCTACGCCAGGATTTGAACCGGGGACATCAGCATTATGAGTGCTGCGCTCTAACCAACTGAGCTACGTAGCCAGGACATCAGGCCGCTCAGTTTAAGGACGCTACGGCGCAGCGTCAAGGCACGGAATTCGCGTGTTGAGCCAGGCTGGCCTCTGCCGAGACGGAATCCGGCGGCATCGAGTTTCCAGCGCAAGGGTTAACGACGACCGGCGAGACCCGACTACTCCGCAGAAAGCGATGCTCCGATTGGTGCGTCCTTACAGGGGCCGCCGGCCGAGGCGCTGTCCGTAGCGGCGACCACCAACTGATTACGCCCCTTCGCTTTGGCTTGATACAGCGCGGCATCCGCCCGGCTCAGGAGGACGCTTGCGTCGGTCTCCGCGGACGCCGCCGCCACGCCGACCGA
The DNA here is from genome assembly GCA_963709645.1 of uncultured Gammaproteobacteria bacterium. Taxonomy (GTDB): domain Bacteria; phylum Pseudomonadota; class Gammaproteobacteria; order Chromatiales; family Chromatiaceae; genus DYRB01. The sequence goes on from CAVPXP010000037.1 coordinate 55,562, forward strand.
GACCGTGACCCCAGGCAATTCGCCTTCGCGGTAGTGGATCGGCATGACCATGATGGTTTCCCGAATGTGTTCGAGCCGTGCACGCGCATCCTCCAGGCTGGCGTCGGGAAGGACGACAGTCAGCTCCTCGCCGCCATAGCGGCAGGCGAGGTCGCCGTGCGCAGAGAGCATCGCAGCAGCTCGCCCACCGCCCGGAGGACGTTATCGCCCGCCTCGTGCCCGTGGAGGTCGTTGTAGCGCTTGAAGTGGTCCAGATCGAGCATCGCGACGACCAGCGGCTCGCCCGGTGCGTCGGCAGCGAGCCATCTCCCGGGGCAGGGTCTCGTCGAGGTAGCGACGGTTATACAGGCCGGTGAGGGGATCGCGAATGGCCTGTTCGCGCAGGGCCTCCTGCAGCTTGACGCGCTCGGTGATGTCCTGATTCGTGCCGGACAGTCCGACCAGCCGGCCCTGGGCATCCTGTTGCGGCGAACAGATGCTAACGATGGTGTGCTCCTGCGCCGTCGGGACGAAGGATGCGCATCTCCAGTCGGTAGGACTGACCCCGCTCCTGCGCCGCAGTTACCGCCTCGTCACACCGCGGCAAGTCGTCCGGGTGGATGAACCTGCGCTGCGCGCAGCGGTCCGGTGCGCCCTGCTCCGGGTCCAATCCCCAGATCCGGAACATCCCTTCCGACCAGACCGTCTGCCCGGTATCCGGGTCGGAGGTCCAACTACCGAGTTGGGCGGTCCGCTGTGCCCATAGCAACTCGCTTTCACGCTCCGCGAGTTGTTCGTTCACCCGGGCGGCCTCCGCCAAGGCGTCGGCGACGCGCATGTGGTTGACGCATCCGGACGCCGACGAGCAAGGCCAAGAGCAGACTGCCAGCGCCCCCGCCAGCGGCAATCAGGGCGGCTTTATCCGACCGCCTCCTGGACCTCAAACTCGGGATTGGCCGTCACCACCAGTGTCCATTGATGGCCGCCGAAGCCCAGTTGGCGCACTGCCCGCAGGGCCGAGTCCCGTTCGACCGGCGAAGCGACCGGAGCCAATGCGAACAGCAGCGTCGTCGGGCGTCGGGACGTCGCCGTCGTAGACTTCTACCTGGAGCGCCGAGTTCAGTTGCCCGAAATCGATGGTCCCCAGCACATCCTGCATCAGGTCGTGCGTGCGCAGGGCCGAGATACGCCCAGCCCACCAGATTCACGCGACGGTCCGTCCCAGATGTCATGGGGCGCGTCGGCGCGATAGAACGGCAGGAACAAGAGAACGCCCAGGCTGGACGTCGGTGGCGCCTTCCTGCTGCAGTTGTCACCCTACCCGACAGGGTTTCCAAACCCTGATCCCGTGCCCGTTCGGCCGCCGCCCAACGCACCGGGTCCGGGGCCATGTCGTAGCCGAAGGCACGCAGGTTACGGCCGGCGAAGGGCTCAACGTACACGACCGCCGTATAGAACCCCCGTTCACCCCCGGGCCGAATGTCATAGTCAGGGAAACCCTCCCGTCGGACGGCGGCAACATGCTCGGCCTTCTGGGCCGCCGGTACGAACGCAGAGAATCCGACCCCCTGGATGCCGGGGTAGCCCAGCTCCAGCTGCGATGCCGCAACGTAGCGACTGAACTCCTGGCGGCTGACGGTGACCGACGCATCGAACAACCCGACGACCCCGCGCAGCACTTGAACATAACCGGTGAGGCGGGCAGCGGTGCCATAAGCGACCTTACTCACCCAGAAGTGGAACTCATCGTCCAACACCTGATCGGCGTCGTAACGAGCGGTTTGCCAAAGCCCATAGGTCATACCCAAACCCAGGGCCAGAACAAGCCCTGTGGACATGAGCAGTTTCATCCGACTCGCCGCGGCGGAGCAACCAGGCAGAACCGGGGATCGCGTCTTCATGACCTGGGATATTACTCCCGGCGGCGGCCATCCGGGCTGGATTGCGCCGACTCTGCGCCGGGCCGCCTGTTCTCGGCGCAACAGTTCGAACCGGTGCACGTCCACGGCTAGCCGGCTACCGCATTGACGGGAGCAGCGTCTGTATGAGGTCCACCGCCTCGGCCACCCCGGCAGGCTCCGTGGGTACTGGTGGCCCGGGGCCGCGAGGACCTCCGTCAGAGGTCCGGCAACACGTCCGGCCATCAGGTCGTCCAAGCCAATCTCGCGCACCGGTGCCCTGGCAGCAAGCCAGCGGGTCAGGTACGGCTCCTCGGGCCAGTCGTTGCGCGAGACGAAGAGCACTGGTATGCCGTTGCAGGCAGCTTCGACGAAGGTCCCGTACCCGGGCTTGGCGATCATTGCATCGCACGCACCCAGGACATCCGGCACCCTCAACCCGTGGGCCGCGAGGGAGGTCGCGTCCGGCCGGTCACCTCCGGGCAAGTCCGGGACCAACCAGTGCAGGGTGCGGGAGAGCGGCCAGGTCCGCAGCGGATCGAGGCCGGCAAAGCCGCCAAATTGCACCAAGACCAGGGGGCAACCTTCCACCACTCCAAAACGGCGGCGCAACGCAGCCCTATCGCAAGGGAAAAGGCGCGCGATGGGTCCTACGTCGCAGGCCCTGGGGAGCCAGGTCATAGGCATGGAGGGGGCGGGGCGGATGAACAGGTCTCCGGCCCCGTAGGCCTGCCGCAAGGCATCGCCCACGGCGGTTGGGACCCGGTACCCAACCGGGGACTCGATCAGGACGTCGTTCCAGTTCAGCGAGCTCAAGCTGACCGCCGGGATCCCGAGGGACCGCGCCGCCGCCAAGGGTACCCAGGGGACATTGCCCAGGACCAGATCGGGCGGGTCCGCCGCCAGAATTTCCCGCTGCCGGGTCAGGTGCAGTTCCTCGTCCGCGACAAACTGCTCATAGGCTGCGAGACTTTCGTCCCAACGGGTCACCAGCGGGCCAGTCATGCGCAGGCCAGGGTCCGCCGCCTCGCGGAGGTGCCGAAGCCCTGCGGGGAGGCGTGACCGGACGAACCCCGGTTCCAAGTCCGCCTGCAGGGTCAGACGCAGCCGCGGCAGGCGCGCGGCCAGCTCCGCCACCACGGGCGCGACCTGAGCGAGGTGACCGTAACCGTGGGCAGTGAGGCTGACAAAGATGTGCGGCGTCGACGCCATCTACGGTCGGGCGTCCGGCGCCCAGCGTAGGCCTCAGACCTCGCCGCGGTTGTAGTCGGGCTGGGCCGTGATCTTGTGGATGCTGAGATCCGCGCCCAGGTACTCGTCTTCCTGGGACATGCGCAGACCCATGGTGACCTTGATGATGCCGTAGATGGCCAGACCGCCGCCGAAGGCGATGACCACGCCGCCCAGGGTCCCTGCAATCTGGGCACCGAGGGAGACACCCCCAACCCCGCCAAGGGCCGTGGCACCGAAGATCCCCGCCGCGACACCACCCCAAAGGCCGCACAGCCCGTGCAGCGGCCAGACACCCAGCACGTCGTCGATCTTCCAGCGGTTTTGGGTCAGCGTGAAGGCCCAGACGAACAGGGACCCGGCCACGGCGCCCACAACCAGGGCACCTACGGGGTGCATGAGATCCGAGCCCGCGCAGACCGCCACCAATCCGGCCAACGGACCATTGTGCAGAAAGCCCGGGTCGTTCTTGCCGACGATCAGGGCCGCCAGGATGCCGCCGACCATGGCCATCAGGGAGTTGACGGCCACCAGCCCGCTCACCGCATCCACGGTCTGGGCCGACATGACGTTGAACCCGAACCAACCCACGGTCAGCGTCCAGGCGCCCAGGGACAGGAAGGGGATGGACGAGGGCGGGTGGGCCGTCATGGCCCCGTCGGCGCGGTAGCGCCCGTGGCGCGGGCCGAGCAACAGGACGGCGGAAAGCCCGATCCAGCCGCCCACAGCGTGGACCACTACGGAGCCGGCGAAATCGTGGAACTTGGCCCCAAAGGCCCCTTCGACCCAGTCTTGGACTCCGAAGTTACCGTTCCAGGCGATGCCCTCGAAAAAGGGGTAGAGGAGCCCGACGATCACGGCAGAGGCCAACAACTGAGGGTAGAACCTGGCCCGCTCTGCGATGCCTCCCGAGACGATGGCCGGGATGGCCGCGGCGAATGTCAGCAGAAAGAAGAACTTGACCAGATCGTAGCCGTTGCGCTCCGCCAGGGTCCCGGCGGCGGAGAAAAAGTCCACCCCATAGGCCACGGCGTAACCGACGAAAAAGTAGGCGATGGTCGAGACCGCGAAGTCGCTCATGATCTTGGCCAGGGCGTTGACCTGATTCTTGGCCCGGACCGTACCGACCTCCAGGAAGGCAAAGCCGGCGTGCATGGCAAGCACCATGACAGCCCCGATCAGGATGAAGAGTACGTCGGTACCCGCATGCAGTTGTTCCATAGCGACCTCGTGTTGACCCAATGCGTGCGCGAGCCCTGCAAACCTTGTGCCTTACGATGTCATCATGGCGGTTTGCGACGCCTTTCGGCGGGGCGAGATGGGTAAGGACGAGGTGCGGAGCCACTGAGCGCGCCATCTGGGTGCGACCAGCCACAAGCACGCACCAGCATGGGGCGGCGCTATGGGGTCAAGGGGCCTCGACGTCCCCTTTCAGGGGCAGCGGCTTGGGCAGCTCACGCACCAAATCGGCCACGTCACGACTGAAGTCACCGAGACACTTGCTCATGGCTGCCACCAGGGCCTCCTCACCGCCACCCTGGCGCAGCGGGCTGGTATAGCGGTTCTCACGCACCGCCAGAACCCGGTCTCCCTGGCCGTCCTGCACCACCCAGCGGACCTTGAGGACCGCCTCACGGCCGGAGTTCCCTTCGAAGCTCAGCACCGTAGCCAGGATCCGAAAGTCCAGCGGGGCACGCACCTCGGAGGGAAAGACCAGGATGCGGCTCGTCTCAAGCAAGGCGGCCAGATTCTCGCCCCAGACCCGCAGGAAATCGTCTTGGAGGGACCCACCCCAGCGGTGGAACTCGTCCAGGGACAATCGGTTGGTGCCATCACGGGAGACGATGTTGGGCCGGTCGAGGAACTGCGGGAAGGTCACGGGCCCCAAGCCGATGGCGAGCCGTCCGCCGCTGAGCCCCGAGGCCCCTGCGCCGGCGTTCGCAACCGGGGTCAGGACATAAAAGCTCGACGGCGGGGTGGCACACCCCGTCAACACCGTCAGGAACAGTGCCGCGAGCGGCGCCCAGATGTACCGAACCCCTTTCATCGCATCCCCCCCTTTCCGTTGATCAGCGCCTCGGGATGGCGCTCCAGATAATCCGCCATGGTGCGCACCGAGCGCGCCGCCGCGGACAGATCCTGCATCAGGCGACGCAACTCCACGGCCGTCGTCGAGTCCGCGGCCACCAGGGTATCTGCAGACTTGAGGGTTATGCGCGCCTGGTCCAGGGCCGCGACCAGCTTGGGCAGTACATTTTGATCGACGGAACCGGCGGCCTTGCGGACCTCTCTGAGGGTCAGATCGAGCTCCTTGACCACATCCAGCAGCTCGGGCGCGGCCAGTAAAGCCTTGGCCCCAGCCATGACCGCGGCGAGATCCTCGGCGATCTGCTCCAGGGGCAGGGCGGCCACCGTATCGAGGATGCCGTTGACCTTGTCCGTGATGACGTCCAGAGAGGCCGGCACCGTGGGAAAGATGCGGAAGTCCTTTCCGCTCCACACAGTTTGGCGCCGGTCCTCGGGGTGAAAATCGAGCTCGACGTAAAGCTGCCCGGTGATCAGGCTGCCGGACTTGAGCTGGGCCCGCAAACCTCGCTCGACCAGGCGGTCCACTGCGTTACCCTCGCTAAAACGCGACCGATCGCCAACCACCACGATGCGCTCGGGCTCGATCTCCACCAGGACCGGGATCTGCAAGCGCGCCGTGTCGGCGTTCAACTGGAGTTGGATATCCAGTACCTCCCCGACCTTGATGCCGCGTAGCTCAACCGGCGCCCCGACGCTCAGACCCCGCACCGAGCCGCCGAAGTACATCTTGAAGCGCTCCTTGCGCAGGTAGGCCTTCTCGTGGGCCTCGGCGCGACTGGCATAGAGCGGAAAGACATCCCTGTCCTTGGCGGGCTGGCCCGCGGCCTCAAGGGTGTCCGGATTGTCGAACACAACCCCGCCGATCAGCACAGAGAGCAGCGACTGGCTATCAACGGTGACGCCCGAGGCGGACAGGGAGACGTCCAACCCACTGGCGTTCCAGAAGCGGGTGTTGGTGTCAACATGGGCATCGTGGGGGGCGGAGACGAAGATGCGGATGCTCACCATGCGCCCGTCGGCGTCCAGGTCATGCCCGACCACCTGGCCCACCTGGATATCGCGGTAGTAGACCGGGGAGCCGATGTTCAGCGACCCCAGGGTCGGGGCGCGCAAGATGAACTGCTTGCCCGCTTCGTTAGTGGTGAAGAGGGGCGGCTCGTCCAACCCCACAAAGTTACGGGCCGTATCGCCCTCCTGCACCGGATCCATGGCGATGTAGGCCCCGGAGAGCAGGGTCTCCAAACCGGTCACCTGACTGGCAGTGATGCGCGGGCGCTCGACCCAGAAGCGTGTCCACTCGGTGAGGTAACGCTCGGCCCCGGCTACCAGGGCCGCAGTGACCTCAACCCCTGCCAGGTCCTTGGTCACGTCGATGGTGGTCACCTTACCGATGGCCACATCCTTGAACTTGACCTCGGTCTTGCCCGCCGTGAGGCCAACGGCGGTCTTGAACGCAATCTGGATGGTCGGTCCCTTCTCGCTGTATGACTTGTAGGCAAGCCAGCCGCCGATGAGCAGGGCGATCAGGGGGATCAGCCAGACCAGGGAGAGGCCGCCGCGCACGGCGACCAGGGCCTCGGTCATGCCCTGGTCGTGCGATACCGGGGCCTGGACCTCAGTCCCACCGGGCAGGTCAGGCTCGGTCATGGTTCTCCTCTGCCGCATCCCAGATCAGTTTGGGATCGAACGCCATTGCAGCGAACATGGTGAGCACGACGACGGCCGCGAAAAAGACCGCCCCGGCCTGGGCCTCGATGGTCGCCAGATTGCCCAGCCGCACTAGGGCGACCAGGATAGTGACCACATAGATGTCCACCATGGACCAGCGCCCCACCGCCTCGGTGATCCGATAGAGCTGGGTGCGGTCGCGCAACCGCCACCTGGATCGGAGCTGCACCGACACCAGCAGGTAGACAAGAATGGCCAGTTTGAGGAGGGGCACCAGGACGCTAGCGACAAAGACCACCAGTGCCAGGGGCCACATGCCATGGTGCATCAGGAACAGAACCCCGCTGAGGATGGTGTCCGATTGAGTCTGCCCCAGAGAGGTCACGGCCATGATCGGGTACAGATTGGCGGGGATGTAGAGGATGATTGCCGCCAGGAGCAAGGCCCAGGTGCGTTGCAGGCTCTTGGGTTTCCGCTGGTGCAGGGGCTCGCCACAACGCGGACAGGTCGGGTGATGGCCCCTGGACGCGACCCTAGCCGGGACCGCCAGCTCGCAGACATGGCATCCATAGACCCGCTCACCCGGATAGGGCTGGCGCCGCGCCGCCGCGGGCACCGGCATCTGGGACCAAATCGCGTCCGGGTCCAAGGCCGCCTGGGCCGCGGCCAGGACGAAGATCAGGATCACGAAGGCGAACAGGGCGGTGCCCGGGACGAGCGTGGCCATGTCCGCAAGCTTCACCACCGCCACCAGGATGCCGAGCATGAAGACATCCATCATGCCCCAGGGTGCAAGGGTGCGGGCATAGCGGAACAATCCGGCCAGCCAGGGCGGCAGGCGACCGAACCACAGCGGCACCAAAACCGACAGCAGCAGGGCCAATTGCAAGCCGGGGGCCAGGATGCTGGTGAAACCCACCACTGCCGCCAACTCCCAACGGCCGGCGGCATAGAGGTCCAGTACCCCGGTCGTAAGCGTCGTCTGCGTGGTCAGCCCTTGCATCTCAAAAGACAGGAAGGGGAAGACATTGGCGACCACGAACAACACCACCCCCGCCACCGTTAGTGCCAGGGCCGGCTCCAGGCTGTCCGGGCGGCGCCGGTGCAGCTGGCAGCCGCAACGCGGGCACAGGGCTGAACCACCGACCGGCAGGGCCGGCATGCGTTGCAGCAGGCCGCATTCGTGGCAAAGCGTAAGGGCGTCGCGGGGCATTCCTGGTGACCGGGGGACTCTGGCACTTCGATGCGGTCATGATACCTGATCGGCCCCCAAGCCCCGGTAACCCGATATTTTGGGTACCAGTCGAGAGCCGACCGCCACCTCGACCGGCATCGGGAGGGTAGCACCCAAGCTCCCATGCCGCGACACCCCCTATGGCAGGTATAATTTCGCCGCTCGAAGCCGCGCCTTCCCCGAAGCCAACCATCTGGTACGCAGACTTTCCGCCATGAACCGACGCATCCTGCCGGCCACTTACGTCCCTGCCCTGCTGCTGGCCACCTGTCTCACTGCCAGCGTGACCGGCCTCGCGATAGCCAGCCCCTGGGGGCAAATCAAAACCCCCAGCGATGGGCCCACCAATGTCATCGGCGGGGCCTCCAACGGCTGCATTGCAGGTGCCCAAACGCTCCCCGCCGAGGGCGACGGGTACGTCAGCATCCGCCGCTACCGCAACCGTTTTTACGGACACGCGGAGCTGTTGCGCCTGGTCTCGGACCTCGCCCGGGGCCAGGGCAGGCGCGGCCACGGCCTGCTGATGATCGGCGACCTGAGCCAGCCCAGGGGCGGACTCATGTCGAGCTCTCACCGGAGCCATCAGAACGGACTGGATGTGGACATCTGGTTCAAACTCGCCCCCTCCGCCGCGGCTGCCAACCGCGATACCGCAAACAAGGCCGATCCGCCAAGCATGGTGACCTCGGACGGCGAGGGATTGAGCCCCCTTTGGGGCGACGACCAGCGGGCCCTGCTCAAGGCCGCAGCCACGGACCCCAGGGTGGACCGCATCTTTGCCAACCCTGCTATCAAGCGCGGCCTGTGCCAGAGCGAGCGCGACAGGGCATGGCTGCACAAGGTCCGCCCCTGGTTCGGACACGACGCCCACTTCCACATCCGGATGCGCTGCCCCCGCGACAGCACCCAGTGCGACCAGCAGGCAGCCATCCCAGGCGGCGACGGCTGCGGCAAAGACCTGGAGTGGTGGTTCAGCGCCGAGGCCCGCAAACCGTCCAAAGGCCCCGGTCGAAGGTCTGAGCCCCTCATGCCCGCGGCCTGCCGGCCGCTGCTGTCAATCAATTGAGCGCCGCGCTGGAGACCGCGCCATCCCCGAGAGAGCTGCCGCCTCTTCGGGAAAGCCGATAGGGTCTGACGAGGCTTGTATCAGAGGGAGCCGGAGGAGCACCACCGAAGGACCGACCAGGGCCGGGGCGGACCCCGCAACCCTTAGGCTCAACTTAAATCCTCAACGTGGCTCGGCCGTTGCGGAATCGAGCTGGACACCAAGCGGACCGCGGGCGACCCAGGCATCCAGAATCTGCCCCCCGCGACGCAGGCGCACCTGCACCAATTCCCCGCGCTCGCCCCCGGTTGTCGCATCGCGCAGATCCGAGAAGGTCAGCACGGGCTCCCCGGCGTAAGACTCGATCAGATCCCCCGGCTGCAGCCCCGCCATTTCCCCAACCGAGCCCGGGATGATGCCGTCGACGCGGACCCGATTGTCCTCGCCCGCCGCGTAGAGGTAGCGATCAAAGAGCTCATCGCCCAAGTCCTGGCGCAGGTCCACCGTATCCTCCTCGAGACGGGCAAGCTCGTCGCGGTAGCGGTCGGTCCCCAGCCAACCCTCACGGGCCGCGATGTCACGCAGGTTGAGGCGGTCCAGCGACTGCTGACCCTGGCGCCGAACGATCTCTGCGGCGACATCCTCGGCGACCCCTGCCGTCACCATGGCGGTTCGTTGCCCATCCGGCGTCGCGGCCAGGCGGCCAGGGCTGTCCGTATCGACGGTCGCCGACTTGGCCTGGACCGCGGCCAACCGCTGCTCCAGGTCGGCAATCCGCCGGCGCAGGCGCGTGACCTCATCCTCCATGCGGGTCCAGCTTGCACTGACCTCTTCCAGACGGGCCAAGACTGGGTCCGGCGCGGGGACGCTGGTCACAGGCGAGTCGGCCTCAGCGGAGGGTTCGAGAGTCACGGCAGCGGCAGACCCCAGGCCCTCCGGTCCATTCGACGCTGGCACCGGCGACTGCAGCTCGGGTGCCGCCGATCCATCAACGGCGCCGGGGGCCAGCTCCGCGACAGCCAGAGCCCCCATCACGCCCCCAAGGACGAAGGCAACAGCAAAATAGGACCATTCCCGGCGCATCTGACACGACCTCTTGCTTGCAACGACCGACGCCTGCCGGCCCACGTCCAATTCCCAGGGGCCCCGCCTGCGGCCGCGACCGCGGCGACCCTAGAACCCTTCCGTCGGCGGGTTAGGCCGCACTTCGGACCCGACGTTCCCTGAGGCGGCGGCGAGCCACTTTTGATTGCCGACCCACGGCCCGATGTTACAGTGCAAAGCCTGGGAGTAAGGCCGGACCATGCGCCTGGCACCACCCTGGGCGAACACTGATGAGGCGAAACACGCATGAAATCGAAACACCTGAGTCTGGTCCTTTGGGTCGCGGTATCCATTTGGCTGCTGATGCTGCTCAATGGCCTCGGGGACCCAGGACAGATCGAGCCCAAGGCCCTGACCTACAGCCAGTTCCTCGATGAGGTCCGCGACGGCTCCGTGCGCGAAGTCACGGTCCACGACCAGACCATCGAGGGCACCCGCACCGACGGCTCCTACTTCGAGACGTACAACCCCGGCGATCGAGGTCTGGTGGCCGAGCTCCTGAATCAAGAGGTGATCATTCGCGCCACTCCCCCCGACACCCCCGGGTTCCTGGCTCAGATCCTGGCAGCCTGGTTGCCGTTCCTTCTCCTTATCGGGGTCTGGTTTTGGTTCATGCAGCGCAATGCGGGTGCAGGCGGAGGCCCTGGGGGCATCTTCAACTTTGGCAAAAGCCGAGCCCGTCAGCATGCCGAGGGCGACGTGAGGGTGACGCTCAAGGATGTCGCAGGGGTCGAGGAAGCCAAGGAGGAGGTCGCCGAGTTGGTGGAGTTCCTGCGCAGCCCACAGCGATTCAATAACCTGGGCGGCCACATCCCGCGCGGCGTCCTGATGGTGGGCCCTCCAGGCACCGGCAAAACGCTCCTGGCACGGGCCATCGCCGGGGAGGCCAAGGTGCCCTTTTTCAGCATTTCCGGATCGGACTTCGTGGAAATGTTCGTCGGAGTCGGTGCATCCCGCGTGCGCGACCTCTTCGAGCAAGCCAAGAAGGCCGCCCCCTGCATCATCTTCATCGATGAAATTGATGCCGTGGGACGCCGCCGCGGGGCGGGGCTCGGCGGCGGTCACGATGAGCGCGAGCAGACCCTGAATCAGCTACTGGTAGAATTGGACGGTTTCGCCGGGAGCGAGGGGATCATCGTCATTGCCGCCACCAACCGGGCCGACGTGCTCGACCCGGCCCTGCTGCGCCCGGGGCGCTTCGACCGCCAAGTGGTGGTGGGACTGCCGGATCTGCGCGGGCGCACTGCCATCCTTCAGGTCCACATGCGCAAAGTGCCAATTGCCGACGATGTGGACCCCGAGGTCATCGCCCGCGGGACCCCAGGCTTCTCCGGCGCAGATCTGGCCAACCTGGTCAATGAGGCGGCCCTGTTCGCGGCCCGCGCTGGGCTCACTCGGGTTGACATGGAGCAGTTCGAGCGGGCAAAGGACAAGGTCATGATGGGTGCCGAGCGGCGTAGCGTCGTCATGACCGACGAAGAGAAGCGGCTCACTGCCTACCACGAGTCTGGGCATGTCATCGTCGGACGCCTGGTTCCGGAGCACGACCCGGTGCACAAGGTGAGCATCATCCCCCGCGGGCGCGCCCTGGGCGTAACGCTGTTCCTCCCGGAACGCGATCGCTACAGTATGAGCAAGCGTCACCTGGAGAGCCAGATCTCCAGCTTATTCGGCGGACGCATCGCAGAGGCCATGATCTTTGGCCAGGACGCTATCACCACTGGGGCGTCCAACGACATCCAGCGGGCCACAGAAATCGCCCGCAACATGGTGACCCGCTTCGGCCTCTCGGACGCGATGGGTCCGCTGGCCTATGCGGAGGAGGAGGCGGAGGTATTCCTCGGGCGCAGTGTCACCGAGCACCGCCACGTGTCCGCCGGTACCGCCCGAGAGATTGACAAGCAGGTCCGACTGATCATCGATCGCAACTATGCCCGCGCACAGGCATTGCTGGAGACGAACCGCGACAAACTCCACGCGATGGCGCAAGCGCTGCTAGAGTACGAGACGCTGTCCAAGGAGCAGATCGACGACATCATGGCCGGCCGGCCGGTGCGCCCGCCCAAAGACATCGGCGGCGACGCAGGTGCCGCGAAGGGGGACGGAGGCCAGCCGGGACGCGGCCCGCAGGCCGTTGGCGGGCCGGTGGGAGAGCACTAACCGCGACCGACGACCCTCCCCGCAGTCACCGGTGAGCGGAGTCGGTGGCCAATGGCGCCATGGCCAGATGCCTTTGCGAGGCAGGACGCAGGCCGAAAAGGCGGTCGCGTAACTGTGAGACTTGTCACGGGGTCCCTGGCAGCCTCCCGGTAGGCTGAGTAGGCTAGCGGGGCAGCAAGGGTTCCACGCATGCTTGGTGCAGCAGATAGACAAAACATGAGCGAATTGCCCTCCGATGCTCGGGTGGTCCCACCTGAGCATCCAAAACTGAGCGATGCTCCGATCCCTGCCCGTCGGGCCAGCGATGAGTCCGACATGCTGCGCCGTCGCCTCCAATACGCCTTGGACGAGATCGCGCATTTGAAGCAGGCCGACGGCCGAGGCCCGGAATACGACGACGAGTTAGGCGAACTGCGCGGTCAGGTCGAGACACAGCAACAGGTCCTCGACCGCATGTCTGTTGAACTGGCGGCCGCCATAGAGGAACGCAGGGATCTGACATCCCGGTTGCGGGCGTTGGCGGCAGCGGGCGACCAGGCGAAGGCCACGGCCGAACAGACAGGCAGGAAGGTCCGAGCCCTGCGCCAGATGATCGCGGAACTGCAACGCCGACTCGACGCGAAGGCCCGGGAGTTGGCTGGCAGGAACGCGGAGCGGCGGCAACTCGCGACGGAGATCAAACGGCGCAGGGTCGCACTCGACGCCCTTCAACGCCAATTGGACCGACACTCCCAAGAGGCGGCGGCAGAGCTTGGTGCTGGATCGGCCTTCCCGCGGGGTGACGCGGAACAACCGGGCGGCATTGGGTTCGGGCTAGCAGTCCCGACCCTGGCGCTGTCACCGCAAGAGGCTATCGCGGCGGGAACGCGCCCTGATGCGGCACCAGCCACCGCGGCACCAAGCTCTCGGGAGGCCGATGATGAGCAACCGATTGCTCCGATCGGGACGCCCCTGTCCAAGGCCTTCGGACAGCCTCGTCCGGCAAGGCTGATCACCCCCTTACTCTGGACACTGCCAGCGCTCCTCGTCCTTACCGTGGTGATCAACAGATGGTACGCCCCCCCCCTTGGGTCAGATGCCCCAGCGCCTGGAGCCAACGCCACCGCCGAGGCCGCCCCCCCCCCGATGGCGGCCCCCGGCGTTCCCCTAGACCAAATGGATGCGAAGCCAGGGAACTCCGCGCGGAATGCCGAAATACCGCAGAAGGCACCGCCGAGCCAAGACGTGCGTGACCGGTTGTCCAGCGGCGGCCTGGGGCCGAAGATGGTGGCGGTTGGGCCGGCAACATTCACGATGGGCAGCGACGCCATCCGGCTGCACCCGGATGAGTCTCCTCCCCGTGAAGTGAAGGTTGGCCGATTTCTGATCGGAGCCAGGGAAGTCACCTACGCCGACTACGAACGTTTCGCGCGGACCACGGGCGCGCGCATGCCGGACGATTTTGGCTGGGGACGCGGCCAGCACCCAGTGGCGGGCGTGAGCTGGGAAGATGCCCAGGCCTATACGCAGTGGCTTTCGCGTCAGACCGGCCATCGCTATCGCCTGCCGAGCGAGGCCGAGTGGGAGTACGCTGCGCGCGGGGACAGCGAGAAGTCCTTCTGGTGGGGGGCTGAGCTCGAAGTTGGGCGCGCCGTTTGCTTCGACTGCGGAACGCCGTGGGACGACCTGATGGCAGCCCCGGTGGCCAGTCTGGCGCCAAACCCCTTTGGCCTGTACGACACGGCCGGCAACGTCATGGAATGGGCCGGCGACTGTTGGAACCCGAATTATACGGGGGCACCGTCGGATGCCCGGACCCGCGCCGACGGGAACTGCGGGTTCCGAGTAGCCCGCGGTGGGGCCTTCAACAAGCCTGGGGTGTCAATGCGCAGCGCAGCCCGATACCACTTCGTCCCGGAGACGCGCATCGACATGCTGGGGTTCCGTGTCGTACGCGAGGACTAGCCAAATTCGATTCGTGCGAGACCGCGTGCCTTCTACGTTGACCCCGGGCAGCCCTGCTCTGGGGTCCCAAAGTGATCCAGCTTGTCAAAGAAGGTTTCGTAACCGATGTAGTGCGTGCCATCGCATGAGAAGGTCATGCCAATTGTCCCGTTCATCCGATTGATGGAGGCGTTGCGCAGGTAGATGGTCGAGTCGGCGAGGCGCAACCGAGCAAACTCGGCGATGGCTGGATCCAACTCCGCAACCGAAACCCGCGGGCGACGGCCCTCGAAGGACAGGTCTGGAAAGCCGTCCAGATAGCCTGGCGCCAAGACCTCCTCTCGCACGTAGACATGGTAGCGGTAAGGGTCGTCAAAGAACCAGACGGTCAACTGGCTCGAAGAGTAGTGGATCTTCACATGGAAGGCGCCCTTCTTCGCAAACAGCGCCTGGACGATTCGGTGGACTTCACCCAGGTGCTCATCGAAGAGGCTCGGGACACGTTCCTGCTGGAACAGGAAGGCTCGCACCGAGGGATCGCCCTTAACTTGGAGCCATTTCTCGGGCACAGAACAGTCCTCCTGAGACCAATGGGACAACCTGACACAAAAGCGGCGTGGCAACGATCATTCCCGACGCCAGGGGAGCAGCCTCAGACACAGGCAAGACACGACTGCTGCCCAGGGGCCGCCGCGCCGGTGGTTAGCTGGAGCACCCGGCCGTTAAGTATAACCCTGTGGAACCGCCCGGGTAATCGAGCGCGACTGGCAATCCACCAGGCCCAGCCGCAGGAGCCTCTAAACTTTTCAATTCGCCGGCTGCCCCGCACATCCCCGCGGCTCTGGGACGCCCGCGCGCTGAGGTCCATGTCCCGATGTCCCGCCCGATAATTGTCCTCGCCTCCACGTCGCCCTACCGGCGCGCCCTCCTGCAACGCCTGGGCCTGCCCTTTGTGACGGCCGCGCCCCTGGTGGACGAGACTCGGATCACGGGCGAGTTGCCCGAGACCATGGTCATGCGTCTCGCGGAGATCAAGGCCCGCGCCGTCGCCAGGTCGCATCCGCGGGCGCTGATCATCGGCTCCGACCAGGTCGCGGTGATCGACGAAGGCGTCCTCGGCAAGCCAGGTAGTCGCGAGCAGGCCATCGACCAACTCACCAAGGCATCGGGCAAGACCGTCACCTTCTGCACAGGCCTTTGCCTGCTCAACGCGGCCACCGGTCGAACCAGAACCATCTGCGAGCTCTTCCGGGTGTGTTTTCGGCACCTCACCCCCACTCAGATCGCGGGCTATGTCGACCGCGAGCAGCCCTTCAACTGCGCGGGCAGCTTCAAATCCGAAGGACTGGGCATTGCTCTGTTCGAGCGACTCGCCGGCGACGACCCCAATGCCCTGATCGGCCTGCCCCTGATCCGCCTGGTGGAACTGCTGCAGGCCGAGGGGGTGGATGTCCTCGCCGGGCTCTGACCCGCCCCAAGCGCCCGGGCTCGGCCGGATCGCCAGGCATCTATCCTGCCTGCGAATCCAAAACCACAGATATCTGCGCTAAGGGCCAGATTTTCGCGACATTCGGTTGCATAAATCGACGTCCTAGGCCAAACTTCCAGCCATCGTGCCGGAGGCCTGCCGCCGGCACGCAACATAATTGGGGACCGGGGGGAACCGCCGATGAATGCCTTTGCTGATCGCCGCTTGCCGGCGCTGTTGGTCTTCTTGTTCGTCCTGCTGCTCTTGGGAGGCTGCGCCGGCACCGGCGACCGGTCCGAGGAGCCGTCTTACAGCCGTGTCGAACCCACCGGGACCTTCCCAGTCCCCCGGGAGATCCAGCCCAACGTCGATTTCTGGCGCAACGTGTACTCCAAGTGGGGGCGCAACCAGGTCGCCCTGCACGATGATGAGTACCTCGGAGTCGTCTATGAGGTGATCAATCTCCCGCTTGGACGTCCGGACGGTTATACGCCCAACCAGCGGGCGATTATCCAGGGACACCAAGAGACCCTGGAATACCGCCTGCGTGCCGTCCAGACCAAAACCGGCCGAGGCGAGGCCCTCAGTTCTGAGGAAGCCGCCCTGCGGGATAAGCTCGTCGCCGCCGGCGGCACCCGAGCCATCTACGGGGCCGACGGCCGGGTGCGTGTCCAACGCGGCCTGCGAGAGCGATTCCGACGCGGCCTGGAAGTCAGTGGCCGATACGAGCCCGCCTTCCGGGATGCCTTCCGCTCCGCCGGCCTCCCGGAGGATCTTGTCTACCTCCCGCATGTCGAGTCCTCTTACCAGCTAAGCGCCCGCTCCAGCGCGGGCGCCACCGGAGTCTGGCAGTTCATGCCCGCCACCGGGCGCAGCTACATGCACGTGGGCGACGCGGTAGACGAGCGACTCGACCCCGTCGTATCGGCCAAGGCTGCCGCCCGTTACCTGGATGAGGCCCACAGCCGGCTAGGGAGCTGGCCGCTGGCCATCACCTCTTACAACCACGGCATGGGCGGCATGGCGCGGGCCAAGGCCCAGCACGGCTCCGACTTCGGGCGCATCGTCCAGGAGTACCAGGGGCCGTCGTTCAAGTTTGCCTCCCGCAACTACTACGCCGAGTTTTTAGCCGCCCGCGAGATCGCCAACAACCCGAACACCTACTTCCCAGGGATCGTCCTCCAAGCCCCAATGACAGAGCGGCGCATCGTCCTGACCACGAGCATGCCGGCAACCCAAGTGGCCAGCCAGTATGGCGTGTCCCTCGACCGCCTAGCCGCCGCCAACCTTGCCTGGCGGGAGCCCGCCCGCAGCGGTCGCGCCGTGTTGCCCGCCGGCCACACCGTCTGGCTTCCCTCGGACTCTGCTCAGCGCGTCGCCGGGCTTCCATCTGCCGCATCATACCCGGCACGCGTCGGCACCTTCCCGGCTCCGGTCAAACCAACGGGACCGAGCGCGCTGGTGCTCGCGTCTGACAACGATTGGCCGCGTCCAGTGCACCGCGAGCCAGCACCGGCGGCCAAGGCCAAGGTCGCAGCCGCCGCCCCGCGGACCAAGTCAGCGACGCCGATGGCGGCGGCCTCTTTCCAAACCGACAAAGCGAGGACTGACAGGTCGCGAGCTATCGCCACGGCCAAGGCCAATGCCAATGAGGCCGCTGCGCTGGCGATTCTGGACGAAGACGAGAAGGCCGCCAGGTCCACGGCTCTGGCCAAAGCCGGACAGACCGATGAGACATCGAAGGGGACCGCCTCGGCCAAGAACGACCGGACTGCCAAGACCGCCCAACCCACCAAAGACAAGCGCACCCAAACCGCTGCCCTGGCCAAGAACAACAAGGCGACGACAACCTCCCGCAAGGCCGAGCGCAAGGCAACACAGCACGTCGTCCAGGCCAACGAGACGCTTTACCGGGTCGCCACGCGCTACGAACTGTCGGTTGAGCAATTGCGTCGCCTCAACGGCATGAAATCCAAGGACAACAGCATTCGACCGGGACAGCGGCTGCGCGTGAGTATCTGACCCTCGCGGGCAATTGCGTCCGGCGCGCGCGGGGCAGGCCGCAACCCAGGCTCGCGGCCCGTCATAGGTGCGTACCGCGACCTAGACCGCGCGGGAGACGGGCCGAGCCCCGTCGCCCGCCCAGCTGCCTCATCCCGCCGACGGCTGCGCACCGGGGTGGGCCTCTGTGCCCGCCCGCCCGCGGGCTGCCGGCTGAATCGTCCCTGCTCCACCCGCTGGAGTCCCCATGCGCGAAACCGCCCTGTTCTTTTTCTACCTCGCTGCCTGCCTGTTCCTAGCCGCAGTCTGCACCTGGCCACTCATGCAGGCGGGTTGGATCGACCACGACCCCCATCGAGTCATGGGACGCCTGGCCCAGATCTTCATCCTCATCGGGCTCTGGCCCATCCTCAAGGCCACGGGCGTCGCGAGCCGCGCGTCCTTGGGCTACGCCGGCTCGCGCCCGGCCTTCCTGCGTGCCTTTGCGCTCGGCTGGCTGATCGGCGTTGCGATCCTGACCGCCCTGGCCTTAGCCCTGGTGGCTCTAGGGGTGCGTATCCCCGAGGCCAACCCACTGTCTGGCCTGGCAACCAAGGCCGCAAGCGCCCTGTTCAGCGGATTGCTGATTGCGCTGTTAGAGGAGACGTTCTTTCGCGGGGCGCTCTACTCAGCAATTACCCGTCGCGCCGGTGTTGAGTCGGCAATTCTATGGACTGCGCTGCTCTACGCCCTGCTCCATTTCATGAAGCCGCGCTCCTTGCCGGAAGGGGTTAACTACGACTGGTCCAGCAACTCGGCGATCTTCCTCTCCACCTTTACCAGCCCATGGCAGTGGCGCAATCTGGACTCTTTCATCGCCCTGCTTTTAGTGGGCGTCTTCCTCGGCCTGGTTCGCCGGCGGACGGGACATATCGGCTGGTGTGTCGGCCTGCATGCGGGCTGGGTCTTCGTCATCCAGGTCACGCGGAGCCTCACCGACGGGAACGACAGTGCCGTGCTGGGGTGGCTGGCGGGCGATTACGACGGCGTCATCGGCTGGCTGGCAGCCGGGTGGATCGGCGTCCTGGCCCTGGGGCTCGCGCGCCGCCCTCTGAGCGTCAAATCCCAGCAAGATCACGACGCTTGAGCGTGTGCCACCGATCATGGATGGGGTCCGCTACCCGTGCAGAGCCTGCACAGCCGGACCCTTCCAGCGGACGCATTGCCATGCGGTTCGGGATCGAGCACAACACCCGCTACCAGTACAGCACCCCGTCGCCCCGGGGCCTCAGACGGTGCGCCTGCGTCCGCGCCCGGTCGGCGGGGTGCGTAAATTGAATTGGGTACTGACGCAGGACCCCAAGCCGCGGATCCGAAGTGGTCAACTCGACGCTGAGGGCAACCTGGTAACCCTCCTGTGGTTCGTCGGCGAGACCCCCACCTGGGGACCTGCGCTCGCCTCAACGTCGAGACCTGCGGGCGCAATGCCTTCGGCTTCATCCCTGACCTCGGCGCCAACCGCCTGCCCGGGGATTACGCCCAAGGCGCGGGCCGTCGCTCTGGCCCCATGTCGCACCCATCGCGCGCCAGACGTCGCAGGTCGAAGCGGCGTCCGATGGCAGGCCAAACGGCTTTCTCGCGGCGCTCAGTCAATGGATCGACACGCAGATCGAGCGGGAAATCCGTGACTAGGGAATCGCTCAGTCCCTTGCGAAAACCGCGAGGTCAGGCCGAGAGGCCTGTCCCGATCAGACCGTGCTGTTCGTCTCCGCCATCCACAGCCGAGCGGCCAGGTTTGCCGCCCGCTTCGTCAGCGACTACCAGCACAAGTCCGCCACGGAGACAGAGGGCCGGTATCTGCGCGCCTGGCCCGAGGTCTATCTCCCGGGCGGCGGCTGCCTCGGCTTCGACCCCACCCAAGGCATTGTCGTGGCAGACGGTCACGCCCCCGTCGCCGCGTCGGCACAGCCTTTGGCGCCACCCCGGTGGAAGGCAGCTTATGGCAGCGTCCGGTGGGAATGGGATTTAGCCTGAACATTATAGCGGGGCCGACGTCTTGTCTTCCTATAGAGTCCAGTTCCTGCAGCCGGGACAAGACACACACCGACACCAACCCGCCGCGCCGTCTTAGGCGATTTTTGTCAAATCATGCACCAGCTAGCGTGTCTTTGCGCCCACCTTCTTTGTCGCGCCAGCAGTCACATAGCCCTGCTATGCTCCTGCCGGTACTCCTCGAAGCCGGACGTAAATCCGGCACCATCTGGTACATG
Organism: uncultured Gammaproteobacteria bacterium; assembly: GCA_963709645.1. GTDB lineage: Bacteria > Pseudomonadota > Gammaproteobacteria > Chromatiales > Chromatiaceae > DYRB01. The sequence goes on from CAVPXP010000037.1 coordinate 75,609, forward strand.
ATTCTCCGGCAATCGCCTTACAGCGGGAATTTATCAGCATCATATCCGTAAGCTTCAAAATCCACTCGGTACAGTTCTGCCACCTTTTCCTGGAGCTCCTTGTCGTAGAAATTGATGGTCTGTGGGAAACTGGTCGTCGCACTTCTAATATATCGCTTGTCTCCGCACCATTCGCTAGTTTCTTCTTTTTTGGCGTGATGCGGCGAATCCGCCAATGCCTTCAAATCAGTTTCCCGCAAGCCCAGCTCCACCTCCACTCTCCTTAGCTCATCAAAACTGCTCTCAAGTTTGACGACATACCGAGGTCGAACCAACCCCAGCTCTTCGCTCATATGGATCTGCACACCATGATGAGGGTCGCACCTACGCAAACTTGAACCCTCCAAGTAGAACGCAAATTCCCGGAATGAAAACGTATCAGTATTGATAATCGACCGACCCAAGAACTCACCTATCCTTTCGTCTTCATAACCGGTTTTCACTGCATGAATATATGAGCTTACAGCCCGCATGTAAGGATTGCGTACGACCTTTACAATCGAGATCTCTCTTCCGCCAAGAAAATCCTGGATAATCCTACTAGCGTCTACAGTTTTATTGAACACCTCCCTCCGATACTGGTGCGCGAACCAGTGGTGGCTCAAAGCATCCTCAAGCACGGCCGCCTGACAAAAGAACCATTTAATGGCAAAGGTACATCCCGATTTCGGCACGAAGAACAATGCCAGCGGCGGATTATCGCAGAATAAAGGTCGTGGGTACTGCTGAATGATCCGCTGGCGAATACCTGGGTCGCTGGCGACTGCTGCTTGATACAATTCAATTGCCTTTACCTTATCTCTACCCAGAAAACCATTAATTTCCGCAATCTTCTCCCTCTCCTTCCACCGTGGCGCCTTACCGGATTTTGGCTCTCCACTCTGCTCCGCGAGCCGATCTCTCTTTTTCTTTAGGGCCACCAATCCGGCAAGGGCAGAGGGTAATTTCGGATCTATTTGGAGGGCTGCGGCATAGGTCTCTTCCGCTTGCTCTAACCGGCCTTGCTGATGATAGATGTCTGCTATTCGAACATACAGATTCGGATGATTCGGTCTTGTCTCGACCGCTTCTTTTAGAACAGCGATCGCCCTTTCAAACTTGCCCTCATTTTTGAGAGTATTTCCCAAGTTCACATACGCCGATACTGGAGCGTTCGTCTCGGCTATAACTTGCCTGTATATCGCTTTTGCCCCCTGAACGTCCCCCTCTCTCTCCAACAATTCAGCCTTCTTGATCCATTCCGCTGTATTTGCCTCGCTCATAGTTTTTACCCTGGTGCGTCGGTGGCTGCCCACCGGAAATCTCCGCCCCGTCGCTGGCTCCCGCAGCGAGCACCGAGTATGTCTTGGTGGACCTCCGGCGGACCCTCGCCAAGAACCTCGCGGGCCGGGGTTTCGGTATCGATTGCCCGGCAGCAGAGAGCGCCAATCCGATCTGTTGACCAGCGCCATTGTTAATGTTGTGGCGTAATTCGGGAGGAAGGCGGTTAAGCTGGTCAGACGCAATGATCCTATCAAAAACTTCCGGCGGCGGTCGCCGCACGCAGAGTTGCGCCGTTCGGAAATAGGTCCGGTGAATGCCGAGGGACGGCGCAACAATATGTCCTTACAGGTTGGGGACGGCTGAGCGACCCCTGAGGTAGCGGAGACTTGGTCGGTTGGCAGGGAATCGCCCGTCGTTCTATGCCGCCAAGGACTCCCGGATACCGCTAAAGAGCCAGTGCGAGCACGACGGCGCCGAAACAACCCCTCGGCAATGCCGGGGGCTTTCCGATCGCTGGCCCCTCAAAGGGGCCTAACCGCGATCGATGGTGGATCGGCGGACGCTCATCGCACGACCCAGACACCCTAGTCGCATTCGTTGCAGAACTCAGGGTCATCGGTTTCATCAAGAAAGGGGGGAGCATTGTCCGCGCACTACGCGGCAATGACAAACCCCGGGAGATGTCAAACTGTTACTGTCCCCCGGCAAAGCTGGGGGCTTCCCTTTCTTGATGAGCCGCTCTACCCGCGAGCGCACCTCCGGGGAGCCCGACGTCAAGCAGAGCCTCGTCAAACCTGCACGGCCGTTCACAGGCCACACCGGTGACCTGTGCGCCTGGCGCCGATATTCTGACCTCGCCGATCAGGCGTTGTTGCGGAACGCGCAACCGGCCTGTCAGTCCCCGCTGGCGCCTGGCTTATCACCCTTGGCGACACGCTCCTTCCGTGGCTTGGCACCCCCCACCTTGAGCTTTTGCGCCCGGAACATCACGCGGCGACCACCGCCCTTGCCCTCTGCCTTAGCCTCGACCGTACGTACGCGGAAGGAACCAAGCCCGGATACCTTGTAGACCCCGTCTGGAGCCTGGTCGATCTCGCGGGCGAGTGTGGCGAACACCGCCCGCAGCAACTTTGCTGCGCCTGGCCCGCCGAGACCCGCAACTGCGGCAGGGTGCTCCTTGGAGGTACGTTCGATTAGTTCAGGTAGCTTGGGCATGTGTTTCTCCGATTAGGGGTTAGTGTGTGGCTTAGTGAGAGATTGGGGCGGCCGAGATAAGGCCGCGTTGGTTTCAGTCCAACAAACTGCGGCGACGCAGTTGGCTACGCAACTTGGACCACTGTTGGTGCAGCTCGGAGGCCAAGAGCCGTGCGGAGTCGAGATCATCGGTTGTGGCGAACCATTCGGCAGCCCTGGCGATCTCGCCCGCCAGCGAGCGCGCCGCATGCTCAACTGCAACCGCTTCCGCCTTCATGTGGCTCCCGATCCAACGCTGCACTTCGTCAACCTCGGCCGGGCTGCATGCCGACAACAAGTCAGGATCCGCCTTCGGATCGCTTCGCGACAGACGGCCCACGATCTCCGTGCGCGGTCGCTTGGTGGCCGGGTCATAGCTGGTACGGACGACCTGGACAATGTTTTTCCGGAAACGAAAGTGCATAACGGATCTTAACCTCGTTCCGGCAGTATATTGCCGGGTTCAAGCCGCGTCAACCCTCTGTTGTTTCAAAGATCGACAAATTAAGACACTGAATAAATGGGATATCGTAGCGTTTCTAGAGAGTATAAACCTTTGGATATACTGCCTCATCTGCTGCAAAACATTGACGTGCCTTTGAACCCGCCAGCCCCAGTCTAACGCTTGCACCAAGGCTTGCCATCGCGGCGCTCTCCGACTCGGCGGCCCCGCCCAACCGCTTCAATTGAGCTGCGCGGTCGGAACGGAGGTCGGCACGGAAGGGGGCTCGACCGGGTCGGTCCTGGCTGGCTGGAGTAGGAGCACGCCAAGCTCGGTACCAGGGGCCGGCCCCCCCCAGGCCAGGGGGTGGCTGCGCCCCGCGAGCCAGTCGGCAAGCTGATCACTGCGGTAGGGCGAGAACCGGTGCCCGGACTGCCCCAGGGGCAGGACGAGGCGCGATTGCGCCCAATCCCCTGGGGTAAGTACCGCACGGCAAGAGGGCGCGAACAGGACGGTGCGCGTGTCCTCGGGGTTCGCCTTCATGACGTTGACAGTCGCCCCGTCCCCGACCCCAGGGACCGGACCGACGGAGAACAGCGGCCCCAATAGAGGTACCCGGTCGAAGGCATGGGGGAACACCAGACTACGAAGCCGGTCGATGCGCTGGTCGTCGGCGTCCGGGAACAGGCGTTGCAGTTCGGTTTGGGCCGCCCGCAGGGCCTTGCCCCAGGTCTCGACCTCGCCCTCGCGCCCTGGGGTATCGACATCGTCCCAGAAGCTCGACCGGCCGCTGCGGATAGCCTCATCCAGGGGGCTGTATGCGGCCAGGTCCAGGGACATCAGCGGACCCAGATCCTCACCCAACTCGTCCGCATACAGAGCACGATACAACGCCGTACGCAGCAGCACGAAGAGAGCGGCAGGCCGGCTGTCGGCGGGAAAATCCCCGCTCCAGCGCAGCAGGAAGCGGTCGGCAATGTTGCGGGCCTTTGGATCGACATCGAGCAGACGGGGCAGAATGCGACGCAGAGCGGCGAGGTAGTCCCGCGACTGGAGACTCACCCGGTCCATCTGCAGACGCAGGGCAGCATCTGCGTCCTGAGCGGGCCCCTCCGCGAGCAGCTCCGCAATGCGCTGGGCGCGGTAGGGGGCAGACCAGGAGTGGGTCACATTGACCGGGTAGTTGGCCGGGATGGTTCGGTTGTTCGCGGTGATCAAGACCCCGCCCTCCGGGTCGGTCAGGCCTGGGTTGTCCGTCGCCGGAAGATACCCCGTCCAACCGTAACCCCCCTGCCAGCCCGGCGAGGGAAAGGTCCCGACACCCCGCCCGCGTCGCGGCAACCTCCCTGTCACCTGCCAGGCGATGCCCCCGTCGCGGTGGGCCAGCATCAGATTTTGGGAGGCACGGATGAACTCAAGCCCAGCCGCACGCCCCTCCTCCAGGCTGGTCGCGGTCGCCAGCCGCGCGACCCCGGCGAAGCCCCGGTCGGGGAGATCGGTTGTCCAGCGCAGGGCGAGCAGGGCCGGGGGGTCCAGGGCCGGAAGATCCAAAGGAGTGCCGGTCACCGGGCCCAGGATGTCGTTCAGGACCACCCCATGGCTGGTGCTGCGCACCCTCAGCTCGACCGGCTCGACGCGGCCCTTGACCCCGATGCGCTGGCTACGTTCTTCGATGGGCTCAATGGCACCCGTCGGACGCTCGACTCCCTTCCCGTCCGCGCTCAGGCGCTCTAGAAAAAGGTCCTGGGTGTCGGCATTGACGGTGGTGAAGCCCCAGGCCAGGTCCGCATTGTGGCCAATGAGCACCAGCGGCACCCCCGGGAGGGCGACCCCGCTGACGTGCAGCCCCGGCGCTGCCAGCTCGATCTCGTACCAGATCCCAGGGCTCGACGGGGCCAGGTGGGGATCGTTGGCGAGGAGCGCCCGGCCGTCTGCGGTCAGGCTTCCACTCAGAACCCAAGCGTTGCTGGCAGGGGCCGGCACCGGGAGTCCCCATCGCGCTGGCAGGTCGAGCATGTCCCCCAAGGCCCCGGCGAGGGCGGCGAGTTGTGCCGATGCCGCCGTGGCGCGGCCGATCGCCACCCTTTGGTCTCCCGGGAGCTGTCCCTCGGCCCCAGCGAGCGCCGGCAATGCATCCGCCCCCTCCGGGGCCGGGATGCCCACATCTGTCGGAAAGAGTTCGGCCGCGCGGGCGTTGCCCAGGCGCCGTGCCAGGCGCAGCCAGGCCAGTTCACCCCGGACGTTGTAGGACAGGACCCACGCCATGTAGTCGCCGATGGCCAGGCTGTCCTCCGCCCGCCATGGCTCGGGTCGGAAGCCCGCAATGCGGTACTCAAGTGGCGGCGAGGTCCCAGCTTTTTCCAGGTAGGCATTGACCCCAGCAGCATAAGCGTCCAGGTAACCGCGGTAGGGGGCCTCCAACTCCGCGAACGACCGCCGGGCCGCCCCCCCCAACCCGATCGTGCGAAAGAATCGGTCCGCGGGCAGGGCCTCCTCCCCGAAGACCTCCGCCAAGCGCCCCTGTGCCAGGCGGCGCATGAGGTCCATTTGCCAAACACGCTCCGATGCGACCACGAAGCCTTGGGCGAAGAGAGCATCCTCTATCGTCTCCGCATCGATACTGGGTACGGCGTGGGGCCCGAAACGCACTGTCACCGGCGCGGCAAGTCCCATCACCGAGACCTCGCCCGCGTAACGCGGCGCGGCTCCGTCGATCAGCGCGAAAAGCCAGGCCGCCCCGGCCAATACCAGGACCAGGGGTAGCAGTAAGATCAGCAGCTTGAGGCGTCGCGGCATGCTCTGGTCAGGAGGAGGGGAGAGTTGGCTGAGACAACCAGAATCCGGCCCTTTTGTCCACCTCGGCCGGACCGGGATCCCCAGCCGACCAGTCCGGCGCTGCGCGCCAAGCCGAACGGGCATCCCCTGGCCGTCAGTCGGTATTTCTTGCATCCCCTCAAGCGCACCCCGCGCCCATCCAGGCGCGCCCCATGACAGGACGTCCCGGACGCTATCTACTTGCGCGCCCTATGGGTTTCCCTATACTAGGGTCGTTTTGGCTATAGCCTCGCCGCCCCTTGGGGCCCTTCGGCTTGCTGGTCTGGGTGAGCCTGGATTCGAGCCGGGAGTTCGGGGCCACAATGTCCGCACCCAGATCGCGACATCTGTGGCGCGGTTCCAGTTGCCCCCGGCATTCGCTCCAGCCGTCCCCTGTATCGAGGTCTCCATGCAGTACCTGCGCCTAACCATCTCCACCCTCACAGTATCGCTTCTGCTGTTCGGCGCCCAGGCGCGCTCAGAGTTCGACTTCTCCGCGGTCGTGCAGGAGGCCGAGGCCCTGGCGGGCCAGCCCTTCGTCCCGCCCCCGCCAGCCCCAGACCTCCTGGTCAACCTGCCCTACGACCAGTTCCAATCGATCCGATTCAGACCCGACCAAAGCCTTTGGCGGGGAGATGGCTCGCGTTTCCAGATCATGTTCTTCCATCCCGGCCTCTACTTTCGCAACGCGGTTGATGTGTTGATCGCCGACGACCAAGGCGTGACGCCCTTGGAATTCGAGAAATCCTGGTTCGACTACCCGCCCAAGCTAGCCCAGGAGATCCCCAACGACCTGGGCTACGCCGGGATCAACCTGACCTACCCGTTAACCGCCCCGGACGTGCAGAACCAGTTCCTGGTCTTTGCGGGTGCGAGCTATTTTCGCGGCGTCGGGACCAACGAAAGCTTCGGTATCTCCGGGCGCGGTCTGGCCCTGAACACCGGACTGCCCGTCGGCGAGGAGTTTCCCCTGTTCCGCCGCTTTTGGCTGGTCAAGCCTGCCAAGGACGCGACGGAAATGACCTTCTATGCCCTGCTGGACAGCAAGAGCGTCACCGGCGCCTACCGCTTCGTCGCTACGCCAGGCGAGCCCACGGTCATGGTCGTAGACGCCACACTCTTCTTCCGCAAGGCGGTGGAGCAAGTCGGTCTAGCCCCGTTGACCAGCATGTTTTACTACGGCGAAAACACCGACCGACCGCCGGCCCACTGGCGCCCCGAGGTGCACGATTCGGATGGGTTGGCAATCGAGACCGGCAACGGTGAGCGCGTCTGGCGCCCCCTGAACAACCCCAAGCGCCTGAGCCATAGCTACTTCGCGGTGACCAACCCGCGCGGCTTCGGCCTCATCCAGCGCGACCGCCGCTTCGCGAGCTACGAGGACCCGGAGGCCAACTATCAGAATCGGCCCAACGCCTGGATCGTGCCCAAGGGTGACTGGGGCGAGGGCCATGTCATCCTGGTGGAGATCCCAACGGACAAGGAGACCAACGACAACATCGCGGCCTTCTGGACCCCCAAGGAGAAGGTAGAGTCCGGGACCCGCCTAGATCTCTCCTACCAGGTCCACCTGGGCGGCCCCGCCACCCCGCCTCAGGCCGGCGGCCGCTCCACCGCAACCTACGTTGGGGCCGGTGACGTGATTGGCGGCGGTAACGTGGAAGGAACGGTGCGAGTGCTCGCCGATTTCACCGGCGGCGAACTCCCAGAGCTGCCTGCCAATGCCCAGGTCACCGCGGTGGTCAATGTCAGCGAGGGGGCCGAACTGATCCACCAGACCGTCTTCCCCGTGCCGGAGAACAAGGGCTGGCGCCTATCGCTCCTGGTAAAACCCCCCAAGGACCGCCCCTTGGAGATGCGTGCCTTCCTCAAAAAGGACAACGCCAGCCTCACCGAGACCTGGACCTATCGGGTCGAGGGGCGCTGAGGTGGATGCCGAGACCACGGGTCGCAAACGAGTCCCTGAGGCCTGCCCCGACGACCTTCCCAGGGCCAGCAACCGCATCTGGCGCTACCTGGCGATGCTCGGCGTCGAGCCCTGCGAGCGCGGCCAGATCACCCTGAAGCTGCTGGACCGGGCTATGGAGTCCACCCTCGCCGAGGGGGGGCATCTCACCCCCGCCGCCATGGATACGCTAACCGCCTGGCTGGCCGACCACCAGCAGGCCGGCATGGCGGCAGGCAGCCCATGCGATGACGACCTCAACCTAGCCCGTTTCGCCCACCCGCCGCCCTGCCGGCAGCCCATGGCCCCGGAGCGGCGCTCCGGACGTGGCGCCTGGCGCCGGCGGCCGCAGTCCCCCAAGCCAGCCCCGAAGTCCACACCATGAGTAAGCGCCACGCCCACTGGCGGGCACAGGCCTACTTCCGGCGCGGACTCGGGCTGACACTAGTCTTCGTCCAGACCCTTCTGGCCACGGACTACGCGATGTGGCTTCTGCCCTACCATGGCGATGAGCCCCTGGAGATGGCCACCGCCGTCGTATTTGGGCTGTTGTTCGCCTGGGTCTCCGCCGGCTTCTGGACGGGGATGTTCGGCGTCTGGGACCGCCTGCGCGGGGGTGACCCGGTCCACATCGCCGCCTGGGACAGCCCCTCCGAGCTGGCTGCCACGCCGCTCGCCAAGACCGCCGTGCTGATCCCGATCTACCACGAGGAGGTGGTCCGCGTGGCCGCGGGGATCGAGGCGATCTTCCAGTCTGTAGCCGCGACGGGGCACCTGGACGATTTCGAATTCTTCATCCTCTCCGACTCGCGCGACCCGGAGGTCTGGCTGCGCGAGCAGGAGGCCTGGCAGCGCCTGTGTCGGCGCCTCGGCGCAAACGGACGTCTGCGCTACCGCCGCCGCGGACTCAACCTCAACCGCAAGAGCGGCAATGTCGCCGACTTCCTGCGCCGCTGGGGCGCGAACTTCCGCTACATGATCGTGCTCGATGCCGACAGCCTGATGGACGGCGAGACCCTGGTGGCCATGGTGCAGACCATGGAGCGCCACGGCGAGGTCGCCCTGTTGCAGACCGCCCCCAGGGTGGTGGATGGACAAACCTTCTACGCCCGCATCCAGCAATTCGCCAACCGCATGTACGGCCCACTCTTCCTGCGGGGACTGGCACGTACCCAGATGGGTGATGCGACTTTCTGGGGCCACAACGCCATCCTGCGCATCGAACCCTTTGTGCGCCATTGCGCCCTGCCGCGACTGCACGGGTGGGGTCCCCTGACGGGCGGCATCCTGAGTCACGATTTCGTCGAGGCAGCGCTGCTCGGGCGCGCCGGCCACGAGATCTGGATCATGCCCGCGATGACCGGGAGCTACGAAGAGACACCGCCAAGCCTAGTGGACGACCTCAAGCGGGACCGCCGCTGGGCCGAGGGCAACCTCCAGCACCTGCGTCTGCTGTTTCTGCCGGGCCTGCGCTTCGTACACCGGCTGAGCTTTGCAAAAGGGGTCATGAGCTACGTCTCTTCCCCCCTATGGCTCCTTTTCCTGGTGTTGGGAACCATCGAGTACGCCCAGATCCGCCACGGCAACGTCGATTACTTCCCAGAACCCTATAGCCCCTACCCGGTATGGCCTGAGTGGCACCCGGATTCGGCCCTGCTGCTGCTGATCTCCACCCTGTTCCTGCTCTTCGCACCGAAGGTCATGAGTGCCCTGCTGGTCTTGATCGACGGCAAGGACAGGCGCGGTTTCGGCGGGGTCAGGAGCGTGCTGGGCGGAGTCCTGTTGGAGTCGGTGATGTCCGTGTTCCTCGCCCCAATGCGGATGTTCAGTCACAGCATCTCGGTCCTCGGGGCCATTTTCGGCTGGAAGGTGAGTTGGGCCGGGCAGCGCCGAGACGACGGACGCACCTCTTGGTCCGAGGCCTGGTACCAGCATGGCGCGGGGACCGTCATGGCCATGATTTGGATCGGCGTCTCGATCTGGATCGGCGGGGCCTTCGTGATCTGGACCTTGCCGGTCTCGATTCCGCTGCTCTTCGGCCCGGCCATCTCCGTCCTGCTGAGCGACGCGAAGATCGGGGCCTGGCTGCGCGCTCGCGGTCTCTTGCTCACACCAGAGGAGGTCGCCCCTCCCGAAGTCCTGCGGAGCGTCCAGCAGTCCGACTGGCTGGCCGGCGCGGATCAGTCCCCTTTCGGCAAAGCCTTCGAACAGGCCGTGGTCGATCCCCGCCGCAACCGCCTGCACGCCGCCCTGGCGCGCCGCCGACCTCACCCACCGGCGACCGCGGCCTTGCTGGCGGAACTGCGCCTGCGCTGCCTGGCCCAGGGTCCCGACGGGTTGACCCGCCAGGAGCGCTCGGCACTCGCCAACGATCACTACTCCCTCACGCAGCTCCACCGCATGGTCTGGCAACGCGGCAACGAGGAGAACTGGGACTTGGGGCCCTATCCTACCTCTGCGAGCTAGACAGGGACGGGTCCCCGGCTGCACCCGTTACGCCCGATCCCCCACAGGCAAACAACAAGCCCGGGTGGAGCCGGCAGGGTTCAAGGACGGGGCAAGGCACAGCGCGCGGCTGGAAAAGGGTGACGAGGAGAGCCGACGGGGATGGGTCGCGCGGGCCGAGGGTCCATCCCCGACCGATGGGAGGCGCAGAGCGATCAGGCCTGCCGCGCCGCCATCATGCGCTCGATGATGGGCTGGAGAATGATCTCCATGGCCATCCCCATCTTGCCGCCAGGCACCACCATGGTGTTGCGCCGGGACATGAAAGAATCATGGACCATGCTGAGCAGGTAGGGGAAAGAGATCTCCAGCTTCGCGGGATCCTTGAAACGGATAATGACGAAGCTCTCATCCGGCGTCGGGATGTCGCGGGCGATGAAGGGGTTTGAGGTATCCACCGTCGATACGCGCTGGAAATTGATGTCTGTCAGCGAGAACTGCGGCGTGATGTATTTTATGTAGTCGGGCATGCGCCGCATGATCACGTCAACGATGGCCTCGGCGGAGTAACCGCGTTCGAGGTTGTCGCGGTGGATCTTCTGGATCCACTCCAGGTTGACGATGGGGACCACCCCCACCCCTAGGTCCACATGGCGAGCGACGTTGTTCTCCTCGGTGATCACCAGGCCATGCAAGCCCTCGTAGAACAGGAGGTCGGTCCCCTCAGGGATGTCCTCCCAGGGCGTGAACTGCCCCGGATTGAGGTTGGTGCCAAGCCGGGCATTGAGATCCTTAGCCTCGGGGTCGCTGTGAATGTAATAGCGCTTCTTACCACTGCCGGTCTCGCCATAGGTGCGGAACAGGGCTTCGAGCTGGTCGAAAACATTGGCCTCGGGGCCGAAATGGCTCAGGCTACGGTGCTCGGCAGCGGCCGTGGCCATTTCTTCCTTCATCGAGGCACGATCATAGCGGTGGAAACTGTCACCTTCGATCACGGCGGCCTTAATTCCATCGCGGTAAAAGATGTGCTCGAAGGCGCGCTTGACAGTGGTGGTGCCCGCCCCGGAGGATCCCGTGACGGCGACGACTGGATGCTTCTTGGACATTGGGTCTCTCCCGTTCTCTCTGCTTCTCTGTGCTTTTGATCACGCCGCGTGCCCCTACGGAAGGCGGTCTCTACTGCCGGTCGGGCAGCGCCCCTCGCATTACCTTTCCGGCTCAAAGCTCCCACCGGGACCTGTTCAAGCAACGCCTAATATATCACGAACCCCGAGCACCCGGGCACGCCCGGTCGCGCCCGCGCTTGGCGCAACCAAGCCTTGCGATTCCGCCCCTGGACTTGCTCCAAATCACCACCACCAGCGCCCGGTTGAGCAGTGCATTGCACGGACCGCTCCCGCACAGCGCCCCAACATCCCCCGGGAGCAGCAAGCCTGACAATGGCTGGCCGCATCGGGTACACTTCGCCCCGCTTAACCCCGTAACGAGCCGAACCGGTCATGTCAACCGGCTGACTAACAATCAATTTCTCCGGGCACCCAAGATTGAGGCCCAGCGCCGACCGCTCGCAGCCCGCGTCACGCCCCCGTAGCTCAGTTGGATAGAGCGCACCCCTCCTAAGGGTGAGGTCACAGGTTCGAATCCTGTCGGGGGCGCCAAATCTCGCAGAGGGACCCTGGGCCCCGTTTCCCGTCCCCCACTAATCGTCGAACAGCCCCTCGACGGAATAGTCGGTGGTTTGGGCCTGCTTCGCCTCCGCCACCTGACTCGACAGACCATTGTAGAGGTGCTTGAAGACCTTGCGCTGCGCGGCCTGATTTGAGGTCGCCGGCTCCTCGAGGAAGTCCAGGCGTGCCTGGAAGTAAGCGACGTCCGCCTCCATCCGAGCAAACTCGACCCTGCGGCGCACGCCGGCCGATGGACTATTGACCGCATCGTCGGCCGCCTTCACACCATCACCCCGGCCATGGCCCTGGCCCGCCGCGACTTAGCGGGTGCAAGCCCGCCAGCCGGAGCTCCCGCCAGCACCGACCCTGTCCGCAGCGACTCATCCCGCAAATTCCCCGCAACAGGTGTCCCCGGAGTAGTCGAGTGTTGTGCTATACAGTGCGTTCATTCGTTGCATCCTAACCCCACACGACAGAGGTTGCCGAGCGCCGCATCATGAGTGCCCTCCTCGAGCTGTTTCGCAGTTCCACCGCGTTGTATGGAGGCAACGCCGACTTCATCGAAGAGCTCTACGAACGCTACCTCAAGGACCCCGAGAGCGTGGACCTGGCCTGGCGCCAGCGCTTCGACGCCATTCACCGCGAGGCGGCCAACGAGGTCCCTCACGGCCCCGTGCGGGAAAATTTTCTGCGCTTAGCCACAGAGAGCCGAACCCGACCGACGGCCCGCCGTTCCAGTCACCTGGAGCCCGCGGCGGCTGAGAAGCAGGCGGCGGTCCTGCGGCTCATCAACACTTATCGCTACCGCGGCCACCAGAACGCTGACCTTGACCCCCTGCGGCTGCGTGAGCGGCCCAAGATCGCCGATCTGGACCCAAGCTACCACGGACTGGAGCCGGCGGACATGGATCAGGTCTTCCACACCGGCTCGCTCTACGCACCGGACCGCATGTCCCTGGCAGACATCCTCGACCTGGTCCAGGAGATCTATTGCCGCAAGGTCGGCTCCGAGTACATGCACATCACCAGCACCCAAGAAAAGCGCTGGGTGCAGAAGCGTCTGGAGGGCTACCGAGCCCGGCCGGAGTTGGAGTCCGCCGACCGCCGCTGGCTTCAGATGCTGCTTACCGCCGCCGAGGGATTCGAGACCTATCTGCACACCCGCTATGTGGGCCAGAAGCGCTTCTCCCTTGAGGGGGGAGAGGCCCTCATCCCACTCCTTGACGAGTTGATCCAGCGCGCCGGGCGAAAGGGTATCAGGGAGATCGTCATCGGCATGGCCCACCGCGGGCGGCTCAACGTCCTGACCAACATCCTGGGTAAGCCGCCGCGCGACATCTTCGATGAGTTCGAGGGGCGCTTCCACCGCAACTGGCGCCAGGTCGCCGGCGACGTAAAGTACCACCTCGGCTTTTCCACAGACGTCGACACCCCCGGGGGCTTGGTTCACCTGGCTCTGGGCTTCAACCCCTCGCACCTGGAGATCATTAGCCCGGTGATCGAGGGTTCGGTACGGGCCCGCCAAGACCGCCGCCGCGACCGTTCCGGAGAACAGGTCCTGCCAATCATCATCCACGGCGACGCGGCCATCGCCGGCCAAGGCGTCGTCATGGAGACCTTCAATCTGTCCCAGGTGCGTGGCTTCGCCACCGGCGGGACCGTGCACATCGTCATCAACAACCAAATCGGCTTCACCACCAGCAACCCCCTGGACACCCGCTCCACCCTCTACTGCACCGACGTGGCCAAGATGGTCCAGGCCCCGGTCTTCCACGTCAACGGCGACGACCCGGAGGCGGTGATTTTTGTTACCCGCATGGCACTGGATTTCCGAAACCAGTTCCATAAGGATGCGGTGATCGATCTGGTGTGTTACCGCCGTCTGGGGCACAACGAGGCGGACGAGCCTGCCGTGACCCAGCCGATGATGTACCAGAAGATCCGCGCTCACCCCACGGCACGCACCCTTTATGGCGAGCGACTGGTGGCGGAAGGCATCATGGGCCGCGACGAGGTGCAGCGCATGGCTCAGGACTACCGCACTTCCATCGAGCAGGGGATCGTGGTGGCCCGGCCCGTGGTGTGCGGCCTGGACCACGCCTACCGCGTCGATTGGAAGTCCCGCGGCGGCACGGCGTGGGACCAGGCAGTGGATACAAGGGTCGAGCAGGGCAAGCTGCGGGCCCTGGCGGCACGGATGCTGGAGGTCCCCGAAGGCTTCGAGCTGCACCCGCGCGTCGCTAAGGTTTGGGGCGAGCGGACCAAGATGGCCGCCAGCGACCAGATGTCGGACTGGGGCTTCGCCGAGAACCTGGCGTACGCCACCCTGGTGGATGCAGGCTACCCGGTGCGCCTGTCTGGCCAGGACTGCGGCCGCGGCACCTTTGTCCATCGGCACGCTGTCCTACACAACCAGGTGGACGGGGCCAGTTACACCCCGCTGCAACACCTGGGGGCCCAACAGGCCGAATTCGTCGCCATCGACTCGGTTCTGTCGGAGGAGGCCGTACTCGCCTATGAGTACGGCTATGCGACGGCCGAGCCCAGCACCCTGGTCTTATGGGAGTCCCAGTTCGGCGACTTCGCGAACGGGGCTCAGGTCGTCATCGACCAGTTCATCACCTCCGCCGGGACCAAGTGGGGACTATGCTGCGGCTTGGTCATGCTGCTGCCCCACGGACTCGAGGGCCAGGGTGCGGAACACTCCTCCGCACGCCTTGAGCGCTACCTGCAGCTGTGCGCGGAGCACAACATCCAAGTCTGCGTCCCCAGCAACTCGGCGCAGATCTTCCACCTGCTCCGACGACAGATGTTGCGCGACTTCCGCACCCCCCTGATCGTGATGACGCCCAAGAGCCTCCTGCGCCACCGCCTCGCGGTCTCTGCCTTCGACGAGCTGGCTGAGGGGCGCTTTCACCCCGTTATCGGCGAGGTCGACCCCATCGACCCGCAAGGGGTGGAAAGAGTCGTCTTCTGCAGCGGCAAAGTCTATTACGACCTATTGGAAGCACGCCGAAGCCGCGGCCTGAGCAATGTCGCCATCGTCCGCATCGAACAGCTCTACCCCTTCCCCAAGGAGCAATTCGCGGAGGCGATTGCCGCCTACCCGGACACCCATGAGCTGATCTGGTGCCAGGAAGAAGCCTTGAACCAGGGGGCTTGGGACCAGATCAAGCACCGCTTTCACAGCCTTATCCAAGACGGCAAGCGGATCTATTATGTCGGCCGCCCAGCCTCCGCAGCCCCGGCAGTCGGCCATCGCCAGGTCCATGTCGAGCAGCAAGAGCGTCTGATCGACGAGGCCCTGACCGGGCGCATCAACCCGAACATGAATCGCAGGATCCCCCTATGAACACCGAAGTTCGCGTTCCCCTGCTCCCGGAATCCGTAACCGACGCCACCGTCATCGCCTGGCACAAGCAGCCCGGCGAACGGGTGGCCCAGGGCGAGACCCTGGTGGACCTCGAGACCGACAAGGTGGTACTCGAGGTCCCGGCCCCAACGGACGGGATCCTGGCGGAGGTCCGGACCAAGGTGGGCGAGGTCGTCACTGCGGAGGAGGTCCTCGCGGTGCTGCTGCCTGCCGGAACGGCCCAAGCCTCGGCCCCTGCACAGCAGACCCAGAAGGCCACAACCCAGGCGGCACCGATGGGCGACAGGGATCTCGGGGGCGCGGGAGCGGCCCCTGGCTTGGCCACCGCGGGGGCAGCGCTCGCGCCGGGTCAGACCCAAACGTCCGCACCCACCCCAGCCGGCGCGGGCGAACCCCTGCTCGCCCCGGCGGCGCGGCGGCTGGTCAAGGAGCTGGAGCTCGACCCGAGCCAGATTGCCGGCAGTGGCCGGGATGGCCGCATTCATAAGGGGGACGTTGTCGCCTACCTCGACAGGCGCGAGCGGGCCGAACCACAGATGGACCCGGAAGCAGCGCCAGCGGTGGCCACCCCACCCCGCCTGAGCGGCGAGGCCGGCCGGCCGGAGCAGCGGGTTCCCATGACCCGCCTGCGTGCCCGCGTCGCCGAGCGCCTAGTCCAGGCCCAGCAGACCGCGGCCATGCTGACGACCTTCAACGAGGTGGACCTCACCGGCGTCATGGCCCTACGCAACAAATACAAAGACCAGTTCGAAAAGGTCCACGGGACCCGGCTGGGCTTCATGTCGTTCTTCGTCAAGGCGTCTGTGGACGCGCTGCAACGCTTCCCCATCATCAACGCCTCGGTGGACGACAACGACGTCATCTACCATGGCTATTACGACATCGGTATTGCGGTCAGCTCCCCGCGCGGCCTGGTGGTGCCCATCCTGCGCAACTGCGACCAACTCACGATGTCCGACATCGAGAGCGGCATCGCTGAGTTCGGCCGTAAGGCCAAGGACGGCTCTTTGAGCTTTGATGAACTGACCGGTGGGACCTTCACCATCACCAATGGGGGTGTCTTCGGCTCGCTGCTCTCCACCCCGATCCTCAACCCGCCCCAGAGCGCCATCCTCGGCATGCACAAGATCCAGGAGCGCCCGATGGTCGAGAAGGGACAGGTGGTGGTGCGGCCCATGATGTACCTGGCCCTGTCCTACGATCACCGCATCATCGACGGACGAGACGCGGTGCAGTTTCTGGTCGCCATCAAGGACATGCTGGAAGACCCGGCACGGCTGCTGCTACGGATCTAGCTCGGCCTGATCCCGAGCAGACGATCGAGGGAAGGGACTTGCCAGCCCCCGGTCGGGGCGGCAGACGAAGACAGGGAACATAAGAATCGGACGCTGAAGGGGGCCTTCGCCTTCGGACAGACCCAGATCCACACCGGGCAGCCTGAAGCTTCTCGGTCCCTCCAATGCCGCAGCCGCACCTGGAGGGACCACAGGAGTCAGTCGATCCGCTGGTGACCCACCTGTCTCGAACCACCCTTTCCGTCGCTGCCGTCCCCTGACCCCGGCCGGCAAGGGTGCACCAGTGCATCCGGCCGCCACATTCACCACCGGAGCGAAACGCAGATGACCAGAGGGTTCCACGCCATCCCCTGCCCGACCACCGTGGCCCTGTGCGCGGCCCTGGCCGCGCCCCTGGCCGCGGCCACGGACTACCCTCAGAGCGACTACCTCACCGGCAGTTGGGCCGGGGCGCGTGACCGCTGGAAAGCTCAGGGCTTCAGCTTCAACCTGAGCTACGCCACCGAATCCATGGCCAACGTCTCTGGCGGCGAGGTCCTGGGCGGGACCTATGCCGACAATATCGGGCTCGATGTGACCTTCGACCTCCAGCGGCTCCTGGGCATCCCCGCGACCAGCCTACTGATCAAGGGGTCGAAGCGCGACGGGCTCTCGGTGTCCGACAAGTTCATCGCCCCCTCCGAGGGCGGCAACGCCTTCCCGGTGCAGGAACTCTACGGCGGCCAGAACGTCAAGCTGGCCAATGTGCAGTTCAATACCCGCCTGCTGGGCGACCGTCTCGACCTCGCCTATGGGCGCCTCATCGCCAACGACGACTTCCTCCGCTCCGACCTCTACTGCCAGTTCCTCAACAACTCCTTCTGCGGCAGCCCCAAGCCGGTCTTCTACCAGAACCCCTTCACCTTCTCCGCCTACCCGGTAGCAGCCTGGGGGGCGCGGGCGCGTTACGACACCGAGTCGCGGGTCTGGACCCTGCAGTTGGCGGTCTACGACGGCGACATCGAGGGCAAGCGCGGCGACCCGGCGAGCCCGAGCCACAATGCCCACGGCACCAGTTGGGGCTGGGGCGACAATGGGGTCACCCTGGCCGGCGAGGTCCACTACCACGTCAACCGCGACTCGAAGGATGCCCTGCCCGGGACCTACAAGCTCGGCGGCTACTACATGAACGGGGACTTTGCGGACGTGGCCAGCACCACCGGTGCCACCACCAGCGGGAGCGCCATGGGCTGGCTGCTGGCTGACCAGATGCTCTACCGCGCCCAACCCGGAGCCGACCGCGGGCTCTGGGGCTTCGGCGCCCTGGTCTTCAGCTTCACCAACGACACTAACCCCATGCCTTGGTACTTCAACGCCGGCCTGGTCTACCAGGGGCTCTTGGCCGGGCGCCCGCAGGACAGGACCGGCCTGGCCGTCACCAGCGGCTGGTTCGGCAATCAGGTCAATGTCGCCCGCCAGGCGGATGGCCTGGCGGAGAAGGACTACGAGGCCGTCATCGAACTCAACCACAGCTTCGTGCTGGGCCACGGCATCGCCGTCCAACCGGACCTCCAGTACATCATCCGTCCGGCGGCCACCGGCACCATCGACAACGCCCTGGCCATCGGCGCCAAGCTGACGATCCAGTTCTGACCGCGAACCCGCAGGAGCGCCACAGTGGCAACCACCGCATCCACCATTGAACTCAGGGCCCCCCTGGATGGGATCATCCTGCCGCTGGAGCAGGTGCCGGACCCGGTCTTTTCCCAGCGCATGGTCGGGGACGGCCTGGCAATCGACCCCCTGAACCAGCTCCTCACGGCCCCCTGCGCGGGCACCGTGACCCAACTCTTCGCCACCGGCCATGCCCTGACCCTGACCACCCCGGAGGGAGTGGAGGTGATGATGCACATCGGCCTGGACACGGTGACCCTCAAGGGCGAGGGCTTCACCCCTCAGGTTCAGAACGGCGACCGGGTGGAGGCCGGGGCTCCGCTCATCGCCTTCGACGCCGACTACCTGGCGACCCACGCCAAGAGCCTGCTGACCCTGATGATCGTCACCAACGGCGAGACGCTGTCTGGCCTGACCGCGGCGAGCGGCCGGGTGCGCGCCGGTGTGGACCTTGCCTTGACCCTCACCCTGGCCGAAGGCCGAGGCGAGGGGGAGGCGGCGACCAGGGGCGAGCGGGCCACCTCCGAGGCCATCGTCATCCCCAACCCCACCGGGCTGCACGCCCGCCCGGCGGCGGTGCTGGCCAGCCTGGCCAAGCAGTTCAAGTCAAGGATCCTGCTTCAGCGAGGCGACGACCAGGCCAACGCCAAGAGCCTCACCTCGGTGATGGGCATCGAGATCGCCCTGGGCGACAAGGTGGTTCTGATCGCCGAGGGCCCGGATGCCCAGGCGGCCATCGACGCTATCGCCCCCGAGCTGGCCGCCGGCCTGGGGGACGAGGGCAGCCGCCCGGCCCCGGCCCCGGCGACGACTGAGCCCGATCCTGCCAAGGCCCCGGCACCGCGCCCGCGCTCCGAGGACCCGAACCTGCTGCTGGGCGTAGCCGCCTCCCCTGGGCTCGGGGTGGGCAAGGTCTACCAACTGCGCCGCGAGGAGATCGCCGTCCCCGAGACCGGCGACGCGGACCCGCGCAAGGAGCGGCGCAAGCTCGACGACGCCTTGGACCGGGCCAAGAACGAGCTGGAGGCCCTGCAAACGGAGCTGAAGGCCCAGGCCGACGCCGGCAAGGCGGCCATCTTTGCCGCCCACCAGGAGCTGCTAGACGACCCGGGCCTGCTCGACATCGCCGAGAGCGCCCTGGCCAAGGGCAAGGGCGCGGCCTATGCCTGGCAGCGCGCCTACCTGACCCAGGCCGAGCGCCTGGCCGGGCTCAAGAACGCGGTCATGGCCGGACGGGCCGCGGACCTGCGCGACGTGGGGCGGCGGGTGCTCGGTATCCTCACCGGCCAACCGGTGGAGGAGCCCGCCATCCCGGCCGGCTCGATCCTGATCGCCGAGGAGCTGACCCCCTCCGACACCGCCAAGCTCGACCCCCAGGAGGTCCTGGGTTTTGCGACCGTGGGCGGCGGGGCGACCTCCCACGTCGCCATCCTGGCCCGAGCCCTGGACATACCGGCGGTGGCCGGCATCGAGCCCAGCGCCCTGGACCTGCCCAACGGGGCGGACGTGATCCTCGACGGCGGCAAGGGCTGGTTGCGCATCAACCCCGAGCCGTCCGAGGTCCAGCGCATCGTCGCGGCCAAGGCCCGCTTGGCCGAGAAGAAGGCCGCGGACCTGGCTGCGGCCTTCGAGCCCGCCACCACCACGGACGGCCACAATGTGGAGGTGGTCGCCAACATCGGCGGGCTCGCCGACGCAGAGAAGGGCATGACCCTGGGGGCGGAGGGGGTCGGACTGCTGCGTTCGGAATTTCTCTACCTCGACCGGGCCTCGGCCCCGAGCGAGGACGAACAGACCGAGATCTACGCAGCCATCGCCGGGGCGCTGAAGGGCAAGGCGCTGATCGTTCGCACCCTGGACGTGGGCGGCGACAAGCCGCTGGCCTATCTCCCCATGCCGCGGGAGGAGAATCCCATGCTGGGCATCCGCGGGGTGCGCATCGGGCTGGACCGCCCGGAGATCCTGCGCACCCAGGTCCGCGCCATCCTGCGCGCGGGCAAGGGTCATCGCATCCGCATGATGTTCCCCATGATCGCCACCCTGGACGAGATCCGCTCGGTCAAGGGGTTGGTCGAGGAGGAGCAGGCCAAGCTCCCGGACCTAGACCCGGTGGAGATCGGGATCATGGTAGAGGTGCCGGCTGCGGCGGTGCTCGCCCGGCAGTTCGCCCGGGAGGTGGACTTCTTTTCCATCGGCACCAACGATCTGACCCAATACACCCTGGCCATGGATCGCGGCCACCCCAAGCTCGGCGCCAAGGCGGATGCCATGAATCCGGCGGTGCTCCAGCTCATCGCCAACACGGTCGATGGGGCCGCCGCCGAGGGCAAGTGGGTGGGCGTCTGCGGCGGCCTGGCGAGCGACCCCCAGGCGGTGCCCATCCTGGTCGGGCTCGGCGTCAAGGAGCTGTCGTGCAGCGTCCCGGCCATCCCAGCAGTCAAGGCGCAGGTGCGCGCCCGGTCCCTGGCCGACTGCCAGGCCCTGGCACAACAGGCCCTGGCCCAGGACACCGCCGCGGCGGTACGCGCCCTGGTCCCCAACGACTATTGAGCCGCCCACATCGAACAGGGGAAACCGAATCATGAGCATCGCAACGCTTTGGGATACCAGCTTCGGCGGCCTGCAGAAGATCGGCAAGGCCCTGATGCTGCCGGTGTCCGTCCTGCCGGTGGCCGGCATCCTGCTTGGCGTCGGGGCCTCCATCGCCCGCGAGGCCCAGACCCCCTGGCTGGCCGAGGTCGGCCGGATCATGTCGGCCTCCGGGGACGCCATCTTCATGATCCTGCCGCTCATCTTCGCCATCGGCGTGGTCCTGGGCTTCACCAAGAACGACGGCGTGGCGGCCATGGCCGCCACCGTCGGCTACTTCGTCATGCTCGCGGCCCTGGGCGTCATCGGCCTGTTGTTCATCGGCTGGGTGGCCCCCGCCGAGCCCTTGCGCATCGTCGGCGAGGGCGGCAAGGCCGTCCATGTCGAGTACGACGAGGCACGCGGGCGCTTCCAGTGCTGGACAAGGACGGGCGAACCCTGGAAAAACTCAGGGCCGACGAGGTCAAGGGCGGGGCCCTGACCTGCGATGGGGTGAGCGTCCCCTTCGTCCTCCAGGCCGGCCAGGGCGAAGAAGGGGCCATCGCACTCTACGACGCCGGCAAGGGCGAGATGGTCCCCTTCCCCGCCGCCCAGAGCCGGGCCGAGATCAAGAAGATCTTCGGCATCGAGTCCATCGACACCGGGGTCTTCGGCGGCATCCTGATCGGGCTCATCGCCGCCGCCCTGTTCAACCGGTACTACCGCATCTCGCTGCCGGCCTACCTGGGATTCTTCGCCGGCAAGCGGTTCGTCCCCATCGTGGTCTCCTTCGCGGCCATTGCCCTCGCCGCGGTGCTGGCCGTGGTCTGGCCGCCCATCGGCGCGGCCATCCGCGACTTCGGCGACTGGGCCGCCTACGGAAACCCGGCGGCGGCGGTCACCATCTACGGCGTGGTGGAGCGCATGCTGCTGCCCTTCGGGCTGCACCACATCTGGAACGTCCCCTTCTTCTTCGAGGTCGGGACCTATGTCGATCCGGCGACCGGCAAGACCGTCCATGGGGTCTTGAGCCGCTTCTTCGCGGGGGACTACGAGGCTGCAATCCTCGGCGGCGGCTTCGTCTTCAAGATGTTCGGCCTGCCCGCCGCGGCCTTTGCGATCTACCAGACCGCCAAGCCGGAGAACAAGGCCCGTGTAGCGGGCATCATGGGCTCCGCGGCCCTGACCGCCTTCCTCACCGGCATCACCGAGCCCCTGGAGTTCTCCTTCCTGTTCGTCGCCCCGATCCTCTATGCCGTCCATGCGGTGCTGGTGGGGATCGCCTACCTCGTCACCTACCTGCTCGACGCGCGCTTGGGCTACAGCTTCAGCCACGGCTTCATCGACTATGCCCTGTACTACGTCAACGACATCCGGCCTTGGGTCATCCTGATCCTGGGGCCGATCTTCGCCGGGGTCTACTACGTCGCCTTCCGCACCCTGATCCTGCGCCTCGACCTCAAGACCCCGGGCCGGGAGGAGCACCAGGTGGACGCGGCCGAGGCCCGCGACGTGGCGGCGGACGACTTCGCCAAGGAGCTGGTCCTGGCCTTCGGCGGCAAGAGCAACATCCAGGGGCTGGACGCCTGCATCACCCGCCTGCGCGTAGAGGTCGCGAGCATCGACAAGGCCGACGCGAACAAGCTCAAGGCCCTGGGCGCGGCCGGGGTGGTAACCGTAGGCAACAACCTCCAGGCCATCTTCGGGCCCAAGTCCGACAACCTGAAGACGGACATGGAGGAGTACCTTCAAACCGCCGGACCCGAGGCCGAGCTGCCCGAGGGCGCCGCCGCACCCAAGGTCCGTTACAAAGCCGACGACCTGCGCCCCCGCCACCGCGACCCCAGGGCCCCGGAGCAAGCCCGCAGCATCCTGGCCGGCCTCGGCGGTGCGGCCAATGTGCAACAGGCGGAGGCCTGTGCCGAGACCCGGATGCGGGTCACTGTGGCCGACGACGCCATGCTGGACGAGCGGGCCCTGGAGGCGGCCGGGGTCCAAGGCATCTTGCGGCTTCCGGACAATGTTCTGCACCTGTTGCTGGGCCTGAATGCCGACCAGTATGCGGCGGAGATGAAGGCGGCGATGGCGGGATGAGGGGGTATTGAAGCGGGATGGGGTATGCACCCCCATCCCGCAAGAAAGCCATGCCGGAAGAGCAAGACCGATGAAGACGAACTACGTCCTGATCGATTACGAAAACGTCAAGGTAACGGCAATCGACCGACTCCGATCTGATCGACGCCGTCTTCGCCAGACTTGTCGCGACTGGTTCGGTCGAGGTTGCCGGCACTGCGGTTCGCTATAACCTGCCGAAACCCGCTTAGTAGCGCTGTCACTGGTCGCGGTCGCGTGGCCGTCCAGACCGCTTCCAGATTCCTCTAGCCCGTCCGCAGCGCGGACCGCAATGCATCAGCATGGGGCAGCTCGCTCCGTCGACCCTGCGGACCAGGGCGGAGACCTGGAAGAACCGGAGCCTCATTTCGCCCCCGACCCCGCGGGGCAAGGCCGCCTGCACCCGCGCTTGCCTTGCCTGCCTGAACTCTGGACCTCGCCCGAACCGCAAAGCGCAACACCCGAAAGCGGGGGGCAGGCCGCCGCCTGACACGCACCCCCTGTCGCGAGTAACCTGCACCCTTCGGTCGGCATTCCCGGGCAATTTCGCGCCGCGGCTGACCCCATTCGGATGAACCGCGGGAGTGAAACACATGCCCATGAAACGATGGAAGATAAGTATGCTGGCCTGGGCCGCCGGCGTTGCGACTACCTTGGCGCCGACCGCTGCCACCCTGGCAGCCGAGGCCGACGAAACGGGGCTCAAGCCCCTGCCGCTGTGGGAACTGGGCATCGGTGCGGCGGCCTACAACCAGCCAAACTACCCGGGTTCCGACGTGCGCTCGACCGTCGTATTTCCCTTTCCCTACGTGATCTATCGCGGCGACCGGCTGCGCATCGACCGCAGCATCCAGGGCATCCTGTTCGAGACCGAACGGCTCAAGATCGACATCAGTGCCGGCGGCACCGCCTTGGTGGAGAGCGACCAGAGCGACGCCCGCCGCGGCATGCCCGATCTGGACCCGGTCGTCGAGGTCGGCCCGGCGGTCAGCCTGCTGCTGACCGACTCCAACCTGCCCTACAGCCTCTGGGGCCGGGCGGCGATTCGCACCGCCTACAGCATCGATAACTCCAACTGGTCCATAGCCCAGCAGGGCTGGACCGGCGACGCCCGGGTGCGCTATCTGAGGCCCCTGATCGGGGAGAAGCTGCGCCTAAGCTCGGAGCTTGGCGCCCGGTTCGCTGACCAAGACTATGCCGGCTACTACTACGACGTCGCACCCGACTACGCGACCCCGCTACGTCCAGCCTATGACGCGGGCTCCGGCTACGCCGGTTCCTGGCTGGGCCTGGGCTTGGACGGGCGCGATGGCCGGTGGCGCTGGTCGATCTACGGTGCCTATCAGAATCTGGACGGGACGGCCTTCGCGGCCAGCCCGCTGGTGGAGTCCAAGAACGGGTTCAGCCTCGGAGTGACTGTGGGCTGGGTGTTCTGGCAGAGCGAGACGACCGTCAAACCCAAGAACACCAGCCCGGGCGGGGAGTTCGAGACGCCCCTGTTCGGGCTTTGAGCCGGGCCCTCGTCCAGCCAGGCCGGGGGCCACCATCCAAAGCAACCGTCGAGTCGAGAGAGAAACCCATGCGCATCCTGCACACCATGCTGCGGGTCGGTGACCTGAACCGATCCATCGATTTCTATACCGAGGTCCTGGGGATGACCCTGCTGCGCCAGAAGGACTACCCGGACGGCCGCTTTACCCTGGCCTTCCTGGGCTACGGGGCCGAGTCTGAGCAGGCCGCCATCGAGCTGACCTACAACTGGGATACGGACGCCTATGACCTGGGTACAGGCTACGGCCACATCGCCCTGGAGGTCGACGACGTCTACCAGGCCTGCACGGAGATGCGCCAAAGGGGCGGGAAGATCCTCCGGGATGCAGGCCCAATGAACGCCGGCACCACCATCATCGCCTTTGTTGCAGATCCGGACGGCTACCCGATCGAGTTGATCGGGTGCAAAGACTAACGCGGCCGGAGGACCGCGGCTCGGCTCACCCCTCGCCCCCATCCGCAGCCCGCCACAAACAGGTCCCGCTGGCGCACTGGATAGCCTGGAGGCGGGCCTGATGGGCGGCAATCTCGTCGGGCGCGGCCCGCACCACACGCAGGGGAGGCCGACCCGCGGGAAGGCGTCGCACCGGAATACGGCCGGAACCCTCCGCGACCGAGTCTCCCTGCCCACCTAGCTGCATCGTGACCTGACCCCCGGTCATGGCCAGGTAGACATCGGCGAGGATCTCGGCGTCGAGCAGGGCCCCGTGCAGTTCTCGGTGGGAGTTGTCCACGGCGTAACGCTTGCACAGGGCGTCCAGGCTGTTGCGCTGCCCAGGGTGCAGGGTGCGCGCCATGGCCAGCGTATCGGTGACGCGGCACAGGTCCGCGATGCGTGGTGCATCCCCGCGCCATTGGGCCAGCTCGGCGTCCAAGAAGCCGACGTCGAAGGCGGCGTTGTGGATGATCAGCTCCGTGTCGGCGACGTAGTCCAGGAAGTCCGCCGCAATCTCCCCGAAGCGCGGCTTATCGTGCAGGAACTCATTGGTGATGCCGTGCACCTCCACGGCCCCGGCGTCGATCTCCCGGTCCGGCTGGAGGTACTGATGGAAATTGTTACCTGTGAGGCGACGGTCGATGACCTCGACGCAGCCGATTTCGATGATGCGGTGCCCCGCCTTGGGCTCCAGGCCCGTGGTCTCCGTGTCGAGGACGATCTGTCGCATGGGGTTCCTACTCGGGTACGCCCTGATTGGCCAGACGGTCGGCGCGTTCGTTTTCTTTGTGCCCAGCGTGACCCTTGACCCAGTGCCAGAGCACCCGATGCCCGGACAGCGCAAGGTCCAGCCGCTCCCAAAGGTCCCGATTCTTGACGGGCTCCCGGGACGCGGTGCGCCAGCCGTTGCGCTTCCAGCCCACCATCCACTCGGTGACGCCCCGCTTGACATACTGGGAGTCGGTGGTGATGCGCACCGGGCTCGGGCGGTTGAGCGCCTCCAGGGCCATGATGACCGCCGTGAGCTCCATCCGGTTGTTCGTGGTGGCCCGCTCGCCGCCGCAGAGCTCCTTCTCGACGGACCCGCACCGCAGGACGGCCCCCCAGCCGCCGCGACCCGGATTGCCCTTGCAGGCGCCATCGGTGTAAATGTCCACGACCTGTCCGCCTGAGGCAGACTGGGCGGCGGCGGGCTGCACGGGGGCAGGTTGGACGCCACCAGACGGCGGCGCGCCAGACATAGGCCCGTCACGCATGACCACCATCCCGCGTCGTCGGCTCCACGGCCCGACCGGCGAGCAGGGCTCGACGGTGAGCCCAGGACGGCCGCAGGGGGGTCAGTGTGGCGACGCGCTTGACCCCGCAGATCACGTAAACCCCCCCAAGCAAAGGCCAGAAGCGGGCACCCAGGGCGTCCATTGCGGGGACACCCCGTCGCAGGGTGGCGCGCCGCCAGGGAGGGCGAAAAACGAGCATTTCCTGAGCCTCCACGTCAAATCCAAGCAGGGTAAGCCAGTCGCGCACCCGAAACGGGGTCAGGAAGCGACCGCACCAGGGGACCCGGCCGCGACGCTGACCCAGAAGGCTCCAGGCGCCCCAGAGGCTCAGAGCGTTGAAACCAACCACCACCACCCTCCCCTCGGGGATCAGGACGCGCTCGACCTCGCGCAGTGCGGCCTGGGGATCAGCCACCAAGTCAAGCGTATGGGGCAAGAGGACGGCGTCCACACTGTCGGACGCGATGGGCAGCGAGGCCGGCTTGGCGGCCGCCTGAAGCCCAGGAACGCTGGGACGGGGGGCCGCCGGGAGCTGGATGCGACGGCGAATGCGTCCCTCACCGACACCGCCGCAGAAGACTCCGGCCACGCCGATCTGGAGCAGGTAATAACCGATCACACCATCGAGCTGCCGCTCCACGACGGGACCCTCGGCCGCCGCGACCTGCTCCCCCAGGGGAGTCGCGTACCAATCCTCAAGGCGCGATAGGGTAGCGCCTGTGCCCAGACACGCGTTCACAGCACCCGGGGCGCGGGTGCGCGGAAGACAACCGAGCCAGTGGCCGAGCTGGAAAAATCCAGAGCCATTCGGTATAGTTCTCCGTCAAAGTTCCTGAAAATAATGACTTACTCCGGAAAGATAGGGCATTCATTTGCCCCGCCAGGCCCCGAAGGGCCGCACACCGTCCCAAGAGCCCTTCGGCCGATCAGCAACTGCAGCAAATCCGGCAACCTGCGCCGCGGCGGCCACCAATCGCTCCACAAGCCCCCTGCGGTCGTGCGCGGCCGGCAACCGCCAGACGCGATATTGAATCCGATTCTCATCCGGCCAGGCAACCCGGCGGCCTATCATTCGCGAACGGCGAACCGGTCCCCGGCTTCATGAACTCGAACATCGAGACGCAACGCCCATGCCCTCTCCCACCCCGCGCATCAACCTGACCTCGCCCCTGGCCCTGGCCCTGGCCCTGTCTTTTCTCGCCGGTTGTGCCAGCCATGCACAGCGAGACGACCTCGACGCAAGCATCACCGGTCGATACGACCCCGACGGGGTCTCCGCCCGGGCCTACGGCTATGTCCGCCCTGCGCCCGACGTGCAGATCCGGGTCAGGGTACCTGCCGGCCGCAGCTCCGGCCGACAAGCGGCCGATCAAGGTCCGTTAGGACCCATCGCCGCCACCGGCGGCTCCGGCGACCTCTGGGACCAGGTCCGCGCCCGCATGGCCCTCAAGACCCCGCAAAACCCGAGGGTCGAGGCCAGGGTACGTTCCATCCAAGGGCAGCCGGATTATCTCACACGCCTGTCGCGGCGTGCGCAACCCTATCTCCACATGATCGTTCGGGAGATTGAGCGGCGCGATATGCCCATGGAACTCGCCCTCCTGCCGGAAGTCGAGAGCAGCTACAACCCGCGCGCGCTCTCCCCCAAGAGTGCCTCGGGGATGTGGCAGTTCATCCCCGAAACCGGAACCCGAATGGGGCTGGCCCAGAACGACTGGTACGACGGGCGCAACGACATCGTCGCCTCGACCCGTGCCGCCCTGGCCTACCTCCAGGGCCTCCACAACGATCTGGGCGGCGACTGGGCCCTGGCCATCGCGGCCTACAATTGCGGCCCGGAGCGTGTCCGGTCAGCCCAGCAGGCCAACCGTAACCAAGGCAAGCCGACGGACTACTGGTCCCTTGACCTGCCCGCGGAGACCGAAAACTATGTCCCCCAACTCCTCGCCATCGCGCAGGTCGTGGCCGCCCCGGAGCGCCACGGCCTGGCGATGCCACGGGTCCCCGACCGCCCGCAGCTCGAGCTGGTCCAAGCGGTCAGCCAGGTAGACCTCGATCAGGCGGCCCGCCTGGCGGACATCAGCCCCGCTGCCCTGAGTCAACTCAACCCGGGTCTGAAGCAAGGCAAAACCCAACCCAACGGGCCGCACACCCTGCTGGTCCCCGCCGGGACGGGGCAACGGCTGCGGCTGCAGCTCGCGGGCGCCAGCACTACCCCGGGCCTGCGCCCGGCAGTGGCGGTCACCGCCGAGGATAGCTACCGGGTGCGCAAGGGCGAGAGCCTGGCGACGATTGCCCGACGCTTCGGCTTGAGCACGGCGGCGTTGCGCTCCGCCAACGGGCTTCAGAACGACAAAGTCCGGGCTGGTACCCACCTGCGCATCCCGGCAGCCGACCTGTCTGGCACCGCCAATGCCGGTGCTACCGGCGGCCTGGTCTATGTCGTCAAGGGTGGCGATACCCTGAGCAGCGTCGCTCGCAACCACAGCGTTAGCCGCGACGACCTGGCCTCCTGGAACGGCATCGGGCGTAACGAGCGCCTGCTCCCTGGACAAAAGCTGCGCATCGTCGCCACCGAAGGGACCCAAACCCGCCGCGGACGCTCGACCTCCTGACCCGAGGGCCCCGGCAGCACCGACCGGTGCGTCCGACTTTTGTCTCAGCTCTGTCCAGCACCTGCAAGTCTTGACCGGGACCTGACCAGCCACCACCTCCCGTGGAAACTGGATCGTTAAACCCCCGGAGGTATCGCGTCCCATGGAGCTGACCACCCCCCTGTACGACGAAGCGGCTAGCCCCAACGCGAGCAGCCGCGAGGCCCGGCGCGAGCCGCTGGAGCGCACCCGTTCGCAGGCCATGGCCGCCATGCGCCTCGACTTGCACTGGACCTCCGAGTCGGCCCGCCACACCGAGACCCTGTTCACCGGCAAGCTCAACCTGTGGCGGGACATCTTCCCGCCTGAGCTGGAGCGGCAGCTCATGGACCAGCCGGTGGGGCATCGCGCATCCCACACCTTCGCGCCAGGGAAATTGGTCCCCGGGCCCCAGGAGACGCAGCTCCTGCGCCTCCGCAACGCCCGGTTCGACCGCCGGTTCACCGGGCGAGGCAATGTCCAGCCCCGCGCCGGCCGCTTCTACCCTAAGGGCATCTTGGAAGGGGTCGATGGGGTCTTCCGCGTGGACCGGCAACCCTTCCGCGTCGCGGAGGTGACAGGCGATTCCTTGCTCGCGGATCTCAACCACCCGCTGGCGGACCGGCCGCTGCGGCTGGATTGCACCATCGAGGAGATCTGGGCCCAGGGCGATGAGCGGGGAGGGCGATGCAACGAGGTCGCCGATCTGGTGACTACCGGCGGTCCCGGCATGCAGGCCCGCTGGCGCGGCCTACCCACCGACTTCTGGACCGATGGCCCCTTCCACCGCCAGGATCCTCGCCCAGACGCGGAGTTCTATGCAGGACCTAGGCTGGTGGACCATATGGACCGAACGGCCGTCGCGGAGGTCTCCGCCCTCTACGGCCGCCTGATCCCCCCCGGGGCCCGTATTCTTGACCTCATGGCGAGCTGGCATTCCCACCTGCCCACAGGGCTGGCGTCGGCGAGGGTGACCGGGCTGGGAATGAATCGGGAGGAGTTGGAGGCCAATCGCGCCCTCTCAGAGCGGCTGGTCCAAGATCTGAACCAGGTCCCCACCCTGCCATTCCCGGATGCCGCGTTCGACGCTGTCGTCTGTACCCTGTCTGTGGAGTACCTAACCCAGCCGTTCGCCGTCTTCCGCGAGATCGCCCGGGTTCTGGCGCCGCGCGGCCGCTTCATCGTCACCTTCTCCAACCGCTGGTTTCCCACCAAGGCCATCCGGCTCTGGGAGGGGATCCACGAGTTCGAGCGCCCCGGGCTGGTGCTGGAGTATTTCCTGGAGTCGGGTCTGTTCGGAGACCTCCAGACTTGGTCCCTGCGGGGACTGCCACGCCCGGCGGACGACAAGTATGCCGACCGCCTGCTGCAGTCGGACCCTTTCTATGCGGTCTGGGGGGAGGCTACCGCATCATGAACGGCATCGACCCCCATGCCACCATGCAGCGCGCCGCCGGCCGGATTACGGAGAGTCGGGACCCCGCCGAGCTTGATCTCCTCCTGGACGACATCGAGTACCTGTACGAAGCGATGGACCCGGAGCTTCAGGGCCTGGCCGAGCAGGTGATGGAGCGGCTACGGGAGCGCATCACCGAGCTGCGCGCCCAAGCGCACTAACAACCGAGGTCGAGATCAGACTCCAGTGCCTCGGCGTCGCGCCGGCACTTGTCCAGAAATTGCAGCTTGTGTACCGCAGCGCGGGCCGCAGCGAGGTTCTCGGGGCCGGGGTCGAAGAAGAGGCGCGTAAGCTCATCGCGGATGGTCCGCTCGGAGCTGGCGATGTGGTCCAGAACGCCGGCCACGGCGGCCTGGGGATCTCGCGCCCCCTTGGCATCGGCCAGGGTCTCGCGCAGCTCCATCTGCTCCATGAGAAAGGCGGTGTCCTGGGCGGCCACCTGTGGGTCTGGGTTGGGATGCAGGGTCAGCAGGTAGAGGGCCCGCTTAAGCGGATCCTTGAGCGTTTCGAAGGCTTCGTTGGCCCGTGTCGATGCCTGCATGGACAATCGGCGGTCCTGGTCTGGGGCACTGGCGAAACGGTCGGGGTGAACGGCGGACTGCAAGGCGCGGAAGCGCTCGGCGAGGAGGTCCCTGTCAAGCGCATAGCCCACCGGGAGGCCGAAGAGGTCGAAGTGATTGCGAGAAAAATCCAGCACGGCGTGAGCGGATGCGGCGATCAGGGACCGGCCTGCAGAGCTCAGACGTTGAAGCTCTCGCCGCAGCCGCAGGCGTCCTTGACGTTGGGATTGCGGAATTTGAACCCCTCGTTGAGTCCCTCACGCGTGTAGTCCAGCTCGGTCCCGTCCAGGTAGAGCATGCTCTTGGGATCGACGATGACCTTGACCCCGTGGTCCTCGAAGACCAGGTCGTCGGCCTCAGGGGCATCCGCAAACTCGAGGACATAGGCCATCCCGGAGCAACCGGAAGTCCGTACGCCCAACCTGATGCCGACGCCCTTGCCGCGATTGGCCAGGAACCTGGCGACGTGGTTCGCAGCAGCCTCTGTCATGGAGATGCCCATGGCGTCACTCGCCCCGCTTCTTGGCGTAATCGCTGATGGCGGCGCGGATGGCGTCCTCAGCCAGCACGGAGCAGTGAACCTTGACCGGGGGCAGGGCCAGCTCGTCGGCGATCTCCTGGTTCTTGATCTGACTCGCCTCCGCCAGGGTCTTGCCCTTGACCCACTCGGTGAGCAGGCTGCTGGAAGCGATAGCCGAGCCGCAGCCATAGGTCTTGAAGCGCGCATCCTCGATGACACCCGACTCGTTGACCTTGATCTGCAACCGCATGACGTCGCCGCAGGCCGGAGCGCCGACCATGCCG
Organism: uncultured Gammaproteobacteria bacterium; assembly: GCA_963709645.1. Taxonomy (GTDB): domain Bacteria; phylum Pseudomonadota; class Gammaproteobacteria; order Chromatiales; family Chromatiaceae; genus DYRB01. Next base: position 107,175 of record CAVPXP010000037.1, read on the forward strand.
GTGCCCACACTGGGGTCGTCCTTGTCCAGGGTCCCGACATTGCGCGGGTTCTCGTAGTGATCCAGTACCTTTTCGCTGTATGCCATGGTCAAACTCCTCGGGCGCTTGGGCCTCGGAAGCGGAGGCCGCGGGGTCAGGCCAACGCGGCTGAATTCAATGGGCGACCCACTGGACAGACTTGAGGTCGACGCCGTCCTTGTACATGTCCCAGAGGGGAGACAGCTCCCGCAGTCGCCCCACCTGCTCGCGGATCTTGGCTACAGCGTAGTCCACTTCCTCAGCGGTGCTGAATCGCCCGAGCGTGAAGCGGATGGAGCTGTGGGCCAGTTCGTCCTCCCGTCCGATGGCGCGCAGGACATAGCTCGGCTCCAGGCTGGCGGAGGTACAGGCGGAGCCGGAGGAGACGGCCAGGTCCTTGAGGGCCATGATGAGGGACTCGCCCTCGACGTAGGCGAAGCTGACGTTCAGGTTACCGGCCACCCGGTGCTCCTCGTCGCCATTGAGGAAGACCTGGTCGATCCCCTTGAGCCCGTTCCACAGACGCTGGCGCAGGGCAAGGACGCGCTCATTCTCCGCGTCCATTTCCTCGCCAGCGATACGGAATGCCTCGCCCATGCCGACGATCTGGTGCACGGGCAGGGTTCCCGAACGTAAGCCGCGCTCATGACCGCCACCGTGCATCTGGGCCTCGATGCGTACCCTAGGCTTGCGGCGCACATAGAGGGCACCGATACCCTTGGGGCCATAGGTCTTGTGGGCGGAAAAGGACATCAGGTCCACCGGCATCCGCTCGAGGTCGATGTGGACCTTGCCCGTGCTCTGGGCGGCGTCAACATGGAACAGCACCTTGCGCTCGCGGGTCAGGTCGCCGATGGCGGCGATGTCCTGAATGACGCCGATCTCATTGTTCACGTGCATGATGGACACAAGGACGGTGTCGTCGCGGATGGCCGCATCCAGCTTACGGAGGTCCATCAGGCCGTTGGGTTCCGGGTCCAGATAGGTCACCTCAAAGCCCTCGCGCTCGAGCTGACGGCAGGTGTCCAGCACCGCTTTGTGCTCGGTCTTGCTAGTGACTATGTGGCGCCCGCGCTTCTGATAGAACTGTGCGGCACCCTTGATGGCGAGGTTGTCGGACTCGGTGGCGCCGGAGGTGAAAGCGATTTCTTTTGGGTCCGCATTGACCAACGCGGCAATCTGCCGGCGGGCGGCCTCCACGGCCTCCTCCGCCGCCCAGCCGAAGGCGTGTGAGCGAGAGGCTGGGTTGCCGAAAATCCCATCTGGGGTCAGGCACGCGCACATCTGGTCGGCCACCCGCGGATCCACCGGAGTGGTGGCGGAATAATCCATGTAAATGGGCAGCTTCATTTCAAGCTCCGGCTCGCTGAAGGGACAACTGCGAGGTTCAGACACTCGCCGTAGTGTGGCTGGTCCGCGCCCGGTCGATACGGACCTTGCGCTTGCCGGTACGACACCCGAGATCCTCGACCAGCCCTTTCCGATCTACGAGATCCTGAAGGCTCACGTGGCTCAGGTAGTCATAGATGCGGTCGCTGAGGTCTTGCCAGAGATCGTGGGTCAGACAGGGACCGTCGTTTTGACAGTTGCCCGCACCGCCACAGCGCGTCGTGTCCAGGTTTTCATCCACAGCGGCGATGACCTCCGCCACGTGGATACCTGCGCCCTCGCGGGCCAGGTTGTAGCCGCCGCCGGGACCGCGAACGCTCGATACTAGGCCGCGCCTCCGCAGCCTGGCAAAGAGCTGCTCCAGGTAAGACAGGGAGATCCCCTGGCGGCGGGCGATATCGGCAAGGGCCGTCGGCCCGGCCCCCTGGTGCATCGCCAGATCGAGCATGGCCGTAACGGCGTACCGACCTTTTGTTGTGAGTCTCACTGCGATTGCTCCTGCCTGAGTCCAAAGACCGGAAGCATACTTTAACCCACCATTCCGATCAAGTATTATCGAGCCGCCGCCGCGGGCAATGTCTTGACGGACCGAGGATGCGCCCGCCGGAGGCGATCCAAAAGTGTATAATTATGCACTAAAATGCTCGCACCGATCCAGGGGACAATCGTCCTGCGACGGGGTGCGATTGTGCCACCGGACAGCGAGCCTCCAGAGCGGCATCGCTGGGGCCCTGCACGAAGGCGACGCGACTCGTGGCTGGACAGGAAAGGCCGCCCTTACCGGGACCTCCGCGCCGAAGACAACCGATCGGCAATCTGCCGCCGCCGGGAAAATCGCCGCCGTGCGCCCTGCTGACGACTGTCCGCCGGGAACCGCGGGCGCGATCTGGGGTCTTCCCGTGCAGCCTTGAAGGCCTTGGGCCAGCTCTGTCAGAATGGCGCGCCATCCCCGCAGACCCCACCTGCCTCCGGGTCGTCCAAATCTTCACATGTCTAGCGCCGCGCCCCACGCCGCGGCAGGGAGTCACTATGAGAAGAACACTCACGGCATTGGCGCTGCTCGTGCCGCTGGCGATCCACGCCACCCCGACGGTTCAGGAACTGACGCTCGACAACGGCCTCAAGGTCGTGGTCAAGGAGGACAGGCGAGCCCCTGTCGTGACCTCTCAGGTGTGGTACCGCATCGGTTCGAGCTACGAGTACGGTGGCCTCACAGGCGTCTCCCACGTCCTTGAGCACATGATGTTCAAGGGAACAGCGAAGCACCCGCCCGGGGAGTTCTCCCGCATCGTCGCCGAAAACGGCGGGGACGAGAACGCGTTCACCGGGCGCGACTACACGGCCTACTATCAGAACTTGGCCAAGGACCGCTTGGAGGTGGCCTTCGAACTGGAGGCGGACCGGATGCGCAACCTCTCGCTGTTTCCGGCGGAGTTCGAAAAGGAGTTGGCGGTGGTCCAGGAAGAGCGGCGCCTGCGGACCGACGACGACCCCGAGTCCCTAACATTCGAGCGGTTTAACGCCGTGGCCTACGCCGCCTCGCCCTACCGCAATCCGGTGATCGGCTGGGAGGGGGACCTCGCTGAACTTAGGGTGGAGGATTTGCGCGACTGGTATCGCCAGTGGTACGCCCCCAACAATGCCACTCTGGTTGTCGTAGGTGATGTGGATGCCCTGGCGGTCTTCGACTTGGCCCGCAAGCACTTCGGCCCGCTCAAGGCGGAGCAGGTCGCCGCCGCGAAACATCGCCCCGAGCCGCCGCAGCTGGGTGAACAGCGGATCCGGGTCAAGGCCCCGGCCAAGGAGCCCTACTTGATCATGGGCTACAAGACCACGGCCCTGGGGCAACCCGGGACGGAAGACTGGGAGCCCTATGCCCTGGAGATGCTGGCCTCGGTCCTCGACGGAGGGAGCAGCACGCGGCTTACCCGCGAGCTGGTGCGCGGGGCCCAAGTGGCCGCTGACGCGGACGCGAGCTACAACGCATTCACCCGCTTGCCGGGGATGCTCGTGATGGACGGGACCCCGGCCAAGGGACACGACATCAGGGATCTGGAGCAGGCGCTACAGGCCCAGATCCAGCGGCTGAAGGACGAACTCGTGAGCGAGGCGGAGCTCGAACGCATCCGCACCCAGCTCATTGCCAACAAGGTCTATGAGCTGGACTCCGTCTACGGCCAGGCGATGCAGATCGGCACCCTGGAGTCCACCGGCCTGGGCTGGCCGCTGATCGAGGAGTACGTCGAGCGGCTGAGCGCCATCACCCCGGCGCAGGTCCAGGCCGTAGCGGGGAAGTACCTGGCCTCGGACAACCTGACGGTGGCGGTACTGGACCCGCAGCCCCTGGCTGGAGATACCCCCGCCCACACCCCCAAGGCAGGAGCCGACCCCCATGTCCGTTAGCCTGCGCCGCTTCCTCTCTCTCGCCGCCATCATCCTAGGGCTCTCCCTGGCGGGCCCGGCCGCCGCCCTGCCCGAGATCCAGGCGTGGGAGACCCCCAACGGGGCCAGAGTCCTGTTCGTGGACGCCCCGGACCTGCCGATGCTCGACCTGCGCATGGTCTTCGACGCCGGCAGCGCCCGCGACGCCGGGCACCCCGGCCTCGCTTCCATGACCGCGAGCATGCTGACTCAGGGCGCAGGCGAGTGGGACGCCGACGCCGTCGCCGAGCGCATGGAGGCCGTGGGGGCGTCGCTGTCGGCCTCGGCCCTGCGCGACATGGCCGTCGTCTCCATCCGCAGCCTGACCCGGGAGCCAGCCCTGGAGACCGCTCTGGCGACCCTGACCAAGGTCCTCGCAGAGCCGCGCTTCGCCGGGCCCGACCTGGAGCGCCTGCGCCAGAATACCCTCACGGCCCTGCGCCAGGAGGAGCAGGATCCGGGGACCGTCGCCCAGAAGGCCCTCTACCGGGCGATCTACGGCGACCACCCTTACGCTGGGTCACCCAACGGGACCCCGCAGGGGGTGAGCGGCCTGACCCCGGAGGACCTGGCCACCTTTCACCGCCAGTACTTTGTGGCCCGCAACGCCGTGATTGCCATAGTCGGTGCCATCACTCGGTCGCAGGCAGAGGCCATCGCCAACCGGGTCACCGCGGGACTGCCGGGCGGGGAGCGGCCCCCGGCGCCGCCGAAGGTGCCGGAGCTCGCCGCCGCCAAGGCCGAGCGCATCGACTTCACCTCCAGCCAGACCCATGTCCTGATCGGGCAGCCCGGGATGCGCCGCGGCGACCCGGACTACTTCCCGCTCTATGTGGGCAACCACATCCTTGGGGGCAGCGGCCTGGTCTCGCTGCTGATGGAGGAGGTGCGCGAGAAGCGCGGGCTCTCCTATAGCGTCTACAGCTACTTCCTGCCCATGCGGGCCGACGGGCCCTTCCTGATGGGGCTCCAGACGAAAAACGACCAGGTCGACCAGGCCCGCGAGGTGCTGTTGACGACCCTGCGCGGCTTTATCGAGGCGGGACCGAGCGAAGAACAGCTGGCGGCAGCCAAGAAGAACATCACCGGTGGATTCCCGTTGCGCATCGCGGGAAATGCCAAGGTCGTGGAGTACCTGGCCATGATCGCATTCTACGGCCTGCCGTTGGACTACCTGGACCGCTTCACCGGAGAGGTGGAGGCGGTCACCGCCGAGCAGATCCGCGAGGCCTTCGCCCGCCGCATCCACCCAGACCGCTTGGCGGTGGTTAACGTGGGCCCCCAGCCCGGGACGGTGGCAAAGCAGGGTGACTAGGTCGCCACGCCCTTCGGCGCGCGCAGACGCCAAGCCGGAACCGGGCCGCCTGCGTATCGTCGGCGGGCTGTACCGCGGCCGCAAACTCCCGGTTCCGAACCAGGAGGGGCTGCGCCCCACCCCCGACCGGATACGCGAGACCCTGTTCAACTGGCTGGCCCCCATCATGCCGGGGGCCCGCTGCCTGGACTGCTTTGCCGGGAGCGGGGCCCTAGGTCTGGAAGCGGCATCCCGCGGGGCCGCGGAGGTGGTGATGGTGGAGCGGGCCGACCCCGTGGTGCTCCAACTCCGCGCCAATATCCAGACCCTGGGGGCGAACCAAGTCCGAGTGGTCCAGGGCGACGCCCTGCGCTGGCTGGAGGGGCCTGGGCGACCCTTCGATATCGTTTTCCTCGACCCCCCCTTTACCGACGCGCTGCTGGCACCGACCTGCACCCTGCTGGCGTCCAAGGGCTGGGTAGGCGAGGGCTCCAGGGTTTACCTGGAGGCGCAGGCCAAACCCGGCCTCCCGCCCCTACCCCGGGGCTGGCGCCTCGTGCGCGATCGGCGGGCCGGCCAAGTGGCCTTCGGCCTGGCGCTGGTCGAGGAGTCCGTGGCAAGGACCGTCTCGGCCGCCTTCGCTGGGCCCCAGCTCCCCAATCCGCGCACCGAGGACTGATCGGTCTGGTATCCTTCGCGCCAACCGGGGAACCCCCGGAGTCAAGGGAGATACCCGTGCGAAGTGTGGTCTATCCGGGAACCTTCGACCCCGTCACCAACGGGCATACCGACCTCATCTGCCGTGCGTCGCGCCTGTTCGACCGGGTAGTGGTGGCGGTGGCCGCCGACACCAGCAAGGCCCCGGTATTCCCACTCGACCTGCGAGTGGACCTCATCCGCAAGGTGGTCGCCCACCTGAGGCACGTGGAGGTCGTGGCCTTCTCCGGGCTCCTGGTGGAATTCGCCCGCGGCCTGGGCGTTCCGGTCATCATGCGGGGGCTGCGCGCTGTCTCCGATTTCGAGTTCGAGTTCCAACTCGCAGGCATGAACCGGCGCATGGCGCCGGACATCGAAACCCTGTTTCTCACGCCCGCCGAGAAGTACGCCTACATTTCGTCCTCCCTGGTGCGCGAGATCGCGCGGCTCAAGGGCGACGTCTCAGCCTTCGTCTCGCCGGACGTTCATGCTGCATTGCGTGAGCGGTTTGGATAAGATTCTGTCTTCCGCATGTCTAACCCCCATCCGACCCCTCCCGACCAAGGAGTAGCACCATGGCACTGATCATCACCGACGAATGCATCAACTGCGACGTTTGCGAGCCCGAATGCCCCAACGGCGCCATCACCCAAGGCGATGAGATCTACGAGATCGACCCTGACCTCTGTACCGAATGCGTCGGCCATTACGAGACCTCCCAGTGCGTGGAGGTCTGCCCCGTCGACTGCATTATCAAGGATGCGGCACACGAGGAGACCGAGGAAGAGCTCAAGGCCAAGTACGATCGGATCACCGGCGAGCAGGCCTGATCGGCCCGCGACGGCACCGCAACTCGGACCCGCCCTCCGGGGTCCGAGCCCAATCAGGGTCTGAGCTCCGCACCAGAGTCGGCACCGACCCGCACCGCCCGTCCCCGCAGCCCGTCCTCAACTTAGCGCGACGGCTCTACGAGGTCTAATGACCCCTGATCACGCCCTAGACCGCCGCCCAGCGGCGTCTGCCCTCGCCCGGCTGACCGCCGCGGCGCTGCTGCTGCTCGCGGCCTGGGTCCAGGCTGAGCCCCAGCCGGACACTGCACCGGACAAGGGCGCGACGCCCCCCGCCGCAGCCATCGCCTCCGCTCACCCCCTGGCCACCGCCGCCGGCTTCGAGGTCCTCGACGCCGGAGGAAATGCCTTCGACGCCGCGATCGCCGTCGGCGCCGCCCTGGCGGTGGTGGAGCCCTACGGATCGGGGCTCGGCGGCGGCGGCTTCTGGCTCCTGCACCGGGCCGCCGACGGGTTCCAGGTCATGCTCGACGGGCGCGAGCGGGCCCCCCTGGCCGCCCATCGCGACCTGTACCTGGACGCCCAGGGGCGGTTCATCCCGGACCTATCCCTCGACGGGGCCTTGGCGGCCGGCATCCCAGGGGCCCCGGCGGCCCTGGCGCACCTGGCCCGGCACTATGGCCGGCTGCCACTGGCCCACAGCCTGGCCCCGGCGATCCGCCTGGCCCGGGAAGGCTTCCCGGTGGATCCTCATTACCACCGCTTGGCCCAGCAACGGGCACCGGTGCTGCGTCGCTCGCCGGCTGCTGCGGCCCAGTTCCTGGTTGCAGGCGAGGCCCCGCCGGAGGGGCACATCATTCGCCAGCCAGACCTCGCCAGCACCCTGGACGCACTGGCACGGGCCGGACATGCGGGCTTCTACGCGGGGCCTGTGGCCGAGGCCCTGGTGGCCGGGGTAGGCGCCGCCGGGGGCATCTGGACGCGCGAGGACCTCGACCAGTATCGGGTGGTGGAGCGCGCCCCCGTGGTCGTGGACTACCGGGGCTGGCGGCTGGTCAGCGCTGCTCCGCCGTCGTCGGGAGGCGTGCTCCTGGCGGAGATGCTCCACATGCTCGACGGCTTCGACCTGGACGCCCTGGACCCAGTCGCACGCACCCACCTGCTGGTGGAGGTCATGCGCCGCGCCTACCGCGACCGCGCCGCCTACCTGGGAGACCCCGACTTGGTGGATATTCCGGTCGCACGCCTCACCCACCCGCTCTACGCCGCCGGCCTGGCGCGCGACATCGACCCCGACCGGTCCACCCCCAGCGCGGGGTGCGACCCAACCCCCGAGGGAACCAACACCACCCACCTCTCAATACTCGATCGCGAGGGGAACCGGGTCGCGGCCACCCTGAGCATCAACACCCCCTTTGGCTCGGGTCTGGTCCCACCGGGGACCGGTGTCCTGCTCAACAACGAGATGGACGACTTCTCCGCCTATCCCGGTGCCCCCAATGTCTACGGGCTGGTCGGCGGCGCGGCCAACGCCATCGCGCCGGGCAAACGCATGCTCTCGAGCATGAGCCCGACCTTTCTCGAATCCGATGCCGCGATAGCCGTCCTCGGTACGCCCGGGGGCAGCCGAATTATCACCATGGTCCTGCAGGGCATCCTGGCAACGGTAGCCGGTGAGGGCCCAGTGGACTGGGTTGCAAAGCCACGGATACACCACCAATTCCTGCCCGACCGAATCCAGTACGAGCCAGCCGCCCTGACGGCGGACCAGGTTGCAGGCCTGGAGGCGAAGGGCCATCGCCTGGAGCCCGTGACCGGAGGCTTCGGCAACATGCAGGTGGTCCTTTGGGACCGCGCCGGGCATCGGGTGCTGGTTGGCAGCGATCCCCGGGGCCTCGGCAGGGCCGAGGTCCGTTGACCGCAGACGGGCTGGGACTGTTGCCCCTCCGCCCGACAGAGGCTTGGGTCCACTGAGCAACCGCTCAAGCCAACGAAATTCAGACAGCCCGCTTAGGCCATTTTCGAGGAAGTAACGATGAAGACCCTCCTGACCTTCGTTCTCGCCCTGATCACCGTCTCAGTCCTAACGATCCCCGACGCTGAGGCCCGCCGCATGGGCGGCGGGGCCAACCTGGGGCGGCAAACCGTGATGCCTCGGCAGGCCCCGGCCCCCGCCGCATCACCTGCCCAGTCTGGCCAGCGAGCGGCCCAGCCCGCCGCTGCCGGCGGTGCCAGCCGCTGGCTCGGGCCGCTGGCCGGACTCGCCGCCGGCGGGCTTCTGGCGGCCCTGTTCTTCGGTGGGGCCTTCGACGGGCTGGCCCCGATGGACTTCCTGGTCATCGCCGCCCTCGTAGTCGGCGCTTTCTTGCTGATGCGGGCCATGCGGAGGCGTGCGCCGACACCGAGCCCAGTCACCTCGGCCGGGCGCATGGCCCCCAGCTACGGGCCCATGGGCGGCTTTACCCCAGATGCGGTAGACACCGCCCCAGTGGGTAAGGGCGCGGCACCAGTCGAGGAGCCAAGCTGGTTCGACGGCCCCGCCTTCGCCGAGGGTGCCAAGACCCACTTCATCCGTCTCCAGGCCGCTTGGGACCAAGCCGACTGGCGGGACATTCGCACCTACACCACCCCACAGCTCTTCGCGGAGCTCCAGCGGGACCACGACCGCTCCACCAAACCGGGCCAGTACACGGAGGTGGTTACGCTCAATGCCGAGATTCTCCAGGTCCAGCGCGACGACGACCTGATCCTGGCCAGCGTGCGCTTCTCCGGGCTGATCCGTGAGGAGACCGACGGTCCCGCCCAGCCCTTCGACGAGGTCTGGCACGTGCAGCACCCCTGGGCGACGCGGGACGGTGACTGGCTGATATCCGGGATCCAGCAGATCGCGGGCTGACCCCGGTCCGGGGAGCTCGCCGCCCGGCCGCGCTTTCCGGCGGCCCGTTACCTCCTGCCTTGCCGCCCACCCTGGCCGGTCCTGCGGTTGCAGGAAACGCAGCGTGGAAATCCAGGACGGCCGGATCGCCCGCCGCAGCGAGGGCGCAGACGGCGGCGAGCCCAGCCGATGCTCGCGCACCCCATCGATCCCTGAGGCGTGGGGGCGGTGATCCGGACGCATCTCATCGCCGCGGCCGTACCTGGGCCCCTTTCGCGTCCGGGATCGCGGCCCGTCGTGTATGCTCGGTCCATGGACATCGTCTCCGCTGCGATCCTGCTCGCCATCATCATGGATCCGCTGGGAAACATCCCACTGTTCCATTCCCTGCTCAGCCGCTACCCGCAGGCACGACGCCTGCGCATCATTGCCCGGGAATTGGTCTTCGCCTATCTGGTGCTTCTGCTGTTTCTGGTCGCAGGCCAGACCATCCTGGACCACCTAGGGCTGGAGCAACCGGCGCTGGGCGTCGCCGGCGGGGTCGTCTTGTTTATCATCGCCGTGCGAATGGTTTTTCCCGAGACTGATGGCGTGCGTCGAGGGGAGATCGAGGACGAGCCCTTCATCGTACCCTTGGCAGTGCCGATGCTCGCCGGTCCGTCCGCCATGTCAGCCGTGCTGCTCTTGGTGAGCCGGGACCCGGCTCGTTTCTGGACCTGGTTCGGTGCCCTTAGCCTGGCCTGGTGCTTCAGTGCCGCGATCCTGCTGGCCTCCGGCGCCCTGTTTGAGATGCTCGGACCGCGGGCCCTGCGCGCCCTGGTGCGCCTAACCGGCATGTTGCTGATCATGATCTCGGTGCAGATGCTCATGGACGGTATGACCGCCTATATCGCCGCGCTGCCAAGCCATTGAGTACAACGCCGTCGGAGACTGCGCACCGACGAGCCCCGGCCCTTGCACGCGAAGGCCGGCGCTGCGGCCGGCCTGCTATGCGCCTTTCAGCGCCACCCCGCCTAGGGGCTAGAACTCACTTAGTGTGAGTCGTGATGGGTGGCCTCATGCCACCTCGATGCGACGGCGCTCCGTCTTGTGAGTCTTGGGCAGGTGGACCTCGAGAATGCCGTCCTTGAACTCCGCCGCGGCCTTGTCCAGCGCCACCTCCTCCGGCAGGCGGAGGGTGCGGCTAAACATGCCGTGGGCGATCTCGGAGCGGAAGTACTCGCCCTTTTCCTCCTTCTGCTCGCGGCGACGCTCGCCGTGAATGGTGAGCATCTGTCCGCTCAGCTCCACGCGCAGATCCTTTTTGTTAACGCCCGGGACCTCGGCCCGAACCAGGATCTCCTCCTCCCGGTCGAGCACATCGACCCGCGGGTTGCCCATCCCAAAGGTCTCCTCGGCCCGCGCCCACTCCGGCCACGCCTCGCGGAACGGCCTCAGCCAGCCACGGTGGAAAAGACCATCGAACACCCGGTCCATCTCGTCGAGCAAGGTCATCTCGCGACGAGGAACCGCCTCGATCATCTCGTTGCGTTTGGTTGTCATGATTACCCTCCTTCGTGTCAGCCTCCTACCTTAAATTTTAGTCCCTCCTGACCCGGATTCAATCTTACCGCCTGGCCCAGGGACGCGTAGGGCAGGAGGGCTGCACCAGCATCGGCAAGATCCGAAATTTCGAGGGGAAGCACGTCCAGGCGGCCCTGCGGCCCTAGATCCCGGGCGGTCGATAGGTCGAACCGCGAAGCGGACCCCCAACAGCCGTTGCCGCCGCGCAGCGGCGGGGAGGGTCAATCCTCCGGGCGCATATGTGGGAACAGGAGCACGTCTCGGATGGAGGCGGCGTCGGTGAAGAGCATCACCAGGCGGTCGATCCCGATGCCCTTCCCCGCCGTGGGCGGCAGGCCGTGCTCTAGGGCGCGGATGTAGTCGGCATCGTAATGCATGGACTCGTGGTCCCCGGCGTCCTTGTCCCGGACCTGCTGGCGGAATCGCTCCGCCTGGTCCTCGGGGTCGTTCAGCTCGGAAAAGCCGTTGGCGATCTCGCGCCCGCCAATGAAGAGCTCGAAGCGGTCTGTGACCAAGGGATTGAGATCGTTGCAGCGGGCCAACGGCGAGACCTCGGTGGGGTACTCGGTGATAAAGGTCGGGTCCATGAGCTGGTGCTCGCAGGTCTCCTCGAAGATGGCAAGCTGTACCCGACCCAGGCCCCAGGGATCCTGAACCTCGACCCCGAGACGCCTGGCCAGGGTGCGGGCCGCGTCCAGGTCGTCCACCTCAGCCACTGCGACCCCTTCGTTGAAGTGCACCACGGCATCGCGCACAGACAGGCGGCGGAACGGCCGGTTGAAGTCGTAGGTCGTGCCCTGGTGTACCAGGGTGGTGGTGCCAAGCACCGCCTGGGCCATGCCACGCAGGAGGTCTTCGGTCAGGTCCATGAGGTCGCGGTAGTCCGCATAGGCCTGATAGAACTCCACCATGGTGAACTCAGGGTTGTGGCGGGTGGAGAGCCCCTCGTTGCGGAAGTTGCGGTTGACCTCGTAGACCCGCTCGAAGCCCCCCACCACCAGGCGTTTGAGGTACAGCTCCGGAGCGATTCGCAGAAAGAGCTGCATGTCCAGGGCGTAGTGGTGGGTGACGAAGGGGCGTGCCGCCGCCCCGCCGGGGATGGGGTGCATCATCGGGGTCTCGACCTCCAGAAAGCCCCGGCCATTCAGATAGTCCCGCAGGTACTGGATCATGCGCACGCGAATCTGGAAGGTGTGACGGGCCGTCTCGTTGGTAATGAGGTCGAGGTAACGCTGGCGGTAGCGGCTCTCCTGGTCGGTAAGCCCGTGCCATTTCTCCGGCAGCGGGCGCAAGGCTTTGGTCAGCAACCGCAGGGTCTCGCAGCGCAGGGACAGCTCCCCGGTCTTGGTCTTGAAAAGGATCCCCTCGGCGCCGACGATGTCCCCTAGGTCCAGGTCCTTCTTGTACGCGGCGTAGGCGTCTGTCCCCAGGGTATCGCGCTGAACGAAGAGCTGGATGCGTCCAGACATGTCCTGCAGGTGGGAGAAGCTCGCCTTGCCCATGACCCGCCGACTCATGAGGCGCCCGCCCAGGCTCACACGCACCCCCTCGGCCTCCAGCTCCTCGGTATCCATGTGGCCGTAGCGGGCGTGCAGGTCGGAGGCCAGGGCATCTCGGCGAAAATCGTTCGGGAAGGCATTGCCCTTGGCCCGCAGCTGATCCAGCTTGTCGCGGCGCTGGGCGATCAGCTTGTTCTCGTCGGCCTGGTCGGTTTGGCCCTGGCCCGGCTGGGGTGGTTCCTGGTGCTCTGTCTGGCTCATGGTCGATATGCTCAAAGCCCGCTCTTGAGGCTCGCCTCGATGAAGGGGTCGAGGTTTCCGTCCAGCACCCCCTGGGTATTGGCGATTTCCACCCCGGTGCGCAGGTCCTTGATGCGCGACTGGTCCAGCACGTAGGAGCGGATCTGGCTGCCCCAGCCGATGTCGGACTTGGTGTCCTCCAGGGCCTGCTGGGCGACACTGCGCTTCTGCATCTCCAGCTCGTAGAGCTTGGCCTGGAGCTGCTTCATGGCCGTGGCCTTGTTCTTGTGCTGGCTCCGGTCGTTCTGGCACTGGGTGACGACGTTGGTGGGCAGGTGGGTGATGCGCACCGCCGACTCGGTACGGTTGACGTGCTGCCCGCCTGCCCCGCTGGCCCGATAGACGTCGATACGCAGGTCCGCCGGGTTGATGTCGATCTCCACCGAGTCGTCGATCTCCGGCGAGACAAAGACGGCGGCAAAGGAGGTGTGGCGGCGGTTTCCGGAATCGAAGGGGGACTTGCGCACCAGGCGGTGAACCCCGGTCTCGGTGCGCAACCAACCAAAGGCGTGTTCGCCCTCAAAGCGGATAGTGGCACTCTTGATCCCGGCCACCTCGCCGGGCGAGACCTCGATCAGCTCGGTCTTGAAGCCGCGCCGCTCGCCCCAACGCAGGTACATTCGCAGCAGCATCTCAGCCCAATCCTGGGCCTCGGTCCCACCGGAGCCGGACTGGACGTCCAGGAAGGCATTCGTGGCGTCCATCTCGCCGGAGAACATGCGCCGGAACTCGAGCCCCTCGACCCGGGCCTGGAAGCCCGCCAGGTCCGCAGCGACGGCATCAACGGTGTCGGAGTCGCCCTCCTCCACCGCCATGTCGAGCAAGTCCTCGGCCTCCAGCAGCCCTGCGTCGATTTCATCGAGGCCGTGGACCACGGCCTCCAGAGCGGCGCGCTCGCGTCCCAGGGTCTGAGCCCGCTCAGGCTGGTTCCAGACGGCGGGGTCCTCCAGCTCGCGCAGGACCTCTACGAGGCGGTCATTCTTCTCGGCATAGTCAAAGATACCCCCTGAGCGACACGAGCCGCCCCTTGAGGTCCCCGACCAAGTTCACGAGGGGGTTGATATCCTGCATGGCTAAGAGCCTCGGTCGCCGAAAAGCCGAGTATGGTAGCCCAATCCCGGGACAGGACCAATGCGGTATTGAGCGGCCGATCTCCGCGAGCAAATTCAAGCTGACCGCTGGCATCTAACCCCAGAGCGATTTTTCCCCAATTCAGCCAAGAGACCACCCAATGCCCCATCGTCCCCAGGTTCTGTTCACCCCGGTCGCCCCCTACCGCACCGCCAGCGACGTCGACGTCATTGCCGAGCTACTCGATCTGCGAGGCGCGAGGCTACTGGAGCTCGGCTGCGGCGCAGCCTGGACCACGCGCATGCTGATGGAGCGCTTTGCCCCCGCCCACATCGTCGCCACGGAGGTGGACCGCATCCAGCACCAGAAGAACCTCCAGGTCGCAGACCTCCCAGGGGTCAGCTTCCGCTACGGCGGGGCCGAGGCCATCGAGGACCCGGACGGGAGCTACGACGCCGTGTTGATGTTCAAGTCCCTGCACCACGTCCCCATCCCGGTCATGGACCAGGCCTTGGGAGAGATCCATCGGGTGCTGAGGCCGAAAGGCCACGCCCTTTTCCTGGAGCCGGTCTACGCAGGGGCATTCAACGACCTGCTGCGCCTTTTCAACGACGAGGGCGAGGTGCGCACCGCCGCGGTCGCCGCCCTCAACCGCGCCCTGGCCCAGGGACACTTCAGCCTGGAGGCCGAAGTCTTTTACGAAACCCCGGGGACCTATGCCAACTGGGAAACCTTCGAGGATCACTTCCTCAAGGTTACTCATACCGAACTCGACATCGACAAGGCCCGTTACGAGCAGATTCGCGCCGCCTTTCTCGCCCACATGACCCCGGACGGCGCCCATTTCCGCAAGCCCCATCGGGTCGACCTGCTGCGGCGCGTATGAAGGTCCGCCCAGGGGCTATTTCCGGTCAGGCACGTCGCCCTGCAGTTCCCCGACCCACAGCGCCGTGGCACCTGCCACGGCGCTGGGCATGACGATGAAATTGAGGACCGGGACCAGGGTCATCCCCGCCGTGGCCGCCCCAAAGCCCAGGCCCAGAAGTCGCCGTCGGCGCAGCCCCGAGCGCATGGCGCTGAACTTGAACCCGTGGTTGCCCATGGGGTAGTCGATATACTGCAGGGCCAGCATCCAGGCCGTGTAGAGAAACCACAGCACGGGAGCGGCCAGATTGATCCCGGGGATCAGGAACAGGATCAGGAAGGGGATGGCCCAGAACACGGCATACAGGACCTTGCCCACCTCGTCGATCAGGGTCGGGACCAGCTCCCGCATCGCCTTGCCGATCCCGCCCCCCTCCCCCAGGGGCCGTCCGGTCAGGTGGAGCTCGACCTTCTCCGCCAGCAGGGCATTGAAGGGGGCGGCAATCAGGTTTGCGACCAGACCGAAGGTATAGAAAACCAGGACTAACAGGGTCAGCACGAAGATGGGCCACAGGAGCCACTCCAGCCATTGGAGCCACCCCGGGACCCTGGCCTCGGCCCAGGCAACGAACCCCTCGAACCAGACCACCCCAGCCCAGATGGCCCCGGAGAAGACCAGGACGTTGATCAAGAGCGGGACCACCACGAAGCGCCGTAACCCAGCCCGGGTGATGAGCTTCATCCCTCTGACGAGATAGCCGAGGCCGGAGATGGGTGCGACTGCCATGGGGATACCGCGAGGACTGCGAGGGAAAGGCGGCGGATTATAGCCCGGCGGACCGACCTTGACTCCCGCCGCGCTGGACCCGACCCTTGCCTCAAGACCCGAACATCGGAGCCGCCCATGGACAGCACCCTGGCCGACCTAGCCGAGTTGGCAAAACGTCCGGATGACCTTGTCGACATCGGTCAAGGGGCCCTGCTGATCAGCGCCCTCTTCCAGCCGGGGCTGGACCAGCGCCGGAATCTGCGGCGCCTCGACGACCTGGCGGGCCTCGCCGCGAAGCGCGTCCCGGCGGACGCCCCCACGCCCCAGCGCATCTCCGCATTCCACCGATTCCTGTTTGTGGACAAGGGCTTTGCCGGCAACGAAGGGGACTACGAGGACCCGCGCAACAGCTTCCTGGATCAGGTCATGGAGCGCCGCCTGGGTATCCCCATCGCCTTGTCGGTGCTCTACTTCGAGATCGCACGCCGCATCGCGCTTCCCGCCAAGGGCATCGGCTTTCCCGGGCACTTTATCGTCAAGGTCGGACTGGGGGCCGAGGGCAGGCTGGTAGACCCCTTCGCGGGGGGCGCCCTTCTCGATACGGCCGAGCTGGATCGGCGCCTCGCAGCCCTCTACGGCGAAGGGGCTCTGACGGTGGCGGCCAACCCCACCCTGCTGCGTCCGGCCACACACCGCGAGATCCTGGTGCGCATGCTGCGCAACCTCAAGTCGGTCTACCTGCGCCGCGAGGAGATGTCGCAGGCACTGACCGCAGTCTCTGCCATCCTCACCCTGGCCCCGGACATGCCGGAGGACCTGCGCGACCGCGGCCTGATTTACCGCGAGTTGGGCTACGCCCCGGCGGCGCTGGACGACCTGCGCCGCTTCGCCCAGGTCTCCGACGACGCCGAGCAGATTGCTGCCCTGGCCCCGGTGATCGAAGAGCTCCAGGGACAGGGGTTGAGGCTGCATTAGTTGCTTGGGCAACCCGCACCTCGACAAATTTCGAATCCGCCATGCGGTTGGGTACCTCAGGGACCACACCTGACCGGGTCGAGGGGTCTCCTCGTCTCCAGACTACATCTTGTGTGTATGCAGGATAGACAGCCCAATATATTGTCTTCCGGGCTAGACATCTGCGGTACATCCCCTAGAATATCCTGCACCCTGAGGGATCAGACCAACCCCTTCACCGGGGCCGGGCCCGCGCGCTGCCAGGCGGGCTTCGCGACTCGACAACCACCAAAGACCTGAGCGCCAACCCAAAGCGCCAAACAAGAGGAGCTAGAGACGATGTTGAACTGGGACGACCCCCTTGCCGCCGTTGCCGGACCCGCCGCAACTGGTACTGCCCAGCCCAAGGGGCAAACCATGCCCCCTCCAGCTTCTGCCCTCTTCGACGAGCCCGCAGAGCCCCGCTGGCAAGACGCCGCCGTAGCGCCCCTGGACCCCATCGCCCTACGCCCACACAACACCGCTGGGCATGTACGCCCCGGTCAGGGTGTAGTGGGCAACGAGATCCTCATGGCCACCGCCGGCGCCGCTCCAATGGTCAGCCCAAATCTGGAACAGCGCCCCCCCGAGGTCACCGACCCCGCCCTTGCCCACCACGACTTTGCCCAGGCCGCCGGCGGTGCCACCGGGCTCGAATCCCTGGAGATGGGTGCCGGGCGGGTGCGGGTGGACGACAAGAAGATCATCAACTGCCGCGCCGACCTCAACCAGCTGGTCCCCTTCAAGTACGACTGGGCCTGGCAGAAGTACCTGGACGCCTGCGCCAACCACTGGATGCCGCAGGAGATCAACATGAACGCGGACATCGCCCTGTGGAAGGACCCCAACGGCCTGACCGAGGACGAGCGCACCATCATCAAGCGCAACCTGGGCTTCTTCTCCACCGCCGACTCACTGGTGGCCAACAACCTGGTGCTGGCGGTCTACCGCCACATCACCAACCCGGAGTGCCGCCAGTACCTGCTGCGCCAGGCCTTCGAGGAGGCCCTGCACACCCACGCCTACCAGTACGTCGTCGAGAGCCTGGGGCTGGATGAGGGCGAGATCTTCAACATGTACCGCGAGGTCCCCTCGGTTGCACGCAAGGCCGAGTGGGCCCTGCCCTACACCCGGTACCTGGCCGATCCGCACTTCAATACCGGCACGCCGGAGAACGACCAGAAGCTGCTGCGCGAGCTGGTGGCCTTCTACGTCATCTTCGAGGGCATCTTCTTCTACGTCGGCTTCGTGCAGATCCTGTCGCATGGGCCGGCGCAACAAGATGACCGGCACCGCCGAGCAGTTCCAGTACATCCTGCGCGACGAGTCGATGCACATGAACTTCGGCATCGACGTGATCAACCAGATCAAGATCGAGAACCCGCACCTGTGGACCGCGGCCTTCAAGGACGAGCTGGTCGAGATGATCCGCGACGCCGTGACCATGGAGGCCCAGTACGCCTACGACACCATGCCCCGCGGCGTGCTGGGCCTGAACGCACCGATGTTCGAGGAGTACCTGCAGTTCATCGCCAACCGCCGCTGCGCCCAGATCGGCCTGCCGGAGCAGTATCCAGGCGCCACCAACCCGTTTCCCTGGATGTCGGAGGTCCTGGACCTGAAGAAGGAGAAGAACTTCTTCGAGACCCGGGTGACCGAGTACCAGACCGGCGGGGCGCTGAGCTGGGATTGACGCCGGTCCTTCCGACACCACACACCCTGCCAAATCGGATTGTCGGGGCCGGCTTGCTACAAAGCGAGACCGGGCCCCGAGCATGACCAGAGCGAGACCTGGCGCCGGCGTTTCATGGCTCCGGCGCCTGGAGGTCTTCGGATCGGCCGCTGGTGGCGGGGTCGACTTCGACCCCGCCACCAGCGACGCAGATTTCCTCGTGCAGTTCGAGCCAGACCCCCCACAAGGGCTATTCGATGCCTACTTCGATCTGCGGCAGTCCCTCTCGACCCTGCTCGGTCGCGAGGTAGACCTCATCGTCGCAGGCGCCGTACGCAACCCCTACGTGCGGGCCACCATTGAACAGAGCCGCGAGCTGATCCATGGCGCGTGACCCGCGAGCCTTGCTCTGGGATGCCGTAAGCAGCGGCGATGCGATAGAGCGGTTTCTCGCTCGCAAAACCTTTAGAAGATTACCTCGCCAACGAGATCCTGCGCTCGGCAGTGGAGCGTCAATTCGAAATCCTCGGCGAGGCCCTCTCGCAACTGGACAAGCAGCAACCTGAAATCCTCGCCCAATTGCCGGAAGCGCGAAAATCCATCGCTTTTCGTAACGTCCTGATCCATGGTTACGCCCAGGTGGACGATACGATCGTCTGGGAAGCAGCCCGTACTATCTTACCCAGGCTGCTTCCGGTACTGCGCAAGCTACTGGACCGCGGCTCCGGTTAAACCGTGACAGTGAAGTGGTGGCTGCGGCGAAACGATACCCAGGCGGCGTTGGCCTCGGACCATGGTCCCCACGAACTAGCGTGCCACGAACGCGACCGAGCAAAGGCAATAGACCCCGGCCCCTTTTCCTCTGCGGGATGCTCGGAGGTGCAGTGGCCGCGAACGATGCGGTTCGCTAACGTGGACCCCATGTCCAGGACAGTTTCCCCCTGGATTTAAGCTGGCTCGCCTTCTTCAATCGCAGCGGTTTGGCGCTGCCCCAGGTTTCGGTGGCCCCCTCCGACAGGAGGGGGGCTGACCGGCAATTGAGAGAAAAGAACCTGTTGTTGTTGCGCCGCAGGCGTCCTCGGCCCGCACCGGCGCTGGTGCGGCGCAGTGTGGGCAAAGGGTGAATGAGTGTGGTCAAGGTGGGGGCAACGCGCGTCCAGCGCGTTGTCCCCGGCTTGTCCACACGCTCGCTTGCGACATTCACGCTTTGTCCACACGGAGTCCGCCGGTACTGCGCTCAGGCCACCCGGACAGGGGCGAGCCCCTCCCCGACGGCACGCGATGGCTCCGGCGAGCCGCCAAAGCGATCCACGATGCTGGCTCCGCCACCCTCCCCCGAGTCGTACACGGCATCCGGGGTGCGGTTGCCCAGGCCCTGGTGGGGCCGCTCGCTGTTGTAGAAGGCAAAGTACTCGGTCAGCCCTAACAGCAACTCGGGCATGCTGGCATACCCCTTGAGGTAAACGTCTTCGTACTTAACGCTGCGCCACAGTCGCTCGACGAAGATGTTGTCCAGGGCGCGTCCGCGTCCGTCCATACTGATGGCGATCCCCTCGCGCAGCAGGACCCCGGTGAACGCCTGGCTGGTGAACTGCGAACCCTGGTCGGTGTTGAACACCTCGGGGCTGCCGTGGGTGTGCAGGGCCTCTTCCAGGCAGTCCACGCAGAACCCCGCGTCCAGGGTGTTGGAGATCCGCCAAGCGAGCACCCGCCGGGCGTACCAGTCGATGATGGCAACCAGGTAGGCAAAACCGTGCTCCAGGCGGATGTAGGTGATGTCGGTGCTCCAGACCTGATTAGGGCGCACCACCGCCACACCACGCAGCAGGTAGGGGTAGATCTTGTGCTCCGGGTGGGGCCGGCTGGTAGCCGGCCCCGGGGCCATGCCAGCCAGCCCCAGGATCCGCATCAGGCGCTGCACATGCTTGCGGTTGACCGCATGGCCTTGCTCCTTGAGGTACACCACCATGCGCCGGCTGCCATAGAACGGGCGCCGCGTATACTGGGCGTCGATCAGACCCAAGAGCAGCCGGTCCAACTCGTCCAACGCCTCGCTCGCCGCCGCGTAGACCCAGGAGCGCGCCACCCCCGCCAGAGCGCATTGCCGACTGACCGCCAGCTGCGCGTCGCGCTCGATCCAGGCGCGCCGGGCGATCACAGGCTCAGCCCGGACTTTTTTTTCAGCCAGTCCAGTTCCATCTTCAGCCGCCCGATCTCCCCGTACAGCCGCTCCGGTTCCCCCGGACCGTCCTCCTTCTTCGGCCCCCTCTTCTTCTCAAACAGGCTCGCGGCATGGTCTTGGATCTCCCTCTTCCACTGCCCCACCTGGGCCGGATGGACCCCGTACGCCTGACCGATCTCGTTGACCGTCTTGACCCCGCGCACCGCCTCTAGACCAACCTTGGCCTTGAATGCCGCCGTGTACGTCTTGCGCTTCGCTTCACCCATCTCTATCTGACCCCTTCGGTTAGGCGGCAAGCTTAAACTACGGTCGGTTTTTGGAGCACTCACCGCATCCTACGGTCTGAACGGATACTTCAAGGGAGACTCAAGCATGATGCTCGCGCCGCCCCAAGCCTTCCGCGATGAAGGCCAACACCAGCGTATTGAGGGAAACCCCCTCTGCCTTGGCTCGCGTAGCAAGCTGGGCATGGATCGTCTTCGGCACGCGGGCGACGAACTTGCCAGAAGCCACGCCGCCGCTGTTGGGCGCAGGTACCGGAAATCCCTTTGCCTCCAGCGCGGCGATCGTGCCCGCCAGCGCGTCGCGCCCATTGGCGATGGCCTCCTCGACCGTCTCGCCATCGGAGATGCACTCGGAAAAGTCCGGGTAGGAGATCAGAAAACCGCCGCCCTCGGCGGCCGTCAAGGGGCGAATCTCGAACGGGTAGTCATCCAGGATTCTCATGGATCACGCTCCACTGACCAAGGCCACGAACTTCTTCACGTAGATCGCTTGACCGGGCGATGCGCGGGCACCGGCAGGGTCCTGCCGTCCGCGCGGACGAACACGCAATGGCTGGTGCCTTCCTGCCGCCAGTCGATTCCATGCTGCCGCGCCACCGTCTGAAGCTGCTCGATGCGCCAATCCAGCGGGTGGCGGCGCATGGCTTCGAGCAGTTTCGTGGCGGCGCTCATGGATCGAGTAGTATTACCAGCAACATCATTTGTCAAGCGGAATTGACTTGCGCGGGTTGATCGGGCAAACCGCGACCCCGGTGCTCGTAAGGCCGGATGCCCGATCAGGCGACCGCATTCGCCCATTGAACGATCAAAGCTCCAACAAGGCGCCGGCACAGTCCGCCGGCGCCATGCTGCTCGGCAAGCGCGGAACCGACTGCCGCGTTCCGCCCTGCCCAAGGCCACCTCCCCCAGCCGATGGCCGGGCCGAAAATGCAGGACTGTTACACGGCCCTATTTCCCTACCGGGCACCGATCGGATGGTGTCGGCGGATACGCGCGATTGCCAGCGGTCAGGCGAGAAATCGCTGACCCTGCTCAGCGTGGCTCACCTAGCGTTGTTGCCAAGGCATAGGATGAAGCAGTACCGAGGTTCAGCCCTGCAGGATGACGGTTCCACCCTCGCCAACGAGGTTACGGCGGCAAACAGCGGTCCCGACGGGCCAGCGAGCCCTGGATGCGGTATGTCGTCGAGGCGTCACAAGTCTCGACCGCCGGCGGCCAGCCAGGGAGACGTCGAACTCGTCGCGGATGCCGTCAGCCATCGTTTGTGGGTCGGTCACCTCGACGCAGGTGAAGTGCCACGTTTCCGTCCGCACAACTGTCCCGGGACCGCCTGCGGTCGGCAGTGGTCGACGCAGGGGAGCTCGCGGATCCGAGTCTGGCCAGCGATCAGCTCGTCAGAGTGTAATCGGCGACTCGAGGCTGACCCGTTTTGCAGGATGGCCAGCAATGCCCCGGAGCGAGTCGTCAATGACCATCAAGGAGGGCAGGCCCGCCGGTCAGGCGTACCCGAGGATCCTCATGCTGAGCGCCTGCATCAAGCACGGGTAGATTGGCCGCGGGCTGCGCAATCTGGTTGGGACCGTCAGCCAGCCGACGGCCACTGGCGCATGGGGGTCAGACGTTCCAGCGGCGCATGCGGAGCGCCCGGGTGACCGGTGCTCGCTTGGTAGCTCGCCGGGAGAGTGCGGCGATCCCTGGGTGGCGAGACGCTCGGTCCTGCGTTTCGAATGTTCAGGGCCATGTGGATTCCTCGCGTAGAAATTAGCAGCAGTGTAGATGCTCGCACTATGTTCGCTGAATCTGCTCGGCTCGCCAGGCGCTCGTCTGGCCTCACCGGACCGCATCCCCGTACAGGCATGGAGGACACAGGGGACGTAGCCCGATATCCCCTATCGGCTGCAAGTCCTGCGGGCCTTTAGGGCCGGGAAACGGCCGCGGCCTTCGGCTCGCGTCGCAACGACCTCGGACATCGCCCTCTCGACGTCTTGTTCGTTGTCGGGCCTGGTCCGTGCCCCCTCCTTCAACCTAACCCCTTTGAAGTTTGCTCAACTGAGCGTATTCTCTGTTCCATGTGATGCATTCACGGGTGCAAACCATCATGACCGCCCTTGCCCGACGCTACGTCCCTGACGAGATCCGGGAGGCCGACCAGCCACAGGCAGACCAGGCGGCCGACGATCCGCTGTCGCTCATGGGTCTGCCCCGCGAGCCCGACTTCGACGCGGTCGCGCTTGTCCGCACCGGGCTGCCGACGTCCGTGATCGAAGGGCTCGCCAAGTCACTCGGCATCAGTCAGCGGGACCTTCTCGCCACCTCGGCCATCGCACCGGCAACGCTTACCCGCAGGCGCGGCAGCGGAGGCCGTCTGACACCCGCCGAGGGCGACCGTGTTTACCGGATCGCCGATTGTCTCTCCGATGCGATCCGACTCTTCGAGGGCGACCGCAGCGCTGCTCGCGGCTGGCTGATGGAGCCCGCCCGGGCCCTCGGCGGGGCGACGCCTTTCGAGTATCTCGCCACCGAGGTCGGCGCGAGCGAAGTCCGCCGGCTGATCGGGCGGCTGGAGCACGGCGTCTATACCTGATGCTGGCCTATCGCCTGGTCAAGGAGCGCTGGGCCACGACTGCGCTCGACGGTGGCGGGGCCAGGGCCTACGGCGGCAGGTGGAACAGCCCCGGCACCGGCATGCTGTATGCCTCGCAGAGCATCGCGCTTGCCGCCTTGGAGCTTCTGGTCCACCTGCGGCGCGATCAGGTCCTCGGCAGCTACCGGCTGTTCACCCTGGAGATCCCCGACTCGTCGGTGCTTCGCATCGTCGATTCGGACCTGCCCGCCGACTGGCGCGCCAATCCGCTCCCCGTAAGTTCCGCCCGCCTTGGCGATGGCTGGGTCGCATCCAGTCGATCGGTGGCGCTCCTGGTGCCGAGCACAATGATCCCCCGGGAGCACAACCTGCTGATCTCTCCCGCCCACCCTGACTTCGCCAGTGTCGCCCAGGGCGCCGGGAGCGAGCCCTTCGGTTACGATCCGCGCCTCGCCTGAGGACCTGGGCTCATCGTCATCCGATCGGGACGGACGGTGATGCAGCCTGGCCGTGGCTTACAGCTCGAACCCTGGCCCGTTCCTGATCCATCCAGGGGACAGGCTCCCGCAAATGGTCCCGTCGGCGCCCCAGCACGACGGGTGCCTCCTCTCTACTCAAGCTGGTAACCTTGTTCGCCAGAATGTGTCGTGCCGCAGCAAATCCAGGAACAGCAGCTTTCATGGCGCCTCCAAATGTGGGAACAGCCAGAAACCGGCGATCAGCTTGGACTTGCCGGCTAATCCGGAGATAACAGAGTGATTCTGGGACAAGTCTGGCGATCGGTCTCGAATCAGTCGGAAGCCACCGGTGGATTTCACCGATAACTCATGGTTTTTATGATCTATGCAATGCAACTGCTGGTGCGCGACCACGGACGGACCCGCGACCCGCTCAACCCGTAGGCCATGACCAAGGCTGTCGTCCTCTTGAGCGGCGGGCTGGACTCTGCCACCGCGCTCGCCATCGCCAGGGCGGAGGGATTCACCCCCTTCGCCCTGTCCTTTCGCTACGGCCAGCGCCATAGCGTCGAACTGGAGGCAGCCGCGCGCGTGGCCGCCGCCATGGACGTGGCTGAGCATGTGATCGTCGACATCGACCTGCGCCGCTTCGGCGGCTCGGCCCTGACCGCGGACGTCGCGGTGCCCAAGGGCCGCAGCACCGAGGCCATGAGCGAGGGCATCCCCATCACCTATGTCCCGGCGCGCAACACCGTGTTCCTGTCCTTCGCCCTGGCCTGGGCGGAGACCCTGGGTGCGAGCGACATCTTCATCGGGGTCAACGCCCTGGACTACTCCGGCTACCCGGACTGCCGGCCGGAGTACATCGCCGCCTTCGAGCACCTCGCCAACCTCGCGACCCGGGCCGGGGTTGAGGGCCAGCAGCGGCTCCGCATCCACGCGCCGCTGATCCGCCTGACCAAGGCGGAGATCATCCGCCGCGGCCAGGAGCTCGGGGTGGACTATGCCCTGACCAGCAGCTGCTACGACCCAGGGCCGAACGGCCGACCCTGCGGCCAGTGCGACTCCTGCCAGCTGCGGGCCAAGGGCTTTGCCGAGGCCGGGGTCCCGGACCCGCTTCTCGCCCGATTCGCCCAGACCCTGTGAACACAAGACTCTTCCATGTCGCGGCCGCCCCCTTCGAGGCCGCCCGTCGGGTCGAGATCCTGCCGGCCGGTCACCGCTGCCGGGGGCTGCATGGGCACAGCTTCCAGGCCCGGGTCCGTGCCGAGCTGCCGGGGGAATGGGCGCCATTTCCCGGCGGAGAGACGCAGGCCCTGCGCCAGGCTCATCGCCGACGCCGTCGCACCGCTGGACTACGCGCGACCTCAACGCCCACCTGCCCGTCCCCACGGACGAGAACCTGGCCCGCTGGGTGCGGGACCGGCTGGCCATCCCCGGCATCGAGTCCGTCGGCATCCTCAGCACCAAGGACCAGGGAGCCGACCTAGACGCCGGGGACCACGTCCACCTCTGGCGGCGCTTCCGCTTCGAATCCGCCCATCGCCTGCCCAAGGTCCCGGAGGGCCACCCCTGCGGGCGCATGCACGGTCACGGCTTCGAGGTCATCCTCCACGCAGACCAGGACCTGGCCGGTCGAGACATGGGAATCGACATCGACCAGCTCGGTGCCGTCTGGGCGCCGTTGCATGCGGTCCTCGACCACGCCTGCCTCAACGACATCCCGGGGCTCTGGAACCCCACCAGCGAGATCATCTCCCACTGGATCTGGGACCGGCTGAAACCCGAGCTGCCGGCCCTGTCCTGGGTCACCGTCTACGAGACCGCCACCGCCGGCTGTCACTTCGACGGCTTCCACTACCGCATCTGGAAGGAGCGCCGCTTCGAGTCTGCCCTGCGCCTGGCCCAGGCCCCGGAAGGCGACCCGCGCCGCCGGCTCCACGGCCACAGCTACCTGCTGCGCCTGCACCTGACCGCACCGCTGGATGAAGTGCTCGGCTGGACGGTGGACTACGGGGACGTCAAGGCCCTGTTCCAGCCCGCCTACCGGCAACTCGACCACCATCGCCTGGACGAGCTGCCCGGCCTCCCCGACCCCGACCCCGTCCACCTGACCTTCTGGATGCGCGAGGTCCTGGCCGGCACCCTGCCTGCGCTCGACCGCATCGATCTGCACGAGACCCCGGGCTGCGGCGCCGTCCTCTCCTGGGGCGACCTCGGGCCGGCCCTGCCCACATGACCCGCCGCAGCGACCGCATCTACAGCGTCAAGGAGATCTACTACAGCCTTCAGGGCGAAGGGGTCCAGGCCGGCCGGCCCGCGGTGTTTTGCCGTTTCGCCGGCTGCAACCTCTGGTCCGGTCGCGATCAGGACCGCGCCCGGGCCACCTGCCGCTTCTGCGACACCGACTTCCGCGGCACCAACGGCCCCGGCGGCGGTCGCTACCCCAACGCCATTGCGCTTGCTGGGCAGGTCCGGGCCGCCTGGCCAGGCCAGGGCGGCCGGCCCTTCGTTGTCTGTACCGGCGGTGAACCCCTGCTTCAGCTCGATGCCGACCTGATCGCGGCCCTGCACGCCCAGGGCTTCGAGGTCGCTGTAGAGACCAACGGGACCCGCCGCGCCCCGCCAGGGATCGACTGGCTCTGCGTCAGCCCCAAGGCCGGCGCGCCCCTGGTTCAGACCAGCGGGGATGAGCTGAAGTTGGTCTTTCCCCAGTCGGGGGCGACGCCGAAGGACTTTGCCGAGCTCGCCTTTTCGTCATTTCTTGCTGCAGCCGATGGACGGGACGGACCTGGCCGCGAATATCAAAGCCGCCATAGCGTATTGCATGGCGAATCCGGCGTGGCGGCTGAGCGTTCAGACCCATAAGCTGTTGGGCATACCATAAGTTGATTAGCGTCGAAGCCAGCTACAGGTGGGAGCGGCGCCCTCGCTGCGATGGGACGTCTTCCAGAAGACTTCCAGGTGGGCAGCCCGGTACCGTTTTCGGGTCGGCAGGCTCAAGGTCAGCATCGGGACTCCCCGCGTCGCGGCCAGGGGGCCGCTCCCAAGCCCACGACGAGGCCAGCTGAGGAATGGATCACCTACCATAAAATGCTGGACGAACCACGGCCGGCCCGACCGCATACGCCAATTGCTCTGGGGGGAAAGGAAGGTCTGGATTTAGCGGTGCCAATGCCTGACAGCAAGACCTCTAGAGCCAACCCATCGCGCAAACCATGGCCCGCCACAATGACCGGAAAAAAGCTTCTCTCAATCCCACTCTATATCTTGAGCGTATTCACCTGGAGCAAGTCCTTCAGGACCAATCCGGTTATTGGTAGTTACACCCTGAATCTTCTCGGGCTGCACGTCTTCCGGGTGGTCGTCTCGCACCTCTTCTTCAATTTCAGACTGATGTTGTTGAGCCCTCTGGCGTCGGCCTCAGATAGGGTGAGCTTCCGGCAGAATGGTTTTGTCATAAAGGAAAATTTCCTACCGCAGGAACAGTTCCAGGCCCTGCAAAACGAGATACTGAATTATCGGGGCAAAATCCGGGACATCCGGGAAGGCAGTACCCTGACCCAGAGGGTCTTTCTCACTAGCGAGGCGTTGACGCGGCTGCCCTTATGCCGTCAGGTCCGTAACGATCCCGACCTGCTGCGGCTGATCCGGTACGCATCATCGAAGAATCGAATTCCTTTCTTTTATATCGAAAATCTCCGGCATGAGGCACTCACCGACAACGGAGAAGACCCACAAAAGGATCTCCATACGGACACCTTTCATCCCTGCGTCAAGGCGTGGCTGTTCATCGACGACGTCACCGACGAGAATGGCCCCTTTGTCTATGCCCCGGGTTCCCAGAGGCTCAGTTGGAAACGTATCAAGTGGGAGTACGCGGAGAGCCTGGCAGCGAGCCGAATGAAAAATTCACCCAATCCGCATCGCTACTGGGATGGTTCGTTCAGGGTATCGGACAAGGCCCTGCAAGCGTTGGGTATGAAACCCAAGGCGCTGAAAGTGCCTGCCAACACCCTGGTGATTGCCAATACCCACGGTTTTCATCGCCGCGGCGCCGGCCGGAACAATACTTCACGCATGGCAATCTGGATGCAGGCGCGGGACAACCCATTCAATCCGCTCTTCTTCCCATTCCCGCAGTTGACCGCCCAGGTTTTCGAGGCAATCTGGTGCTCTTATTTGAACCGCCGCGATGCGAAAATGCAGCAGGAAGGGACACTGACGACGATCGAGGCAAAGTTCGACGTCTGCCCGCGCAGCACTTCTGACTCGGCGCAAACGAGCGTTTGAGCTGCAACGCCGGCCCGAGCCGGAAATTCTGAGCGCTGATGACCGGCAACGGGCGGTAAGCACCCTACGAGCCTAACCGCCGGGGCGCGCGAGTCGCCACACCCGCAAGAACCCGCACCAGCGCAAGCTATTTTCCAAGGCGGAAGAACACGAGCGGCTCGCTCCAGCTCAGGCAGCCGCCCTGCTCGCCTGAGACCACCCCCAGCGTCTGCGCTGGCGTGAGTCGATCAAGGGTGACGTCTCCATCCTTGTTGACGGTCCCGGAAATCGTCCCGCTCTTGATCAGCGCCGCGCAGCGTTCCGGGTCTGGGGTCCAGATCGTGATCTGCCGATCCTCTTTCCGGAGCACGCCCCAGTAGTTGTGACCCGTCTTATCCGCTTCGCTGACGTTTCCGAAAACCCAGTCGCCCGACTCGCGCAGCGCGATTAGGTAGGACTCAAGCCGAAAGGCACCCTGCTTTTCCTCCACCCAGGCCACCTCGATCCGTCCCTCCTGCGGGTCCGCCACTCGGATGACGACGGGATGGTCCTGGTGCAGCCAGGTCCCTGCCCATTCCGCCGCCAGCACCTGCTTCGGCCGCTCTCCCAGGGGCTCGATCGAAGTCACCGTGGAGCAGCCGGACAGGAAAGCGGCGCCCACAACTCCCCAGAGGTTCACTAACCGCATCATCTCTTTCCTCGACGCTAAACTCGCCAAAGTCTCCCACTCGATCAGGCTAATGGGAAGCTGCCGAGGGGCTGACCGAAGGGACTGTGACCGTCGCCCGGACGGGTTCAATCACAGCCTGCAGGCACAGCGACGAACCTTCCCGGCGGAGGTTGCCGGGCGCAACCTGAAACCCGGTCCCAGCGCCGAGCCGGCTACCCGCCGGTCTCAACGAGTAGGTTCACCTCAAGTTCCCTCCCGGCGGGTCAGGACAAAGGCGCCGTCCTTAGCTAGTCACAGCGACCTGCGCCTCCACTCGACCTGTCGCCGCATGTGATTAGGCGATTTCTGTCAAATCATGTACCAGCTAGCTTGTCTTTGCGCCCGCCTTCTATGTCCGTGCACCACGCATCAACGACAAACTCCCGGAAATGTCAAACTGCTACTGTCTCCCTTGCTGTAGGAAAACCTTGCCAGACTTTCAGGTATTCGGCACAATCGCGCCAGTGCAGTGTTTTCTTGTAGTGTTCCGGCAGTTCCTCTTCTCCGCGACGCGTGGCAGATCCTTCCGTAATATCTCGACAGTCGTCTGCATATACACACGTTCAGTTTCATCCATGAGGTAACCGTAATGGCTACAGGTACAGTTAAGTGGTTCAGTGACGAAAAGGGCTTCGGCTTCATCGCACCTTCCGACGGCACCAAGGACGTCTTCGTCCATCACAGCGCCATCCAGGGCGGCGGCTTTAAGTCGCTGGCCGAGGGCCAAAGCGTCTCGTACGAGGTCGAGCAAGGCCAGAAAGGCCCCAGTGCGGCTAAGGTCGTTCCCCAGTAAACCTGGGCGCCGGGTGCCCGCCAGCTGGTAAAAGAAGCCCCACCACCCTGTGGGGCTTTTGCATTTTCGGTCCCTCGAATGATGGCGGCCCGCCCTTTTTTCATGCCTGTCGCGGAACCCGGTATTGGTTTCCACAGCCATCATCACCATGCTGTTCGGCGGCAAGCTGCTGATCGAGAAAGCCTCCGTCAAGTTTGGCAGCAGTAATCGCTCGCCCATCAGCGGCGTCCGGAGGCATGCTTCAGATCGTGGACGGGGACTCGAGTAAGACCCGCGCCTTTCTTTGCAGTCTGCCAGCCACCGACGCTCACACCGTGGACCCCAGGCCGGGTGCGCCCGGACGACGAAAACCTGATTCGACACCTGCCTCCTGGTGTGAGCGCATGAGACGATGCACTCGGCGGTGGTTGAACAATACGAACCCATAGGCGATCTGCAGAACCTCGACCTCGGCAAAACTGATGGCCGATGGCGAGCGGGGTATCTGCTCCTGCAGCCTGTCCCTGCGCGTCTCGTCATATCCTCCCCGAACCCCCTGCGTCTCGGGTTAGATTGACGTCACCAGACTCCCCAGGGTGGCGGCCGTCCGAAGTCTAAGGGCCAGGCGGCGCTCGGGGCTCACTCGGACTACATGCAGCTGCGACCAATGCAAGAGCAAACCATGCCAATCCAAAGCAAGCCTGGCGCCAGGCCCCGCGGCGGCGTCCCCGCGACGGCACTGACTCTGATGTTGACCTTGGCCGCGCCGGCCCTGATGGCCATGGGTGACTCGCCCGACCTTGACCCGGCCGCGGCACGCGCGCGTCTGGTTCAGGAGGTGGAGGCTGATGTCCGCCTGACCAGCAGCTACCTGGGTGCCGACCGGCTTGACCCCGAGGTGATCCGCGCGCTGCGCACCGTGCCGCGGGAGCGCTTCGTTCCCGAGAGCCTGCGCGACTTGGCCTATGCCAATCGCCCGCTGCCCATCGGGCTGGGCCAGACCATTTCCCAGCCCTACATCGTGGCTGTCATGAGCCATCTGATCGCCATCAAGCCCGGCGACCGGGTTTACGAGCTGGGGACCGGGTCCGGCTACCAGGCGGCGGTGCTGGCGGAGATGGGCGCCGAGGTCTATAGCATCGAGATCGTCCCGGAGCTGGCCGAGCGCGCCGCCACTGTGCTCGCCGAGCTCGGCTACGCGAAGGTCCAGGTTCGGGCGGGGGACGGCTATCTGGGCTGGCCGAAGGCTGCGCCCTTTGACGCCGTCATCGTCACCGCCGCGGGCCCGGAAGTGCCGCGGTCGCTTGTGGATCAGCTCAAGTCCGGGGGACGTCTGGTGATGCCGCTCGGCGGGGAGCGCGAGACGCAGAGCCTGGTAGTGGTAACCAAGCAGGCGGACGGTACCTTGAACAGGCGCGACGTCCTGCCCGTGCGCTTCGTGCCCATTACTGGTGGGGCCGTAGGCCGACCGGAGTAGCGGCCGCTCGCCGGCCCGGTCAGAACCGGTGCCGCCGCGGTGGCTCGCGCTCCGACGGTCCATCGGTTTCAGTGCACCTGCCGGCGGTACAGGGTGGCGTAGAGCCCGTCCCCTGCGATCAGCTCCTCGTGGCGGCCATCCTCGACGACGCGGCCGTCCTCCAGGACCACAACCCGGTCGGCCTGGCGCACGGCGCTCAGGCGGTGGGCGATGACGATGGTGGTGCGCCCGGCCAGAAAGGACCGCAGGGCCAGGTGCAGGCGCCGTTCTGTCTCGGTGTCCAGGGCCGAGGTCGCCTCGTCGAGGATGACCACCGACGGGTCGGAGAGGACCATCCGGGCCACCGCCAGGCGCTGGCGCTGACCGCCGGACAGGCGCACGCCGCCGCGGCCGAGCAGGGTATCGAGGCCGTCCGGCAGTTCGGCGACCACGTCCGAGAGCTGGGCGACCTCCAGGGCGGAGTGGAGGCGCTCGTCCGGCAGGTCCCGCCCCAGAGTCAAATTCATACGCACCGTGTCGTTGAAGAGGGCGGGGTGCTGGAGCACGGTGGCCACATGATCGCGGACCAGATCCATCCCGATCTCCTCCACCGGCACCCCATCGTACAGGACCTTCCCCGCGCGGGCCGGGTAGAGACCGAGCAGGATCTGCACCAGGGTGGTCTTGCCCCCGCCGCTCGCCCCAACCAGGGCAACCTTCTCGCCTGGGACGATATCCAGGTCGATCGCGTCCAGGACCCGAGGCCCATCCCCATAGGCGAAGGACAGCCCGCGCAGGGCTACCCCGACAGTGTGCTTGCCCGCGAACGGATTGTGCAGGTGCGGGTAACTGGGCTCCAGACCGATGGCCAGCAGGCGGTTGATGCGCCGCAGGGCCGCAGAGGCGGCCTGGTAGGCGTACTGGATGCTCAAGACCTCCTGCACTGGGCCCATCATGAACCAGAGGTAGGCGAAGACCGCAAGCATCTCCCCGATGCTCAGCCCCGAGTACAGGACCATGAGCATGCTCACGGCGCGGAAGACGTCGAAGCCGAACAGGAATACGGTGAACGACAGCCGGTTGGCCGCGTCGCTCTGCCACGCGAAGGCGGTGGAGAAGGCGCGGATGTCGTCCGCCTGGGCGATGGTGCGGCGGATATAGAAGCGTTCGCGGTTGCCGGCGCGGATCTGGGCGATGGCGTCCAGGGTCTCGGACAGGGACTCCTGAAAGGCCTGGTAGGCGGCGTTCTCGCGCCCCTTGAGCTCCCTCACCTTCCGCCCGAACAGAGTCGTGATGTAGATGACCACGGGGTTGAGCAGCAGGATGAAAAGTCCGAGCTGCCAGTGCATCCAAAGCAGGACCACGGCCGTGCCGAGGATGCTCAGGACGGCCACCAGGAACTTGGCGGTGGCGGTCCCGACGAAGGCGTCCACCGCGTCCAGGTCCGTGACCAGGTGGCTCGCCACCGTCCCGCTGCCAAGGGTCTCGTACTCGGCCATCGACACGCGCTGGAGCCGGTCGAGTAGGTCGCGGCGGATGCGGAAGATCACGTCCTTGGAGATGCGTGCAAAGCTGCGGGTCTGCCACATGGCCAAGACCAGGCTCGCCAGGCGCAGCACCAGGGTTGCCATCAGGATGACGGCGATGGACAGGAGGGCCCCTTGCCAGGCGGTGGGGAAGGCCGCGTCGATGATGGCCACCATGGGCCCAGGCCGGTCGAGCAGGACCTCGTCAACCAGGAGCGGCATCAGCAGCGGGATGGGCACCGCCGCCGCCGTGCCCAGGATCGCGACAAGGTTTGCCACGACAAGGTCGCGGCGGTGGGTCAGGACCATGCCGGTGAGGTCGGCCCAGCTGTAGGGGGCGTTGCGGACGGCGTTTGGCTGGTCGGGCATGGCGGTAGGTCGAGATGGCTGGGGCCGATGACGCTGGAGATTGGGGCGCCGGCGCGGTGTGACCAGATTCGGGCCGGAGTCTGTCCCTGCTGAGGCCCCCGCCCGGTTAATGGTGCGGCTATCCGCTTGAGATAGAAAGGGGCTTGGGACGGGCGAGGGTCCACCGACGGCGAATTGAGCCGGGTGCGGCCCACGCCTATAATCGCGGCAGCTTCGCGCCCCGGCGCCCCGCCCCACAGGTCGCACCATGAAATGCTCCCCGCTCCCCGCGCTGC
This sequence comes from uncultured Gammaproteobacteria bacterium, assembly GCA_963709645.1. Classification (GTDB taxonomy): domain Bacteria; phylum Pseudomonadota; class Gammaproteobacteria; order Chromatiales; family Chromatiaceae; genus DYRB01. The sequence continues at coordinate 140,274 of CAVPXP010000037.1, forward strand.
TCGCCGGTCTGCTGCTCGCCGCCCCGCCGATGGCTTGGTCGGAGGACCTGCTTCAGATCTACGACCTGGCCGTGGACAGCGACCCGGTGCTCAAAGAGGCGGAGTCCAACCTCTACGCGACCAAAGAGGTCAAGCCCCAGGCCAAGGCCCTGTTGCTGCCGAATATCGGCATCCAGGGAGATATGGCCTACAACAACATCCGCTCCCGTGGCAACACCAGCGCAGGGAGCTTCAATCGCAGCGACAGTTATGTGGATGGATCGATCACCCCGGTGGTTACCCAGACGGTCTACAACCGTGCGAACTGGATGCAGCTCAAGCAGACGGACAACACCATCGCCCAGGCCGAGGCTCAGTACAGCAACTCCCAGATCGACCTGATGGCGCGGACCACGTCGGCCTATTTCGAGGTCCTGCGCGCCGCGGATGCGGTGCGGGTGTCGGAGTCCCTGGTCCGAGCGAACGAGCGTCAGCTCGAGCAGTCGAAGACAGCGCTTCGAGGTCGGCTTGGTGGCCATCACGGACGTCAACGAGAGCCAGGCCGCCTACGACCTCTCGCGGGCCAACCTGATCCTGGCCCAGAACACCATGGATAGCCGCTGGGAGGCGCTGCGGAAGATCGTTGGGCCTATCAATGTCCCCCTGGCCCGGCTGGGGGAAAAGCTGCCCCTCGCGCCACCGGAGCCCAATGACATCAACCAATGGGTCGATGCCGCCCTGCAGGGCAATTACGGCATCATTGCAGCGACTCAGGCGGCGGAAGCGGCCAAAAAGGGGATCGAGATCCAGAAGTCCGGGCACTATCCCACCCTCGAGGCCAGCGCCGGGTACAACTGGACCCGTTCGGCGGCCGATGTCCGCACGGACCTGGATGGTGCCTACGTTGGCCTGCAGGTGGTCGTCCCGATCTACCAGGGCGGCGCCGTGGAGTCGCGCACCCGTCAGGCCGGCTACCAGTTCCGCGCCTCCCAGGATCAACTGGACCAGCAGCGCCGGGCGGTCATACAGCAGGTCAAGGACGCCTTCCGGGGCATCATCTCCTCCATCAGCGACGTCAAGGCCCGCCAAGCAGCGGTCGTCTCTGCGCGCAGCAATCTGGAGTCCACCCAGGCCGGCCTCGAGGTGGGGACCCGTACCCAGGTGGACGTGCTCAACGCCCAGCGCTCCCTCTTCCAGGCGGAGTTCGACTACCTGAGCTCGCGGTACGACTACATCATCAATGGGGTGAAGCTGCACCAGGCGACCAGCACCCTGAACCGGGACGTGCTGGCCAAGGGTAACGCCTGGTTGACCGCCACGGACCCGGTGGCGCCGCCGGCCTACTAGCTTTCATTGGGCAGCGGTCAGTGTTGGCGCGGTGAGCGGCTGACGGCCATCGATGCACTTGCGTGCTGTTCATTGTCGACTGACCACTGACGACGTGTTGAACCATGTCTGGTAACAGCTTCGGCAAGATCTTCGTGGTGACCGGCTTCGGCGAAAGTCACGGCCCGGCCATCGGCGCCATCGTGGACGGCTGCCCCCCTGGCCTGCCCCTGTGCGAGGCGGACCTCCAAGTGGATCTCGACCGGCGCCGCCCGGGCAAGTCCCGCCACACCACCCAGAGGCGCGAATCGGACAGGGTGGAGATCCTCTCCGGCGTTTTCGAGGGAGTCACCACCGGGACCCCCATCGGGCTGATCATCCGCAACGAGGATCAGCGCTCCAAGGACTACTCGGAGATCGCCGCCAAGTTTCGCCCCGGTCATGCCGACTACACCTACACCATGAAGTACGGCATCCGCGACCACCGCGGCGGAGGGCGCTCCTCGGCGCGGGAGACGGCCATCCGTGTGGCCGCCGGTGCCATCGCCAAAAAGTACCTGCAGCGACGCCACGGGGTCTTGATCCGCGGCTACCTTTCGCGGCTTGGGCCCTTCCGCCATGCCGCGTTCGACTGGGACCAGGTGGAGCGCAACCCCTTCTTCTGGCCAGACCCGCACGGGGTCGCCGAGCTGGAGGCCTACATGGATGATCTGCGCAAGTCCGGCGATTCCATTGGGGCCGAGGTGACGGTGGTGGCCAGCGGAGTCCCGGTGGGGCTGGGCGAGCCCATCTTCGACCGCCTGGACGCCGACATTGCCCACGCCCTGATGAGCATCAATGCCGTCAAGGGGGTGGAGATTGGCGCTGGGTTCGCCTGCATCGCGCAAAAGGGCAGCGAGCATCGCGACGAGCTGACCGCGGAGGGTTTCCTGAGCAACAACGCCGGCGGCATCTTGGGCGGCATCTCGACGGGGCAGGACATCTCCGCGCGTCTGGCCCTCAAACCGACCTCGAGCATCCGCCTGCCGGGGCGCACGGTGAATGTGCAGGGCGAGCCGGCGGAGATTGTCACCACCGGACGTCATGACCCTTGCGTGGGTATCCGCGCCACCCCCATCGCAGAGGCCATGCTGGCGATGGTTCTCATGGATCACCTGTTGCGCCACCGCGGCCAGAATGCGGACGTGCAGCCGCCGATGGCCGGGGTTCCACCGGGGTTGGGTGGGGTCTGACGGCGGGCCCAGAGCCCCAGCCCTTCCGCGACCTGCGCAGTTAGGGCGTTCGCCCATGCCGTACTGGCGCCTGTCTGGCTTCTACCTCTTCTATTTCGGCGCCCTTGGGGCCCTGGTCCCCTATTGGGGGCTTTATCTCCAGGATCAGGGTCTGACCCCATTGGCCATCGGGGAGCTGATGGCCATTCTTACAGGCACCAAGCTGGTGTCGCCCCCCCTCTGGGGCTGGCTGGCCGACCGCAGCGGGGCGCGAATGCGCCTGGTCCGCATAGCCTGTCTGCTGGCAGCCCTCGCCTTCGCGACCATCTTCCTAGCCCGGGGCTTCTGGGCCATCGCGGCGGTCATGTTCTCGGCCAGTTTCTTCTGGAATGCCGCTCTACCCCAGATGGAGGCCATCACCTTCAATCACCTCGGGGCGCGGGCCAACCGTTACGCCAGCGTACGCCTGTGGGGATCCATCGGCTTCATCCTCACCGTCGGCGGCCTTGGCTGGCTGCTACAGGGACAGGGGACGGGCGTGGTCCCGTGGGTCGTGCTGGCACTGTTCTTCGGAATCTGGGGCGCGAGCCTGCTTGTCCCCGAGCCCAGCCGGGGACACCAGGGCGAGGGCGAGGACGCGCTGCGCCGCCTGCTGCGCCGGCCGGAGATCCTGGCCTTTCTGGCGAGCTGCCTCCTGATGCAGGTGAGCCACGGGGCCTACTACGCCTTCTACTCCATCTACCTCAAGTCGGCAGGTTATGGCAGCGCCGCGGTGGGCGGGCTCTGGGCCTGGGCCGTGTTCGTCGAGGTCCTGGTCTTTCTGCGCATGCACCGGCTCCTGGAGCGCTTCGGCGCCAGGTGGGTTCTGCTCGCGAGCCTGGCGCTCGCCGTTCTCCGGTGGCTCCTGATTGGCAACCTGGTGGACCTGGTGGCGATCCAGGTGCTGGCCCAGGCGCTGCACGCCGCCACCTTCGGAGCCTTCCATGCCTCGGCCATCCACCTAGCTCACCACTACTTCCCCAGACGCGCCCAGGGGCGTGGTCAGGCCCTCTACAACAGCCTGAGCTTCGGGGCCGGCGGGGCGGCGGGCAGTCTGATGGCGGGGTGGCTCTGGACCGACTTCGACCCCGCGGTCACCTTCGGGGTCGCTGCTTTGGCCGCAGCGTTGGGGTGGCTCGTGGCCTGGGTCTGGGTTGACCCTGGACGGAGCTACTGAGTGGTCAGTTTCCAGCGATCAGCGGTCTGCGGCCGGCCGCCCGCTGATCGCTGACCTCTCGCGCCGCCCATTTGCGGCCCCGGGCTGGATCTAGGATCATGGCCGGCGCAACCCCGCAGGGGCGGGGACAGACCAATCAGAGGGCAACGCCATGAAAGACGCGCCGCCGGCACCGGACCAAGCGGAACAAATCACCCTGCACGGCCAGGAAATGGACCTCGATGAGCTGGCGGCGGCTCACGCCGATCTGCGCAAGGAGTTGGCAGCGGTCAAAGCCGAGGCGCGCAGGGCGACCACGCGGTGGCGCGAGGAGGAGTCTCTCAAGCCCTACCAGGCCGAGCTGATCCAGTTGCAGAAGCACCTGGAGGTCACCCGCACCCGCATGATCATCCTGTTCGAGGGGCGCGACGCCGCCGGGAAGGGCGGGACCATCCGCCGGGTCACCCGCTACATGAACGAAAAGCACTACCGGGTCGTCGCCCTCGGCAGGCCCACCGAGCAGCAGACGACCCAGTGGTTTTTCCAACGTTATGTAGAGCAGTTCCCACGCGGGGGCGAGGTCGTCCTGTTCGACCGCAGTTGGTACAACCGCGCCGTGGTGGAACCCATCTTCGGATTCTGCACGCCCAAGCAGTATGACGACTTCATGCACGGGGTGGTGGGCTTCGAGAAGGACCTGGTGCGCCAGGGCACCATCCTGGTCAAGCTCTATTTCAGCGTCACCAGGGACGAGCAGGCGCGCCGATTCGAGCGGCGCAAGACCGACCCGCTGCGCCAGTGGAAGCTCTCGGAGATCGACGTACAGGCCCAGGATCGCTGGGACGACTTCACGCATCAGAAGCACGAGATGCTGCGGCGCACCCACACCCCCCACGCCCCCTGGACGGTGATCCGCTCCAACAACAAGTACAAGGCCCGCCTCAACGCGCTGAAGGTCATCCTGAACTGCGTCCCCTACGAGCGGCTCGATCCCAATCTGGACTTCGTCCCTGACCCCAATGTCGTAATCTCCGGGGCCAGGGAACTGGAGATCATGGAGGCGCAGATGCTGCGTGAGGGGAAGTTCGTCTCCTGATCCCTCTCGTCGACCATCGCCGACGGGGGTGGCCATAGACCCCGTCGGTTTAGCGCACGGAGCCGGCCTTTCCGCGGCATGCACCGCTGGCTGCATCGACTTGCCAGGAGTTGCACCGACATGCAGACGAGGATACCCCGCATCGCGTCGCCCCTCGCTCTGGCCCTGCTCGCCGGCGCAGGGCCCGCGCACGCCGAGCCCTTGCGCTTTTTCGCCATGGGGGATGCCCCTTACTCAGAGGGGGAGGTCCTGCAGCTGGAAGGGCTCCTGGCGGACGTCGGAGCGGCGGGGCCCGCTTTCATCATCCATGTCGGGGATATCAAGTCCGGCAGCAGTGTCTGCACAGATGCCTACACAGCGCGCATCGCCGACCTGTTCCGCAGTGTGCTGGTACCGGTTGCCTACACTCCAGGCGACAACGAGTGGACGGACTGCTGGCGCGCTGGCGGCGACCCCATCCTGCGCCTCGCCGCCTTGCGCCGTGACTTCTACGCCGACCCGTCGGTGTTGCGTCTGGGCGAGTTGGGAGCAGTGCACCCGGACCCGGCCTACCCGGAGAACTACTACTTCCTGCGCGGGGGTGCGCTGTTCGTCGCCGTTCATGTCGTCGGGAGCAACAATGGCCTGAAACGCAAGGACTCAGCCGCCGCGAAGGAGTGGAAGGCCCGCTCGGCCGCGAACCGAGCCCTGCTTGAGCAAGCGGTCAAGGCGGCCAAGACTGGAGGGGCCGGGGCCCTGGTGGTCTTCTTCCAAGGAGACCCCTTGTTCGATGAGCCCACCAAGGGCCGCGGCTTCCTCCCCCTGCGCCAGGATTTGCAGTGGCTGCTGCAGATCTTTGACGGATCAATCCTGGTTATCCATGGCGATCATCATCGCTACGTTCTCGATCAGCCGCTCACGGACCCGGCGACGGACCGGCCGGAGGCGCGCCTGACCCGCCTGCAGGTCCCAGGCTCGCCCTTCGTCGCAGGGGTTTGGGTTACCTACGACCCAAGGGCGGCGGAGCCCTTCCGCTTCGACCGTACCGACCCGAGCACCCCGCCCGACGCCGCGCCCTGACGACTCACGGATTGGCTTGGGGATGACAAGAGGACCTGAGATGCACTGGACCCACGCTATCCTGTTTGTGATCCTGGCGCTCTTCGGCCAAGTCCAGGCACAGGCCCCCGATCCGCTCCCGGCGTCAGCCCTCGAAGGCCTGAGCGACTCGGTACAAGCCCTGGCCCAACGCGTCCACCCCTGCGTGGTCAAGATCGTCGCCATGGGTTTCGCGGGCGAAAGCGACACCGGGGTCAATACGGACGTGGTCAACCGCGGACAGAGTACGGGCTCGGGGGTGGTCATAGGCCGCGACGGACTGATTGTGACGAACGCTCACGTCTTGGCAGGGGCCGAGCGAGTACAGGTGACCTTTCCATTGGATGCTCTGCCAGCCACCCAGGACCGACCGGGGGGCAGCATGACTGCAACCGTGGGGGCGCGGGTGCTGGGGGTGGACGCCGAGGCCGACTTGGCGCTGATCAAAGCGCCCCTGACAGGTCTTCGCCACCTGTCGCTGGATGCCCCGGGGTCGGTCCATCAGGGGCAAGTGGTCCTCGCCTTCGGCAGCCCCATGGGGCTGGACGATTCGGTGACCCTCGGGGTTGTGAGTTCCCCCGCGCGCCAATTGGACCCGGAGGACCCCATCGCCTATGTCCAGACAGACGCCCCCATCAACCCAGGGAGCAGCGGCGGTCCGCTGGTGGACGCGCAGGGGCGCCTGGTGGGGATCAACACCCTGATCTTATCCAAGTCCGGGGGCAGTGAGGGCCTGGGTTTTGCGGTACCTGTGGAGCTGGTGGCGGCGGTGGTGGACCAGTTGCGTCAGACTGGACGCGTCACGCAGGGGGACATCGGCCTTGGGGGCCGCACCAATGGTCCGGTCATCGCCCAGGCCTTGCGACTCCACTCGGAGGCCGGGGTCGTCGTGCAGGACGTGGACCCGGACGGCCCGGCGCATCGTTCCGGGCTGCGCCCGGGGGACCTCATCGATCGCATCGACGGCCAGCCGCTAGGCGGCTTGCCCCAGCTCCATGTCGCCCTTTACCGGGCCACCCACGGATCGCGCCTGCGCCTCGGCGTGCTGCGCGATGGGGAGCGGAGCGAGGTCCACGTCAAGGTACGCGGGCGCAGCCCGGTAGCAAGCCGCCTCGCCGCAGCCGTCACCACGCAGAATCTCATACCCGAGCTCGGGGTATTTGTATTGGATGTGGACGAGGAACTGGCCGCGGAGATCGGCCAGGCTAGGGGCAACGGTGGAGTGCTCGTGGCGGCCGAGCTTGACCAGGTTACGGTCCTTGGCGAAAGCATGCAGGTCGATGACATCATCTACCGCATGAACCAGCATCGGATCACCAGCAGCGCCCGTTTGCGGGAGCTCCTCCGCGGCTTACAGCCGAGGGAGCCGATCGCCTTCCAGGTTGAACGCAACGGGCAACTCCATTTTGTCGCCATGGAGCTCTCCGAGCGTTGACGGCCCCGGGATAGGCCAACCATCTAATTCACGTTGACTGTAATCTTCTCCGAAACCACAGGCGGGTCGAAGGGGACGTGGTTCATGTCACCCATGATCAACTGGAGCGTGTGAGGCCCCGGGGGGAGGCTGATCTCTGCTTCAGTCTGACCGCCGCCGAAGTGCTTGACGTCCTGCCCCATGGGTTGACCGGCTGGGGGTAGCTCGGCCTTGTCGACCAGCAGGTGGTGGTGTCCGGCCTTGGGATTGGCCACCCCGGCGGGGGCAACGCCCATGGCCTTGAGGCCGAAGCGCACGGTGAAGGTCTCGGGCACGATGGCTCCGTCGCCGGGGGAAATGATGTAGACCTTGGCCCCCTCGGGGGCTGGCGTGGTCGGCACGTCGGCTGCCTGGGCGGCGAGGCCCGTCAGTGCCAAGGGAGCGGCGAGCAACAGAGCGGCAAACATTCGGGGGGTCATGATCGGCATCCTCTGTGGTGGACAGAAAGGCCCGGGTGCCATCTGCCGGGCACTCTGGCACCTCGGGGGAGCCAGGGGCGATTTCAAGCCCGGACGGGACACCTGACAGACAAATCACCAAGGGGTCAGATTCCATTGTAGATGTCCAAGTCGACCTGATCGACGTCCTGGCCTGGTACGACCGGGGGGCCCTTCGGCCCGCCCCGTGCCCTGTATCCGCCCTTAACGCCAAGCGCCTGCTCGATTTGCAACCGAAAGCGGTCGTTGCCGAGCGGCGTTCCAGTCTGGAGACAGGCGCAGACATCGTTGAGCATTTCCGCGCCGATACGCGCGGTGAAGAGGCCGCGGTACGCTGCCTGGCGCTCGGACCCGTCAGCGCCGATCGCCAGGTAGGCAGGGTGGGGAGAGACCAGCAGGCTGTGCTCACCCAAGGCGTTGGCCCGGTAGCTCGACCATGGATAGGCGGCCGGCAGGTCGACCATCCCGGCGCGCACAGTATTGAGTTCGATGTAGGGGTAGCAGACCAGAAGGTAGCTCTCCTCCTGGACCGTACTGGCCCGGAAGCGGCCCTCCCAGAGGTTGCCGGTGCGGCCGGAACAGTGATTGATGTAGGGCACAAAACACCGGCCGATGGCCTGGAGCGTGGCGCTGATCGCCTGACCGTCCGACGGGGTCATCAGCCAGTAGATGTGGCTGGTCATCAGGACATAGCCGTGGATGGCGCAACCGTGCTCGGCTGACGCTTCCCCCAGCCAATCGAGGTAGACAAGGTGGTCGTTGTCGTCGAAGAAGATGACCTGGCGATTGTTGCCGCGCTGGACGACATGGACGGGCAGGTCCGGCAAGAAGAGACGTCGCTTGCGAGGCATGGGGCGGTCCTGGGACTGGATATCCGCCAGCGCACTCGACACAAAGGGTTCTGACCCCTTTGCCCACTATCGGGGCAGAGCATACCGCCCCACCAACGGACGCCACCCAGGCCGGCGAAAGCGGCGATCCGGAGCCGGGCGTTGCCGCCGCAGACCCGGGGGGGCCCACCAGCAGATGCACTGCCGACCGGCGGCCGTGCGCCCGGCTCGACAGCCGATCCTTCGCCGGCAGACAGCAGCGGACCCCGAGTTGAGGAACAGTTTGCTCCCCGAGCCCTGGGCACGGCCCACTCAGCCGCGCCAACGATCCACAGCGTAGGCCAGGCGCATCAGCGCTGGCAGGCCTCCAGATGCCGGCTTATCCCCGGCAGCAGAGCCAGGCCTGCTGCGACAACGAGCAGGCAAGGGCCCAGCAGCATGAGGAGCAGGCTGAGAGAAGTTGCGAGCGCAGTAATGCTGCCGGAGGCTCCGTCGACGGATGCTGCCAGAAGCAGCATGGAAGCCCCCGAAACGAACAGGATCAGGGACAAAAAAGCCACTACGCGGAGGGTTGAGCAGGCGGACCGGATCATCGTGTTCTCCTTGAAAAGCCGAAGCCGCAGGGGAGCAAGGGTGGCGACGCCCAGGGTTTCCTGTGATTGGCGACCCGATTCACCCCTCGGGTTCTTCTCATCCTGAGCGAGGGGCGAGCCCTTTCAGAGCCCTGCCGAAACTTCCTTAGTTGGCCGCCGGCACCAAGGTCGCTTGGAATCGAGGAGGAGACGCTGGTGCTGGCTTACATCGACTACCGAGCAGATTTCGCGCCAAGGTTTTCGTTTTTCCGTCACTGTTCTGTGAAGCGCCTTATGGAAACGCTGTCACGATGCGCCTGGAATCACGCATCAGTACCAACCAACAGATTGATTGCAATAGTGGTTTTCCGCCTTTGAGTAAGGCTCGTTCGTGCCTGAGGACAATGGGATCCGAACGCCCTGCCGCAGCGGCCTCTGTCCGGAAGAGCCGACTGATCTTCCCGCAAAAATGCGCCGCGCGACAGAATGTGACCCTGGACGTCAGGTCGCCTCTGTGCAATACCCTCCGCAAGCCCCCGCTTCGACACGCTGACTCACCCCGGACCCGCTCGCTGAAAAGGCGCTCCGCCTCGCGGAGGGAAAAGGGGCTCAATTAATTCACAACGGCAGCTCTCTCTGCCCGTCCTCGCTTTCCGAGTGACCCGCCCGCTGTTTGCGTGGCCTACCCCGCTTGCGCAGTTCCCGCCGCTGGCCGGTCATCACCTCGATTTCCCGATAGAACCGGTCGTTGCCGATGGGTTGATCCTGGTTGAGCGCCAAGCGGAGCTCGGTGAGCGCTGGGGCGCAAGAGGGCGAAGAAGCGATCAGGTCTTTCCTTTTGCCCGCGGTCGCGGGGCCGTAGTTGCCCGTCAGCCAGGCGTTCGCCGCGACCAAGTGACGGGCGACTTCGAACAGCACGCCGGTGTGGAAGAAGAAGACGCCGCCGGCGAGTGCTAATGCCATGCTGAAGACATGGCGCAGATGGCGATTGGGGACGCCGTGATGCGATCCTGTGACCATGAGTCTCCGCCTGTCCCCCAGGATGACACCCGCACCCGCCGGGCCTGAAGAAGGTTGTCGTTGTCGGCTGGGCGTGTGGTGGGCCTGCCCCCGCCGCATGTTTCGTCCCCACCGCAAGCATCGCCTTATCGACGCGCAAGAACAACCTTACCAGGACAGCGGCTCGCAGTGCACCCGTCCCGGAAGCCGGATACTACCCGCCTCAATCGACCGCAGGCCCGTAGGTTGGGGTAAGCGATAGCGAACCCCAACGGCCCTGCCGCTACATGAGCCGAGTCTCCTGTTACGCGCAACGGTTGAGCTAAGCGGCTCGCTGAGACTGCAGGCCCAAGCGAGTCCGCTTGAGTTAAGAATTGCCGGCGTCGCGTGAATAATGCTCACGCGGAAACCGCCTTGGACGACTTCGTCGTTGCCTTGGGGTCATTTGGCATGACTTCGCGCTCCGCCAGTCTGCCGGTGACGTACTTGTGCAGGATGCTGGCGATCAGCGTCTGATATGGCATACCCTCTTCCAATGCCTTGACCTGAATATCCTTCAGATCGCCCGTGGAGAGACGAATGTTCACGCGCCGATCCTTGACGCCCGTGGCGCGCGCCGCGGCCTTGAACTTGGCTAGCTCCGCCTTTGTGGCGACGGACTGCAGCGAGCCCTTCTCGAAGGCAGCGAGGATCTCCGATTCGTATGGGTCAGTGTTGGGCATCTTGGTCACCTTGGCGCAGGTAGTCGCGCGTTGCCTTGCGACTGGGAATGACGGTCTTCAAGAAGTAGTGGTCTTCCTCTTCAACGAACGGCACCAGGTAGGCGTACCCATCGTTGGACACGACGAGGACACGCTTATTCGGGTACTTCGCCTGTCTTGGATGAGCCAGGATATCGACGAGGCCGCCAGCCTCGATGGCTACCACGATCATCTCGAATGACACGCCGCGCTCGGCCTGCAGGACCTCGTTCTTCTGGGGGTTCCAGCGAAACGGCTTCATGGCCGCAGTCTAGCGAGATGTGTGCCGTTTGTCTTCACGGCTCCTCACATTACCGCCGCTGGTGATGTGTGGCAGTGGCGCGGTTCGGCCCGTTCGCCGCCGGGCTGGCAAGCGGGTTACCAGTCGCTGTTAGGGCCCAGAGGTTACGTTGGCTCAGATCGCTTTAGCCTGCTCCGCCAGGAACAGCCAAGTCTCGATGACCGTATCCGGGTTCAGCGAAATGCTGCCGATCCCCTCCTCAACCAGCCACTCCGCCAGGTCCGGGTGATCCGATGGGCCCTGACCGCAGATGCCCACGTATTTTCCCTGCTTCCGGCACGCGGCAATGGCCAGCGACAGCATGTGCTTGACCGCCGGGTCGCGCTCGTCGAAGTCCGCTGCCACCAGGGCGGAGTCGCGGTCGATGCCCAGGGTCAGTTGGGTCATGTCGTTGGACCCGATGGAGAAGCCGTCGAAGAATTCCAGGAACTGTTCGGCCACTACTGCATTGGAGGGGATCTCGCACATCATGATCAGGCGCAGGCCGTTGACCCCCCGTCCGAGGCCCTGGGCGGCCAGCGCCTCGGCGACGGCCTTGGCCTGACCTACGGTGCGCACGAAGGGGATCATGACCTCGACGTTGGTCAGACCCATGTCGTTACGGACGCGTTTGAGGGCCTCGCACTCCAGCTCGAAGCAGGGGCGGAAGGACTCGGCGACATAGCGGCCGGCCCCGCGGAACCCGATCATGGGGTTTTCCTCGTCGGGCTCGTAGCGCGTACCGCCGACGAGGTTTGCGTACTCGTTGGACTTGAAGTCCGACATGCGCACGATCACGGGGTTGGGGGCGAAGGCCGCCGCCAGGGTGGCGATGCCCTCGGTGAGGCGGGCGACATAGAACTCCCTGGGGCTCGGGTAGGCGGCGATGCGCGGGGCGATCTCGGCCTTGAGTTCCGCCGGCAGGGCGTCGTACTCCAGCAGGGCCTTGGGGTGGATGCCGATGGTGTTGTTGATGATGAACTCGAGCCGGGCCAGCCCGATGCCCTTGTTGGGCGTGGCGGCGAAGGCGAAGGCGCGGTCCGGGTTGGCCACGTTCATCATGATCTTGACCGGGATCTCCGGCATGTGGGCCAGCTCGATGGTCTTGTGCTCGTAGGGGACCAGCCCGGCGTAGATGAAGCCGGTGTCGCCCTCGGCGCAGGAGACCGTCACCGGCTCGCCGTCGCGGATGCGGTCGGTGGCGTCGTTGCAGCCGACCACCGCGGGCACTCCGAGCTCACGGGCGATGATGGCGGCATGGCAGGTGCGCCCGCCGCGGTCGGTGACGATGGCCGCCGCCCGCTTCATGATGGGCTCCCAATCGGGGTCGGTCATGTCGGCGATGAGGACGTCCCCTGGCTTGACCTTGTCCATGTCGGCGATGGAGGTAACCACCCGAGCGGTACCGGAGCCGATGCGGTTGCCGATGCTGCGCCCCGTGGCCAGGACCTCGCCCTTGGCTTTGAGCGTATAGCGCTCGATCACCTGGCCGGAGCGGCTCTGGACCGTTTCCGGGCGGGCCTGGACCACGTAGAGCTTGCCGTCGACGCCGTCCTTGGCCCACTCGATGTCCATGGGGCGGCCGTAGTGCTGCTCGATCAGGACCGCCTGGCGGGCCAGCTCCATCACCTCGGCGTCGGTGATGGAGAAGCGGTGGCGGTCTGCCTCGGGGACCTCCTCGGTGCGCACCGGCGAGGCACTGCCCTGGTCCGCGTAGACCATGCGGATGGCCTTGCCGCCTACCCCTCGGCGCAGCACCGCCGGGCGCCCGGCAGCCAGGGTCGGCTTGTGGACATAGAACTCGTCGGGGTTGACCGCCCCCTGCACCACCATCTCCCCTAGACCATAGGATGAGGTGATGAAGACCACGTCGCGGAAGCCGGACTCGGTATCCAGGGTGAACATGACGCCCGATGCGGCCAGGTCGCTGCGCACCATGCGCTGGATGCCGGCGGACAGCGCCACGTGGCGGTGCGCGAAGCCCTGGTGGACCCGGTAGGCGATGGCCCGATCATTGAACAGGGAGGCGAAGACCTCCTTGACGGCGTGCTTGATGTTGGCCAGCCCCTGGACATTGAGGAAGGTCTCCTGCTGCCCGGCAAAGGAGGCGTCCGGCAGGTCCTCGGCGGTGGCGGAGGAGCGCACCGCCCACGAGACCTCGCCGCCGGTGTTGGCGGTGAGGGTCGCGAAGGCGTCGTCGATGGCCCCGTCCAGACCGGGCGGAAAAGGCTGCTGCATGATCCAGCCGCGGATCTTGGGGCCAGTCTCGGCCAGGGCGGCGATGTCGTCGACATCCAGGTGGTCGAGCAGGGTCTGGATGCGCTCGTCGAGCCCGTCCGCGGCGAGGAATTCCCGGTAGGCATCTGCCGTGGTGGCGAAGCCCCCGGGGACCTGGACTCCGACCCCGGAGAGGTTGGCGATCATCTCGCCCAGGGAAGCATTCTTGCCCCCCACCACCGGCACATCGTCCATACCGAGGTCCTGGAGCCAACGGACATAGTCGGTCATCGGGGTGCGTCTCCCATGTGTGCGGCCGCGTCCCGGGCCTGTGGATCGAGCGAGGGCGGCGTGCGGCTGCCCAGAGTGAAGAAGACATCGCCGCAATATAGCGCAGGACCGGGGTCGCCGGGCCTGGGCTACGTCAATCGTTACGATTGCTCCGGTCGGTCTGCGGCAGGGGAGCATCGGTGGGAGCGGCGTACTCGGCGCGACAGGTCCAAGCGCATCGCTCCGGAGCCTTGGCCAGTCGCGCTGAGGGCGGGGTCCCACGGGTCAGGTCCAAACCTCTGGGATCATTCGGCGTTCAGTCCGAGGAAGGCCAGCGTCCTGGCCTCGACGTAGGGATAGAACGGGTTCCAGCGCAGCCGCAGCATGTCGGAGGCCGGGATCTGGAGCACACCCCGCTCGCCGCGCAGGGCGAGGTCGCCGAGGCGCAGTCCCGGACTCCGCTCGGCCGGTCGGCCGCCGTAGAGCGGATCATCGGGAGGAAAGGGGATGGCCACGTGGGAAAGGGAGTAGACGTCCTCCGGCCAGGAAAGCCCGAGGTCCTCCTCGGTCATGGGTTGCCCCGGGGGCTTTGCGGTGCACGGCCACCTGCCGCCCTTGACCCTTGGCGTTGGTCACCAGGCTCAGGGTGAAGGTGCGATTCGGATTGTTCTGTAACGCCTGCACCAATGGGCCCGGGTTAAAGGTCAAGATGGGCTCTATGGCTGCCACGCGGTTGATGTCGAACAGGACGAGTTCGTGACCGCCCTCGGGAAGCCGCTCGAACAGGCCCTGCACCAAGGCCTGGGTCGAGACCGTGGCGTCCACAACGGAGGAGAAGGCCAGCACCGGCGGGAACCCGGCGAGCCGGCCGGCCTGGCCCAGGGCGGCGAGGTCCTCCTGGATCTCCGCGGTCAGGCGATACACCAGGTCGCCGGCGTTGACGGCGAAGGAGCCGTACTTGAAGGGGTCGTACTCCGGCAGGATCCCCGTCCAGGCGAGTTGGTCGAGGCCGAGCAGGTGGCCGATGCGGGCCTGCCAGACGGCGAGGGCCGCCGCCGGGGAGACACCAATGGCCGGCGAGAGCAGCGCTCAGCCCTGCGACCTTCGGCAGGGACGCATCCTCCAGGGTCTGCAGGGCGTAATGCACCCCCAGGGCCGCTCCATTGGAGTAGCCGACGATGTACAGGGGCCGGCCGCGGGCCTCGTGAGCTAGGTGCAGCATGGCCAGACGTACCGCCGCCGCCATGTCCTGCCAGGTCACCTCGACCAGCCCCGAGGGTGCGGTCCCGTGGCCAGGGACCCGCAGCCCGACCACCACGGCGCCCGCCGCGTTGAGGCTCTGGCCCAGGGCGCGGAGGCTGTAGGGGGAGTCGGACATGCCGTGGAGCAGCAGGACTCCGGCTCTCGGATTCGGCGCCGGGAGCTCGAAGCTGCGGTTCCAGTTCGGCGACCAGCGTTCCGGGTCGGAGAGGCTGCCGCGCGAATAGCGGTTGATCAGGCGATGCTCACCCGTCGGGGTGCGGGCATAGACCTCGTGGTTGAGTTGAGCGAACAGCCGGTCCTCCAGGTCGAGGTAGTCCGCGAAGGTCTCGACCTCGGATGCGGCGGTGAACTCCTCGTCGAGATCGGCTAGGTGCCAGACCGCGAGCTCGGGCCGGCTCTTCAGGTACAGGCCGAAGACCACCAACAGGACCACCAGGGCCCCAGCCGCGCTGTACGCCGCCGCCTTTACGAGCCCGCGTGCCATGCGCGTCAATCTCATGCTTCACCTGCCTTGTGCGCCGATACCGATCTCATGAGGCCACCGCCGCAGCGGGGCCAACCCGATTTCTAGAAGCAACAATCCGCCACAACGCGTTGGACCCGTTAGTTCCGGTCGCCTACCCGGACTGTTCCTCTGCCCCCGCGGCCAGGTGCCGGAAGGTCGCCAGCCGGGCGGGATGCACCTTGCCTTCGGCCACCGCACCCTTGACGGCGCACTCCGGCTCCTGGTCGTGGCGGCAGTTCGCAAAGCGGCAGCGCCCGATGTAGGGTGCGATGTCCCGGAAGCCACGCTCCAGGTCCGTGATCGGGATATCACCCAGGCGGAAGCTGCGTACCCCAGGGGAGTCGATGAGGTGGCCGCCTCCGGTCAGCCGATAGCAGGTCGCCGCCGAGGTGGTGTGCCGGCCGAGCCCGGTGGCCTGGGACAGACGCCCGATCTGGATCTCGCGGTCGGGGAGCAGGGCCTGGATGAGGGAGGACTTGCCCACGCCCGACTGACCCACCAGGATGCTGGTGTGCCCGGCCAGGTGGCGAGTGGCGGGGGAGATGTCGCGGTCTTCGCGCAGACTGAGCCAGGCGGTACGGTAGCCGATGGCGGCGTAGTGGGCGAATGCCTCCCGGAAGGCGGCGCGCTCCTCCGCGTCGAGCAGATCCATCTTGTTGCCGAGGATCAAGGTGGCAACGCCCATGTTCTCCGCCGCGACCAGGTACTGATCGAGCAGGTACTCGCTGGGCTCCGGCTTGGGGGCCAGGACCACAACCAACTGGGTGAGGTTCGCGGCGAGCGGCTTGTCGCGTCCCGCGTAGTCCGGGCGGCTCAGCACCGCACCGCGCGGCTGTACGGCTGTGACCACGCCCTGGGCCGGTCCGATGGGCTGCCAGACGACACGGTCCCCGCACACCGGGTGGCCGATATTCTGCCGTGCCAGGCAGTGGCAAACCTGACCCGCGGCATCCTCCACCGCGAGATTGGCGCCATGGCGGACCACGACGAGGCCTTCCTGCGGCGGGGCCTCATCGGTCTCCGCCAGTACGGCCTGAGTACGTTCGCTCAAATGGCGGCGGCGGCGCTCCTGGATCCGCTCGATGCGCTCGATCTGTCGCTCCGACAGTCGCCGCCGCGGCATGCTATTTGAAGTGGTAGTACTGCTGGTTGAGGTACCCGGCCACGTCGGCGATGTCCTCGTCGAACCAAGTCAGTTGCAGCGCCGTCTCGCAGCGGCGGACCTGGCGTTCGAGCCCGTCGCGGCTGGTGACCTTGCGGTCCGGACGGATATAGATCTCGCTGCCGTGGCACTTGATGCAGTGCTCGTTGACCAAGGACGATGCCTTGCCCTGCTCGGCCGCCGCTGCGGCGTCAGACGCACCAGCCGTCTCAGCGGCCGTGGCGTGCAAGGCTCCCCCCGCCAAGGCCAAGGTGAGTGCCAGGGAGAACGATTGAATAGAAGGGTACTGAGTCATGATGGGTTCCGAATACAAGTTGGGTTGAGGGCATTGTAGTGGCCGGTTGCGACCCTTGGCCACCTGAAGGTCAGGAGCCGTCCTGTTCGGCAGCCGCAGAGGGCCGAAGGTTTCCACCCAGGCAACCGTCCTGGTCGACCCAGAGGTGCCGTAAGCCGAGCCCCGCGAGCCAGGCCGCACCATCAGAGGCCTTGAGCATGGCGATGGTGCTGGCGCTGCCCGCCACCAAGCAGGAGGGGGCCAGCACGCTGACCGCGGCAACTCCCGCCACCGGCCAGCCCGTCCGGGGATCGAGAATGTGTCCGTACCGCCGCCCGGCGATCTCAAGACAGCGCTCGTAGTCGCCGCTGCTGGCGACAGCACCCTGGCGAACCAGGATATTGCCCAGCAGCGCGTCGGGACGGCGCGGGTGGCGAATCCCAATGCTCCAGGCCCTGCCGTCCGGATGCGGGCCAAGGACGCGGATGTCCCCCCCCAGGTTCAGCAGTCCGTGCGTGATCCCCTGGTCCAGAAGCAGCGTGGCCGCCCGGTCGGTGGCGTACTCCTTGACGATGCCGCCAAGGTCGAGCTCCATGCCGGCAACGGTGAACTCCAGGCGCGGGTTCTGCCAGCGGAGCCTGTTCCAGCCTACGCGGCATAGCGCGGCTGCAATCTGGGCAGGGTCCGGCAGGCGTCCGGAACCGAATGACCAGACCTGCCGAAGGACCCCCGAGGTAATGTCGAACAGCCCGTCGCTGCGCGCGTGACAGGTTTGCGCGTAGTCCAAAAGGGCGGCGGTTTCCGGGTCGACCTCCACCGGCTCGCCGCGTGCCGCGGCGCTGTTGATGGCACTGAGCAGGCTGTCCTCGCGGTAGCGGGAGTAACGGCCCTCGAGGAGGGCAATGTCGGCGACGGCCCGATCCGCCGCCTCGCGGGCCTGATCCTGCGTTTTCGCATAGAGCTGGAGATCACAGGGCGACCCCATGGCCCGGAACGGAAAACGGAACAACCTCATGGACGGCTCAGAAGCTGAGTTTCCACCCGACGTTGAAGGTGACGAAGTCGTAATCCGCGAAATCGCCATTGTCGGTGCCGGTCAGGGCCAAGCCGACACGCCGGTCGTAGTACTCGACCCCGGCGTCGATGCGTATCGATTCGGACAGCGACTTGCTCAGCCTGAGCCGATAGCCCAGTGCCCCGAAGGTCGCGAGCCGGTAATCGCTGCTGTAGCGGCCGTTGGTGGGCAGGCTGTCGAAGTAGTCCTGGTAGAAATCGGCCTGCCCCTGGCTGTAGTAACGGACGCCGAGGGTGGACTGCCAGCCGGCGCCGAGGGTCTGGATCCAGGACGTTTCCAGCGTATTGGCGCTCAGGCCCCAGTCGTCCTGGGAATAGCGGTAATCGAGGTGAAGGGCCCCGTCCGGCCCAGGAAAAAAGCGGATATAGCGTCCAAGGAGGTTCCACTGGTGCCGCTCATCGGGGCGCTGCTCGGGAAGCACCGAATTGGAATCCAGCACGAACACGTCCTTGTAGGGGTCCGTCAGGTATCCCTGTCCGTCCGTGTAGCTCAGATTGACTTGTGCGAGGGAATACTTGTCCAGCACCTGAGTCAATCCGACCAGGGTCTGCAGGGTCTGCTTGTCCCCGGTGAAGCCGGGCTCGTTGACGGGCATGACCTTGTCCTCGGCCAGGCTGAACCCCAGGGCCAACGTGGTGAGCTTCTGGTTTAGGTCCTGACGCAGATCTAAAGTGACGTAGTTCGATCGGTAATCCTCTTCGTCCGAGATCCCGAGTCCGAGCCCGATGGTGGTGTCACCCCGGTAGTGGTTGGCCTTGAGATCGACCGCCACGCGCCGGTCGTCGAACGGTATCGGGCTGATCACCTGCTCGACGCTGATGGGTTGGCACCCGGCCTGGGTATAGGGTATGCCCCCGCGGGGACGAGGCAGGGGCGAGGTGGAGCCCCCCGAGGCCCC
This sequence comes from uncultured Gammaproteobacteria bacterium, assembly GCA_963709645.1. GTDB lineage: Bacteria > Pseudomonadota > Gammaproteobacteria > Chromatiales > Chromatiaceae > DYRB01. The sequence goes on from CAVPXP010000037.1 coordinate 159,154, forward strand.
GCTCACGGTTTCGGTTCCACCCGTTGCTGGCTGGATTACCGTGCCCCCAGGGCATTCGAGCGTCGGGACGTTGTAGATCGGCGAGGCGCCGGAGATGGAGTCGTACACGGCGTTGAGCTTGACGTCGAAATCGTCCCCGACGGGCGCGACGCCTTGCTGCTGAACGGTCGCAACCCTGACGCGGTCGGGGCCCTCGTCGTAGTAGAAGAGCCCGCCCTCCAACTCGACCTTGGTTACCGGGGTCGCTGCCGGCGATTGCGTGGTCATGCCCGGCAAGGCCAAGGCGGCACTGGTCAGTGCGGCGAGGGTCTTGGGTGGGCGCCTGCGACTAGTTGCAGCCACAGCCGCCACCCCCGACCGCATAACCGCCCGACGCCCCTTCGCGGGAGAACCAGATGTGCTCGCGGAAGGCGGTCTCGACGGGATAGGGATCGAGGGCCATGTCGGGTCTAGCCAAGTAACCGCGTTCCCAGGGAGCCACATTCGCGGCGCAGGCCCCCAGACTTAGGACGATCAGGCCCAGGGCCGCCCTTGCGATCACGGCGCAGTCCCCTGTGATCCGCCCAGCAGCAACAGCACCTGGTCGCGAATGGCCTTCTTGTCGCCCGCCCTGAAGCCGCGATGCACCTGGCGAATCATGCCTTGCCGATCCACCAGATAGGAGGACGGCATGGCCTGCACGCCATAGACCCGGGGACAACGGCCTTCGGGGTCGCTGGCGAGCGTGAATCCGACCGGGTGATTGCGCAGGAATGTCTGGGCATCCGCTGGGTTCTCGTCGAGATTGACGCCGAGCACCTCGAAACCCCGGGACTTGAGCTCTTCGTGGAGCTGATCCAGAAAGGGAAAGGATTCTGTGCAGGGTCCGCACCAGGAGGCCCAGAAGTCGACATAAACGACCTTGCCAGAATGGCCCGCGGGGTCGAACCGGCCAGAGCCGTCCAGACCCTGCACCTGGCAGCTCGGCGCCCGCTCCCCCACCTCAGCTGCTTGGCTGATGCTTAGCGCGGCCAGTGCAAAGAGAAGGATGCAGACGAAGTGACGAAACGTCATGCTCGCGACAACCTCATTCAAGCCGGCTCAGAGTCTCGCAACGCAAGGGCGTGACAATGGCGTGCCGCGTCGATCTCCAACCGGGTTCGGCGGCAGCGCAGGGTTCCTTCGTGGTTGCTGCACCTATCTGAAGCATGGGATGCTGAAAGCGGCGCAGGTGCGATACCGCAGTCTACCGACGATCCGCGCAGCGTCAATGTTTCCAATCGGACTCACAACTTGATGGATGATCCGACATGCACCCACTGCGCTGGAAAAGCCGCTATCAGACTGGCGATGCCGAGACCGACCGGCGCAACCGAGCATTCGTCGATTGCCTCAATAGCCTGATTCAGGCCGCCGGGCAGCGGGAGCACTGCCGGGAGATGGAGGACCTGATTGCCGGGTTCAGCGCCGAGGTCGAGCAACGACTCCAGAAGCGCCCGTTTGAGGGCGATCTCAGCGCCGAGTTCGGTCGCCGCCTGCGCGCCTCCCTCCCGCTCAGCGCCTACCGCGGCACCGCATGTCGCCAGTGTGGCTTGTGCGATCTGGCCCAGAACAAGATCGCCGAACACCTGGACGCCGCTGCACAGTGTCTCTTCAAACAGTAATAATGCGGGGCCCTCCTGTACGCCGTGGATCGTATCCGGTGCGCAGCGCGGATCGTCGGCGGCTCTGGGCATGGCACTTGCCGATAGGTTCCGCGACACCCCAGCTGCTACTCCTCCTGACTGGGCTTGTTAGCTTCGGGCAGGTGACTGCGGCGGAGCCAACCGTGGCTGAACTCTTGGCCGTCTGCGACCGGGCCTTCGCCGCGGGCCACACGGGCCTCGACGCCGCTGCCTGTGAATGGTACGCCGCTCCTTGTGCCTGCAAGGTCCGGGACCCCGTCGGGGGCGCCCTTCCATGGTGTGTTCCCGATTCGGAGCCGATCGACGCAACCGTCCGCAAGGTGGTTGCGGCCCTGCGGGGCGCCCAGAGCCGGGACACTCCGGCCGAGTCCGAGGTACAGAACATTCTGGAGCGGCTTTACCCCTGCGCCGGGGTGGCAGACCAGTGAGCAGCGCCATTCTGGATTGCGATCACCAGGCCGTATAACCACTGTCGAGGCGAGCACCTACTATGCCCACCCTCCGAATACTGACGAACGCCCAAGTCCCAGCCGAGGACCGGTCACGCCTGCTCGCCCAGGCCTCCCGCACCGTTGCCGAAATGCTTGGCAAGCCCGAGTCCTACGTGATGGTGATCCTGGAGGATGCGTGCGACCTGCTGTTCGCCGGCACTCCGGCCCCCGCGGCCTACCTGGAGCTCAAGAGCCTGGGCTTGTCCGATTCCAAAACGGCCGACTACAGCAGGGTCCTGTGCGATCTGCTCGCCGCGGCCCTGGGCATCCCGTCTGAACGGGTCTACATCGAGTTTGCCGCACCCACCGCCCGCCTGTTCGGCTGGAACGGCGGGACCTTCTAGGGTTCGTGCCGTCCGAAGCATCCGCTGCCAGCGGTGGGCCTCGGCGATCTCCACCGGTCGTAACCGGTAGCGTTTTGAATCCCTCACCGCCCTGTTCGACGATGGTGCGCAGCCGGAACCGATCGAGCCGAGGAGGTGCGAGAGGTCCCATAGGGGGGCGCCGATCCAAGCGTTTCCCGTGCGGGCCACGCAGGGCCCGCCATTTTCAACGGCGCCACCCACGACACTCTCCAGCGAACGCACCAATGGCGGGATGCCGGTGACAACGAACGTTACCGGGGAGTACCCCTGGGGCCGCAGGGTGGCTTAAGGCATGAAGGCCTGTACGCTGCTGGGCCGGAGGTGCGAATGAAGGCGCAGCTACCCCCCGTCCGCTCCCGGGCGCTCGTCGCCCTCCCCTTCCTCTCCCGGTACCGGCGCCAATGACCGCAGCCTTAGGTGCAGTGCAGCCCTGGACAAGAGGTGCGCGCTCACCGGGGCGGTGATGAAGAGGAACAGGGTCACCAGGATTTCGTGCAGGCTGACCCCCTCCCCCCGCGTGCTGAAGTAGATGGCTGAGGCCACCAGGAGGCTGCCCACGCCCAGTGTGGTCGCCTTGGTTGGGGCATGCAGGCGTGTGTAGAAGTCCGGCAGCCGAGCCAAGCCCATGGAGCCCACGAAGGTAAACAGGGCGCCGGCAAGGATCAGGAGGGAGAGCAGTAGGTCCAGCATGGGGGTCACTCGATGATGTCGCCGCGCAGCAGGTACTTGCACAGGGCGACGGTGCCGACGAAGCCCATCAGGGCGATGAGCAGGGCGGCCTCGAAGTAGAGGGCGCTGTCCAGATAGATGCCGAGCAGAACCAACAGTGCAATGGCGTCGATGTAGAGGGTATCCAGCGCCAGAATGCGGTCGGGGACACTGGGGCCCCACACCAGGCGCCAGGCGCTCAGGAGTCCGGCGGCGGCCACTAGGCCCAGCGCCATGGGGACGGCGATGCTCAGCATGGCTCGAAGACCTCCCGCAGCGGAGCCTCATAACGCCGCCGGATGGTCTCCACCATGGCCTGCGGGTCATCCAGGTCGAGGGCATGGATCAGCAGTTCCCTCTGATCCGGCGAGAGCCTGGCCGAGACGGTCCCCGGCGTCAGACAAATGGTGTTGGCGAGCAGGCTGATGGCCAGATCCGTCCGCAGGGTCAGGGGCATGACCACGAAGGCCGGGCGGACCGGGCGGCCTGGTGTCAGGATTAGCCGCGCCACCACCAGGTTGGCGGTCACGATGTCGTAAGCCACCACCACGAGGAATCGCAGCAGGGTCAGAGGGCGGTGAATGCGCGTGTGCCCTGGCCAGAAGGGCCCGGTGGCCAGGGGGATGGCCCATCCCAAGACCAACCCCAGAATGACCTGCCCAGGGGCCATGCTATTCACCAGCAACAGCCAGACCAGCGTCACAACCAGAAATAGCAGGGGATGGGGCAACAGGCGACGCATCATCGGCCCTCCGCACCGAGGACGGCCCCTATTTGAGCCGCCGGATTCAGTAGGTCCCCAGCCATGGCCAAGGTCAGGTCCGTCAGCGGCCCGGCGAACAGCGTCAGGCCCAGGATGAGAACCAGGAGGCCGGCCACCGGGACCAAGACCCCGAGGTCCGGCCCAGACGCCGGTCCGGTAACTGGCTCCGTCCGATAGAACAGCAGACTTCCGCTGCGCGCCAGCGCGATGAGGCCGCAGAGCCCACCCAGCAGGACCAGTCCCAGGACCCAGGGGAGCAGCGGATGCCCTAATGCGGCGTTCAAGGTCAGGACCTTGCCGACAAAGCCCGACAAGGGCGGCAGCCCGACCATGGCCACTGCCAGGACGAAGAACAGGGCCCCGAGGATCACGCCCCCGGGGATGGCTGGTCCCGGGTCGAGGCGGTCCCCTGACTCGCCTCGACCCTTGGCGATGAGGTCCGCCAGCAGAAAGAGCCCCGCGGCGGCGAAGGTGCTATGGGGCAGGTAGTAGAGCCCCGCGGCGATCCCCGCGGCATTGCCGAGTCCGAAGGCAGTGAGGAGGGACCCAACGGAGGCGACCACCAGGTAGGCGACCTGGCGCCGCAGCCCGGTGGCAGCCAGAGCACCGAGAGACCCGACGGCCAGTGTCCCCAGGGCCAGGGGCAGGAGCCAGGGCCCCACCAGATCCGCCAGCGGCCCCGCACCAGGTCCGAAGATGGGCACGAAGAGCCGTAGGATGCTGTAAGCGCCGACCTTGGTCATGATCGCGAACAGCGCCGCCACCGGCGCCGTGGCCTGGGAGTAGCCCGCCGGGAGCCAAAGGTAGAGCGGGAGCAGGGCCGCCTTGAGGGCAAAGACCCCGAACAGCAGCAGCCCCGCCGCCCGCACCAGGCCCACCGACTCGGGGGGGCTGGCGGCGACCTTGATGGCCAAATCGGCCATATTGAGGGTCCCCAAGATCCCGTACAGGGTCCCCACCGCGATCAAGAACAGGCTCGACCCCAGCAGGTTGATCACCACGAAGTGCAGTCCGGCCCGAGTCCGCCCAGGGTCCCGGCGCCCGTGGACCAGAAGGGCGTAGGAGGCGATGAGCAAGATCTCGAAGAAGACGAAGAGGTTGAACAGGTCCCCGGTAAGGAAGGCCCCGTTGAGCCCCAGGAGCTGCCACTGGTACAGAGCATGGAAGTGGGGCCCAGCCTGGTCGTCCCCGCGCACGGCGTAGAGCAGGGCGAAAAGGGCCACGAGGGCCGTTGTGATCAGCATCCAGGCGGCCAGGCGGTCCGCCACCAGGACGATCCCAAAGGGCGCCGGCCAACCCCCCAGGGCATACACCAGGGTCGTCCCGTCGGCGACCTGGGTCAGCAAGGCCAGGGCCAGCCCCAACTGGGCGAGCACGGCGGCAACACCAAGGGCCCGGCGCTGCCCTTGCCGAGGCAGGAACAGCATCAGCGCCCCCGCAACCAGGGGTACCAGAACGGGCGCTATGGGCAGATGAGTCAAGGCCGCTCCGCCCCGGGCTCCCCAGCCCCTGGGGCCTCGGCATCCACCCGGTCATCCCCCAGTTCGGCCCTGGCCTTGAGGGCGAGCACGATCAGGAACGCAGTCATGGCAAAGCCGATGACAATGGCCGTCAGCACCAGGGCCTGGGGCAGCGGATCGGCGTACCCCGAGGCCCCTGCGGCGATCACCGGCGGCCGGCCCAGGGTCAGGCGCCCCATGGCGAACAGAAACAGGTTCACCGCATAGGACAGCAGCGTCAGCCCAAGCACCACAGGAAAGGTCCGCTCCCTCAGGACCAGCCAGACCCCCAGAGCGGTGAGGACACCGACGACGACCGCGATCAGGGCCTCCATCAGCGCCTCACCTCCCGCTCGTCCAGGGTGCAGACCAGGCCGAGCCCGACGAGAATCACCAGTGTGGATCCCACCACCACCAGATAGACCCCGAGGTCAAAGGCCATGGCGGAGGCCAGCTCCAGGTCCCCCAGCACGGGCAGGTGAAAATGGCCGAACGCGGACGACAGGAACGGATAACCCAAGGCTAGGCTGGCGAGCCCTGTGCCGGTGGCCAGCAGGAGCCCGGCCGCAATGACGGGATTGAGGTTTCCCGGCAGGCGGGCCCGGGTCCAGGCCGCACCGTTGGCCAGGTACTGCATGATCAGCGCCACTGTCGTGATGAGGCCGGCGATGAAGCCGCCGCCCGGGAGGTTGTGCCCGCGCAGCAGGACGAAGACGGCCACCGTCAGGGCCAGTGGCAGCAGGAGCTGGGTCAGCAGGGCCATGATCGCCGGGTGCGGATCCGGGTCCCAGGGGCGCCCGGCGACGTCGTAGCGCTGGCCGGACAGATGGATGCCCGAGAGCATAGCGGAGACCCCCAGGGCCGCCAGGGCCAAGACGGTGATCTCCCCCAGGGTATCGAAGCCGCGGAAATCGACCAGGATGACGTTCACCACGTTGGCACCGCCGCCTTGTCCGACGCTGTGGGCGATGAAGTAGGGCGCGATGGATTCGAACGGGCGGGTCAGGACGCCCCAGGCAAGACCACCGACCCCAAGCCCAGCGGCGCCGGCCAGGGCCAGGTCGCGCCCCCCGCGCAGCCAGCCCCTGGGACCCGACGGCTCCACCGGGTCCTGCTGGGGCAGGAAGTAGAGGGCCAGCAGGAGCAGGATGACGGTCACCACCTCCACCGAAAGCTGGGTCAGGGCCAGGTCTGGAGCGGAAAAGGTGACGAAGGCCAGGGCCACCACCAGACCCACGGCCCCGAGCAGGATCACCGCCACCAGGCGCCGCCGGTGCAGCCACGCCGCTGCAACCGCCGAGGCCATCAGGACCAGCCCGCCCACCAGCGCCACCGCCAGATCCCCGGGGTCCGCCGTGGTCAGGGTGAGAGGCCCGGTGAGGCCGCCACCCGCGCCTCCACGCCCGGGGCTGCCCAAATAGCCCGCGTAGCCCAAGACCAGGGCAAAGCCGATGAACAGGGAGAGCATGCGCCGCAGCGAGCCGCTGTCGAGGCCCCGAGTGACCCAACGGGCGAGGACGAACAGCGACCCGAGGGCGGTATCGTAGACTACCCGAGCCGACCAGCGCCCCCCCCAGGCCGCGCTCAGGGCGAACAGGGGCTTGCGGCCCGCGTAGAGCAGGACGCCGCCGGTCAGGGCGATGACGCTCATCCACAAGGCCGGGCTGAAGCCATGCCAGATGGCCAGGTCGTGCTCGGGCACCGGACCCTGCAGGACCCCCTGCGCCGCCACGGCGAGGATCGGCTCGACCGTCAGGGCGGGAAATATCCCCACCAAGAGGCAGAGGGCCACCAGGATCTCCACCGGGACCTTCATCCAAGGCGGCGGCTCGTGGGGAGTCTTGGGAAGATCGACGGGTTCTCCGTTGAAGAAGACGTCGTGGATGAAGCGAAGCGAGTAGGCCACGGCGAAGACTCCCGCGAGGGTCACAGCCGCCGGCAGAGCCCAGCCGTGGCGGGTTAGGGATGCGGCGCCAACGGTCTCGGCGAAGAACATCTCCTTGGACAAGAAGCCGTTGAACAGCGGCACCCCGGCCATGGCGGCTGCGGCGACCATGGCCAGAGCCCCGGTGTAGGGCATCCAGCGCCACAGGCCGTTGATCCGGCGCATATCCCGGGAACCGGTCTCGTGGTCGATGATCCCCGCCGCCATGAAAAGCGAGGCCTTGAAGGTCGCGTGGTTGATGATGTGGAAGACCCCGGCCACCGCGGCCAGCGGCGTCCCGAGGCCGAAGAGCAGCGTAATCAACCCCAGATGGCTGATGGTCGAATAGGCCAGGAGCCCCTTGAGGTCATGCTGGAACAGGGCGATCCAGGCACCCAGCAACAGGGTCGCGAGCCCCGTGCCGCCCACCAGCCAGTACCACTCAGGCGTCCCGGAAAGCGCCGGAAAGAGTCGTGCCATCAGAAAGACCCCGGCCTTGACCATGGTGGCCGAGTGCAGGTAGGCCGAGACCGGGGTGGGCGCGGCCATGGCATTCGGCAGCCAGAAGTGGAAGGGGAACTGAGCCGACTTGGTGAAGGCCCCGAGCAGGATCAGGACCAGGGTGGGAAGGTACCAGGGGTGGGCGCGGATGGCGTCCCCGGAGGCCAGGATCACCGACAGATCGTAGCTGCCCGCGATGTGCCCCAGCAGCAGCAGTCCGCCGAGCAGGGCCAGCCCGCCGGCCCCGGTGATGGTCAGGGCCATCCGGGCCCCATTGCGGGCATCCGCCCGCCCTTGCCAGAAACTGATGAGCAGGAAGGACGACAGGCTGGTCAGCTCCCAGAACATGAGCAGCAGCAGGACATTCTCCGCCAGGACCAGCCCCAGCATGGCCCCCATGAAGAAGAGCAGGCTCGCATAGAAACGCCCCATGTCGTCCTCTGGCGACAGGTAATAGCGGGCGTAGAGGATCACCAGCAGCCCGATTCCGAGAATCATCAGGGCGAACAGCAGCCCCAACCCGTCCAGCCGCAGGGCGAGATCGAGCCCCAGGGACGGCACCCAGGGCAGGCGCCAGACCAGGGTCTCGCCGCCAAAGGGCGCGGGTATGTCCGGTGCCAGGCAGGCCAGGGCGATCAGCGTCGCGACCCCCGCTTTGAATGCGAAGCGCAGCCGCCCCCACTGCCGGGTCCAGGCGATGAAGACAGCCCCGAGGAAGGGGGCAAGGATTGCAAACAGCAAGTTCATTCGGAGACGCCGTCCTTGTTGCGGCTAGGGTCTGCGGCCAGGGTGGCGAAACAGCCGCCCAGCCAGGCCCGCGCCTCGACATAGATCCCCGGGGCGCCCGACTCCCGCGGGCCGGCGCAATTGAGGACCCGCACCCCATGCCGCCGCACCCAGTCGACCGCCGCAGCGGGGTCCGGAGCCGCGGCCAGGTCCAGGACCAGCAGCGGGCGCCCGTAGCGGACCGCATGCTCCGCCGTGCGGGCGCTGCCGCCGGTCAGGGCTCCGCGATAGAGGATCAGTGTCCCATCGGAATCGCGGACGTTCCACTCGGTGCGCTGGGCGAAGTTCGCTGTCGGTGTCTCCCGCAGGGGATACCGCCCAGGGATAGGCCCATCCTCCGCGCGCCGACTCAGAGGACACCAGCCACCCACCGCAAGGTCCAGGTCCAGGGCCGCATCCAGGGCGGCCCGATCGACCCCGGTCTGGCCCCCGGAGAGGACTCGGACGCCAGCGGCCTGGCGGTGCAGGGCGGCCACCAGCTCGCGGTCGTGTCGCGCAAACCAGGTGTCTTCTTCCGCCTGTTCCTTGAGCCGCAGCTTGTCTACGAAGCCGGTCATCTGCCCCTCATCGTTTCGCTGCCGCGCCTGGCTCGGACGCCGCTGCGCGAGCTTAGGCCGAGGCCAATACAACCGCCCGCCGCGGTGCCAGCAGCCCCTCCACCGTCCTGCTCGGGTCCGCGGGGTCCAAGGCATGGGCCAAGGACTCGAAGCGCATCCAGTCGGTGCTGCGCTGCTCCGCGGTCGTCGTGACCGTCAGGTCCACCACCCGGACCTCCCGGAAACCGCAGTCGGCGATCCATGACTCCAGGGTCGCCACCCCAGGGATGGCCCAGACGTTGCGCATCCGTGCATAGCGCCCCACGGGGACCAGGACACCCTGCGCCGCACCGCCTGCCACCAGCGTCTCCAGGACCAGTTCACCCCCCGGCCGCAGCAGCCGGTGCAGGGCCCGCAGATGGTCCAGGGGCGAGCGGCGATGATACAGCACCCCCATAGACAGCAGCGTGTCAAAGCCGCTCATGTCGCCAGGCAGATCCTCCAGGGCCAGGGGCAGCACCGCCGTCCCAGGCAAGCGGATCAGGCCCCCGACGGCGAGGAACTGCATAACGTAGAGTACGGTCGGGTCAATGCCCAATACCAGCTCGGCGCCAGCCCCGAGGGCACGCCAGCAGTGGTAGCCATTGCCGCAGCCGACGTCCAGCACCCGCCGGCCCGCCAGGGGCGACAAGTGCGGTTCGAGGCGGTCCCACTTCCAGTCTGAGCGCCACTCGCTGTCGATCTCCACCCCGCAGAGCCGGAAGGGCCCTTTGCGCCAGGGGTGCAGGGCCATGAGCGCGTCGCGCAGGCGGTCCTGGTCCCGCGGGTCGATCACCCCGGTAACACCGACGGCCGGCGCGTCCAGGACAACCGGCCCCGGCAGTAGTCTCGGCATGGCCGCCAAGGCGGAAAACCAGCGCCGCAGGTCGCCGTGACTGGCCGGATCCAGGCGCTGCGCGGTGAGCTGCGAAAGCGCTGGGACCCAGGGGGCGAAGCCCGCCGCTCCCAGGCCATCGAGGAAGGATCGGAAGGGGCTCAGGTCCATGCCGACGGGTGCAACCAGATCCGCACCGGCCGGGACCAACCGGCGCACCCTGCGGGCGAAGACCCGTCAACCCGATCATCGAAGACAGCGCAAGCATCCGGGGCGTCAGCGGCACTGAAAAGACGGTCAGGCTGATTCTGGGACATGAGGCGGGACCGCGGCCTGGGGGCTTCGTCGGGCATGGGGAGCGCGCATTGTGCCGACCAGACCCCTTGACGGGCAACGCCGCGGCACCTAGCCGCTGCGGCTGGGCGGGCGCTGCCGTCGCGATACTGAGCCTATTTCCAATCCCTGTCCGGATGGTGGAGGCCAAGGTGGCGATCTTCCCCTGAGCCGATGGCTATTGACGGCGACGGTATTCAGCAACTCATCTGGATGCAGCAGCGCGGCGATGCCTGTGGGCCGGCCTGTGTCTAAAGGGGCGAGC
>CAVPXP010000038.1:0-64883 GCA_963709645.1 uncultured Gammaproteobacteria bacterium
TCTCACCGCTCCACAGTGAAAACGCCAATCTGCGGCGTCTTCGGGTTTTAACGTGACGATTATAAGCAATTTACTATATGCGCTGCGACTCGTACTTTTTTGGGGCCTCACAATGGGCGTTAATAACGCAGATTAGAGTCGCGAAAGATCTCCCCAACACGTTGTTATCATGGAGCTTTCGAGAAGCTTTCCCCGAGCGCGAGTAGCCGACAACAAACAAACGTCTCGCGGCGCGACATCACTAAAGTGGACCCCAAAAACCGGACAGTAGTTTAAGCTTGCCGCCTAACCGAAGGGGTCAGACAGAGATGGGTGAGGCGAAGCGCAAGACGTACACGGCGGCCTTCAAGGCGAAGGTTGGGCTGGAGGCGGTGCGCGGGGTCAAGACGGTCAACGAGATCGGTCAGGCGTACGGGGTCCATCCAGCCCAGGTGGGGCAGTGGAAGCGCGAGATCCAGGAACAGGCCGCGACGTTGTTCGAGAAGAAGCGGGGGCCGAAGAAGGAGGACGGTCCTGGCGAGCCCGAGCGGCTGTATGGGGAGATCGGGCGATTGAAGATGGAACTGGACTGGCTGAAAAAAAAGTCCGGTCTGAGCCAGTGAGCGCCCGGCGTAGCTGGATCGAGCGGGATGGGGAGCTGGCGGTGAGCCGGCAATGCGCTCTGGCTGGCGTGGCACGCTCCTGGGTCTATGGGGCGGTGGCGGGCGCGGCGTTGGACGAACTGGACCTGCTGCTCTTGGGTCTGATCGACGCACAGTACACGCGCCGCCCGTTCTACGGCAGCCGGCGCATGGTGGTGTACCTGAGCGAACAAGGCCATGCGGTCAACCGCAAGCGTGTGCAGCGCCTGATGCGGGTCCTGGGGCTGGCTGGCATGGCCCCGGGGCCAGCCACCAGCCGGCCCCACCCGCAGCACAAGATCTACCCTTACCTGCTGCGCGGGGTGGCGGTGGTGCGGCCCAACCAAGTCTGGAGCACCGACATCACCTACATCCGCCTGGAGCAGGGTTTTGCCTACCTGGTGGCCATCATCGACTGGTACGCCCGGCGGGTGCTTGCCTGGCGGATCTCCAACACCCTGGAGGCGGCGTTCTGCGTGGACTGCCTGGAGGAGGCTCTGCGCGCCCACGGCCGGCCCGAGGTCTTCAACACCGACCAGGGTTCGCAGTTCACCAGTGCGGCCTTCACCGAGGTGCTCCTGCGCGAGGGGATCGCCATCAGCATGGACGGGCGCGGTCGGGCCCTGGACAACATCTTCGTCGAGCGGTTGTGGCGCAGCGTCAAATACGAAGACGTTTACCTCCAGGGCTATGCCAGCATGGCCGAGCTGCTGTTAGGGCTAACCGAGTACTTCGCCTTCTACAACGGCGAGCGGCCCCACCAGGGCTTGGGTAACCGCACCCCGGATGGCGTGTACTCCTCGGGGGAGGGTGGCGGAGCCCGCATCGTGGATCGCTTTGGCGGCTCGCCAGAGCCACCGCGTGCCGCCGGGGAGGGGCTCGCCCCGGTCCTGGCGGCCTGAGCGCCGTGCTGGCGGACTGCGTGTGGACAAAGCGTGAATGTCGCAAGCGAGCGCGTGGACAAGCCGGGGGCAACCCGCTTGAAGCGCGTTGCCCCCACCTTGACCACACTCATTCACCCTTTGCCCACACTGCGCCGCACCAGCGCCGGAGTGGGCCGAGGACGCCTGCGGCGAACAACAACAGGATTTTTTTCTTAATTGCCGGTCAGGCCCCTCCTGTCGGAGGGGTTCACCGCAACCTGGGGCAGCGCCAACCCGCTGCAATTGACGAAGGCAGGCCAGCTTAAACTAGCCCGGATCGCTCACCAGGGGGTTGTAAAAAGGCCCTCTCCTCTGGCATAACGGTCTTGTGATCAACGAGTTATGCACCAACAAGGGGAGGGCCTTTCGGTGACAGAGTGTAACGCAGCGCAGCTGGAGTTTCACGGCCTCGGGCGGCGCACAGTAGTGGCGGATTTCAATGGGGGCAAGATTAGCTCGGACGGCGGAGTGCTCCTGCTGCGCGAGGTCGAGGCACGCACCGGCATCCTCGCGCGCCTGGCCGGGCAGTTCGTCGATTACCGCTCTGCCGAGCTTGTCGAGCACACGGTGCTGGAACTGGTTTCGCAGCGCGTGCTGGGGCTGGCGCTGGGCTACGAGGACCTCAACGACCACGACGAGCTTGCGCCGGACCCGCTGCTGGCGGTGGTGGTCGGCAAGGCGCGATCCGACCGGGCAGGATCGCGCCGCGCGAGCGCGATCAGGGGCAAGGCGCTGGCAAGCAGCACGCTGAATCGCCTGGAGCTGCACGCCGGCGGACGGCCGACGCCGAGCGTCGCTACAAGAAGATCGTCGCCGACCCCGAGGCGCATCGATCGGCTGCTGGTGGACCTGCTTCTGGAGGCCTACGACAGCGCCCCCGAGGCGATCGTGCTCGACCTGGACGCCACCGACGACCCGCTGCACGGCACGCCAGGAGGGGCGGTTCTTCCACGGCTACTACGACTGCTACTGCTACCTGCCGCTGTACATCTTCTGCGGGCGATCACCTGCTGTGCGCACGGCTGCGTCCGTCGAACATCGACGCGCTGCGAGGGCACGGTCGAGGAGCTGGAGCGCATCGTCGGCGCAGATCCGCGCGCCGCTGGCCCGAGACGCAGATCGTCGTCCGCGGCGACTCGGGCTTCTGCCGCGAGGACGCTCATGGCCTGGTGCGAGGCCGCAGGGCGTGGACTACGTGCTCGGGCTTGGCGCAAGAACGCGCCGGCTCCTGAGACGCGAGCCTCGGGGCGCGCGTGCAGGCGCAGATCGACTACGCTGCACGAGCGGCCAGGCCGAGCCGGGTGCTTCAGCGAATTCCAGCTACCGCACCCTGCGAGACCTGGAGCCGGGAGCGGCGGGTGGTGGCAAGGCCGAGCATCTCGCGGCAAGGGCGCCAATCCGCGCTTCGTCGTCACCTCGCTGTGCGCCCGAGGAGGTCGATGCCCAGCGCCCTCTACGAGGACGCTCTACTGCGCTCGCGGCGACATGGAGAATCGCATCAAGGAGCAGCAGCTCGACCTGTTCGCCGATCGCACCAGCACCGCCACCATGCGCGCCAACCAGATCCGGCTGTACTTCTCCTCGCTTCGCCTACGTGCTGCTGTGCGCGCTGCGCCGCTTGGGCTTGGCCGGTACCGAGCTGGCGCGCGCCCAGTGCGACACGATCCGCCTGAAGCTCCTGAAGATCGGGGCCCTGGTGCGCATCAGCGTACGCCGGGTGCTGGTGTCGTTCTCGGACGCCTTCCCCAACGCCGCGCTCTTTCGCGTAGCGCTCGCCAGGATCCGCGGCCCGGCCCTCGTCCCGAGCGGTCCCTAATCCCGCGGTCGGCCCCTCTCGCTCGCCTCGCCGAGGCGACGCACGGTAGCGGTGACGGTGCCGACGGGCGGCTTTGGCCCAAGGCCAGGAAAACACGCTTCGGATACTGGCAACTGCCCCGGAATGGGCCCGAACGGGCCCGCATCAGGTGTCAGACCCCTTTGTTATTTCCGCCCGAGCGCCGATTCCCCGCCCGCGCCGCCCTCCAGCGCCAAATTTCGCCGCCGCCCCGCCGGGGGCCAGGGGGTGGTGAGCGATGCGGGCTAGGGGGAGTTCGCCATACCGTTGCTGATAGTGGGTGATGTTCATTGCCAGGAGGCGGGCGACTTCGGCGAGGTCCTCCTTGCTGGCGCCCGCGATAAGCTGGTGCGACACATCGCAGAGGACGCAGAGTTCGTCGGCAGTCGCCCTGGTCTGGCCTATTCTCTAAGGCCCCACGTTGCGAGTGGCGGATCATGCTATTGCGTTGAGGACTGCATGAGGAAGCCCACCAACTGAGCCGCAACGCCCACCGAGCAACTTTCCGTCCGCCTTGGGTCCGCTGACACAGGCGAAAAGAAGCCCCGGAGGGTACCGGGGCTAGCATCACCACTGGAGGAGCGCCATGCTCGGGTTTAGGGCGGGGCTGCTCGGCCGTCCGGACCCGCCCAGGAACTCGCCAGATAGATTGGCAAAGTGCGAGGGGGCGCGACGAGACAGGCTGCACAAGTTGCGTGCTTGGCCATGGGCTGCTCTGGGGATCTGTGTGGAGCTTCACCGCAGCCGCGGAACTCGCAGAAGTGCACGGTCACCCGCTGCCACCACCGCAGGGGATGGAGGGAGCCCAGCTCTCCTTGGGCCTGGCAAGCTTGTTCTGTTGCCGCTCCGCTGCCCCGCCGGATTCTACCTAACGTCCCTGTGATCTACAGAGTCTTTTCCTATAAGACGTTGTTTTTATTGGCGTCCCCACGGGGATTCGAACCCCGGTCGCCGCCGTGAAAGGGCGGTGTCCTAGGCCTCTAGACGATGGGGACAGAGAGACCTGTGCGAAGCGGTACCGCAAGAAAAAATCCGGTTCATTGCTGAGACCGGATTCGGGAATCTTTGGTGGAGCCAGACGGGATCGAACCGTCGACCTCAACACTGCCAGTGTTGCGCTCTCCCAGCTGAGCTATGGCCCCTCGTTTCGAGACCCGGCATGGTAGCGGCGACCATTTTCGCTGTCCAGCATTTTTTTCCGCCGAATCGCCACCATCGTCGGACCGCGCGTGGCGATTCGGTCAGTGCTTGCCTGATCGTCGCCCGCCATGCATCTTTAGGCTGCCCTTGCCCACTTCACCGTATCGGAGTCCGACCCATGCTTCGTATCCTGTTGTTCCTTGCAACCAACGTCGCGGTGCTGGCGTTGATCAGCATCGTCTTCAGCCTGCTCGGCATCCAGGGGCTGCTGGACGCCAACGGCGTCGACCTGAACCTCCCCGCCGTGCTCATCTACGCGGGCATCGCCGGATTCGCGGGCTCCCTGATCTCGCTGTTCATGTCCAAGGGCATGGCCAAGCGTTCCATGGGTGTCCAAATCATTGAGCAGCCATCAACCCCCTTTGAGCAGTGGCTGGTCCAGACCGTCACCCGGCAGGCCGAGACGGCGGGGATCGCCATGCCCGAGGTCGGGATCTTCGACTCACCCGACCCCAACGCCTTCGCCACCGGCTGGAACCGCAATGACGCCCTGGTGGCCGTGAGCACAGGCCTCCTCCAAAACATGAGCAAGGGCGAAGTGGAGGCGGTGGTTGGCCACGAGGTTTCCCACGTGGCCAACGGCGACATGGTGACGCTGACCCTGATCCAGGGAGTCGTGAACACCTTCGTGATATTCCTCTCCACCGTCATTGGGCACATCGTCGACCGTGTGGTGTTCAAGACCGAGCAAGGCCACGGTCCTGCCTACTTCGTTGTCTCGATGATCTCGCAATTAGTGCTGTCGGTCTTCGCGACGATGATCGTGATGTGGTTCTCCCGTTACCGGGAATTTCACGCCGATGCGGGCGGTGCAAAACTGGCTGGCCGCGACAAGATGATTGGCGCCCTGCAGGCACTGCAGCGCCAGCACGAGCCCCAAGACCTCCCGGCCGGGGAGTTTGCCGCCTTCGGCATCTCCGGCGGGATCGGAAGCGGGCTGCGGGCCCTGTTCATGAGCCATCCGCCCCTGGAACAGCGTATCGCGGCCCTGCGACAGGCCCACGGCTGAGCCCCCCATCCCGAGTCTCGGCGATGCCCCGCCGGGACTCGGTGTCCATACTCAAGCGACGCGTAACAATCCGTTTACCCGGCTCGGGTTTTGTTACCGGATGGCTGCCGGCACGCGACTTGGGCGGCCAGCCGTTCCCGAGATGCTGACGGCGCCCGCGCGCCCGGAGCCCGACCATGCTGCGAAACACCCAGGACAGCTACGGCCTTGTCGCCATCGCTTTGCACTGGCTGGTGGCCCTGGCCGTGTTCAGCCTGTTCGGCCTGGGCCTCTGGATGACCGGCCTGGACTACTACGACCCCTGGTACCATCGTGCGCCGGAGCTGCACAAGGGCCTCGGCGTACTGCTGTTCCTGGCCCTCGTCGTGCGACTCGCCTGGCGACTCATCGACCCCAAGCCCCGTCCGGAGCCGACCCTCTCGGCATTCGAGCGCCGCGCGTCCAGCCTGGCCCATGGTCTGCTCTACGGCCTTGCGTACGCGGTCATGGCGGCGGGCTACCTGATCTCCACCGCCGACGGGCGCCCCATCGATGTCTTCGGCTTATTCACAGTGCCCGCCACGCTCACCGGCCTGCCGGAGCAGGCCGACCGAGCGGGGGATGTCCACCTCGCCTTGGCCATCGCGCTCGTCGTCCTGGCCGGGGTCCACGCCCTGGGGGCACTGAAGCACCACTTCATCGACCGCGACCGAACCTTGCTGCGCATGCTCGGGCGCCGCGGACCCCGAATCACCCCACCCCACCACCCATAAGCGAGGCTACAAAGATGAACAATCGAGTCTGGAGCGCTCTAACCCTGACGGCCGTCCTTCTGACCACCGCCCTCACTCCCGGTCTGACCAGGGCCGAGGACTATGTCATCGATACCAAGGGGGCCCACGCCTTCATTCAGTTCCGCATCCAACACCTGGGCTATAGCTGGCTCTACGGGCGCTTCAACGACTTCTCCGGCACCTTCAGCTACGACGAGAAGGACCCCGGGGCGTCTAAGGTTGAGGTGCTCATCAAGACCGCGAGCGTGGACAGCAACCACGCCGAACGCGACAAGCACCTGCGGGCGGCCGAGTTCCTCGACGTGGACAAGTACCCGGAGGCTCGTTTCAAGGGCATCTCCTATAAGCCCACCGGGCCAGGTAAGGCGACCCTCACCGGAGAGCTGACGCTTCACGGGGTCAGCAAGGTGGTCAACCTCGACGTGACCGAGATCGGCCATGGGCGCGACCCCTGGGGCGGCTATCGCCGCGGCTTCGAGGGAACCACAAAGCTCAACCTCAAGGACTACGGCATTCAGCGCGACTTGGGGCCGGCCTCCGCCGAGGTAGAACTGACCTTGTCGGTGGAGGGCATCCGCAAGTAGTCCCGCCCGGAGACGCCGGCCGGCGCGCCGCTGCAGCCGGCTCCGGCGTCGCACCCAACAAGACTGCACCGGGGCGTCGGGCCAAGCAGCACGTCCCATGCAGCTCTCTTCCCCCTGTGCGAAAATCTGTTCCCGCCAATCCCCCCGCCCTCATCAGGCCCGCAGTACATGCCCCAACAAGCCGCCGTCGTCGAAGGCCCCCAGGCCAACCACAGCCCCCTCTGTCCGCCCCTCCCTGGCCCGGGTCAACGGATTCAATGGGGCCGCCTATACGGAGCCTGTCCGGCGCTCGCCCTCGCGTCTGCGGCACAACGCCACCCCGGATTGCTGGTCGCCCTGGTCGAGGACGTCCAGGCCGTCTCGCGCCTCTCCGGGGAGTTGGCCTTTTTTATCGACCAAAGTACCCTGGGCAAAGACAGCACTGGGGATTTACCCCTTCCGGTCCTCAGTTTCCCGGATTGGGAGACGCTGCCCTACGACGTCTTCTCCCCCCTGCCGGAGCTCGTGTCGGAGCGCCTCCTGACCCTGCACCGGCTCCCGGACCTGACCCGCGGCGTCCTGGTGGTGCCGGTGAGCACAATGCTCCAGCGGCTGTCCCCGCGGGACTATGTGGACGGCCACTCCCTGGTCCTGGGTGTAGGCGAGCGCCTGGACCTGGACCGGACCCGCCGCGGCCTGGAGCGGGCCGGCTACCAGTGTGTCTCCCAGGTGATTGCCCACGGCGAGTTCGCGGTCAGGGGCTCCCTGTTGGATGTCTTCCCCATGGGCAGCTTGGAGCCCTACCGGATCGACCTCTTTGATGACGAGGTCGAGAGCATCCGAACCTTCGACCCAGACACTCAGCGCACCCGCGAAAAGGTACCCCGCATTCGCCTCCTCCCGGCCCGGGAGTTCCCCCTGAGCGACGAGGCAGTGAGCGCCTTTCGCCAGCGCTATCGGGCCCAGATCGAGGGAGACCCCAAACGCAGTCTGATCTATCGCGAGGTCTCCGAGGGCCGCGCTCCAGGCGGCCTGGAGTACTACCTGCCGCTCTTCTTCGAGACGACCGCGACCCTTTTCGACTACCTCCCAGCCGGCGCCCTGGTGGCCGAAGGGGAAGGTGTGCGCGACGCCGCTGCGAGCTTCCTCGCCGCGGTGGAGACCCGTTACGAGCAGCGCCGCCACGACATCGAGCGCCCCCTCCTGCCGCCAAGACGCCTGTACCTGGAGGCGGACGAGCTGACCTCAGCCATCAAGGGCCTCCCCGGGGTCCTCTACCAGTCCGCCGAGGTGCCCGAGCGGCGCAAAGGATTCGCCCAGGCCTGCAACTTTGCCACCCGCACGCTGCCGCCGCTCGCCATTCAGGCCCGCGCGGCGGAGCCCGCTGGCGCCTTGCAGCAGTTCATCCGCGACCCCGGGCGGCGCATCCTCTTCCTGGCCGAGAGCACCGGCCGGCGCGAGCTCCTGGGTGAGCATCTGCGCGGCTTCGGGGTGCGCCCCCGCCCCGTGGACAGCTGGCGCGCCTTCCTCGACTCGGACGTGCCCCTGGGACTGACCGTCGCCCCGCTGGAGCAGGGGCTGCTGTTGGAGGACGAAGACATTGCCCTGGTGAGCGAGACCCAGCTCTATGGGGAGCG
The DNA here is from genome assembly GCA_963709645.1 of uncultured Gammaproteobacteria bacterium. Lineage (GTDB taxonomy): Bacteria > Pseudomonadota > Gammaproteobacteria > Chromatiales > Chromatiaceae > DYRB01. The sequence goes on from CAVPXP010000038.1 coordinate 8,560, forward strand.
AGTCCGCCAGGAGCGCCGCCGACGCGCCAAGGAACGCGACGGCGAGGCGGTGGTGCGCAATCTCACGGAGCTGCACCCCGGCGCCCCGGTGGTCCACGAGGCCCACGGCGTGGGGCGCTTCATCGGGCTGCAGACCTTGACCATCGGGGGCATCCAGACCGAGCTGGTCGCGCTTGAGTACGCCCGAGGGGACAAGCTCTATGTTCCGGTCTCGTCGCTCCACCTCATCTCCCGCTACACCGGGGCCTCACCCGAGGCGGCCCCACTGCACAAGCTCGGTGGGGACCAGTGGGACAAGCTCAAGCGGAAGGCCGCCGAGAAGGTGCGGGACGTCGCAGCGGAGCTGCTGGAAGTCTACGCCCGCCGTGCCGCCCGCCAGGGGGTCTCCTGCCCCCCCGCCGGGGACGAGTACGCCGCCTTCGCTGCTGCATTCGCCTTCGAGGAGACCCCAGACCAGGATCGCGCCATCCGCGCGGTGCTGGACGCCATGGCCGACCCCAAGCCCATGGACCTGGTGGTCTGCGGCGACGTGGGCTTCGGCAAGACCGAGGTCGCCATGCGCGCCGCCTTCATGGCGGTCCACGGCGGGCGTCAGGTCGCTGTCCTGGTCCCGACCACCCTGCTGGCCGAGCAGCACTTCCAGAACTTCTCCGACCGCTTCGCCGACTGGCCGGTCAAGGTCGAGTCCCTGTCGCGCTTCCGCACCACCAAGGAGCAGAAGGCCGTTCTGGACGGCCTGGCCGACGGTACCATCGATATCGTGGTCGGCACCCACAAGCTCCTCCAGCGCGGCATCCGCTTCAAGAATCTGGGGCTCGCCATCATCGACGAGGAGCACCGCTTCGGGGTGCGCCACAAGGACCAGCTCAAGGCCCTGCGCGCCGAGGTGGACATCCTGACGCTGACCGCCACGCCCATCCCTCGAACGCTCAACATGGCCATGGCGGGGCTGCGCGACTTGGCCATCATCGCCACCCCCCCGGTGGAGCGGCACCCCATCAAGACCTTCGTCACCACCTGGAACGACGCGCTGATCCAGGAGGCCTGTCTGCGCGAGTTGAAACGCGGCGGCCAGGTCTACTTCCTGCACAACGAGGTCGAGACCATCGAGCAGACCGCCGATAAGATCCGTGCCCTGCTCCCGGAGGCGCGCATTCATGTCGCCCACGGCCAGATGCGCGAGCGTGACCTGGAACGGGTCATGCGCGACTTCTACCACCAGCGATTCAATATCCTGGTCTGCACCACCATTATCGAGAGCGGCATCGACATCCCCTCCGCCAACACCATCGTCATCAACCGTGCCGACAAGCTGGGCTTGGCGCAACTCCACCAGTTACGGGGTCGGGTCGGGCGCTCACACCACCGGGCTTATGCCTACCTCATTGCCCCACCGACTCGATCCATGACTGCCGACGCGAAAAAACGCCTGGAGGCAATTGAATCTCTGGAAGATCTTGGCGCCGGGTTTACGCTTGCCACCCATGATCTGGAGATCCGTGGTGCCGGCGAACTGCTCGGAGAGGAACAGAGCGGTCAGATCCAGGAGATCGGCTTCAGCCTCTATATGGACCTGCTGGAGCGGGCCGTGCAGGCCCTTAAGAGCGGTCGCCAACCTGAGCTCGACCGCCCGCTGGACCACGGGGCCGAGATCGATTTGGGACTCCCCGCCCTGTTACCCGACCAGTACCTGCCCGACGTGCATACCCGCCTTGTGCTCTACAAACGCATCGCCTCCGCCGCCAGCCTGGAAGCGCTTCACGAGCTCCAGGTGGAGATGATCGACCGCTTTGGCCTGCTCCCTCAACAGGCCAAGAACCTGATGGAGATCACCGAACTGAAGCTACGGGCCCAGCCCTACGGCATCCGGAAGATCGAGGCCGGACCGGCGGGCGGACGCGTCCTCTTCGACGCCCAGCCCAAGATCGATCCCATGCACCTGATCCGGCTCATCCAGAGCCAGCCCAAGGCATACAAGTTGGACGGGGGGGACAAGCTGCGGTTCTTTGGAGACCTGTCAGACCCGGCCACCCGAATCCGTGAGGTCGCCGCGATTGTCGCCCGAGTGACCGGTGGCGGTTAGCCAAGTACCGGGGCCGGTGCGAATGGAGCTGCCCTATCAGGCGCTGGCCGACCTCGTGCTCATGCTGCACGTCGCGGTGGTTGCGTTTGTCATTGGGGGCCTCGTGTTCATCGTTGCCGGCGGACTTCGCGGATGGCGATGGGTCAATGCCTATTGGTTCAGACTCGCCCACCTGATTGCCATCGCCGTCGTCGCGGCCCAGGCATGGCTAGGCGCCGCCTGTCCCCTCACCAGCCTCGAGATGTCACTACGCGAGGAAGCACGTCTGGCCACCTACAGCGGCAGCTTCATCGAGCATTGGCTGCATTGGCTGCTGTACTACCAAGCACCATCCTGGGCTTTCGTTGTCGCCTACTCCGTTTTCGGCTTGCTCGTCCTGGCGGCCTGGTGGTACTTCCCGCCACGTCGCAAACGCGGCACGGATGAACGGGATGGATGACACCAGGGCAGGGTTGCAGGCCCGATGCCGCTGCTCTACGGCGCCCGGTTCCCCATTGTTTGCTCAATCGCTGCACAGCCTGTGCACAGATCCCCGCTAACCTGAGCCTCAGATGGATGCGGGCCCTCGATAGCGCCCGCGGCGGCAGGGAGGCCAGGGACTTCAAACTGAACCCGGCAACGCCGGGAGAGAGCCCAGCATGAGCAGCACACTGATCACACGCACGACCCTTTTCGCTATCCTCACCGCCGCCGGACTGGCAGCCGGCACCGCCTTGGCCCAGCAGCCGGGCTATGGTCCCGGTTATGGTCCGGTTATGGCCCGGCTATGGCCCCTGTGCACGCGCCCAGGGCATGGGACCAAAGCCGAGTTGGGGCAACGGCGACTGGGCCCAGAATCGGCTGGACCGCATGGCCATGCGCCTTAACCTGAGCCCAGACCAGAAGGCCCATCTGGAGCCCATCCTGCGCCAGCGCCAGGAGCTGCGGGCGGCCCAGCAGGCGGCGATGCGCCAAGAGATCGCGGCGATCCTGACGCCGGAGCAACGCGCGCAGTTCGAGCAGATGGGACCCGGCCAAGGCCGTCGGATGGGCCGGGGTATGGGTTACGGCGGAGGCCCCGGCTGGAACACTTCAGCACCCATTGCCCAACCCTAGCACCCCCGCTAGGGCCCCCACGCCGGCCGGAACCTTTCGCCAGTACTGCAAAGCAGTCGGGTACCCACAGGCCCAGAAGGTTCCAGACGGGGTGGACGGCCCCGCCCCACTCGCCGACCAGAGATAACGGCACCCGCGCCGCCGCAATACAGGGAAGGCCGGGTCGCATACCATTGGGCCCCTCGCGGAACCCGCTCCGCACTCAGTTCCCAACGCGACCCGGCGACGCCGAGAGGGGCCCCCATGCAACTTGCTTCGGAGGAACGGCGGCGCTTCGAGCGCCTGCGCTGGGGCATCTATGCCATCCTGATCGCGGCCTACATGACGGTCTACTTCCACCGCATGGCCCCGGCCGTGGTGGCGTCAGACCTGATGCAGGCCTTTCAGACCAGCGGCGCGGCCCTGGGTTCGCTCGCCGCCATGTACTACTACATCTACACGGCCATGCAGATCCCCGCCGGTGTCCTGGCCGACACCCTGGGGTCGCGCGTCAGTGTCACCCTGGGATCCCTGGTGGCGGGCGGGGGCTCGGCCCTGTTCGGCCTGGCGGAGACCTTCGAGGCGGCGGCGATGGGCCGCTTCCTGGTGGGACTTGGCGTCTCGGTGGTCTTCGTGGGGCTGATGCGCTCCAACACCCAGTGGTTCAGCGAGCGCCGTTACGGGTCCATCAGCGGGCTGACCCTCTTGCTCGGCAACATTGGCTCCATCCTGGCCGCCGGTCCACTGGCGGTGCTCCTCACCGCGACCTCCTGGCGGAACGTCTTTGTCGGCATGGCCATCCTGTCTTTGGGTATCGCCGTCATGTCCGCCCTGTTCGTGCGCAGCCGCCCGGAGGACGCAGGACTGCCCTCTGTGCGGGAGCTAGAAGGCAAGCCGCCCCACCCTGAGCGCCACCGCCACTGGCTGGTGGACCTGCGCGGGGTCTTCGCCACCGGCGCGGTCTGGCCGAGTTTCTTTGTGATGTTTGGGGTGACCGGCAGCCTGTTCGCGTTCGCAGGGCTCTGGGGGGTGCCCCTGATGCGCGACGTCTTCGGTCTCGATCGCACCGGGGCATCCCTCTACACTACCGCGGCACTGGCCGGATTTGCTGTTGGGTCCCTCCTCATGGGGTGGCTCTCGGACCACCTGGGCCGACGGAAGCCGGTGGTCGTAGGGGCCTGCGCCCTGTCAGTCCTGGCCTGGCTGGCCCTGGTTCTTTTGACCTGGGGCCCAGGGTGGACGGGTATTGCCCTCTACACCCTGCTCGGGTTCGCCGCCGGGGGCTTCGTCGTGGGCTACGCGGCGGCCAAGGAGGTGGTTTCCCCGGGGGTGGCCGGCATGGCCATCGCGCTGGTCAATACCGGGCTCTTCCTCGGGGCGGCCATCATGCAGCCCGCCTTCGGCTGGGTCTTGGACCTGACCTGGGACGGGACCCTCGTAGACGGGGTGCGCCGCTACAGCATGATGGACTACCGCAATGGGCTCTGGCTGTCAGCGGGCTTCGCCTTGGTGGCCCTGGTGGCGGCGCTGGGGCTACGCGAGACCCATTGCCACAACCTCACCGTGGCGAGGGATTGACCCATCCGTACTACGCGGAAGCACCCCAGCCCGGCCATGCTTTGCAAAGCGGAATCGAGGTGTCGCCACCTGCAAGCTGTTTGGTATGGAATTAGCGGAATGTTCTCGAAGACATCGACCGCCCTGTCTGGGACAACGAGAAACCGAGGCTGAGGTGCAAACGTCCAGTCCGTCTTCCTCCGCGGGCCATACCTCTAGTTCCTTACTAATAATATTCTCTTGCTAATTGTTTTTATGTAATTTCAACCAAAAGCAGGCGGCGCGATCCAATCGCGAGGAGGGTCTTTGCCTATCGCCCAACCCTCCAACATAGAAATATTTTTTATATTAGCGTATCAACAGTTTAGCGCCAAAGCCCCGAACCAGGCCGAATATTAGGGTTTTCCCGAATATCAGGATCGGTTAATGTTCTCGCCACATTCATAAGGCTCGCCCCGCGATCGCCCGTGGGCGGCTGGGCCTCCACTCAATAACATGAGGAACGGCGATCATGTCCATCAACACCTTAGCCGCTGGGGTCCTGGCGATCCTGGCATTCATCCCCCTCAACAGCGTCGCCAGCAGCGACCGCAACCACAGCCTCCAAGGCACTGCGTCCTACTACGGCGGCAAGTTCCACGGCCGCAAGACCGCCAGCGGTGAGCGCTTCAACAAGGAAGCACTGACCGCTGCCCACAAGACCCTCCCCCTGGGTACCCAGGTGCGGGTCACCAACCTCCGAAACGGCGAGAGCGTCAACGTCAAGATCAACGATCGCGGCCCTTACATCAAGGGGCGGATCATCGATCTGTCGAAGGGCGCGGCGCGTGAGCTCGGTATGATCAAGGCCGGCACTGCCAGGGTGAAGGTCGAGATTCTCGCCAAAGACGGCGACGCCTGATCCATGCCTGGGGCGGGCCCTCACCGGGTCCGCCTCAACCCTCCACCCCCAGGCCATCGACATAGGCAAGGGCACGGTCGATCCGCCGCAGGGTTGCCTCCTTACCCACCAGTTCCAACGTGACCCCGATCCCAGGGGATGCGGCCCGCCCGACCACGGTGACCCGCAACGGCTGGGCCACCTTCCCCATCTTCGCCCCCAGTCCAACGGCCACCTGCTCCAGGGTCCGTTCCAACGTTTCTGCGTCCCAGTCTTCCAGGGCCAGCAGTTCCAATGCCTCGCGCGCGCGCGTCAGGGCCGGCACCGCCGCCGGGCGCAGGTGCTTCTTCGCGGATGCCGCGTCGTAGGTATCGAAGTCCTGGTAGACGAAGGCACTGATCTGGGCCAATTCCACCAGGGTCTTGGCTCGCGCCTGCTGGGCGACCACGACCGCCCTGAGGTCCGCTCCTTCGGACGGGTCTATGCCCAGGCGGCCCATGTGGGGGCTTAGCAGGTGGGCGATGCGCTGGGGATCGGCATGCTGCAAGTAGTGCTGATTGAGCCAGAGGAGCTTGTCGGTGTTGAAGGTCGAGGCCGCCTTGTTGACTTCGGCGATGTCGAACAGCTCGATCATCTCGTCCAGGGAAAAGATCTCCTGGTCACCGTGGGACCAGCCCAAGCGCACCAGGTAGTTGAGCAGCGCCTCCGGCAAGAAGCCGTCGTCGCGATAGCTGATGGCGCTCACGGCCCCGTGGCGCTTGGACAGCCGTGCCCCATCGTCGCCCAGGATCATGGGGACGTGGGCGTAGCGTGGCGGCTCCTGGCCCAGAGCGCGCAGGATGTTGATCTGCCGAGGTGTGTTGTTGATATGGTCGTCGCCCCGAATGACGTGGGTAATACCCATGTCCATGTCGTCCACGACCACCGATAGGTTGTAAGTCGGTGAGCCGTCGGTGCGGCGGACGACAAGGTCATCGAGCTCGTCGTTACGGACGGCAATACGCCCGCGAATCAGGTCGTCCACGACCACCAGCCCGTCGTCCGGGTTGCGGAACCGCACCGCATGGGGCAGATCCGGGTCGATGTGCCGCCCGCGGCAGCGGCCGTCGTACCGCGGCTTCTCCTTGCGTGCCATCTGCCCTTCCCGCAGGGCGTCGATGCGCTCCTTGGGACAGTCACAGCGGTAGGCCAGACCCTTGGCGATGAGGTCTTCGATCACGGCGTTGTAGCGGTCGAAGCGGTTTGTCTGGAAAAAGGGCCCCTCGTCATAGGTCAAGCCCAGCCACGACATGCCCTCGAGGATGGCATTGACCGAGGGCGCCGTGGAGCGCTCCAGATCGGTGTCCTCGATGCGCAGGACGAAGGCGCCGCCGTGCTTCCGTGCAAAGAGATACGAAAAGAGGGCGGTACGCGCGCCCCCGACATGCAGATAACCGGTGGGACTGGGAGCGAAACGGGTGCGGACGGTCATGGTCGATCCAAGATTCCAAAGCAAACGCAACAAGGCTGGGAATTCTATCAGACGGGCCTCCGACCACGGGGATCGGCAGTCATCACCTGCGCGGCGCGACCAATGCTGTGCCGCCGGCCGCACTAGAGCATCAGGCCAGGGCTGCCTCTTCCTTCAGCCTTGCGGCCAGCGGTGCCCCCAGGTAGCGATCGAGCAGGGCTCGGGAAAGATAAATCAGAGGCGTCAGAGCCACCGCGGCAGCAAACTTGTACAGGTAGTTGACCGTGCCCACCGCCAGGAACAGCGAAGTAGGCCACTGCTGCGGCCCCAGGACGAAGGCGATGTAGAGCACCACAAAGCTGTCCACCAGCTGGGAGACCAGGGTCGAGCCGGTGGCGCGCGCCCAGATCATGCGTTCCCCGGTCAGCTGCCGCACCCGGTGGAAGATGGCCACGTCGATGAGTTGCCCGATGAGAAAAGCGGTGACGGAACCCGCGATGGTCCACATCCCCTGTCCGAAGATGACCTCGAAGGCGATCTGCATGTCCGGCACGCCGCGGTCCCGGGAAACCTCCACCCACCAGTCCGCCGGGACCAGGGACATGGCCAGGTAGGCGAAGAGGAATGCGTACAGGATCAGGCCTACCGTCAAGAACGAGATAAAGCGGACCCCACGCCGACCGAAGTACTCGTTGATGACGTCGGTCATGATGAAGACCACCGGCCAGAGCAGGACTCCGGCGGTAAAGTTGAGCGAGCCGCTCTGGCCAAACAGGTCCCAGTTGAAGGGAGCCAGGCCAAGGGTTTCCTCGAGGGCGAAGATCTTGATCCCGATAAACTCGGCGATCAGGGCGTTGCACAGGAAGACCCCGGAAAGGGCCAGGAAGAGCCGCAGGGAGCGATCGCTCAGCATGGGAAGGACCTCTGCATCTGCCGGTTCGGGGCTGCTTCCCCGCACGGGCGCCGGGGCACGAGCACGCAGGCAGACGACCTCAGGGCTTGGGTAGCGTCACCCCGAGCTGTCCCTGGTACTTGCCGCCTCGGTCCCTATAGGAGCACTCGCAAGGCTCGTCGGACTCGAAGAAAAGAATCTGGGCGACCCCCTCGTTGGCGTAGATCTTGGCCGGAAGGGGCGTGGTGTTGGAGAACTCCAGGGTCACGTGCCCCTCCCACTCGGGTTCCAGGGGGGTCACGTTCACGATGATGCCGCAGCGGGCGTAGGTGCTCTTGCCCAGGCAGACCACCAGGACGTCCCGCGGGATGCGCAGGTACTCCACGGTTCGCGCCAGGGCGAAGGAGTTGGGCGGGATGATGCAGACATCGGACTTGAGGTCGACGAAGCTGTTGGAGTCGAAGTTCTTCGGGTCGACGATGGCCGAGTTGATGTTGGTGAAGATCTTGAACTCGTCGGCACAGCGAACGTCGTAGCCGTAGCTCGAGGTCCCGTAGGAGATGATCCGCCCGGCATCAGACTCCCGCACCTGGGCGGGGGCGAAGGGCTCGATCATGCGGTGCGCCTCCACCATGCGGCGAATCCAGCGGTCGGACTTGATGGACATGGGGCAATCTCTCGCTCGGTCAAACCCCTGTCGGGGCGGGCAGAAAACGGCGCAGGTTACAACGCCCCGCGGTTCACCGCCATCACTCGCGCAGCAGCAGCCGCTTGGCCTCGTTGATCTTGGCCGCCAGGTAGTCGGAACCCCCGCGGTCGGGATGGAATCGCTGCATCAGTCGGCGGTGCGCCGCGCGGATCTCCTCCTCCAAGGCCCCGTCCGCGAGGCCGAGGATGCGCAGGGCCTCGTCGCGGTCCATCCGGGGATTGGCGCCGAGTTGGCTGCCAGGGCCGGCACCGACCCCCGCACCCGAGTCCTGGTCCCGCCAGGTATCGCCGCACTCGCGGTCGAGGTAGGTTTCGAGGATGGTGGCGGATTGCTGGTCCTGGGCGCGGCACAGATCCAGTAGGGTCAATATCAGGTCCAGGGGCAGGTCTGATAGCTGCCGCCCGGACAGCGGACCCTCGCGGACGGTTCCGTTCATGCGCCCGGTGGCATGATCCAGGGTCATGTCCAGAAAGCGGGTACGGATGGACGACGTCTGACCGCCGCCGGGTGCCCCTGCCGCCCCAGACGCACCCAGCATGCCCAGACTGCGTAGGACCTGTTGCACGACCGGCAAGAGGCGCACGATGTTGGCCACCCGCACGATGGCGGGGACTGCGGCGGCCAGGGCGGCGAACAAGGGGTTGAGCCGTCCGGTGAGCACCAGCACGACGAGGAGACCGATGCCGCCGTAGAGGGCCGCCTTGCGCAGGGTCGCGGCGACCCTTTGCGGCGGGGTCCGGCGCAGCCAGTGCAACCCCCACAGCACCAGGAAGATGAGCCCGACCAACAGGAATAGCCGGAAGAACACGGATCAGTCCCCGCCGCCCTTGGGCGCAACCTGATGGGTCAGCTGCAAAACGGCCCCGCCGCGGGCACGCCCAAACTCGGCCAGTGCCTTCCGCCCGCCGGCGGCATAGACAGCGACGGCGCTGAGCAGATCGCGCAAGACCTGGGGACTCCTGGCATCGAAGGGTGCATAGGCTCCACCGCTCAGGCGCGCAATCTGACGGAGGCATCGCTCCGCCACGGGATCCCCGCCCTCCTGAAAGACAAAGGCCGGCAGACCCTGCAGCCCGAGCCGTCCGGCCAGGCCGGCCAGCTCGTCGGTGCTCTCCTCCACAGCAGTCGCCGATGAACACCAGGGCATTGACCCGCCCCCGGGCAGCCTCGTCCAAGGCGTGGCTCAGCACCCGGCCGATTTGGGTGAGCCCGGCTGCACAACGCACCTTGGACATGAGCCCGACCAGTTCCCTGGCCTCACCGCACCATGCGCGAGGCGCTCAATTCCAAGACGCCACGATAAAAGCAGAGCTGGACCTCAAGCCCGCCCAGGTCGCGGGTCTCGCTGAACATGGCCGACTGGATGCGCGTGGCCTGGGCCCAGGTCGGTTCGCGGCTGGCCGTGGCATCCAGGGCGAAGATCAGACGCCCACGGCCCCCAGTCGGACCACGCCTCGGGGTCACCGAGACCTGGCGTAGAAACGCATCCACGGCACCCTGGTCGGTGCCGCGCAAGTCGCGGGACGTAGGGTCCTCTGGCGTCGGCTTGGGCGGGCGCCCGGCGTTCGAGCGGTCTGAGTTCACGTGGGCATCGGGCTCTTCGCGCGGTAGAGTTGGTAAGGATACCTGGGCAACCCCGTTTCAATCCAACCACAGCGGCCTGTCCTTGGGTCACCCCTGGGCAGGGGCAGGGTCCGGCCTGGACATCCGCCCGGGCCGCCAGATGTGCCCTGATCAGGGAGAGGAATCCAGGGGTCGGCGGTTCGACACAGGCACAAGGTCGTCCATAATCCACACATGGTGGTGGCAGAAACCACGTCAACGGGACAGACGAGAGGCCTTTGGCGATGACTTCGGCGTTGCAGCCTGATGGGTAGCTGCCTGCTGAACAGAGGCTCAGGACGAGCGATCTCGCTCGGATACCTGGCCAAGGTCCGGTACGGCACCCCGGGCCTCCGGTCGGCGGGAGCGACAAAGGCCCGTCGCAAACGGTCCCATCGCTGGCGCCCCTCTGTGGCGGTTTGCCTGGCGGCGTCCCTATCCCTGCCTCTGCTCGGTTGCGGCCATGCACCGCTGCGCAGCGACCAGCTTGGAGACCCCGCGCTCGTTCCGATCCGTGCCGCCTTCGAGCGCACCCTCGCCCGGGCCCGCTCGGACCCGGACCTATCCTGGGAGAGCGGCTGGCTCGGCAACGCCAGCATCAACCTTTTTGGAGGCTCGCGCCGCGGCCTGTGCTACGAGTGGCGCAACCTGGTGTTCGACGGCGTGATCGACACGGTGCACGGCCTCGGCTGGGACGCCACCGGCGTCGTCATTAGCAAGGGGACCTACAGTGAGCACTCGGCGGTGATCGTCTACGACCCCAAGCGTATCCCGCCGGACGAGCTCCTCTCGGCCGGTCTCGGCAGGCCTGTCTATGTCCTGGATGCCTGGCGGCGGGGTGAGGCGGACATCTACCCGATGCAAACCTGGTTGGACTTACCGATCATCGTGCGCTCCCCGCCGCAGATCAAACACCTGCCGGTAAGCACCAAACCGGCTGCATTCCCGCCCACCGTCACCCCTACCGGCTCCTGACCCAAGGTCGCGTCTCCGCCCGGGGGCGCATCAGGCGGCGCCGGGGCGGCGCTTGAGCCAGCCGATCATACTGACCCGCCCGCGGTGGGCGGGGCGGACCTCGAGGGGATCGTCGATGCCGGCCCGATGGAAGCTGCAGGACCGATGCAGGTCCAGCATCTCAGGGCACATGGCTGACACCATTGGCTGGGGCAGGAATCCGTCAGTGAGGCACCAGTCGGCCCGGCCGAGTACCCGATCGATGCCGTCGCAGGTATCAAGCACCCCGGCCGCCAGGGACAGGGCGCAGACTCGATCCGGGGTGCATCGAGTTATACGTAGCTAATGCGGTTTTTCGGCTTATCAATTGCCGATAATCTCGAAATTCTCGGTCAGAAGTGTCCGTAGGCGCGGGGCATACGAATCTAGCTCACCAAAGAAATTCTGGCACGCCGCTTTGTACTTGTCGAACGTATCGTAATATCGATTGTAGAGAACTTCGCGCTTGAAAAACTTCCAGAAACGCTCAATGAGATTGAGATTCGGAGAATACGGCGGCAGAAACTCCAGTTTGATTCGCGATGTCCGCAAGTACTCGCTAACCGCCTTGGAGCGATAATAGCGGGCATTGTCGCAAATGACGATGATGCAGGATGCCGTCGAATTCGCCTTTTCGATCTGCTCGAACAAAGCGATGGTGGAGATCGCATCGATGGTGTCGTCGAAACGGATCTGAGCACTCATCGTCCGAATGTCGATCGCGCCGTTGATGTTGAGCCGCCGACGCCCCGTGTTGCTTTTGATCGCGTGCTCCTTGCCGCGCTCGATCCAACCGCATCCGATGACGGGATTGTGCTGCGGATGGGTTGCGTCCATGAAGTAGATCGGATCGCCATCGGCTTGGTTTTTCTTGATCTTTTCGTAGGTGTCGAGGAACGCCTCTTGGGCCGCGGGGTCGGCCTTGCCAGGCTCAAGCTTGGCCTTCTTGTAGACGTAGCCGAGACGGCGGAGGACGGCGGTCATGCCGCTGGCGGTGTAAGACACCCCCCAGCGCTTCTCTACCCATCGCGCGACCGACTCCGCTGTCGGGTACAGACGGGTGCGAAGATGAGCACGCAACTCTTCCAACTGGGAGTCGTCGAGGAGGGCCTCGCTGCCGACATAATTCATCCGCAACAGCGTATCAAGGCCACCATCTTTGTAGCGTTTGAAGTAGCCGCGGGCCGTGTCCTGGTCGATCAGCAAGGCCTCGGCGACATCGGCGGTGCGCCAGCCGCTGCCAAGAAGAATCACAGCGTTGATCCGGTAGGCCTCGCGCACGTTCGGCGTGCCGCGGTGGGCGGCGCGCAGCTCGGCGAGTTCCTGCTGGTCAAGGCGGTAGTCGTGCATGGCCTGAAGTTTACCAAATATCGGCCGGTTACCGCCAAGTCATAAACCGAAATCTCACATGCGAGACGTATACCTCAATGCGCGCCGAAGAGGGCCGCGGCCTCCCCGTCCTTCAGCCCAAACTCTTCCTCGACCATGCGGTTCCAAGCCTCGCGCTTGAAAGTCTCTTCTCCCGGCACCTTGCGGTGGACTAAGTTGATGTGACAGTCGATGCAGGACTTCCCAGCGGTCTCCTCCCGGTGGATCGCGGCGGTGTCGGCCCGCTTGCCCTGAATGGCCTCCAGCTCATGGCAGCGCTTGCAGGTCGCGGAGTCCCTTGCTTTGAACCAATTGCGCGCGGAGAAGGCAGCCTCCGGCAGGTGCAGGGCCGCGATCACGGGGTCGTCGTAGTCAGGCCCGAGGAGCTTACCCTTGATCTGCTTGATGAGGTCCTTGCCCCCCACGGCGTGGTCCCAAGTAGCGGCAAAGACCCCTTCGGAGACATGGCAGTCCCCACAGGAGGCTCTAACCCCCGAGGCATTGTCGTAATGCACCGATGTCTTGTAGCTGTCCTCCGCGAAGGTCATGGAGTGGCAGCTGGTGCAGAAGGCGTTCGAGCTGCTGAAGTGGTCAAACTCGATCAGGAAGGCCATGAACAGGATGCCAGCCGCCCCTCCGGCCACCAGGGCGAAAAGGACGTGGCGGGTGATGAAGAGGGGAGCGCGCAGCTTAACCACCACCGGCCTCCTCCATGCCGAAGCCGAGGATCGGGTTGGTCTGTTGGGTGTCCTTGAGCCACTGGTGCTGTTCCTTGTCGCTGACGTGGCGATCAATGATGGCTTGGGCGTCGGTCCCTGCGACCTCGCGCACCTGGGGCAGGAAACGGGCATAGAAGTTGCGGCCTACCAGGTACATTCCTTCCCACCAGGCGTGGTTGGGGCTGCCCATAGAGGCCCCGTGGCGGGCACGGGCACCCTCGTCGTGCCAGAGTTCCCAATAGGTCAGTTCGATGGGCTCGTCGAAGGGGAGCGGGGTCAACTTTTGCGCGGCGTAGAGGTCCGCCATGATGTCACGGGCGGGGATGGCGAACTTCGTATTGAATAGCTCGACCACATTGTCGAACTGCGTCATGAAACCCTCGGTCACGGCCTTGCTGTGACACTCCAGGCACACCGCCTGCATTGCCTGCCGCCGTCGATCCGGCGGGATCACGAACTTGACCTCGGCCTCGGTCCCGTCGTTCTTGAGAAACTGTGCCCCGCGCTTGGGCGGCTCCTGGCTCTCGGGGAGGTCGCGCTTGTCGCCGTCCACGAACATGACCAGATATTGCCTTTCCGACACCGGGCTATTCAGGCGCCAGGCATCACGCATCCCCACGTCGTGCGAAGGCGGCAGCTTGCCGGCGGCACCCATATGGCAGGTGGCGCAGGTCGGGGCGGCGCTGTAATCCTTGCCGGCGACCCAGGTCTCGGCACCGAGGTTCATTTGGTCGCGGTTGGCGACGTAGAGCATGCCGTGTTTGGATGCCTCGAAGACCTCCTTGTCGGGGGAATCGGGCCCGGCATGGCAGCGGACACAAGCCTCCGGCTCGCGGGCCTGGGCCCGCGAGAAGGCGTGGCGGCCGTGGCAAGCGGAGCAGGATCCCTTGGACCCATCAGGATTGACCCGTCCGATACCCGAATTCGGCCAGGTCGCCGGGTCCAGGGTGCCGTCGCCGCGGACCTTGACCACAGAACCGTGGCACTGGTCGCACCCGGCGGCCTGGATGGCCGGACCTGTGAGGTTATCCGCGAGGGCTCTGACGCGCTCACCGACCACGGCCACGGCCTCGGCATGGACCGATCCCTGCTGCTCCTCGACCTCGACGGTATGGCAACGCCCGCAGTCCTTGGGCGAGACGATGGTCGCAATGACCTGCCCCTCGTGCTCGATGGCGTCGGTGTCCTCGCGAGCCGCCTGGTGACAGTCCATGCAGTTGACCCCGGCCTTGGCGTGGGCGCTCTCCTGCCATTGCGTTGTCAGTCCCGCGGAGGACTTGGCGTGACAACTGGCACAAGCCTCCCCCGCAGGGTGGCCCCAGTTGCTGGGCTCGAGCTTGACCTTGGCGCCGAGGGCCGCCGCAGGACCTAGAACCAGGCACGCAAGCGCAACCCGGAGCATCCATCGAGAGTCGTATCGGCAGCCCATCAGTCCCCCCTATTAAATCGACCGCGCTCGGGCGTCGAGCGGCGCCCTGGCCAAGCCCATGCACAACTGCGCCGGGCGGCTTTCGGATTATTCCGGGTGGCCGGCCGCAACGCAACGCCCGGGAGTCAAGCCGGCGTCGATGGGCCGAAAACAGGCGCCATCAGCCTCTGATTGCGGTCAGTGCGCGTTCGCCGTCCGGGCCGCCACCCTGCGCAGCTGGGGAAACTCCCGGAGGGCGACGGCAATGGGGATGGAGATCCCCTGCCCCTTCGCGTACACCCCCTCATCTGCGGCCGACCCGCTTGAGGGCGCTGACCCCCACCACCCGGGCGGAGGCATCCAGCAGCGGGCCGCCGCTGTACCCCGGGACGAGCTGGACGTTGGTAACGACCTCGTCGTCTGTAACCCGCAGGACGAGCCCCGGGGCCAAGCTGGCAGCGACGTCGTCGGGGTAGCCGACGGCAAAGACTGACTGGCCCGGCGCCAGCTGGACCTCCGCGCTCGGGACCAAGGACGGGGTCCGGTAGCCGGAAAGTTTGAGCAGAGCCAAGTCGTGAGCCCTGGCTGACCGCGACTACCCCGGCCCGTAGCGGGTCTGATCCGCCAGGATGACCTCCACGCTCGTCGCCAGGGTAGCCGAGGCACCCTTGATGTCGAAGGTGACCGATCGGATCGGGTCCGGCGCCGTTTGCTCCCGCACCAGGCGCTCCAGCTCCGCGACACGCGCGCCACCTGGGCGCCGGGCCAGGCCTTGGCAGCCCCGCTCGCCTCCGCCCCGCGTCGACCGGCACCCCTCGCGATCACCTGGGCGTCGATCCGGACCAGACCGCGAGCGCCACTCTCGCAACTGGCCCTCCAACTCGTCCAGGCCACCCTGTCCCGATCGATGGCCGCTCGGCCCTGCTGCCAGACGTCGGAGCCGACGGGCCGCACCACGTGCCGGGTGGTCAGGATATAGCCGTCCGCCGGAGCAGAAGAAGCCGGCACCTTCGGCCAGGGGCGTGCGCACCGCCACTACCGCGAGCGTCCGGATTGAGCCGCCGAATCGCGGTCCGGCCCTGCCCCCATCGGAGCGCTGCGCGAGTTGCGCGACCAGGTCCCGGTCCGAGCGGGGCCTGGACGCCGCCACCGGGATCGGGACTGCCCCGGCGTCGCGGCGATCCGTGAAGTGCCAGACCCCGTCGGCGTCCTGGTACCGCAGGATGTCGCCTGGGCGGAACCAACCAGCGCGTTACGAAGAAAGGAGAGGGCTAGGCCCAAGGTATGCGATGTCGTTCCATGCGGAACCCCGTCGGCCTGGACCGCGATCGCCCCGCGCGACCGACTGGCCGACAGTCTAACAGGGTCTTGGGGCGGACACCGGCGCGCCGGGTAGACGTGACTGCGGCCACAGCCTGGGTGCCCCTGGTTCAGGAAACGCCCTGATAGTAGAAATTCTGGGGGTGCCGGGCCTCGGCGAAGAAATACCACCGCTCGGCCAGGAGTCCCAGATACTGGACCCAGAAGGCGACCAGCGGCAAGGTCCGGGACTCCAGGCCATAGCCCAAAGCGACGAGCCCTACCGGCAGGACAAAGACCAGGAGCAGGAACAGGTTTCGGACGGTCCGCAGCGTGGTCTCGCTGCGCCCATGGAAGAACTCGCGGGTATTGAAGGACCCAGCCGTCGCCCCTTGGGCCTTCTGGACCACCACCGAGTGGCGCACACCGATCGCGGTCTGCACCGTGCTCTTGCGGCCGCGGCCCTCCCGCAGGCCCCGGTTGCGGGCCATGGCGGTGAGCCTGGTGACCAGGGCCAATAACGTAGCAATCACTGCCCAGGTGCCGAAGAACGCGACCAAATGGTTGCCGAGCCACGCGGAGTATCCGGCTGCCAGCAGGAACCCGGAGGCGATGCCGAGCAACGTAAAGTTGGCGACCGTCAGCGGCGTATGCCACTCTTCGAGGAACTTCACCGCCGCGTAAATCATGGCCGTGCACAAGAACAAGGCGAAGACCGAGACGGTCCCGAAGAGCCCGATGAGCAGGGGCGGCGTGACCGGAAGGGTCCCGCCCAGTGTGAAGAGCGGTGTTGTCCAGCCAAGGTAGTGGGCGAGCCCATAGGCCGCCACGAAGGCCATGGCCAGCGGCAGAACCAGGACCTCGCGCGACAGCCAAGAGGTCCGCCACTTGGCCGCAGCTCGCCAGGCCCGTTCCGGTCGGCCCAGGTGGAAGAAGGAGGCGATAAGCCCGGCCACCAGGAAAGCCAGTGCGATCAGGCTGCCCCCGACATAGAAGGCCGTCCCCGGGGCCGGCAGGAGATTGGCCAGGGCGTAGAGCTGGCCGGTGTAGAGGGCCAGGAAGAGTCCCTGGCCGGCACCGATCAGGGTAGTGAGGAAGATGACGGACAAGGCTGGGTGCATGGGGCGTCTCCTCGTCTAGCGGCCAGCAGCAGGCAGCCGGGTGCCAACTTGAGGTGTTACCAGCCGCGGACACCTGGCCGCTGACCGCTGTAGCGTGGCGGCTGCAGGCTGCCGGCTCACCAAGCCACATCGTCCAGAGCCTCCTCGCCGGTATAGGTGGTCAGGTCCTCGCGGCGCAACGGGTTGTCGGCCCGCACCAGCTCGTCCTCGTTGATATGCATGGCCGTCTTGCGCCGCGGCAGGTAGTGATTGGCCGGCCGCGTGCCCCACTCGGGCATCAGCTGATAGCCACCGCGCTCGCGGATGGCCACCGAGACCTCCGAGTCGGGATCGTGGACGTCGCCGAACAGCCGCGCGCTGGTGGGACAGGCCATGACACAGGCCGGCCTGCGCTCGCGCTCCGGCAGGCGCATGTCGGTGATGCGATCGATGCACAGGGTGCACTTCTTCATCACCCGCTGCTGCTCGTCGACCTCCCGGGCGCCGTAGGGGCAGGCCCAGGAGCAGTACTTGCATCCGATGCACTTGTCGTAGTCCACCAAGACCACGCCATTGTCCGGGCGCTTATAGGAGGCACCCGTCGGGCAGACCGGCACGCAGGGCGGGTCCTCACAGTGCAGGCAGCTCTTGGGGAAGTGGACCGTCTCGGTGAGGGGAAATGTGCCCACCTCGAAGGTCTGGACCCGGTTGAAAAAGGTCCCCGTGGGGTCGGCGTCGTAGGGGTTGTGATCCACCAGGGGTCCGGCCGAGCCGGAGGTGTTCCACTGCTTGCACGAGGTCACGCAGGCATGACAGCCAACGCAGACGTTGAGGTCGATGACGAGGGCCAGTTGGGTCATGTCGCGTTACCTGTGCAATCGGCCGCGCCCGAGGCACTGAGCGGGTATGGCCCGCTCCGTAGCTCCGGAAGCGTGCGTCAATCGGTCTCGTCGTCCTCGTCGGACTCCTCGACCTCGTAGCCCAACTCCTCGGCCAGCTCCATGGGCTCGATCTCCATTCCCGAGAGGTCGGCGTCCCAGTTGGTCCCGACCAGGAGGTCGTCTTCATCCATCCCGACCAGCCAGTCCTGGGCGAATTCGTCCAGGGCGATTGTCGCCGGGGCATACTCGGCCCACTCATCCGCGCAATGGACCCGAGCGTCGGCCTCATCCGACCAGAAAGGGAAGACGACTTGGTCCTCGTACTCGTTGGACTCGCAGACCGCCCAGTCGTCATCGACCTTCAGACCCCAGACGAGCCCGGTCTCCTGCACCTTCTGAACAAAGAGGTCGTGGTTGGCCTGGGCGTCGTCAGTGAGTTGTGTCATGGCGGTTTCCTCTCTGGTGCATTGGATTATTTCTTGCCGAACAGCCCAGCCACATAGGCCTGCCACCGACCGCGCCGCTTGCCCTGCCCTGGCAACCAGGGCATGGCGGCGAACTGGGGCGAGGTGACCTTCGGCTCGCCGGGACCGGCCTTGTAGACGCGCACCCGCACGTCGAACCAGGCGGCCTGGCCGGTGACCGGGTCGGAGTTGGAGACGTGCTCGCCGCACTCGGTGGCCGGGCAGCTCTTCGCTGATCAGGTGGTTGAGCAGGAAACCCTTGCGCGCCTCGTCCGCCCTTGCCGTGAGTCCCCAGGCCCCGGCCCCTTTGCCGATGGCGTTCCAAGTCCAGACCGTCCCGGGTTCGACGGCCTCGGAGAAGCGACACATGCAGCGCACCTTGCCGTGGGGGGACTCGACCCAGATCCAGTCGCCGTCGTCGAAACCGCCGGCCGCCCCGACCCTGGGGTTCACGAACAGGTAGTTATGGCTGTGGATCTGGCGCAGCCAGGCGTTCTGGCCATCCCAGGAGTGGTACATGGCCATGGGGCGCTGGGTCAGGGCGTTGAGCGGATAGCGCTGGGTGTCCGTGAGGCGCACCTCCAGGGGCTCGTAGTAGAACGGCAGCGGATCGAAGTAGGTCTCGATGCGCTTGCGCAGCCGCTCCGGCGGGGTCCGCCCAGGCCATTTGCCCTGGGCGGCGAGGCGAAAGCGCTGCAAGACCTCCGAATAGACATTCAGGATGATGGGCTCGGCGTAGCGGGTCATACCGTGGGCCCGGGCCCAGTGCAGATAGCCCTTGTTCCAGTTACGCATGTACTGGTAGGAGCGCGGCAGCTCGTGGTGATAGAAGCAGCCGTTGTTGGCGTACATTTCCCACTGGCGGGGGTTGGGCTCACCCTTGAGGAACTTCTCCCCACCCTTGCCCCGCCAGCCGGCGAGGTAGCCAATCCCGGATCCCGGCGAGGTCTCGTAGTTGATGATGAAGTCAGGGTAGTCGCGGTACTTGCGCGACCCGTCTTCCTTGACGAAGGCCGGGAGCCCCAGGCGAGACCCAAGCTCGATCAGGACCTCCTGGAAGGGCTTGCATTCCCCCTTGGGCGGCAACACCGGGATGCGCACCGAGTCCACCGGCCCGTCAAACTCGGAGATGGGCCTGTCCAGCATGGACAGCACGTCATGGCGCTCCAGGTAGGTGGTATCCGGCAGAACCAGGTCGGCAAAGGCTACAGTCTCGGAGGCAAAGGTATCGCACACCACCAGGAAGGGGATCTTGTACTCGCCCTGCTCGTCCTTGTCGGTGAGCATCTTACGGACCTCGACCGTGTTCATGGACGAGTTCCAGGCCATGTTGGCCATGAACAGGAGCAAGGTATCGATCGGGTAGGGGTCCCCGCGCCAGGCGTTGGTGATGACGTTGTGCATCAGGCCGTGGACAGCCAGGGGGTGTTCCCAGGAAAAGGCCTTGTCGATGCGAACCGGCTCCCCGGCCGCGTCCACGAAGAGGTCCTCAGGCCTGGCCGGCCAACCCAAGGGCATGCCGTCTAGTGGGGTGTCTGGTTGCACCCCCTGAGGCCCGTTGGGCGGCTTGGGGCAAGGCGGGATCGGGCGCGGAAAGGGGGCCTTGTGGCGGAAACCGCCGGGTCGGTCGATGGTCCCCAGGATGGTCATCAGGATGCCCAGCGCCCGGATGGTCTGGAACCCGTTGGAGTGCGCCGCCATGCCGCGCATGGCATGGAAGGCCACAGGATTCCCCGTAACCGAGGCGTGCTCATTGTCCCAGCAGTCGGTCCAGGGTATGGGCAGCTCGATCTTCTGATCGCGGGCCGTGACGCCCATCTCGTGGGCCAAGCGGCGGATGGTCTCCGCCGGGATGCCCGTGATGCCCGCCGCCCACTCCGGGGTGTAGGCGTCCACCCGCTCCTTCAGAAGCTGAAAGCCGGGCTTGACCCGGGTGCCGTCATCCAGGGTGTAGCTGCCCAGCAGGCGCGGCTCGGCCCCCGGTGTGTGGGTCCCCACGGCGCCGATCTCCGGGTCCCACCAGAGTTTGTTCTCCGGGTCGAAACACCCCTCCTCCGCGTGCATCTCGAAGCGCTGGAAGAGGCCGTGGTCGGCGCGGTCCGGCTCGTCCACCACCAGCTCGGCGGCGTTGGTGTACTGAACCAGGAAGTCCCTGTCGTAGAGCCCCTGCTTGATGATCTGATGGATGACGGCCAGCAGCAGGGCCCCGTCGGTCCCCGGTTTGATGGGGACCCACTCGTCAGCAATGGCCGAATAGCCGGTGCGGATGGGGTTGATGGAGACGAAGCGCCCGCCGCGGCGCTTGAATTTCGAGATGGCGATCTTGAGCGGGTTCGAGTGGTGATCCTCGGCGGTGCCGATCATGACGAACAGCTTGGCACGATCCAGATCCGGCCCGCCGAACTCCCAGAAGGAGCCGCCGATGGTGTAGATGAGTCCGGCGGCCATGTTGACCGAGCAGAAGCCGCCGTGGGCGGCGTAGTTGGGGGTGCCGAACTGTTTGGCGAAGAGACCCGTCAGGGCCTGCATCTGGTCGCGCCCGGTGAACAGGGCGAAGCGCTTGGGATCCTCGGCACGGATGCCGCGCAGGCGCTCGGCAAGAAGATCGAAGGCTTGGTCCCAAGAGATCGCCTCGAAGGCCCCCTCCCCGCGCTCCGCCCCCGTGCGCCGACGCAGAGGCTTGGTCAGGCGTCCCGGGGAGTACTGCTTCATGATCCCGGAGGACCCCTTGGCGCAGATCACGCCCTGATTGAGGGGATGGTTGGGGTTGCCCTCGATGTAGCGGACCTCGCCGTCGCGCAGGTGCACCCGGATGCCGCAGCGGCAGGCGCACATGTAGCAGGTCGTCTCCTTGACCTCGACCCGAGCGGTATCGCCATCGGAGCGGAGCTTGGAGTCTGGCATTGGACGACCTGAACGCGCGATTGAAATTTAATGAATTCTAATATTCTTGGTCATTTGTGCGCAAACCCGCGTACCGACTCGTAAGCACGCGCAGAAACTCTTCCCGAAAGCCGGCCCTGGAAGGCGGGGTTCCCTTGATCCGCCGGCTGGATGTACCGGCTCACCCACGCGTCGCCGCTGGGCCCTGGGCTGGAGGTGGACCGGCTGCATATACTGATCTCCTGAAGATTTTCAGTCTTCGGATGGATGAAGATCCTTGTTTCTAAGGTCTTTTCTTAACCCTTAAAACTGAAAACTTAAAACTTAAAACTGAGCGGTATATCGTGCCCTCACGCCCTGGCCCGGGCTGAAAATCCCCTGGCGTTACCAGGAGACGGGCTTCCACATCGCCCCGGTTCACGGTCCCGCTGGCGCCGACAGGTTCGATGAGCGCCGGGTGACCGTCGTTGGCGTCGGGCAGGACAGCAGGGATAGTCTGCTGGTCGATGACCACTGGGACCACGGGCTGGAGGTGCGCGTGCCCGCGGTGTAGGGTCCGCACACAGGATTCAACGCAAAGGCACTCTCATGCGGCGCATCGATATTAGCCACGTCACCGAGTATCTGTTCCCCAATCCCGTGTCGCTGCTGCCGCACCGGCTGCTGCTGCGTCCAAGGGAGAACCACAATGTCAGGATCGAATCCTCGGTACTGGAGATCTTTCCTCCCCCTACCCTGCAATGGAAGCGCGACGCGTTGGATAATTCGGTTGCAGTGGCGGCGTTCCCCGAGCCTTCAGATCGCCTGCGCATCTCCAGCAGCGTCCTGATCCAGCACTATGAGGACAACCCTTTCGACTTCCTGGTGGATGACTATGCCGTCGTCCATCCGTTCGATTACCAAAAGGAAGACCAGGTCGAGCTTGCCCCCTTCCAGCAGGCCGTGCACCCGGCTGACCGGGAGGAGGTGCAGCGTTGGTTGGACGGGCTGGGCCTGCAAGCGGCCCCTGGAGACCTTTGCGCTGCTCGACCGGATGAACCGCGCGATTGCAGGCCAGTTTGGTTACCAAATGCGCGAGGAACCGGGCGTGCAGTCTCCTGCGCAGACGCTGGCCCGCAACAGCGGTTCCTGCCGCGATTTCGCATCCCTGTTCATGGAGGCATGCCGGCTCCTGGGGCTGGCCAGCCGCTTCGTCAGCGGTTACCTGTACACAGCGGCCACTGAGGCTGATAACGCCTCGACCCATGCCTGGGCCGAGGTCTATCTGCCTGGCGCCGGCTGGAAGGGATTCGATCCCACCAGCGGCGAGGTAACCGGCAACCGGCACATCGCGGTGGCAGTGGCCCGCCACCCCGAAGCCGTGCCGCCGGTGGCCGGAAGCTACCTCGGTCCGCCAGATCAGCCCCCATCGCTGAGTGTGGCGGTACGGGTCAGCGGGCTCACGGCGTGAGTACCTTTGACGTGCTCATCGTTGACGATGATCCCGACATCCGGGACGTCGTGACCCATGAGGTGCGCCAACAAGGCTGGGCCGCCTTCGAGGCCGGCAGCGAGGCGGAGCTTGCCGCAGCCCTGCGTGAGCATACGCCGGACATCATCCTGCTCGACATCCGGCTGCCCGATCAGGATGGCCTGACCATCGCGCGGCGCCTGCGCACGACCTCTGCGATCCCCATCATCATGCTGACGGGGATGGGCTCCGATATCGACCGCATCGTCGGCCTGGAGATCGGCGCCGATGACTACGTGGTGAAGCCCTTCAACCCGCGGGAGCTGATGGCACGCATCAAGGCCGTGCTGCGGCGGACCTCGGGCCAACCCATGGGGAGCGCCCCGTCAGAATCCTTGGGGCATGATTGCCGACGCTTCGCCGGCTGGCTGCTCGATCGGACCGCCCGCGTGCTGACCGACCCCAGCGGCAACCCCGTTTCCCTGACCAACGCCGAGTACCTGCTGCTCGAAGCCCTGGTCGATGCGCCGCACCGGGTGCTGAGCCGCGAGCATCTCCTGGAGCGCACCCATTCCTACGATGCAGATGTCTTCGACCGAACTATCGACGTCCTGATCCTGCGCTTACGCCGCAAGATCGAACCCAACCCCCAGGCGCCGAAGCTCATCCGCACGGAGCGCGGGGCTGGCTATGTCTTCGACGTGGACGTGGAAAAGGTCTGACCGTCGAGCACCCGGCGCACCGCGTGCGCCAGTCGGTCTAGCGGGACCGGTTTGGATAGCAGCTCGGCGGCGGGGTCCATGATCTCCCGGTGTTCCCCAGAGGTGAACAGCACGGCGAGGCTCGCCCGCCGCGAAAGAGCCTCGCGGGCCAGCGCGGGACCGTCCCAGGGCGGGGGCATGGCCACGTCCGTGTAGAGCAGCCGGATGGCGGGCTCGTGCTCCAAGGCGTCGAGCGCCGCGGTGCCGTCGTTCGCGGTCATGACTCGGTAGCCGAGGCCCCTGAGCTGGTCGGCGGTGGCGGCCAGCAGATCCGGGTCGTCATCGACCACTAGGATCGTCTCCCCGTCACCCCGTGGCGCTGTGCCCAAAGCGACTGCGGCGGCGTTGTCGGCCGGATCCGCCGCATCCGCCATCCGGGCTGCAACCGGCAGGGTGATGCGCACCCTGGTACCGTGCCCCGGCTCGCTGTCGATGTGCAGGTCCCCGCCGGACTGCCGCACGAAGCCGTAGACCATGCTCAACCCTAGGCCGCTCCCCTTACCCGATGGCTTGGTGGTGAAGAAGGGCTCGCAGACGCGCTCGAGCAGGTCCGGCGGGATGCCGCAGCCCGTGTCGCTCACGGCGATCTGCCACGGCCTGAGCATCCGTCCGGGCCGTCGTGAGGGTGATTCGCCCCTGACCCTGCATGGCGTCCCGGGCGTTGATCGCCAGATTGATGAGGGTGTTCTCCAGCTGACCGGGGTCGACGCGCACGGCCGGCAGATCGGGGGCCAGCTCCGTCGTCAGGGTGACCCCATGCCCGAGGCTGGATTCGAGCAGATCCAGCATGCCGCCGATCAGGGCGTTGACGTCGACCACCTCCGGGGCAAGCCGTTGTCGGCGCGAAAAGGCCAGCAGGCGCTCGACCTGCCGTGCCGCCCGGTCGGCGGCGCCCATGGCCCGCTTCCAGCGTTCGTGCAGTGCCGGGTCGTCCCGCACCGCCGGCTCCAGGAAGGTCAGGTTGCCCAGGATGGCCCCCAGGATGTTGTTGAAGTCGTGGGCGATACCGCCCGTGAGCTGGCCCACGGCCTCCATCTTCTGCGCCTGGCGCAACTGGCCCTCCATCGCCCGGCGCTCGGTGACGTCCATGTGCAGGGTAGCGATGCCGCCACCAGCGACGGCAGTGCGGCGCAGCTCCACGACACGCCCGTCCGGACAGCGGACCTCGAGCTGCTGGCCCGCCGTCCCGCCGGCCGCGGGCAGCCCCGATCGCGGAACCTCCTCTCCCAGGGTCGTGCAGACCCGCGCCCCATTCTCGTTCAGCGCCTGGAGGATTTGCGCCAACGGCGCACCGATGCCGATATCGTGCTGGGACAAACCGTAGAGGCGCAGGACCTGGGGATTCCAGGCGACGAGCCGGCCGGCCTCGTCGAAGACCGTCAACCCGTCATTCATGCTGTCGAACGTGGTGACCAGCAGCCACGACTTGTCGATCAGATCCCGGTGCAGGGCCTCGACTTGAAAGGCCTGGTCTTTGAAGACGCTGAAGACGCGCGCCAGGTCGCCGATCTCGTCGCGCCGGTCCGTGGCCGGCACCCGCGCATCGCGCTCGCCGGCGGCGAGCCGCTGCATGGCCTGAGTCACCGCGCGCAGGTTCAGGCTGATGTCCCGCACCACGAAGCGATACGAGAAGACCGTCGCCAGCAGGACCACCGAGACGCTGACACCAACGAACAGGATGGTGTTGGCGAGGACGGTATCGCCCATGGCGGTAGCCGCATGGACGATGTTCTGGTTGGCGGACAACACCAGGGCATCGACCCGCTCCTTGAGTTGCGCGGCGATGAGACGGCTGCCGGCGACCAGGCTGTCGGCTCTCTCCAGGGCTGCGAGTTCGCCCTCGCGCAGCCCCAGCACCCCGTCGGGCGCCAATTGCTGATCCAGCTCGTCGATGGCGCCCAGCAGCTCGGGACCGCAGCCCCGCCGGGACCGCGGGGATCACCGACGCGAGCCGATCCAGGAGCCGCTCGAAGGCGCGGCGCGCCTGCCCCAGCCTGGCCCCTGTTGGAGCCGCCGCGCCGACCAACAGCTCGCCGAAGGCGGACCCCACCAACCGTTCCGCCTCCAGCAGCGGGCCCTGGGCAAGGGCCGCCTGGCGAAACAGTCCCTTCGGCACCGTGCCGCCGCGGCCGACCACATCGGCGACGGCTAGGATGGAGGGCCCCAGGATCTGCTGCACCCGCTCGCGCAGGGCGACGAGCCGGTCGCGCTGGCGTTCGAGGGCGCTGCTCTGGGCAGCGCTCGTCTCCAGCAGACCGGCCAGGTCTCGCAGGTTGTCCGCCAGTTCGGGGGCGAGCCGGGCAATGTCGTCGACGCCGGTACCGCTGGGGCTGAGGTGCCGCAGGCGCTCCGTCTCGCTGGCCAGCAGCAGCAGGTCTGCCTTGATCAGCTCGGTCTGGCGCTGGCGGGCATCGGCACCCTTAGCGGCCATCAGGGCCGGGGTGCGATCCAGCAGGCGCTCGCCGACCCGGGCCAGGACCAGGGCCGCACCCGAGGCGGGCAGGGCCGTCTCTGTGATGGCAGCGACGTCGTCGCGTATCTCCAGCAGGGCGATCAGGGCGGTCGCGCTGGCGGCCAGCAGCGCCAGCCCCGCCAGCCCGAGGATCAGCAGCAGGCGGCCCCTGACCCCGACCAGCCTCATTCCTGCTCCACTGGCAGGCCCATGGCCTGGCGGTAGTGGCGGCGCTGGCTGTTGCGGCCCAGGCGGTCGGTGAGTGCCTCCCAGGATTGGGCGGCGGCATGCAGTCCTTCTGCCGGGGAGACCTCGCCCGCCATGACGCGGTCGAGCTGATCCTCGATGGCCGCGATGTAGGCGCGATATCCGGGCAGGCGCAGGTCCCGCGCCAGGTCCGGGGCCGACAGGCTCTCCCGCAGCACGGACAGATAGGCCGCACCGTCCTCGTCGCCGAGCAGCCGCTGCCAAGGCCCCGGGTCGTCCAGTTGGGAACGCCGGTAGGGGTTGATGCCCGAGCTGCCGTCGAGGACGTCCTCACCGCTGTGCTCGGGGCTCGCGTACCAGGCGAGATAGGACCAGGCCTGGTCCTGGCGCGGGCTGGCGGCGGGCACCACGCCGATCCACCCGCCGAAGGCCAGAAACGTCACGGAGCGCGGCTCTGGCAGTCGATCCCACTCCCCGCTGGCCGGGTTCCATGCCTCCTCGCTCCCCGGCAGGGGAAAGAACCCGAGCCTGCCGGCCACCCGGGAGTGGTGGGGGTCGCCGGCCAGCACACCGGTATCGGCCCAGTCGATGTCCATCGCCGCCGCGCCGTCGGCGAAGCGCCGGCGCACCGCCTCGCTGTCGAGCCCACCGGCATCGGCGGGCCCGAGCTGGCGCAGGTCGAGGAACTCCTCCAGGGCGCGGACCCAGGCCGGGTTGTCGATGGCGGGGACCATGGTGTCGGGGTCGAAGAACATCCCGCCAGGATGGTCCGGGTGGTTGGCGTAGGCCGCCGCGTGGCTGAACAGGTACCAGATCCGCTGTCCGCTGCGGGCGTAGGCTTCCAGTGTCCCGGCCAGCACGGTTCCGTCCGGTGCGCCGCGGCCGCTGAAGAAGGCGGCGATGTCGCGGTACTCCCGCCAGGTCCGGGGCGGCACCAAGGGCCGCCCGTAATGCGCCTGGAATGCCTGCTGCACTTTGGCGTCCTCGAACAGGTCGCGCCTGTAAGTGCCCAGGTGCAGGTCCCCGTCTATAGTCAGAGCCAGCCAGCGGTCGCGCCAGCGCATCAGGGCATCGCGATAGATGGGAAGGATGTCGGCGAAGGCCGGTGCGTCGACGAGACCTTGCTGTGCATGTGCGAGGAAGGGGGCGAAGTCCGGCAGCCAGGCGGATGGGATCAGGAGTACGTCGTACGGGGGCTCCGCAGTGACGAAGCCGAGCATGATGCGCTCGTAAAGATCTGAAAAGGGGACCTGCGTGACGCTGACCGGCGTGCCGGTGGCGGCCTCGTAGCTCGCCCCGTGACGCAGAGCCGGACCACCGATGGCGCTGGTGTCGCGGGTCAGGACCCGCAGCGGTCCTGCGCCGGCGGTCGCGACGCCGAATATGACAAAAATTACAAGAATGCTGGCGAGTCGTTTCATCGTCGGTTCATACGGCGGGTTTCTCATGGCACCCAGCGTCGGAGCCTTTATGGAGTCGGAGTGACCGGCGGTCCGAGCCCACGCCGGATACGGGGGCAGACTAGCGGGCCAGGGAGATACCTGTCCAACGCGGGGACAGAAACGGTCGTCGACCCGGGCAGCTGCAGCCGCACGGAGAACCACCGACTTGTCGGTGCCAACTAACAAACGCCACGAGAGAGCGACCATGAAGAGAACCAGCACCACGATAGCCCTTGCGGCACTCGCAGCCGCGATGTTTCCTGCCGCGGGCGCGTTTGCCGCCGACGGCAATGTTGGGGACGAAGTCCCGTTGCCCGCCGGCCCCAGCGCGTCGGGGGGCGGCTGGCTGAGCGGCGATTACCTAACCGGCGACTGGGGCGGCAAGCGCACCGAGCTGGCCGACAAGGGTTACACCTTCTTCGCCTATCTCAACGGCATCGTCGCCGGCAACGTCAGCGGCGGTAACGAATCGGGGACAGCGCTGGCGACCGACCTCTATGCCGGCATGACCATCGACCTGCAGAAGGCCATGGGCTGGAACGGCTGGACCTTCAATCTCAGCGGCATCGACCGAGCCGGCGCGAGCATCGACGACGACGTGGGCGGTATCTACAGCGTCATGCAGCTGGTCGGCGGCCAGACCTATTTCCTCTACAACGTCAGCCTGGAAAAGGCCTGGGAGAACGGCAAGTACGCCTTCAAGTTCGGGCGCATCACGGCGACGGACGACTTCGCCGGGTCGCCCTTCTATGGCTACTACCTGTCCAACAGCATCGACGGCCAGATCCGCGCCGTGCTGTTCGACGGCGTCATGACCTCCTACCCCTTCGGCGTTTGGGGCGCCCGCTTCCAGTACACCCCCAACGACGGCTTCCGCGCCAAGCTCGGCGTCTACCAGCTCACCCAGAACATGTGGGACCCGGACTACCACGGCACCGACTTTGCCATTCGCTCCAGCGACGGGGTCTCGGTCATGGGCCAGCTCGAATGGAGCTGGAAGTCCGCCGGCAAGCCCGGGCACTTCAACTTGGGGCTAAACGCCGTGTCCTTCCCCATGGCGGACTTCGACTCCACCAGTACCACCAACCCCTTCTTCCGCTACTACGCGCAGTTGGACCAGCAGGTGACCGCCAAGTCGGAAGGCTCCGACCGCGGGCTCTACCTGTTCGGCACCCTGGCCTATACGGATCAGCAGCAGCCGGCCCTGGTCCCCTTCCAGGTCAGCCTGGGCGCCCAGTACGTCGGGCCCTTCGCCTCGCGCGGCAAGGACCGCCTGATCTTCGGCACGACCTACGGCCAACTCGGTGACGACTACGCCGCTGAGCAGGTGGCCCTGGGCAATGGCGATCCGGACTACGAATGGATCTTCGAGCTGGGCTACCGCATCCAGCTCACCAAGTTCGCCTACATCCAGCCGGACATCCAGTACGTCGTTCAGCCCGGCGGGACTGGCGACATCCCGGATGCGACCGTTATCGGCATGCAGTTCGGCGTCTCGCTGTAATCCAGAACAGGACCAAATGAGGAGGACCGGCATGATTTCATTAGATCCAAGGGCGGTGCGCCTGGGCGCCAGGGCAGTGGACAAGACCGACGCCATCCGTCAGGTCGGCCAGATCCTGGTGGATACGGGGTTCATCGAGCCCGGCTATGTGGACAGCCTCCTGGCACGTGAGCGGGTGGCCAACACCTTCCTCGGCAACGGCATCGCCATCCCCCACGGGGTGCCGAAGGACCGAGGGCTCATCAAGAAGACCGGCGTCGCCGTGCTGCAGGTGCCGGGTGGCGTGGACTGGAACCCGGGCGACCGGGTCCACCTCGTCGTCGGAATCGCCGCCAAGTCCGATGAACACCTGCAGATCCTGACCAACCTCACGGACGTCCTGGGCGATGCGGCTGAGGCGGCGCGGCTGGCGCAGCACGGTCGACCCGGCCGATATCGCACAGCGCCTCTCGGCCGGGCCATCGCTGGCGGCCGGCGCGGCGGTGGAACCGCTGCCGGAGGACCTACCTAACCATTTCGACGTGGTCATCGCGAGCCCCCACGGGTTGCACGCGCGGCCTGCCACGGCCCTGGTGGACATTGCCAAGGCGTTCGCCGCGACCATCCGGATTCGCCACGGCAACCGCGCCGGTGACGCCAAGAGCCTGATTGCACTTTTGAATCTCGGCGTCGAGTCGGGTGCCACCATCCGCGTCATGGCCGAGGGCCCGGACGCAACCGAGGCGCTGGCGGCACTCCGCGAGGCCATCGAGGCCGGGCTGGAGGAGCCAGAGGAGACAGCCGCTTCCGCCCTCCCAACGGAGGCGGAGCACATCGCCTGGGAGGGCCCGACCCTGGCGGGCGTGGCGGCCTCTCCGGGAATGGCCGTGGGTCCCGTGTGGCAGTTTCAGCGGGGCAAGATCGTCGTGGCGGCGACGGCGCGCGATCCCGCCGCGGAGCTGACCCGGCTCGATCGTGCCCTGGAGAGCGCCAAGCGCGAGCTCGCCGAGCTGTACGAGGAGGTCAAGGCCAAGGCCGGCGCAGGTAGGGCAGCCATCTTCAAGGCCCATGCCGAGTTTCTCGACGACCGCGGCCTCATGGATGCGGCCGAGCACCTGATCCGCGGCGATGCCCGCAGCGCCGGCTACGCCTGGGAGCGCAGCTTCATGGAGCAGGCCAGGTCGCTGGCCGCTCAGAAGGATGCCCTGCTGGCGGCGCGCGCCGTGGACCTGCGCGACGTCGGGCGCCGAGTGCTGCGCCTCCTGGCCGAGCGCATCGAGGACGCCCCCAAGCTGCCGGACACCCCGGTGATCCTGGTCGCCGACGACCTGAGCCCATCGGATACGGCGCGCCTGGACCCGGCCCTGGCGCTCGGCATCTGCACCGCATCCGGGGGGCCCACCTCCCACACCGCCATCATCGCCCGGTCCCTGGGCATCCCCGCCGTGGTCGGGGCCGGCGATTCCGTGCTCGACATCGCCGACGGCACGCCCATCGTCCTGGACGGCAACAGCGGCACCCTGGTGCTGGCGCCCACGGACGCCGACCGCGCCGTCGCCGCCCGGGTCCAGGCCGATCTGGCCGCCCAGCGCGAGGCCGAGCGGCGCGCCTGCTACCAGCCGGCCATCATGACCGACGGGGCCCGCATCGAGGTGGTCGCCAACATCGCCGCGCCGGATGAGGCGGCAAAGGCGGTGGAGGCCGGCGGCGAGGGCGTCGGCCTGCTGCGCACCGAGTTCCTGTTCCTGGGCCGCGATCAGGCCCCGACCGAGGACGAGCAGGCCGAGGCCTACAGCCAGATGGTCCGCGCCCTGAACGGCCTGCCCATCATCATCCGCACCCTGGACATCGGCGGCGACAAGGCGGTGCCCTACATGGCCATGCCGGCCGAGGACAACCCCTTCCTGGGCGAGCGCGGCATCCGCCTGTGCCTGAACCGGCCGGAGCTGTTCCGCACCCAGTTGCGGGCCATCTTCCGCGCCGCTGACCTGGGTCCGGTGCGCATCATGTTCCCCATGATCGCGACCCTGGAGGAGCTGGCCCGCGCCAAGGCCCTGACCGAGGAGGTGCGCCTGGAGACGGGCGCCGAGCCGGTGGAGATCGGCATCATGATCGAGGTGCCGTCCGCCGTGATGATGGCCGAGGAGCTGGCCGCGCAGGTGGACTTCTTCTCCGTGGGCTCCAACGACCTGACCCAGTACACCCTGGCGGTGGACCGGATGCACCCGGTGCTGTCGCGCCAGGCCGACGGGCTGCACCCGGCGGTGCTGCGCATGATCGACCGCACGGTGCGTGCCGCGGACAAGGCGGGCAAGTGGGTCGGCGTCTGCGGCGGTATCGCGGGCGATCCCCTGGGCGTTGTCTTGCTTACCGGGCTCGGGGTACGCGAGCTCTCGGTCAGCATCCCGAGCATCGCGGCGGTGAAGGCCCAGATCCGAAACTTAAGCATGGAGCAGGCCCGTACCCTGGCCCAGCGGGCCCTGGCCTGCACGGGCGCCGCGCAAGTCCGGCGCCTGCGCTGATGGAGACCTTCACCATGGACAACATCACGCGCATCGCAACCCTGAGCCTCAACCCGGCCATCGACCAGACCGCGCGGGTGGCCAGCTTCACCGCCGGGCGGGTCAACCGGGTCGAATGGGACCAATCCGATGCCGGCGGCAAGGGGGTGAACGTCGCCTCCTTCCTGGCTGACGCTGGTTTGCCCGTCACGGCGACGGGCCTGCTCGGCAGCGGCAACGTCGAGCCCTTCGTCGAGCTGTTCGAGCGCAAGGGCATCGTGGACCGCTGCGTGCGCCTGCCGGGACGCACGCGGGTCAACGTCAAGATCGTCGATCCCGTCCTCGATCAGGTCACCGACATCAACTTCCCGGGCCTCGCGCCGCGGCCGGAGGACCTGGAAGCCCTGACCGCCGCGCTGGACGCCCTGTGCGCCGACACGGATTGGTTCGTGCTCTCGGGCAGCGTACCGGCGGACGTTCCGACGCGGGTCTACGAGGACCTGGTCATACGCCTCAAGGTCCTCGGCAAGACCGTGGTACTGGATGCCAGCGGGGCGCCCTTTGCCGAGGCCATCGGCAGCGGCCCGGACATCATCAAGCCCAACATCGACGAGCTCGGCGAGCTGGTCGGCCGGCCGCTCCAGAGCCAGGCCGAGATCATCGCCGCAGCCCGTACCCTGATCGACCGCGGTATCGGTCTGGTGGCGGTCTCCATGGGGGCGGACGGCGCCCTGTTCGTGGAGCGGGACGCCGTCGTGCTGGCGACCCCGCCCGCCATCGAGGTCAAGAGCACAGTCGGCGCCGGCGACGCCATGGTGGCCGGCATCGTGACCGGCAGCCTGCGCGGGCTGGACCTGGCGGCTCGCGCCCGGCTCGCCACGGGTTTTTCGCTCGGCGCCCTCGCCGAGGTGGGGCCCAACCTGCCGAGCCAGGCCGTCATCGAGACCCTGGCCGCCCGCGTCCAGGTTCGCCCCGTCGGCACACCCTGATTCAGAACGAATTTTTGGAGAACAAGATGGCAAGACTCATCGCAGTCACCTCCTGCCCCACGGGCATCGCCCACAGCCTGATGGCGGCGGAGGCGATCAAGAAGACCGCAGAGCTCATGGGACACGAGATCCAGGTCGAGATCCACGGCGCCGAGGGCACGACCAATCGCCTGTCCGACGAGACCATCGCCGCGGCCGATGCCCTGCTGATCGCCGCGGACATCCACGTCGAGACCGAGCCCTTCGGCGACAAGCCCCGGCTCACGGTCTCCACCAGCCGCGCCATCCGCGACACCCAGGGCGTGCTCGGCGAGCTGCTGGCGCTGGTGCCGGGGCTGGCCGCCCATGCTGCTGCACCGGCCGCACCGGCGGCGCCAAAGGCGCCTGAGGCAGCGGCGGGCGGCGGCCGGCGTATCGTGGCCATCACGGCCTGCCCCACCGGCATCGCCCACACCTTCATGGCGGCGGACGCCCTGAAGAAGGCGGCGGCGGCCGCGGGCGACGAGATCCACGTCGAGACCCAGGGCTCGGTCGGGGCCAAGAACCAACTGACCCCGGAGCAGATCGCCGCGGCGGACCTGGTGGTCATCGCCGCCGACACCCACGTGGACCCGAGCCGCTTCGCCGGCAAGCCGGTCTACACGACCTCGGTGGGGGCGGCGGTCAAGGGTGCGGCGGACGTCCTCTCCCGCGCCAGGCACGGAGGCGGTGACGGGCGGCGGGTCCCGCTCCGACCGCGGCACCGGCTGGAAAGTCGGCCAAGAGCCGGATCGAGGGCCCTTACAAGCACCTGTTGACCGGTGTCTCCTACATGCTGCCGATCGTGGTCGCCGGCGGGCTCTGCATCGCCCTGTCCTTCGTCTTCGGCATCGAGGCATTCAAGCAGGAGGGCACCCTGGCGGCGGCCCTGATGGCCATCGGCGGTGGGGCCGCCTTCAAGCTGATGGTGCCGATCCTGTCGGGCTATATCGCCTACTCCATCGCCGACCGTCCGGGTCTGACCCCAGGGCTCGTCGGCGGCATGCTGGCGGTGAACCTGGAGGCCGGATTCCTCGGCGGTATCGTGTCCGGCTTTCTCGCCGGCTATATCGCCCTCTGGATCCGTGACCGAGGTCAATGTGCCTCAGCACTTCGAGGGCCTGAAACCGGTACTGATCATTCCGCTGCTCTCGACCCTGGCGGTCGGGCTGCTGATGATCTACGTGGTCGGCGCCCCGGTGAAGGCGATCATGGACGGGCTGACCCACTTCCTGCAGGGCATGAGTTCCACCAACGCGGTCTTTCTCGGTCTGATGCTCGGCGCCATGATGGCGGTGGACATGGGTGGACCGGTGAACAAGGCCGCCTACACCTTCGCGGTGGGGCTGCTGACCAGCGACACCTTCCTGCCGATGGCGGCGGTCATGGCGGCCGGCATGACCCCGCCGCTCGGGCATCGCCATCGCCACCCTGATCGGCGGCAATCGCTTCACCCAGGCCGAGCGCGAGGCGGGCAAGGCCGCTGGCGTGCTGGGGCTCTCGTTCATCACCGAGGGGGCCATCCCGTTCGCCGCCAAGGACCCGCTGCGGGTCATCCCGTCGGTCATCGTCGGCTCAGCCGCGGCCGGCGCCCTGTCCATGTACTTCGGCGTGGGACTGCACGCCCCCCACGGCGGCGTGTTCGTGCTCGCCATCCCGAACGCGGTCAGTCACCTGGCCCTGTACGCCCTGGCCATCCTGGTCGGCACGGCCCTGACGACCGCGGCCCTGTTGATCCTGAAGCCGTCGCTGGATGAGCCCAAGCCGTCCTCCGCGGTGCCGGTCGCAGCCAAGTAACCCATAGCGGCCCGCCCGGGGGACGGGCGGGCCCTCACCCCAGATTGTTGGAGACGAAACCATGTTACATCGCCATACCATCGGCATCATCGGCACCGGACAGGTCGGGATGGCCGCGGCGTCCGCCCTGTTCCAGCAGCGGATCGCCAACGAACTGATCCTGGTCGACCTCGACCGCCGCCGGGCCGAGGGCGAGGCCATGGACCTGATGCACGCCCAGGGCTATGTGGGACGGCGGCGGGTGCGGGCCGGGGGCTATGAGGATCTGGCCGAGGCCGAGATCGTGATCGTCACCGCCGGGGTGGGCCAGCGCCCGGGGAGGACCGCCTGTCGCTCCTCCAACGCAATACCGCGGTCTTCCGCCAGATCGCAGAGCAGTTGGACCGCCATGCCCCGGAGGCGATCCTGTTGATTGCCTCCAACCCGGTGGATGTCCTGACCTTTGTCATGCAGGAGCTATCAAAGCGGCCGCACGAAAAGGTAATCGGCACCGGGACCATGCTGGACACCACGCGCCTGCGCTCCCTGCTCGCCGAGCACTACCAGGTCGACCCCCGCTCGGTCCATGCCCTGATCCTCGGTGAGCACGGCGACAGCGAGATTGCGGTCTGGAGCGGGGCCAACATCGGCGGCACCTCCGTCCGTCACAACACCATCCTCGGCAAGCCCTACGATCCCGCCTTCCTGGACAGCATCCTGACCCAGGTGCGCCGCGCCGCCTACGAGATCATCGAGCGCAAGGGCTACACCAATTGGGCCATCGGGCTGGTGCTGGCCCATCTGGTGCGCACCATCCAGGAGGATCAGGGCAGCGTGCTGCCCATCAGCGTACGGCTGCACGGCGAGTACGGGATCGAGGACGTCTGTCTGAGCATCCCGGTCGCGGTGGGGCTCCACGGCGCTGGCGGGCGAGTGCCGATCCCGCTGGAGGACAAGGAGCGGGAGGCACTGGTGACCTCCGCGGAGACCCTGAAGCAGTGCCTGCGCTCGCTGGATCTGTGACATGGATACTGCAGCAAGGGCGCGCCGTGGGAGCGCCGCCACCGGCGCGACCCGGCGAGGCGAAGCGAGCCGGCTGCGAGTCCCTGCCTGGGGCGCGCCGCGCTGCGCCCGGTCGCGGCGAGGGCCCCGCTCCCACAGGGTTCTAGCTCGGGAGGGATTCGGCTCATTCGTGGAGGTCTCTGCCCCTCAAGGAACCCGAGCCATAAACAACGCCGGGCGCGCCCGGTGCCGATGGGAAACTGTAGCATCATGAGCGTCATCTCGAACCCCCTGTTCCCTGGGAAGCACTTCATCGGCACGATTCTCGAGGCCCTCGAGACCAAGACGACGATGTCGGGCGAGCTGGCCCGGCGTTACCTGCAGCGGGCCGCGATGGCGGGGGTCGTCATCGGCCTCTTCTACGCGACGAACTACGCCATCATCGCGGCGTTCGACGCAGTGCCAGTGGCGGAAACCACCCTGCACAGCCTGGGCAGGATCGCCGGCGCCCTGACCTTCGGCTGGGCCCTGGTCTTCATCCACTACTCGAAGTCCGAGCTGCTCACGTCGAACATGATGATTGTCTCGATCGGCGCCTACCACCGCCGCATCGGATGGCTGAAGGCGATGCGCCTGCTCTCGCTCTGCTACGTCGGCAACTTCCTGGGCGGGCTCTTCATGGCCCTTCTGCTGCGGTTCAGCACCCTGACCGAGGGACAGGTCCTGGCGGAGATGTTGCATTCGGTCGCGGTCAAGCTGGCCTACGTCAGCAGCGGCGCCGCCGGTTGGGGCGACCTCTTCGTCCGGGCGATCCTGTGTAACTTCATGATCAACCTGGCCATGCTGCTGGTCTACAACGGCCTGATCAAGGACGACCTCACCAAGAGCCTGGTCATGATCGTGTCGGTGTTCATCTTCGCCTTCCTGGGTTTCGAGCACTCCGTCGCCAACACGGTGCTCTTCACCATCGTCGGTCTCAAGGAGGGCATCGATATCGGCCTCGCGGCGGGCAATGTGGCCATCGCGCTGCTCGGCAACTTCATCGGCGGCGGCCTGCTCATCGGCCTGTACTACGCCTACGTCAACGACGACGCCAAGTACCTGCGCCGGCGCCCGCAGTCCGCGGACTAGAGGGGAGAAACCATGTCGCGACACATCGACAAAGAGACCCGCCTGTGCATCTCCCTGGCGGGCCGGCCCAGCAATATCAGCACCCGTTTTCACAACTTCCTCTATGAGGAACTGGGGCTGAACTTTGTCTACAAAGCCTTCGCCACCCCGGATCTGGCGGCGGCCATCAGCGGCATCCGCGGGCTCGGCATCCGCGGCTGCGGGGTCTCCATGCCCTACAAGGAGGCGTGCATAGCCTATCTGGACGAGCTCGATGCCTCGGCCAAGGCGCTACAGGCGGTGAATACGATCGTCAACGACGACGGCCACCTGCGCGGCTACAACACCGACTACATTGCGGTCGGCCTGTTGCTGAGGCAGCACAGAGTACCGCACGACCTGCCCGTTGCCCTGCGCGGCAGCGGCGGCATGGCCAAGGCGGTGGCCGGCGCCTTACGCGACGCGGGCTTCCGATCCGGCATCGTCCTGGCCCGCAACGAGACCACCGGCCGGGCCCTGGCCCGCACCTGTGGCTTTGAGTGGCGAGCGGAACTCGGCGACGCCCGGCCAGGCATGCTGATCAACGTCACCCCCATCGGGATGGCCGGCGGTCCCGACGCCGAGGAATTGGCCTTCGACCCGGCGGTCATCGACCGGTCCCAGGTCGTGTTCGACGTGGTGGCGCTTCCGCCTGACACCCCGCTCATCCGCTATGCCAGGGCGGCTGGCAAGGCGGTCATCACCGGTGCAGAGGTGATCATGCTGCAGGCTGTGGAGCAGTTTGTCCTCTACACAGGCGTGCGACCAACCAAGGAACAGATCGCCCGTGCCTCCGAGCACGCTCTCGGCTAAAGCCAGACGGTGTTGAACCGAACTTATCGAGGCAGCCGATACATGGCGGGATGGCCCTCATCGGCATCCCCCAAGACCTCGTGCAGCACATTGACCACTCCCATACCCGAGTCCCCTTCCACAGGAGCAAACACCCATGACCCAAATTGTTGACATCGTATCCCGGGAGATTCTCGATTCACGCGGCAACCCTACTGTCGAAGCCGACGTCTTTCTCAGCGATGGGTCCATGGGCCGGGCGGCGGTCCCGTCCGGTGCCTCCACCGGAGAAAACGAGGCCGTGGAGCTGCGCGACGGCGACAAGGGGCGTTACCTTGGCAAGGGCGTTCAGAAGGCCGTGAACAACATCGCCGACGAGATCCGGCCGGCATTGCTCGGCATGGATGCGTCGCAGCAGCGGGTGATCGACGCCAAGATGATCGAGCTCGACGGCACGCCCAACAAGGGCCGTCTGGGCGCGAACGCCATCCTCGCCGTGTCCATGGCCGCAGCGCGCGCTGCGGCCGAGGCGCTCGGCCTGCCGCTATACAGGTACCTGGGTGGGGTAAACGCCCGTGTCCTGCCCGTGCCGAACATGAACATCATCAATGGCGGGGCGCATGCCGACAACAGCGTGGATTTCCAGGAGTTCATGATCTCCCCGCACGGCGCGGCCAGCTTCGCCGAGGCGATCCGGATGGGCGCCGAGGTCTTCCACAACCTGAAGTCGGTGCTGAAGGGCCGGGGTTATTCGACCGCGGTTGGCGACGAAGGCGGCTTTGCACCGAGCCTGAAATCGAACGACGAAGCCGTGGAAGTGATCCTGGAGGCGATCATGAAGGCAGGCTACAAGCCCGGTGAACAGATCTCCATTTCGCTCGATCCCGCCAGCAGCGAGTTCTACGACCGGGCGAAGTCGAAGTACGTCTTCAAGAAGTCGGACAAGCGCGAGCTCTCGTCGGACGAGATGATCGCCTTCTGGGAGAACTGGTGCGCCCAGTACCCGATCCTGTCGATCGAGGACGGCATGGCGGAATTCGATTGGGACGGCTGGAGGACGATGACCGACCGACTCGGCGCCAGTATCCAGATCGTGGGCGACGACGTGTTCGTGACCAATCCGGCAATCCTGGCCAAGGGTATCGAGCGGGGCGTCGCCAACTCGATCCTGATCAAGGTGAACCAGATCGGCACCCTGACCGAAACCCTCGATGCCATGGAGCTGGCGGCCAGCGCCGGCTACACCTGTATGACGTCTCACCGGTCGGGGGAAACCGAGGACACCTTCATCGCCGACCTGGCGGTCGCTACCGGTTGCGGCCAGATCAAGACGGGCTCGGCGTCGCGCACCGACCGCATGGCGAAGTACAACCAGTTGCTCCGCATCGAGCAGCAACTGGGCGGGTCGGCCGTCTATGCCGGCCGTAAGGCGTTCAAGCAGTAGGGCGGAGCGACCATGTACAAAATGGTTCTGATCCGCCACGGCGAGTCGACCTGGAACCAGGAAAATCGGTTCACCGGCTGGACCGACGTCGACTTGACCGACAAGGGCATTGCCGAGGCGATTGAAGGCGGCCAGGTGCTCAAAAACGAAGGCTACCAGTTCGACATCGGCTACACGTCACTACTCAAACGCGCCATCAAGACCTACAACATCGTGACCGAGCAAGTGGACCAACTGTGGCTCCCGGTCAAACGGTCCTGGCGACTGAACGAGCGGCACTACGGTGCTCTGCAGGGCCTGAACAAGGGCGAGACGGCCGACAAGTTCGGCGAGGACCAGGTCAAGATCTGGCGCCGCAGCTACGACATTCCGCCGCCGCCGCTCACCCCAGACGACGAGCGCTACCCCGGCAAGGACCCCCGCTATGCGGATCTGACCGCCGCGGAGATGCCCTTGACCGAATGCCTGAAGGACACGGTGGCGCGGTTCCTGCCGCTGTGGCACGACGACATCGCTCCCACCGTCAAGTCCGGCAAGCGGGTACTGATCGTGGCGCATGGCAATAGTCTGCGCGCACTGGTGATGTATCTGGATCGCGTCAGCGAAGCCGACATCGTCGAGCTGAATATCCCGACGGGCGTACCGCTGGTTTACGAGCTTGATTCCGACCTCAAGCCGATCAGGTCCTACTACCTCGGCGACCCGGAGCAGGTGAAGGCGGCGATGGAAGCGGTCGCCAAGCAGGGCAAAAGGCACGCCTGAGCCGGCACGGGGGCCGGTCGGACAGCGGGGCCAGCGCTATTTCCGAGCGCGTTGCTGGCCAAGGCCCCCGACACTGGATCCTGCCGGCCCTTCCTTTGCCTACAGCCGTGGCGTCAGCGCTCAAACAAGCAGAATCAGCCGGGCAGGAAGCTCCACCACTGATACCGCAGAAATCCGGGAGACAATCATGCAAATCGACATCAGGACCCGGCATATCAGCCGCCTCGCCCGCAACACCCTGGCGCTGATCCTGGCAGGTGGGCGCGGCGCCCGCCTACAGGACCTCACCCAGTGGCGGGCCAAGCCCGCCGTGCACTTTGGCGGCAAGTTCCGCATCATCGACTTTCCGCTGTCGAACTGCGTCAACTCGGGCATCCGACGCATTGGCGTCCTCACCCAGTACAAGGCCCATTCTCTGATCCGCCACCTGGTCAGGGGTTGGAGCCGGTTCCAGGACGAGCTCGGGGAGTTCGTGGAGGTACTGCCCGCGTCCCAACGGACCACGGGCAACTGGTATGCCGGAACTGCAGACGCCGTTTACCAGAACCTGGACATCATCCGTACCTACCAGCCGGAGCTGGTACTGATCCTGGCCGGGGACCACGTCTACAAGATGGACTACGGCGCCATGCTGGCCTTCCACGCCGAGCGCGAGGCGGAAATGACCGTGGGCTGTGTCGAGGTGTCGATCGAGGAGGCCCGCGGCTTTGGGGTGATGGCCGTCGACGAGCAGGGCAAGGTCGAGCGTTTCGATGAGAAGCCCAAGCATCCGATCCCCATGCCCGGCAGCACGGACAGGGCACTGGCCTCCATGGGCATCTATGTGTTCAACGCCGAGTTCCTGTGCGAGGAGCTGATCCGCGACGCGCGCAACCCCGATTCCGACCGGGACTTCGGCCACAACATCATTCCCGATGCCATCGCCCGCAGCCGGGTCTTTGCCTATCCCTTCCGTGATGGGGAGACCGGTGAACAGGGCTTCTGGCGGGATGCGGGTACCGTGGACGCCTTCTGGTCGGCCAATATGGAACTGGTAGCCCCGCACCCCGAGCTCGATCTCTACGACAGCAAGTGGCCCATCCTCACCTACCAGCAGCAGCTACCGCCGGCCAAGTTCCTTGCGGAAGATGGACAGCCTCAGGGTGTCGTCATCGACTCCATCGTCTCCGGCGGCTGCATTGTGCGCTCGGGCCGGCTCAGCCGTTCCGTGCTGTTCTCCAGCGTCAAGGTGGACGCGGGATCCCAGCTCGATGAATGTGTGGTCTTTCCCGGCGTCACCGTGGGGCGCGACTGCCGCATCCGTAGGGCGATTGTCGACGTTGGCTGCAGCATCCCCGACAGCGCTGTCATCGGCGAGGACCTGGAGGAGGACGCGCGGCGGTTCCATGTCACCCAGGACGGAGTGGTGCTGATCACCGCCGAGATGCTGGGGCAGCGGAGCCCTCAGTTTGGATAGTGGCGTCCACCGAGGGTGGGTCACTACGAAGATGTCAGGCCCCGGGCCAAAATCGTGGTATTCGCGCCAGACGCCGGATCCGGGCCCGTGCCGCCAACCAGGCAGCCCAGCGGCACCCCGTTCCGAGTCAGCCGCTGCACCGAGAGACCATGTCGCAAAAGATCAACAAAGATACCCACTTGTGCATCTCCCTGGCGGGCCGACCGAGCAACATCGGCACCCGATTCCACAACTTCCTCTACGAGGAGCTGGGCCTCGACTTCGTCTACAAGGCCTGCACCACCACGGACCTGGCGGCGGCGATCGCTGGCATTCGCGGGCTTGGCATCCGTGGTTGCGGGGTCTCTATGCCCTATAAGGAGGCGTGCATTCCCTGTCTGGACGAACTGGACGCATCCGCCAGGGCGCTGCAGTCGGTGAACACCATCGTCAACGACGACGGCTACCTGCGTGCCTACAACTACTAAGCGTTTATGCGTTGTGCGCAGTCCACTGACCTCGGCTTCGCACAGACCTTTGCGCGCACGACGGATAAACGTCTGTTGGACTAATCCGATCCCGGCACGGTGTGTGGGACGGGCTCGGGCTTCCTTAGAGATAGGGGATTGTATCCCCGGGGCTCGCGACGGTGACAACCCGGAGTGGCCGGGAGAGCGGGTAGGCGATAGTCCGCGGGGTGGAGGCGGGGCATCCTTGGGGCTCCGAAGGGGTGGCGGGCGAGCTGTTGGGGACGGAGTTTAGGCCATGTTCCGGGATCCGGACGAGCGCCACCGCAGACCGCGGGATGGCCTGTGCGCCCGGGTGCCTTGTCGGTCGCTGCGCGTAATCAGGCGTGCGGGTCACCCCGCTCGCGGGGCTTGGGGGTGAACCGCCCGGTCACATGCAGCCGCCCTTGGCGGCACTTGGGGCAGGGGTAGCCGTCGAAGGGCACAGTTTCCGCCTGGGTGTCAGCGACCTCAGGGTCCGGTGCTTCCAGCGCCGTGCGAATCGCCACCAGGCGTTGGGCCCGGCAACGGTTGGCCAGAAATCCGAAGTGCCTGACCCGCATGAAGCCTTTGGGCAGCACATGCAGCAGGAAGCGGCGCAGCAGCTCCTCGCCGGTCAGGGTCATGACCTTGTGCCGGTCCCCGTCGCGGTAGTCCTTGTAGGACAGGGCGACCTGGCCATCGGCGTAGTCGAGGATACGGCTGTCGGACAGGGCAATGCGGTGGCTGTAGCGGCCCAGGTAGTCCACCACCGTCTCGGTGCGCGCGAGACACGGCTTGGAGTAGACCACCCAGTCGGTGCCCATGAGGGCCTTGAGGATGCGGTCTACCTCCGCGCGATCGCGCAGGCGCGGCAGTTGTCCGGCCTCGAAGGCCTGGCGCAGGCGGCTGACAAAGCCGCCACGGAAATGCCTCGATAGGGCCCGCACCGGGAACAGGTAGGTGCTCCTGGCCGGATGCCAGGCGCCCCCGGCGCTGATGGCCCCGCCGGGGACCAGGCAGTGCAGGTGGACGTGACGCACCAGGGTCTGGCCCCAGGATTGCAGCACCGCGGTCATGCCCAGCTGGCCGTCCAGGCGCTTGGGGTCCGCGCCGAAGGCCGCCAGGGTGGCCCAGGCGGTCTCGAACAGGCAGAGCCAGACCCGTCGATGCAGCACCTCCACGTGCCACTTGCCTTTGGTGCTCTCGCGCAACGTCACCCGCTGCCAGGCCGATTCGGGCTGTGCCCGCCGCCCAGGCATCGACCCGCAGCGGCTCGCACTGCGTCACCCGGCGCGTGCGCCGGCGCCCCGATGCCGCCGGGGGAATGTGGGGCTGGGGGTCCTCCAGGTAGATGAACTGATCCTTGTGCACATCGGCCATGAAGGTCTCGCCATCGCGGTCCAAGGCCCGCAACAATGCGGGATCTTTACCGTAGAGTCCGTCCATCCCGACCCAGGCAAAGCGCACCCCCAAGCGGCGGTTGTGGCGCACCATCTCCAAAGCCAGCTGCGGCTTGCTCTTCATCTCCCGGGCCGCCTTCGGCACACCAACCGCTGCGCAACGGGCTGCATCGTTCGTCCAACACTTGGGCAAATACAGCCGCGTGTCGATCAGCGTCGCATCAGGCCCTCGGCTCAGCGCCGCAAACACACCGACCTGGCAGTTGTCGACCTTGCCCAGACGTCCGTTCCATTGCCGTGCCACCCCGACGGAATGCTGCCCCTTCTTGGTGATGCCGCTTTCATCGATCAGCAGGGCCGACTCCGGCGTACCACCGAGTAGCGCATCGGCCTCCAAGGCGACCTGATCCAAGACCCCGCGTTCGTCCCAGCGGGAGTTGGAGAGGAAATGCTGCAATACCTGATCGTCGCTCTCAGGCACGACCTTGACCATGCGCTCCATGTTTTTGCGCCGTGCCTGCATCAGGCCGCTCAGATACTGCTTCGATTGCGTGAGTACGTCGCGCGTGCGCAGTCCAAAGTGATCGGCACCGTCACAAAAGTCCAAAAAGCGTTGACCCACCGACGCCAGTGGGCTTTCCGCATCACAAATCCTCTCAATTTGGGTCGATTGCCGGTGGGCTTCGGCT
The DNA here is from genome assembly GCA_963709645.1 of uncultured Gammaproteobacteria bacterium. Taxonomy (GTDB): domain Bacteria; phylum Pseudomonadota; class Gammaproteobacteria; order Chromatiales; family Chromatiaceae; genus DYRB01. Next base: position 52,162 of record CAVPXP010000038.1, read on the forward strand.
CATCCTCAGGGTCGCTTGGGCTCGTCTTCGGATGCCTACGGTTCTACACCTTCTCGCTTAAAAACAGAAGGTTAAATCTGGCGAAGTAGAATTAATCGCCCTCATACCAACCCCCTGTGGAGGAGGTCCGGTTAAGTGGAGGGCCCGAACGGTCGTCATGCCAAACTCGCGATTATGCAAAGCTTCGTTCCTGATGTTCGCGCAGGGTGCGGTGGAAGGCTAGGCTCTCGTCGCCGTAGCTGAAAGCTCGACATCATCTCTTGGGTCTCCTGAAGTGGTCGCTCCACTCTTCGGTCAGGCGGGTGGGAGCGGCCAGGTCAGATCCCTGCCAGCGGTTGAAAGAGTCTCCCCATGACCCCGGTGAAGCGCAACCGGGCATCGGTAGCGATCAGGCAGACGCAGGGGGTATCCGTGTCCGCTATCGGTTGGTGCTGGGTCGATGGGTCCAGATCGGCCACGTCGCCGGGCTGGAAGCGCCCCACCTCGTCGGCGAACGAGCCGCGCAGCACCAGGGTCAGCTCGGCCCCGCCGTGGCCGTGGTGGGGAAGGGCGGTGCCTGGGGCGATGGCCAGCAGGCGCACAGTACCGTCGCCGCTGGCCAGACCCGGGAAGCGGAAGTGCTTGATGCCGGGGGCCAGGGTGCGCCAGGGGGCCCTTTCGAGCCCGGCTGGCAGCCAAGGGGCCAGAGTGGCCGGCAGGTCGCCGAAGGTTCGCGGTCGCGTCGCTGGGGTCCGAACAGAGGGCGACGCCTGGCCGGGTCTGGCATCGATCCGCGCCAGGGTGGCGGCGAGGGCTGCGTCGCTGAGCGGTGCGGCTTCGATGCCGTCTAGCAGGGCCCCGCCCAGGCCCTGGGCCTCGCGCACCCGCCCCCGGCACTGGGGGCAAAGCTCCAGGTGGGCGGCGACGACCAGGGACATGCCCTCGGTCAGTGTCCCGGCCGCATAGGCGACCAGACTCAGGTCGTCCGGGTGATGGCGAATGCTCATGACTCTACTCCCATGGCGCCGCGCAGCTTGGTCAGGGCCAGGCGGAGCCGCGATTTAATCGTCCCCAACGGAAGGTCGAGGGCCTTGCACATGTCGCCGTGGCTCAGGCCCTCGAAGTACCCGAGGCGAATCACCTGGGCCTGCTCCGAGGGCAGGGCCGCGACCAGGGCCGCCAGGCGCCCCGCGTCGAGGCGATCAAGGGCTCGTTGGTGCCCGTCTCTGTTCTCGTCCTCGGCGTCCGTCTCGTCGGTGAGTTCCACCTCGAAAACGCGCTGTCGGCGCAGCCGGTCGATGCGGAGGTTGCGGGCGACCGTGAAGACCCAGGCGGAGGGCGCTGCCTTCGCCCGGTCGTACTGTCCCGCCTTGCGCCAAACCTGGACCAGGGTCTCCTGGGCCAAGTCCTCCGCGAAGGCCGGGTCTGCCCCCTGACGCTGCATGTAGCGCTTGACCCGCGGCGCGAACCAGCCAAAGAGCTTGACAAAGGCCTCGCGGTCTTGCCGCAGGGCCACGGCTGCGAGCCAATCGGCCAACTCTGGCGGGGGCGGCATCGCCCCCGTCCCTGTCTCCGCATCTTGCTTGATGGCGACCTGCGTCATCCGCCCTCCTCCCGTACCTGTTTGCAATACGCCGCGACGATCCCTTTGGATCACCGGGGGCTGCCGACTGCCGCTAGTAGCTCGTTTCACTCAATTCTGCACGCTCAGAGCCCGTCAAACTTGCCGAGGCGGGGCAAAGCCTCGCTGGGTTTGCCGCCATCAGGGTGCGCAAGCGCCGCGGCGGGTGATCCACTCCGTCCCGCCCCGCGTAACTGTGGCTAACCCTGACCAATGGAGAGAGCGGCAATGAACAGGTTCGGCACAGATCAACCCCAGCGCGAGATTGCGGTGGTGGGCACCGGGATCTCGGGCATGGCGGCCGCCTGGCTGCTCTCACGGCACCATCGGGTGACGGTCTACGAGAAGGACGATCGCATCGGCGGCCACACCAATACCGTGATGCTCGACGGTCCAGCCGGTCCAGTCAATGTGGATACGGGCTTCATCGTCTACAACGACCGCAATTATCCTAATCTGGTGGCCTTGTTCGACCACCTCGGGGTGGCGACCCAGGCCACGGACATGTCCTTTGCCGCATCCCTGGATCAGGGGCGGTTCGAGTACTCGGGAGAGGGGGTGAGCGGCCTGCTGGCGCAGCCAGTCAACGCCCTGCGCCCGCGCATGTGGCGCCTTCTGGCGGACCTGCTGCGCTTTTACCGAGAGGCCCCGAAGGCCGTGGATGACCCGGGGGCCGCGGATCTGACCTTGGGCGCCTACCTAGAGGCTCACAACTACGGCGAGCCCTTCGTGCGTGACCACCTGCTGCCCATGGGGGCGGCAATCTGGTCGACCCCGACCCGGGGCATGCTCGACTACCCCTTGGCGGCTTTCGTGCGCTTCTGCGACAACCACGGACTCCTGTCCCTGAGCGAGCGCCCCCAGTGGCGCACCGTGGTCGGCGGCAGCCGCGCCTACGTGGATCGTCTCACAGAGCCCTTCCGAAGCCGCATTCGGCTCAACACCGCCGTCACCGCTATCTATCGAGGGCCCGGCGGGGTGCGTATCGAGGACCGCCAGGGCGGGGCACGGGACTACGACGACGTGGTGATCGCCAGCCATGCCGACCAGGCCTTGGCCCTGCTGGCGGATGCCGATCCGGCGGAGCGCCGCCTGCTGGGCGCCTTTCGCTACGAGCGCAACCTCGCGGTGCTCCACTCCGACCAGAGCCTCATGCCCCGGGCACGGCGCGCCTGGGCGGCGTGGAACTTCTTGAGCGAGGGGCGTGGCGACGAGCAACGGGTCTGCGTCACCTATTGGATGAATCGGCTGCAGCACCTGCCGGACGACCTGCCCCTGTTCGTTACCCTGAATCCGTTTAGACGCCCGGCCGAGGGGACCATCCACCGCACATTCCTCTATCAGCATCCGGTCTACGACCGCGACGCCGTTCGTGCCCAGGGCTTGCTGTGGAACCTGCAGGGGGCGCGGCGCACCTGGTTCTGCGGGTCCTACTTCGGCCACGGCTTCCACGAGGACGGCCTCCAGGCGGGGCTTGCGGTGGCCGAGCAGTTGGGCGGCGTCTCCCGCCCCTGGCAGGTCGCCGACCCCAACGGGCGCATTCACTGTTACCCCCGCCAGGGACAGGAGGCGGCGGCCAGGTCGGTGGAACAGCCCTTGGGCGCGGAGGCCGCATGAGCAGCTCGTACCTCTACGTCGGCCGGGTCGGTCATCAGCGGTACCGCCCACGCGCGCATCGCCTGGACTATCGCGTCTTTTCCCTGCTCCTGGACCTCGACGAGCTGCCAGACCTGGGCCGACGCTTGCGCCTATTCGCCCACAATGGAACGGGACTCTTCTCCCTGCGCGATCGCGACCACGGCGCTGGCGACGGCTCTCCGCTCGCGCCCCATGTCCGCGGCCTCCTGGCCCGCGCCGGGGTGCACGACGCCGAGGGTCGGATCCGCCTGCTGTGCTACCCGAGGGTGCTGGGCTTCATTTTCAACCCGCTGAGTGTCTACTACTGCCATCGCACAGACGGTTCTCTGCGGGCCCTGGTCTACGAGGTCAACAACACCTTCGGAGAACGCCACAGCTATGTGATCCCGGTGGTGGAAGACGGCCCGCGCATCCGCCAGACCGCCCGGAAGGCCTTCTATGTCTCGCCCTTCCTGCCCATGGATTGCGACTACGAGTTCCGGGTCCGCACGCCGGGGGAGCGCCTGAGTTTGGCCATCCACGAGACCCACGAGGGCGAGCCCATACTGGACGCTTGGTTCACCGGCGAGCGGCGGCCCCTTAGCGACGCTACCCTGCTCAACGCCGCCCTGAGCATCCCGCTGCTGACCCTAAAGGTCGTGGCTGGGATCCATTGGGAGGCCTTCAAGCTCTGGCGCAAGGGCGTGCCCCTGTTCCGGCACGCACCGGCCCCCCAGCACGGGGTGAGCCTGCTAACCACGGACCGAACCTGAGCCCGACTCCGACTCCGACCCCGACTCCGATCAGGAGGATATCGACCATGAGCATCGATCAAGGCTGCACCGCCGGGGCCGGCGAGCTGACCGCAGACCTGTCTGCCGACCTGGACCGACGCCCGAACGTTCGCTCGAGTCTGCGTCCGCTCGCCGGCCCTGCCGACTGGGCGGCCCGATGGGGCCAGCGCGCCCTGACCGCAGCCGCGCTGCGGATCGGCGAGGGTCTGAGCGCCGGGCGCCTGAGTCTGACCCTGCCCGACGGGACAACCCACCAGCTCGGCGGCCAGGGTCCGGGCCCCCAGGCGCAGTTGCGCATCCACAGCCCTGCGGCCCTGCGCAGGTTGGTCTTCGGCGGCGACATCGGTCTGGCTGAGAGCTACGTGGACGGCGACTGGGACACCCCAGACCTGCCCTCCCTCATGGCCCTGGCGGAGCGCAACCAGGCACCCCTGGAGCGCGGCCTGCGCGGGGCGACCCTTGCCCTTTGGCTCAACCGCGCCTACCACCGGCTCCGCGCCAACAGCCGGTGGGGCAGCCGTCGCAACATCGCCTTCCACTACGACCTGGGCAACGCCTTCTACGCCCGGTGGCTGGACGCGGGCATGACCTACTCCTCGGCCCTGTTCGAGCATTCGGGTCAGACCCTGACCGAGGCCCAGGAGGCCAAGTACCGGCGCATCGGGGAACTTGCCGGGGTAGGGCCAGGGGACCGGGTGCTGGAGATCGGGTGCGGCTGGGGTGGCTTCATGGAGCACGCGGCCGGTCTGGGGGCGCGGGTTCAGGGGCTCACCCTGAGCCGCGAGCAGCTCACCTACGCCAATGCCCGCATGGAGCGCTTGGGCCACGCGGACCTCGCCCAGGCGGAGCTGACCGACTACCGCGACAGCCGGGGCCAGTACGACGCCCTGGTCTCCATCGAGATGCTGGAGGCGGTGGGCGAGGACCACTGGCCGCACTACTTCCGGACCCTGGGCGAGCGCCTCAAGCCCGGCGCCGCCGCCGTGGTCCAGGTCATCACCATCGCCGACGACCGCTACGCCGCCTACCGCGCCCGCACCGACTTCATCCAGCGCCACATCTTCCCCGGCGGCATGCTGCCCTGTCCGCGGGTACTGCACGAGCAGGCCGCCGCGGCCGGGCTCGTCATCGACCACGCGGAGACATTCGGGGCCTCCTATGCGCGCACCCTGGCGCTGTGGCGGGAGGCATTCCTGCACGCCTGGCCCGAGATCCGCGCCTTGGGCTTCGACGAGCGCTTCCGGCGCCTTTGGGAGTACTACCTCTGCTACTGCGAGGCCGGCTTCGAGTCCCGCGGCCATCGATGTAGGCATCTACCGCCTGCGCCATGCCCAGTGAGACACGGTCGGATGGGCTCGGACGCGGCACCCTGCTCTGGTACGGGCTGCCGGGCCTGGTTACCGCCATCCCCACCATCCCGGTCTTCACCCTGATCCCGGCCTTCTATGCCGAGGAGGTAGGTCTGGGGCTTGCCCTGACTGGACTCGTGCTCTTCGCCGGTCGGGCGCTGGACCTGGTCAGCGACCCCCTGGTGGGGTTCCTGGCGGACCGCCGTGGCGGGCGCGGGCTTGGGGCGCTGGTTCTGATCGGGGCCCTGATCGGGGCTCCCGCCCTGGTGCTGCTGCTGTCGCCGCCCCAAGGCATGAGCGCCCTGGCTGGGGCCGCCTGGCTGCTGGGTACCAGCGCCCTGCTCTATCTGGGCTGGACCCTGGTACAGATCCCCTACCTCACCTGGGGGGCCAGGCTGTCGCCGGACTACCACCAGCGCACCCGGCTGGCAGCAAGCCGAGAGGGCTGGACCCTGGGCGGCATCCTGCTCTCCGCGTCCCTTCCGGCGGCCCTCGGCGGCCTGCCCGCGGGCTGGGCCCTGGACGAGGCGGGGCGCCTGGCGGTGCTCGGCTGGCTCGCCGTCGCCCTGGGGCTGCCGGCCTTCTATCTCCTGCTGCGGCGGGTGCCACTACCTGAACCCATGGCCCGCGCCGGCTCCAGCTGGCGCGGCATCACCGACAACCGGCTGTTTGTACGCCTGCTCGGGTCCTGGTTCCTCAACGGCCTAGCCAACGGCATCCCGGCAGTCCTGTTTCCCGCTCTACTGCGCCCATGTCCTGGCGGTGGACGACCAGACCCGCAACCTGCTGCTGGCCCTCTACTTCGGCTTGCGCCGTGGCCGGTATCCCCCTGTGGCTGGCCCTTAGCCGGCGCCTCTCCCGCCATCGCGCCTGGGCCCTGGCCATGGCCGTCACCTGTCCGGCGTTCGCGGTCGCCGCACTGCTGGGGCCGGGCGATGCCGGGGTCTTTGCCCTGGTCTGCGTCGTCACCGGCCTCTGCCTGGGGGCGGATCTGGTCCTGCCCCCGGCCATCCAGGCGGACGTCGCCGACTGGGACCGGCTGCGTTTTCGCCGCAACCGCACCGCCGGGCTCTTCGCCCTGTGGGGCATGTCCACCAAGCTCGCCCTGGCCCTCGCTGCGGGACTGACCCTGCCGGCCCTGGGCGCCCTCGGTCTCGGGCAGACGCCCGTGCCGGCCATCGCCCTCACGGCCCTGGCGTTGACCTATGCCCTGATCCCCTGCCTGCTCAAGCTCACCGCGGTGGCCCTCATGCAGGGTCTGCCGCTCACCAAAACCCGCCAGGCGGCGGTCGCCGCCCGGCTGCACCGCCGCGACCTGGCCGCCTGCGAGACCTGACATGACCAAGACCAAACGCCTGCTGCTTGCCTTGCCCTTTGTCCTCTTCGCCCTGACCGGATGCGAGACCATGACTCCAGACAACTTCAAGGACCACAAGCCCAAGCTCGATCTGTTCGACTACTTTCAGGGCCAGACCCGGGCCTGGGGCTTGTTCGAGGACCGCTTCGGCAAGGTCCGGCGCCAGTTCCAGGTTGATATTCGCGGCACCGTCGCCGATGGTGTCCTGACCCTGGACGAGTCCTTCCGCTATGACGACGGGGAACTGGCCAAACGGGTCTGGACCATCCGCCACGATGGCCCGGGCGACTACATCGGCACCGCGGCGGACGTGGTCGGCGAGGCCCACGGTCGCGCCGCCGGCAATGCCTTGAATTGGAGCTATACCCTGGACCTGCCGGTGGGCGGTTCCACCTGGCGGGTCGCCTTCGACGATTGGATGTTCCTGCAGCCTGGCGGGGTCATGATCAATCGGGCCAGGATCAGCAAGCTGGGGTTTGAGATCGGATCGGTGACCCTATTCTTCCGCAAGGCAGAAGGCGGATGAACCGATGCGCCCGTGCCGGCTTGTTGGCGCTCACTACATCTCGCCTGGCTTTCTCAGGCTAAGTCGCGTCACCTCGCCCGGACTGCTCAACCATCGCCAATCCCCACAGAGGCTCCACGAACCCGGCTCGGCTTCAGCTACCGTACGGCCGTAGTCGGCCAGGAGCCGACGCCCGCGATTCGCTGGTCGGTGTCCGCAGTCGAACGAACAGCGGACACTCGCCGAGTGCATGGGGGCTACGGATACTGTCCCCGGGATTCCCGCCAGCGCAAGGTAGATCTCCAGATGTTCCTGGACCGGACGGTAGAGGACGGTCCGCTCGGGGCGGCGACCGGCGTAGGCAGCGGGTCGGCATCCCTTTGCGTTAGCGGCCATGTCAGCAGCGCGGAGCCAGTTACCTGGGTAGCAAATTCCATTACTTTTACACCATCGCTGGGCTCTCGCCATCAAAAGAATTCATCTCATGAAAACGATAAGTCGCCGCCATGATGCCCGCCCGAATCTGGCCCTATCCATTTATAGGCCATAATCTCCCACGGGTTGTCGTAATAGGCCAAGTCCAAAATATCTTTACCGAGCGATTGTTTAGTAAACGGTCCAATGAAAAGTCCTGCAACAACACCCACTCCTAACCAACTAAGATATGTCCCTTGATAGAGCGGACCCGCTAGCCGGCTTTGCCAAATGTGCATACTTTCATGTTGTAGTACGACATCTGCGGCGGAGAACTAGGGTTCCAATTACTGATCACGTTGCCCTGCGTATTTACAAAGCCATCTTTTATGCGAAACCCTCCTTCGTACACGTGCCGATTTCTGCCGTTCGCTTCTCTCGGAGTGATATGTAGCCCCACTTTTCAGATTCTGATTGTAGGCATGCACCGAGAGGCCGAGACCGTACCAACCAATCCCCAAGTCGAATCGTGAACGAATGCCCCCAATCCGTTATAGTTTAACGAGTAAATCCTAGTCATACCGCCAATAATTCCATTAGCCGCTCCGATCATAGTCGCCGTCATTTGAAGTGATTGTGTTGTCACGTGAGCGCTAACATACGTCCCCACGGCTGACTCAGGCGATCCAATAATAATTGGACTCGTTCCAACGCCCTGAAAACCCGATTTGCCCAGAGCGAACCCCGTAGTGTTGTATGCAAGCCATGCCCCTGCCCCACCCAGCACGCCAGCTTCAAAGCCTCTCAGCAAACTTTCCCCAAGATTGCGACCGGTTGCAGGCCCATATGTTGTGCCAACAACCATTCCAACCACAAAACCAGCCGCCACCACGTAGAGGTCGTCGATGCCGAACCAAAGTCCCGAAGGATCGCGGTACGTAAGTGGGTTATTTACCGCATAGCTATACGGATTAAGGCCTTGTGGAAGACGGAGCGCGCGCTCTGGCCTTTCGATGATAAACCAGTCCGGTGTGATAAGAGGCGGCAATGTGGGGGCATAGTACCGAGCACCGAAGCAGGCTAACCCAAACTCTGAATGAAACGGCTTGCCAATATAGCTGTCCATGGGACTAACTGCCTTTAGGTCAAGGCCGAAAGGCGAGTAGATTTGCTGATGTACTATCGCGCCATTTGTGTCACACGCGGCCAGTATCGAACCGAGGTCATCTGTAAGTACACATAGCGCTTGCGTCGGACCGCGCAGGGGGGTCACTTGACTCGCGATCAGCAAACGGCCAAGGTAGACGTGCAGCCGCCTCCCTTTTGTTCCAATCTCATATAAATTCGCAATATAGCGCATCTCGTGCGTATCTTCTGGGGTCTGAACCGTCTTGCGTACAACCGAACCTTGGTGATCATAATCAAAGCGCACGGTGACGCCATCGTTACACGTCACCGCAACCAATCTGTCCCAGATATCGTAAGTCAAGCTCTGAAGGTTACCGAACTTTGTTAACCGGCCGGCTTCATCATAGTATAACGCGTCAGGGTCGCGTTGATCGCCACCTGTATTTGTGTCAGCCTGCCAAGGTGATCTGGATCGCCGTACACCATATCCCCCGTCAGGGCCTCATCATTCCATGTTAAATCGCCGGTGGGGGTGTATGCATAGTGGTCCTCGCGGAATATAGCGCCTGACTCACCTACACCAAGGTCCCCCCGTGTCAATCGATCAAAGTGATCGTACGTGAAGCGGCGGCGTAGAATTTCCTCGGGTAAGACATCCCGCAATTCCGTAACGTTGCCTTTAAGATCCCGTTCCGTGCTGAATGAGCGTGCAAGGCCAGATGGCCCTTCCAATATACCGACCTCAAGGCGTGCTAGGGCGTCATACTGGTAACGTAGCGACGGTCCACCTACAAAATTGAGTCGTGTCGGCTTATGATAGGCATCGTATTCGACATTCTCTACTATGCTCGGGATGCCTCGCAAAGCACCGCTCCTATCGCGAGAGTAGGTGACCTCTGTTCCATCCGGATAAATCATTGCGTTCAGCTCGCCGAGCGGGCTTTATCTGACATTCAATCGAGAGTGTTTGCCCGTCGCCAAAATCCAGTGTTTCGCGAACAAGACGACCCGTCGCATCATAGTTGTAGTGAGTGACCATCGTTCCTTCGTGTGCTTCCGTCAATCGAGTCTCCTCGTACTTGATAGCCCGAACAACGACAGGGTGTGCGATACTGGTGGCGTCAACAGCCGCTATCAAGCGGCCGAAGACGTCATATTCAAAACGCAACTTGCGCCCAAGGCTATCCGTACGCAACCGCAGATGACCCCGTGCGTCGAACCAGTACGTCCTCGTTCCAGCGCTGCGTGTTCGATCCGTATAGGTGCTCCCAACCCACCGAATATGTAGCGTGCGACAGTTCGCCCGTTGGCATCCACGATCTGCGTCGTTCGGCCTTGAGCATCGTTGTGATACCGGGTAGTGATCGCACCGCCTGAACCATCCGGTTGTTCAAGCTCGATTAGATAACCCTGCGCGCTATAGCGTTCGATTACAGGGAAATCCCCATCCAGCGTGTTGGCGTCCCACTTCTCGATGCGGTTCGGCAGATAGCGAGCGCGGAATCGACCACCATCCGGCATCTCAATATGCGCAATCTGACCGTTCGCGTGGTAAGAGTAACATGAGGTTTTCCCAGCGGGGGGGATGCCTTTATAGAATAGGCCATCGACGTATTCGTTTGCGTAATCCACCATCGGTTGACCCCTAACGTTATAATCTCGGCGGCGATCAGCGATCCCATCGGGGTGTCCCATCGGGTCCGTCAGTTCCTTGACGGATGCGATGCAACAAATTGCCGGCCGTGTCATAGTAGGAGCAGACCACGCTTACATCCTGCAGCACCGTCCAGTCTGTTACTCCTACAAACTCCCCTAGGCTCCTCCCGGGCGTACGCGGCCGAATACTTGCAACGCACGCTGGCCGTACTGGAGCAGCGTCATAATCACCAAGGTCAACATAAAGATCTGGGTCGACTCAACTGTGCCACCGATGTGGTATTGTACTGAGCGCGAAGCCGACCCAGCGGAGAGTAAACGAAACGCACGAGAGTGCCATTTGCCATGCGGGTTTCGAGCGGTTGACCTGTACGCGGGTCAAATACAGCGGATACCGTCGAGCCGTCGGCATCTATATAGCGGGTCGGGAAACATCCGGCCCCATCATACTGAATCGTCTTTTCAGCCCCGAGCGGTAGACGGGTACCCCCACCATCTTGCCTGCAGCGTCGTATTTATAAGATACGCGCGTGCAGTAGTAACCTTCCCCCTCGTGCATTAGCCCAGGTTGTATCAATGTCCGTTACGTAGCCTGGTGGAAGAGTCCAATCGATCAATACCAATTCAACTGTTCGGCTAAGCCGCCCCCCGCCGTCGCCATACCCTCGGGTAGACCAACGAAGGCCGGACCGTCGTCCAAAGTGGCGGGTGTGACTGAGTAGTCGTCCCGATCCATCCCTGGTCTCACAACTTGCAAGCAGCCCGATAAGGTAGTCGCTATCACCGTTTGTGTAACACATTCGTTGCTCAGAAACAACAGCCGCTCCCTCAGGTTCGTTGGCGAACCGAGTCATAGAACGAACTCGCACGGGTTTGCCGAAAGCATCGTACCGAGTATCGATAACATGAATCCGATCTGACTCACCACGCGCATGGTCTCGCGTTTCAATCCGCGCCTGATAAGGAAAGTGGACGAAGCTGTCTCCATTGGCGAACTGGATACCGAGTCTCCCAAGTAAACTTACTGCTCGTCATCTGGCTCCGCGTTCCGTCTTTCCGCAACTCGTACGTGTGGATCTCCGTGGGGCTTCCAGCCAGAGCCCGCTCCCGAGCACGCCTTTCTGCGGAAAAAGTTCAATCTTCCGAGGGCCAGACGAGGCCCCTGGAAGAACCGCGTTTCTTCGAACATGGTTGGGGTGCTCGCGTCGCCGACTGGATTACGACCTCGACACGACCGAAACCCCGAAATTCTCGTTCCCGACAAGTCATAGTAGCCCGCATGGTATCGGAATCGCACCTTTGCGGTTCGCCCAGTAACCAGGTCAGTCTGCTCCATCTGGCTAACCAAGTGCATGGGAAATGGCATATAACTTTCCCACGGATGGCCGTCCCGCACGTCGTCGGCGCGCATCTGGGCAGCGGTCGCGTAGGTAATCTGGTGGTTTTTATCCCCCCTAGTCCATTATTGACTTCGGTCAAGAGATAGGGCTTACTACCACCACAGAGATCCAAGTACCGGTAACTGGTTGGATCATCCCGCGTAAGGCCTCGGCTCCACAGTAAGCCTCGCGTGCCATTCCCCATTAGGTCAACAAGGTGCAGACCATCAATATTCGGGCTAGGAACGAAAGGTATGTCATAGCACTCGCTCCACCCAATCCCACTCTGATTAAGCCAGTAGTGAACCCGATCAAAGCCAACGTAAATTAGGTCAGCAGTCCCGTCACCGTCGATGTCACTCAAAAATATGCGGGCCGGGTCGTAACCTTGCGGCAGAATACGGCGACCTGTTCATGCGTACACGACGACCCCAACGACCATAACCGTAATACGGCCAATATTCTACTCGGCCAGAATCAACGAAGGCGATATCAGAGAGACCGTCACCAGTCATGTCTGCGAGGTACGTGCCGCGTGCACCAAGACTAATGTCGGGAAACTGCGCGGCGTCAGGGATACGAGGCACGAATTGAGGCTTAGCCCACGCCCCGAGACCCTTGTTATACACAAGCACTAGTCCTGCAGGTCCGGACTGCAGCAAGTCCACCATGCCATCCCCATTAAGATCTACCAGGCGCGTCGTCGTTGAACTTAAGTTGAAAGAGAATTGCAAATGATAAATAAGAGGACGCTTTGCCCACGCGCCTTTACCGGTATTTCGAATCACTGTGCTGAAGGGCGGCGCTCCAATCTTGATGAAGTCGCAGTACCGTCCCCGTTTAGATCTGCGAAGGACACGCCGGGATCACCGATCATCATACCTGCTGGAAGCAACGGTAAATCACGTGGGGAACCAAACATT
>CAVPXP010000039.1:0-6213 GCA_963709645.1 uncultured Gammaproteobacteria bacterium
CCTAACAACAACCCACATCTTTTGGTGTGGGTTTTTTTTTGGCTCGACTGCATTGAGCAATGCACGGTAAGCGTCCTGCCGTTCCACCTTCCTGCCCCCCCGGCTGTTGGCGAGGATAGTGTCCACGCTGAATGAGGTGGACACATGGACACTGCAACACGCTCGACGAGCAGGTTGCCGGCGGTGCGCACGCGGCGCAGGCATGTCCCGCAGTTCAGGGAGAAGGTCGTGGCAGCCTGCCTGCAATCAGGTGTGACGATTATCGAGGCGGCCGACGCCGATACCTTGCTGACCCCTGGTCCGAGCGCATCCTCACCGCCGCGCGCATCGAGGACGTCGTGCGCTGAGCGCCAACACCACCGACACAGTTCAACAGCCCCGGTGGGCACCGCCCCGGCCCAATCTCATCCCTTTTGTCGCGAGCCTTTTTTGCCCCAAACGTGAGATCGGCTCTTACGCCGCGCGCCTCACCAATGGCAGGCGCAGGTCGATCTCTTCCCAGGGGACGCACACCCGTCCATTCGCCCCCCGCTCCACAACCGTCCATTCCATCAGGGCCGCCACGTCGCCGTGAACGTTTTTGTAATCGCGGCTCAGACCCCGCGCCAAGGCCGCCACCGTCAGCGGTCCGTGCTCGCTTAGGTATGCGACCAGGGCCAACCGCTTGGGCGTAAAAACGGCCAGCATTTGCGGTAGCGACTCGACGCCGATGCCAAAGTACGCCTCGGGTAGTTCGCGGCCCGCGTCCAGGTTTTCCAGCACGATTCGCGCCCGGTCGAGCATATCTGCCGTCGGCTCGGCTACCTGCACATGCAACACTTTCATTGGCTCGCCTCGCTCACGTCGCGCCAGAGATCCGGCAACAAGTCGACCCACCCAAAACCGCGGTCAGGTGTGGCCCTCAGCGGGCTCCGCGTGCAGACGGACACCGAGGGCACGGATCACCTTCATCACCGTCTCATAGCGCGGCTTCGCCCCCGGCGCCAAGGCCTTGTACAGGCTCTCGCGCCCCAGGCCGGTATCTTTCGCCAGCTTGGTCATGCCGCGCGCCCGCGCCACGTCCTTGATGGCCGTCAGCAGCAGCTCGGGATCGTCGTCTTTCAACGCGGCGGTCAGGTATTCCGCAATGGTCTCCTCGTTGTCAAGGTAGTCGGCAGCATCAAACGGGGTAAAGCGGGTCATAGTTCCTCCTTCAAGTGCTGGGCCATCTCGATCGTCCGGGCGATGTCGCGCGCCCGGCTAGACTTGTCACCGCCCAGCAGCAGCCAGTACAGCCGCGCACCACGGCGGGTGTAATACAGCCGGTATCCAGGTCCGGCATGCACGCGCAGTTCATGCACGCCCTCGCCTACGGGCTTCGTATCGCCGAAATTGCCAAGCTCGGCCCTGCGGATGCGTTTGATTAGCCGCGCCTTACCGTGGCGATCCTGCAGCGCGCCCAGCCAGGCGTCGAAGGCATCGGACTTGAGCAGCGTATTCCCGGCTAGAGTGTATCCAAAAATATACGGACAGCGAGCAAGAGGCCAAAGTCATAAGCACCTTACTGTCCAGCGCGTGCGCGAGCGGCCCCGTCGCGGCGAGGGCGCCGCTCCCACGGGAGAAACTCCTCATTGGATCAATCGGGTATCGTCTGCCGACACCCAATGCACCCAGAGCCTTTCGGAATGCACCAACACCCAGCGGGGACCCAGCCAATTGCAAACCAGTTCTCGGATCCGAGCCTGGACCCATTTTCACCCTGGCACAGCGGGCGTCTCGTCGTCGAGCTGTCGCGGATGCCAGGGAATGCAGACCCCCGACGGATCTTGGACGCAGTCGCCAACCTACTGGAGCGGTATAAGATCAAGCACTGAGCCTAGCGGCCCGCGGGCAACAACCATGGCAACGGCCGTGCTCGCATGCCCTGATAGACTTTCCCGCAGGAAACCATCCGAAGAGGCGCGCCATGACCGGCAACGTTGAAAACCTCATACTTGAGCACTTGCGCGCAATCCGGGCTGATGTCGCGATCGTCAAAGACGATGTGCGAGAGGTCAAGCAAAGGCTCACGAGCTTAGAAGCGGGTGTCGCTGGCCTGCGCCGCGATCACGCCAATTGATACGGAGACGTGGCCGATCAACACGCACGATACGACCGACTTGCGGAACGCGTCGAGCGCCTTGAAAGGCGACTGGAACTCCGCAACGACGACTCATTCGTCGCCCTGGTCGCGGAAAAGGTGATCTGTCCCGCGGTACACCATAACTTGCTGATCTCGGCCGAGCGCATCCTCACCGCCGAGCGCATCGACGACATCGTCCACTGACCGCTCGTTATTGCCGACCGCGTCCCTGCCAGCCACCAGCGAGCCGCGCCTGTTCGGTCTCACGCCCAGTTGGCTCACGATAGCGGGCACGTCCCCGTGAGCCTGGGCGCACATTGGGCCGGATGCGCGGATACCAGTCGGCCCCGCCGGCGCGCTTCCCCCTCCCCCTGGCAGGGGGAGGGGCGGGGAGGGGGTTGAATGCCTGCGGAAGAACCAAGCGCTGGACCTGACCGCGCGATTCAACCCCCCTCCCAACCTCTCCGCGCCTTGCCGGGTGGATGCGCGCAAGGAGGTCCACTCCGCAAGCAACGCCGGCCCACTTCTCCCTTCCCCTGCCAGGGGGAGGGGTAGGGAGGGGGTTGAGTGCCTGCGGAAAAATCAAGCGCCGGGGCTAACCGCAAGGCTCAACCCCCCTCCTGACCTCCCCCCTTCCAGAGTGGAGGAAAGGGGGTATGGCAGCAACGCCGCAGCGCGCCGCGCCGCTCCCGCCCCGTGGCAGAGGGTATCGTAGTAGCCCCTCGCCCCAGCGGGGAGAGGGGGTGGGGTGAGGGGTGAATCGCACAACTCACTGTGTTGCCCAGGCCTTACCCGCTACTCGCTTAGGCCCCAACCCACTCATACCCCTATTGCGACACCCCTTTCCCGGGTAGAGGAGTGCAGGGATGTCCGCCGCGGAAGCAGCGCCTGCCCGCCGCTCCCTCCCCCTGCCAGGGGGTGGGGAGGGGGTCGAATGCCCGAGAAATGGGTGGGCATCGGTGGTGACAAGCACGACATTCAACCACGCCACCAGGTACCCTGCCTTTTCGGCAAGCTATGTCGGCGTTAAGTGTTGGCCCAGTCGCGCAGCGCAGACCCGATGGGCTCTCCGAACAGCACCAGTGGGAGGGCCGCCCCCGGCCCGACGCGTATTCCGGCCCAAACTGGACACCGATTCCGGTCCGAAGTGGACGTGATCGACCCGAGCGCCAAAGCCCCCCAGATGTAGTGACCAACACCGCCGTCCGCCGAACGTAACTCGCGGATACAACACATGACTGTCGAGTTAGATGACGAAGATCGGCTAAGGCACCGCGACCCCCGTTCCGAACTGAGACTGGTTAACACCCTTGGCGTTGAGCGTCCCAAGAAAATCCGCAACTGTGCGAAACTGCTGCGGCCGTTCCACTCAGCTCCAGCGAGCATCGCCATGCTGCGTACCATCCCTCCTGACCACAAGATCCGCCTGGCTATCGTCGGCTGCGGGCGCATTGCCGAAAAACATTTCGAGGCGGCCAAACACCACGCGGAGGACATCGAGCTGGTCGCGGTGTGTGACCCCGATCCGGCCGCCCTGGAACGGGCCAAGGAGCGTACCGAGGCTTGCGGGCTTCGCCGACCTCGACGCCCTGCTTGCCGGCAGCGATGCCGAGCTGGTCGCCCTCTGTACCCCCAGCGGACTGCACTCGGCCCAGACCCTGCGTTGCGCCAGCGCCGGGCGGCACATCATGACCGAAAAGCCCATGGCCACGCGGTGGCACGACGGAACCGCCATGGTCCATGCCTGCGATGAAGCAGACGTGCACCTCTTCGTGGTCAAACAGAATCGCCACAACCCGACCCTGCAACTGCTGCGCCGCGCCGTGCGCAAGGGGCGCTTTGGGCGCATCTTTATGGTCCAGGTCAACGTCTTCTGGTCCCGCCCCCAGAGTTACTACGACAGCGCCCAATGGCGCGGGACCTGGGAGTTTGATGGCGGGGCGCTGATGAACCAGGCGAGCCACTACGTCGATCTGCTCGACTGGCTAATCGGCCCGGTGCAGTGCGTCCAGGCCATGACCGGAACCCTGGCCCGCAACATCGAGGTCGAGGACACCGCGGTCATGAACCTGCAGTGGCGTTCCGGCGCCCTGGGCACCATGAGCGTCAACATGCTCACCTATCCGCGTAACCTGGAAGGGTCCATTACCATCATGGGCGAGAAAGGGACCGTGCGGCTTAGTGGCGTTGCGGTCAACCGATTCGACCACTGGGAGTTTGCCGAACCGGACCCCGACGACGCCGAGGTGGAGGCCGCCAACTACCAGACGACGTCGGTCTATGGTCATGGCCATCTACCCTATTACGGCAATGTCATCCGCGCCCTGCGCGGGCAGGCGCGCGCCGAGACCGACGGCCGCGAGGGGCTGCGGTCACTGGAGTTGCTTATCGCCGCATACATCTCGGCGCGCGATGGGCACAAGGTCTCCCTGCCCCTGGAGTACTGACATGCATGGGCAGGCCGTGCAGATCCACCCCAGCGCCATCGTCGACGACGGCGCCCGTATTGGCGCGGGCACCCGGGTCTGGCACTGGACCCACATCTGTGCCGGGGCCGTCATCGGCCGAGGGTGCAGCCTGGGTCAGAACGTCTTTGTCGGTAACCGCGTCGTCATCGGCGACAACGTCAAGATCCAGAACAACGTCTCGGTCTACGACGACGTGACCATCGAGGACGACTGCTTCTGCGGCCCGAGCATGGTTTTCACCAACGTCTACAACCCCCGCAGCCAGTTCACCCGCAAGGACGAATACCGCCCGACCCTGGTCCGCCGCGGCGCCACCCTCGGCGCCAACTGCACCATCGTGTGCGGTGTCACCATCGGCGAGTTCGCTTTCATCGGTGCCGGGGCCGTCGTCAATCGCGATGTTCCGGACTTTGCCCTGATGCTTGGCGTCCCTGCCCGCCAGGTCGGCTGGATGAGCCGCTTTGGTGAGCGCCTTGCACTGCCCCTTACAGGTGGCGGAGATACCATCTGCCCCCACACGGGTGAGCACTACATTCTGCGGGCTGGGGGGGTCTGCCTGGCGGACAGCTGAGATCGAACGCCGCTGGCCGCACCTCGTCATCCCTCGTTCCTGCAACCAGACCGGCTCGCGCGCGCCTGCCCTCAACGAGGTCTTGCCCCCCAAGCATGGGGATTGGATAACAGGCACCGGGCTATGGTGCGATTGGATCCTCAACGCTAGCATCGCCCCCATGAGCCACGACCAGAACTTCAAGAACCTCATCCTCGACTACCCGCGCGAGGCCCTCGCCTTCTTCGCCGAGTCCGAGGCCGCCGACCTTCCGCCGGATGTCCGCATCACCCCGATCCGCCAGGAGCAGTTGCAGGAGCGCCTGGGCGAGCGCTTCCGCGAGCTCGACACCCCTCTGCTCCTCGAATGGCCCGACGGACGCCGCGCGGCGCTCCTCTTTGTCATCGAAGAGGAAAGCGATCCCCGCCGTTTCTCCATCCACCGCCTCGTCCACTACTGCACCGACCTCTCCGAGCTATGCGCAGACGGACCGAGTGGTGCCCGTCGTCATCTTCCTGCGCGGCGGTCCGGATCGACGTTCGCTCGAACTGCGCAGCGAGCGCCATACCTACCTCAGCTTCACCTACATCTCCTGCGAGCTCGGCGGGATGCCCTACCGCCACCACCGCGACAGCACCAATATCGTCGCCCGCCTCAACCTCCCCAATATGCGCTATGCGCCCGAGGATCGGGTCGACGTCTATGCTGCCGCCGTGCGGGGCTTGAGCACCCTGGAACCTGACCCGGAGCGGCAACTCAAATATGCCGACTTCATCGACATCTACAGCGCCCTTGACGACAATGAACGCCGGCGTTACGAAAGTGAGCACCCAGATGAGGCAAGAACCGTGAGCACCTACTTCCAGCAAGCGCGACAGGAAGGACGACAGGAAGGCGACAAGAAGGACGAAAGAAGGACGCCAGGAAGGACGTCAGGAAGGTCGGCAAGAGGGCGTGCAAAAAGGGGAGTCCATGGTCCTGCTCCGCCTGCTGCGCCTCAAATTCGGCGAGATCCCTGACGACATCCGCCTCCGCATCGAGGCGGCCGACGCCGATACCTTGCTGACCTGGTCCGAGCGCATCCTCACCGCCGA
>CAVPXP010000040.1:0-14314 GCA_963709645.1 uncultured Gammaproteobacteria bacterium
GAGGGGCTCAAGGCAGCCAACTGAGCAGGTGCAGAACGAAGTCGCGTTGGACACCGCCCTGTGGTGCAGCATCCGTTGTGATCGAACCGGTAGTCGCGCTCAGGTTGCGCCACGGTGTCCCAGTCCGAGACTGGTTCGAGTGGATCATCCCAGACGGGTAGCCCGCTCGTGCTGGCGACCGGTGGCGGAGGGGCCGGCTCGCCTATGAGTCTGGTATCACTCTGGTTGCTACCGCTCAGATACGCGACTCGGACGGCAGCAATGGGCCCAGGCCGTGTGAAAACCCTGTGCTCCAACGGAAAATAAGGCGCACCGTATGGCAGTCTATCGCTCCCGTAAGGGCGTGATGCGGTAACTTAAAGAGCGCAAGCCGTAGCGCCCCACAAACGAAAACCCGGCTGGGTGCCGGGTTCATATATCTACATTCGTCGAATGTGCACCATCTACCGTGGTATCTCGCCTGTGCCGAGACGGTCGATGCAAAGCCCGCCTACCGCAACGCCTTCAAGCACCGGCGCTACCTCATCCCAACCGAGAGCGGAGGGAAGACGCCGTATCTCATCCGTCGCATCGACTCATCCAACAGGTTAGACATTTGAGACACGGCATATGCTACGCACCTCGTGGTTGTGGTGTGCTCGTTGGCGTAGTGCAGTGCATCCTCCCGGTAATTCTTAATACCGAACAGTACGAACACTACCGGAGCAACTGGATAAGACCACCATTGGGACACTTCAAAAGTGTACGTGGCAAGATAAGCCATGAAGCCAGCGAAAGCCGACAAAATGAATGGCGTTGCCCAACAGGCAAGGTGCATCGAGGTGTCTTGAGGCTTCCGGTCTTTTGGTACAATGCCCATACTAACCTCCCTCGTGAACAGGTCTTGGATTCACTATAGCGCCCCTCGAGAACATATGCAAAGACTATGGCATTGATTTGCTCAGAGTGGCTGTGTGCTGACAAACCACATATTTAATTGAACTTTTTCTGCCCAATTGGGTCGTTACAAAAATAGTACAGGGCACTTTCGGTGCCCGGGTTGTATCAACACTTGCTGTTAGGGCAACTTGCGTGCCCGGAGGTACCATTCCGTGAGCAGGCGCACCTGCTTGACGGTGTACCCTTCCATCACGGGTTCAAAGAAAGACCGCGGCGGCGGGGTGTGTGGCCGCCACAACGTCCAAAGCGGCTTGCTGCTCAAGAGCGCTGGTGTATGTCATCGCCACGACTCGGGCGGCGCACCGACCCTCTCGGGGCCTGAAGCGTTGCCGCAGCAAAAAGGAACCCGCCGGAGAGCACGGCGGAGAAAATACCGGCGATAGTCAATGCGTCAAAGATCATAATCGTGCCTCGTGTCCAGGTCATACCCTGCAGCGCTCGCAGCGCTTGGTCGCGCCCACCGAGCCCGCGGTCTTGGAAGACCTCTTCCACGCGGTCACGCCAATGGGTGGTAAGCATCCTGTTCTTAATGGCTTCTATATTGGCACATGGTGGATAACTAATATGTAACCAGTTGTTACGACTTGTTACCCGTCCGCATTTCCGTAACCCGGGCTCTCCACTTAACCGGAGTAAGTTGGGATGGTGGATCATCTTCGCGCCAGCATCCATGATTTCTTGGTCCGTGGGCGAGTTTCAGGCTCAGCTAGGAACTGATGCGGGCTGTTTGGGAAGGCGAATGGGCGTCTGCCGAGCCTCTGGTGCCCTCCCGCAAGTAGCCCGCGGAGCAACTCCGGTTAAGTGGAGAGCCCGGTCCGTAACTATGGAGTTACGCGCCCACGCACTTCTAAGCCCGTTCCCGCTGTTGGGGGTCGAGGTGGGTGGCTGCCGGATTGATATAGAAGGTCAGCATGGACATCGCCGAGCGGAAGGGATCCGCCCGCCGTCGCTCACTGCTCTCGGCAGATCGCTTCAGCGACCGAGCAATCTCGCGCGGGTCGGACCAAGCCAAGACGCCGGGCTCCAGGTCCAGCGCACTGCTGGTCCGGGTGGCGTCTTGAGACGATCCCCATCGCTTGTCAGCCATCCCGCCGTCACCCTTGGGAGTGGACTGTGTCACCCACTGACGCGGCGGCTAAGGGCACAGGCCGTCCTGACTGCCTGAGACCAAGCTCGACCGGGGCGTCCCAACAGCTGGTCGCCACCACCGGGGTAGGCCACAGTTCCGGATTTGCGGTTGATCGGAGCCGCGGGTAGAGACTCCTGCGCTCGTTGGTCACGGCAACATCGGTGAGCGCTAGTGGCCCGTCAGCAACTGGCAGCTCGATGCTCCGATCCCGGGGGGCCGTGTGGTGGCGGCCATCGACCCCAAGCTGCCACTCGCCATCAACCCTTCCGCGCTGAAAGCTCCATGTCGCGGGGGCCTCTGGCTGGTTCGCGTGCCCGGCAGCGGATGCTGCCGTCTGCGATACGCGCGATAAGCTGCCAGTGCCACCCCTATACCGGCAAGAATCGCCACATGGAACAGTTCATGCCGCCCTAGGAGCCTGTCGGACTTAGATGCCCGACATGCTCGTACGCGAAATTCAGCCCGTTGGAGCTCATTGAGGCAGCGGAATTTCGCGTGGCACTGGGGGAAGAAGCGGCCAAGAATTGGTCAATTTGAGGTCCTGCGATCAAAGTCCGACAGGCTGCTAGGACCCCGGGAATGATTGCGGGAAATGGTACGAAGTCGAGCACTGCACCCAGGCTATAGGCCAGGCCGCCCCATAGAAGTGGCCGGACAAACGCTCTGCCGCAGCATCGCCACAGCAGAAACCCCGAGAGCAGGCCAATCCACCCCATGCCCAGATACATCGACAGGCCCAGCCATTCGGGCACTTCATCAAAAAATACCATCTTCAGGCTGACCGCCGTGGCCGCGAAGGTCCAGATAAACGACAGCATGCCCTACCGCCAGAAGCCCCGAAAGACGATGGCATGAATGGGGGTGAAGGTCCCGGCGATCAGCAGGAAGGTCGCCGCGTTATCCAAGTGCTGCATGACGTATCGACCGTCGCTGCCCAGCGGAAGCAGGTGGAAGACCCCGCTCATGGCAAGCAGAAGAACACAGGTGAAGACAAAAACCGTCAGCGCGGTGATGCGTCCGACATCCCCCGCACCCCGGCGCAGCAGGCGGTAGCCCAATACCAGCAGTACTGGCGCAGCGAGCAGGTGGGATAGTGAGTTGAAGGGCTCGGCGAAGCCGGCCAGGGCTAGGTTAGGCATGAGTCATCGTGTTCTTCCGGAACTCTGCCCATGATACGGGACAGGGACAGGGACAGGGATGCGGCGACCCCTGCCTTTCGGGGTCGGGACCTGGGTGGTCCTTCACGACCCAGGGTGTGAAAACGTTCCACCGAGCTGACCAGGTGACGACCAAAGTCCCTGTTGACTAGCAATCGATACGGAAAACGGAATCAGTTCTTACTGCTTGGCGGATTATGAGATAGAAGTGGTAGCTGCGCCCTATCTTTGGCCTGGAGCACGGGTTTTCACACACCCTGGACCCAGAGCGGTTAGCCAAGCACCACGAGCGAGGGTCCGCAGAGGAATAGAAGGCCGGCATTCGGTTAAAGATATTCGACCCATTTGGGCGCGGGCCCCTTTTACCCTCCTGCATGAAGTCCGGGATAATGTCTGACGGCCAAGGGCGCCTGACATCATGAAACGCGCGACGTGCCGTCGCGATTTTTCAGATCGCTGACTGGAGCGTCCCGCGCCATTTGCCGGATTCGCGGCTTCACTCCTCACGTTTGTCGCGCGCTTTCTCTGGCTTTTCTATCCGTCCCCGATTCGGACCGCCGCCTGGATCGCGGGGCGCGCGCTCGCCTTGTGGTCCGCCGTCTTTCCCGTGCGACTTTGGTGCCTGCTGCTCACGCGGCGGGGGCTCTTTGTCCCGTCCCCGCTTCGGTTCGCCGCCTGGATCCGGGGGCGCACGCTCGCCTTGTGGTCCGCCGTCTTTCCCATGCGACTTTGCCGCCTGCTGCTCTCGCGGCGGGGGCTCTTTGCCCCGTCCCCGCTTCGGTTTGTCGCCTGGATCGCGGGGGGCGCGTTCGCCTTGTGGTCCGCCGTCTCTCCCCTGCGACTTTGGCGCCTGTTGCTCACGCGGCGGGGCTGCGGCCGGGGGTTGTGGCCGCGCGGGCACAATGGCAGGCGCTGCTCGCGCGCGCTACGCGCAGCAGCTTGAGTGTCGCGGAGTTTTGCCGCCGCGAGGGCGTGAGCACCGCGAGCTTCTACGCCTGGCGCAGGCGCCTGGACGGTGCGCCGGGGCAGGCATCGACCGTCGCGGCGTCGGCGTGCGAGCCGGCCTTTGTCGATCTGGGCGCCCTGGCGGTGGGGCGAGGCGGGGATGTGAGGCGACGAGGGCGCTGGCTGGGTGATCGAGCTCGATCTTGGCGATGGGGCGGTATTGCGTCTGAGGCGGCGCTGATGTTCTTCCCCGAGGCGCGGGTGCGGGTGTTCCTGCACGGCCAGCCGGTGGATATGCGCAAATCCTTCGACGGGCTGATCGCGCTGACCCGCCAGGGGCTGGGCCAGGACCCGTTGTCGGGGCGCGTGTATGTCTACGTCAACCGCCGCGGGGATCGCCTCAAGGCCCTGTATTGGGATCGCACCGGCTTCTGCCTGTGGGCCAAGCGCCTGGAACGGGGCAAGTCGTCGGGGACTGGCGGCGCGCGCGTACCCAGGAGCTCGACGTCACGGGACTGAAGCTGCTGTGCTGTTGGACCGCCGTTTCTGACTTCTGGGCGGGCGGTTTGCTGGGTCTTGACGGCTGATCGCGCTCGCGCGCGTCCTTTCCGGAACCTCCGCCCTGAGGCTCGTGTTCGCGCATGTCTTTCCTGGCGTCTTTGCGCTGGGGCTGTAGTTGCCTTTCCCGCGCAGCAGGCGCGGACGCGCCTTGCATCTGCGGGCGAACGTGCTCGCGCACTAATGCGTCTTTCGGCTCGTAACGGTACTTCTGGTTTCGAAGCAGGTGTCTGCTCCTCCACCCTGGGATACGTACTCCCCGAATACTTCGCTGATAGGTGGGCAGGGGAGCTGGCGCCGGCGCGGAGCGGTGGTTCCATTTGTCCCATCCGCTTCGACGCTGCTCCCAATCATGACCCCAGTGCTCGCCCCAGCGTGGCGGCGCATCCCGCCGCCACCCTTTAAAGTACGCAGGCGGACGCCGGTAATAGCGCACCGGGACTCGTAGCACGTATTCCGGCACATACTCAGGCGCCGTGCGCCACCAAGGCCCGTTGTACCAGTCGCTCGTGTACCAGTCGTCGTCGTGGTATACCCAGTACATGCCGTCGTAAAAGAAATAGTTCGTGTGCTGTCGCGGCGCGTAGTAGACGGGGTAATTCGGCACCTGGACAAGTTCGGGAAACAACGAAAAGTTGATTCCGATAGTTGTTTGCGCGGGCGGCGCGGTCGTTACGCCCAGCAGCACGAGCAGCATCAAGAGTTGAAGGCGCATGTCTTCTTCTCCGGTTCGATAAGCGAGGGCGGAGTCAGTCGTTATCAACGCCTGACGCCGGGTCGATCCTGCAGAAAGTTAATTTGTGATCTGTGGGCGAGACTAGCTTGCGCGATCGAAGACAGTCTGTACGGCATCGCACAGACGACATCTTGCGTCGGAGCGAGTATTCGGCGCGGAACATATCCTGGTACCCACTGTCGGGGAATTGGCCACCGGCCAGACATCCAGGGTGATGGTTTCATCGCCAGCGCATGGGGGCTCGCTTTGATCGCGCCGTCCAGCGCCAAACGGTAGACAGCAGGTCGCCTTGGCAACCGTTTGTGCGCGCGATTTTTTCCTTAAGTCGACGCCTGTTTACGGGCGTTGCGTGCCGTCTGCATCGCGTGCCACAACTTCGACGGCAGCGTGGCTCAAAGGGAGACGGGCTCTACGCGCTCCAGACGGGTTCGGCGTTGGACGAGTGCCGCCCTATGTGCACCACCGTACAGACGGCACTTGGTTATGCGAGCAATCTCTTTTATAGCACTGTCGTTTCTGCCGCCGATCGTGTGTGTGAAAGATGCTTTTGTACGCGAAACGTATGGATCTAACAGGAGAATACCCATGCCACTCATTAATCTAGTCGTTGTCTTGATCATCGTTGGCGTGCTGCTTTGGCTCGTCAACTCCTATATCCCAATGGATGGAAAGATCAAGAACATCCTGAATATCGTGGTCGTCATTGCGGTCGTGCTCTGGCTGTTGCAAGCGTTTGGAGTGTTGGGATCGCTGAGCAGCGTTCAGATTGGTCGTTGATCTCTGTCAGAAGCGGTGTAGGTCATTTCACTAGCTGCACCGTGTGCGATGGCGTACAGACACAGTGGGGAAATCGGCGTAAGTCCTGACCTGTTGTTTGCGGCTCTGCGTGCTAGCGAATAGGCACTTGCATCCATCAACCATCACTCACCTGAGGGAGAGAGCACATGAACGCAATCAAGATCGCCGCCATCGCGCTGATCATCGCTGGTGCATTCGGGCTTGCCTATGGCAGCTTTACCTACACCAAGGAAACCCAACAGGCAAAGATAGGCCCGATCGAACTGACGGTCAGCGACCGGGAGACGGTCAACGTGCCTATGTGGGTTGGCGTGGCGGCAATTGCGGCGGGCGCGCTGCTGCTGTTTGTGCCCAAGGGCAGCTAATACCCGCACCTCGGAAAGCCCAGGGCCTTCCCCATACGCGACGGCAGACTGCATCCGGCGAGAGACCGACTTGCGGTCTCCATCAACCAAACAGAGAGATTCTCAAAATGACAACAACGCATAAATTGACCTTCATGGCCGTGACGCTGATCCTAGGCGGGGGCATCTTGCAGTCCGCCGGCGCACAGGACACGCAGCCCACCGCCCTTGGCGATTCGCCAACCAGATACCAGGAACCGGCATCTACGGCCGGGGAATGGGCAATTGCACCGCTCCCCCGCCCCTCGACAGGTGGGGAGGCGATGGCGGCGCCGTCATCATCCCAAGACGCAGACACCGGGCCCCTTAGTCTGCACCCAGAAAATCTGGTGCCGATCGTCAGCGATCAAGGCATCCGGTACGTATCGGGAGGCGTGGGTGAGGGTGAACGCGCCGAGCTCGATGCCCTGTCGAACCAATACAACCTGCGCTTGCTATTCGCGATGCAGGGCAGTGGCGAGTATCTCGCGGCGGTGCGAGTGAATATTCTGGATGCCCACGGGGGAACCGTCCTTGCTGCCGAGTCCAGAGGTCCGTGGTTCTTCACCCAACTGCCGGCGGGCGACTACATCGTGGACGTCAGCACGCCCGGTCAAGGCCTGCAGGAGCCCCAGCGCCAGACGGTGCATATCGGGGACTCTGGACAGTCCCGGTTGGACTTCCGCTGGAATTGACAGCACCCACCCAGCCTAAATAGGAGACGTGTCCCATGTCCGCAAGGGACGAATACGTTGCCGCAATGAAACAGCGGTTGGACGAGTGGAACGCTGAAATGGAGGTCCTGGAGGCCAAGGCGCATCAAACCAAAGAGGACGCCAAGGAGAACTATCAGGAGCAGCTCAGCGCTCTCCACGCGAAGCGCCTGGAGGGCGAGAAGCAGTTGGAGGCGATCAAGGCCGCGACGGAAGAGTCCTGGATGCAGCTCAAAGCAGGCACAGATACTGTTTGGGCGGCCTTCAAGGACTCGGTGCACCAGTTCAGGTCGCACTTCAACTGAGCGGAGACCGGCCGCCCCACGCCAAGCCCGACGGTCGGCTCGCAACAGAACATCGACAAGGTGGTTCAAATTGCGCACGGCGTCCCCGGCGTGATCTCCGCCAAGGATTCCATGCGGCGAAAATGAGCCGGAACGGCGTGCAGTAAGGATCCGATCCACCTGACCGGAGAATAGACGGTGAACAAACTGCAAACGAACGGCCTTCTGGGTCTGGGACTAGGGCTTGTCCTCCAGGCCGCACCTGCTGCCGCCTGGTGGCAAACCTACTCCCAGACCATCCCGTACGGACCCACAACGGGGATGGCGGCTTATCCGACCAACCCCTGGGTCCCGAGCTACGGGCCGAACCTGTCCGCGCTCTGGGACTTCCTGGCCCCGCTCTCCGGCCTGGGTGGACCACAGTTCTGGCAATACCCAAACCTGGCCTACGGCCCAACGGCCCTGTGGTCTTCGGCCATGCCGATGGGCGGCCTCTATATCCAGCAGAACGAGGTCCCCGCTGGTTATCAGATCCGCGTGCAGACTGGGCAGCCCGGGTTACCTCTCGTCGACATCAGTGTCCAAGGCAGCCTCCTGATGATCCGCAGCCAGTCCTCCGCGATCGGTGGAGGCAACGCGACGCAGATGATCCAGTCCGGCTGGTCGAACCAGTCGATCTTGCTGCCGGCGGATGCCAATGTCGCGGCGATGCAAATGCAGCGCGGGAACGGGGTGGTGGAAATCTTCATCCCTCGTGGTCGTTGAGGTAAAGGCGGCGCACCGCCATCCGGATGGCGGAGTGTCGGCGGATCCAAGGACAGTCACTGTAACTCGCCAACATGCCTTCTGACTCCGAACCTAACGCAAGCCCCCAACGCTCGAACACCGCAACCTTCGGCGCGGCGACCTCCCAGTCAAGGATCCACATCCCTGCGAATGTGCGCTGTTTGGCACTGACCATCTTGGCTACGACCGCCGTGGTCGTTGCTCTGGAGTGGGCGCAAGGATTTCTGATTCCGGTGTTAATCGGGATTCTCCTTGCGTACACGTTGAATCCTCTCGTTGTCTGGCTGGAACGGATGAAGATGCCACGGACGGCCGGCGCCACCCTGGTGATGCTCGCCGTTGTGGGCGGGCTCGTCTTGGGAACCTACTCCTTGCGCGGACAGATGCAGGCGATCATCGAGCAACTGCCGGAAGCCGCGAGCCAGCTGTCCAACCGGCTCGCCAAGCTGGGGGAGGGTCATCGCGATGCAATGCACAACGTACAAAGCGCCGCGCAGGAACTTGAGCAGGCGGCCAGCCATGCGACCGGCATTCCCTCTAGGCCCAAAAAGCCCGCGACGCGCGTCGTCATCGACGATCCGTCCGCGTTCAAGACGGGAAACTTCCTCTGGGCCGGTTCCAAGGGGGCTCTGGGATATATTGTCCAGGCCACCATGGTGCTGTTCCTGGTTTTCTTTCTCTTGCTGTCGGGCGATACCTTCAAACGAAAGCTGGTACGGCTCACCGGACCGTCGCTATCGAGCAGGAAGATCACCGTACAAATCCTCAGTGACATCAACCGCTCCATCCAGCGATATATGCTCTTGCTGCTGACCACCAACCTGCTCGTGGCGCTGTTGGCCTGGATGGTGTTCCGCTGGATCGGCCTGGAAAACGCGGGGGCCTGGGCCGTCGCCGCGGGTTTGCTCCATATCATCCCCTATCTGGGACCCGGACTCACCGCCATCGCTCACCGGGATGGCGGCCTTTATGCAGTTCGACTCATTTTCAATGGCTCTGTTGGTCTCTGGAGTCAGGGTTGGGGATCGCCATCACTCGTCGGCACTTTTGTCACCACGTGGATGACCGGGAAAGATCGCTACAATGAATTCCGCAGCCGTTTTCATCTCGCTGCTGTTCTGGGGTTGGCTTTGGGGTGTCTGGGGCATGTTGCTGAGTATTCCGATCACCGTCATCGTCAAGGTCGTATCAGAGCACGTCGAGCCATTACAGCCCGTTGCAGAGCTCCTGGGTGAATAACAGGAAATCTCCAAATTAAGGGCGAGTGATCCAACCCGCGTGGGAGGTCTCCAGACGTCGACTGCCGATATATTGGCATTTATCGCAGCACTACGTATGCCAGCGTACAGACTGCGCTCCCCTGTCGGGCTAGCCTTTTGGTATGCAGGTTGCGCTTTGAAGCGACATCAGCGAGCGGAGATCGATAAAGGAGACGCGTCATGGGTAAGTATCTGATTGGGTGGCTTCTGGGCGTCCCGACGACTGTTCTGGTGCTGATTTATCTCTTAAGTCACTGAACTCAAGCACGGCATTCGCAGGGCGCTCCCAGGGCGCGTGGTCCGGCGGGTCAAGCCGGGCCAATCTCATCGCAACATCATTCGGAGATCATCATGAGCAAAGATCACGACAAGAGCACAGCGGCGGACGCTGCCGATCCCGTCCTACTCCGCATGGCATCTGGCGCCCATGAGGCGGTTGACAAGATGGCTGGCGTGGCCGCTCACGCCGCGAAGGCGGTGGACGAGAAAGAGGGGCAACTGCGAGAGCTTCAGGTGGAATGGCTGGACAAGAGCCGGGCTTACGTCCGCGACAACCCTGTCAAGGCACTGGGAATCGCGGTCGTCGGCGGGTTCCTGCTGAGCCGCCTGTTGAGCTCGCGTTAGGAGCTCTCCCCGGGATGGATACGACTACGGCAGTCGAGCAAAACGTTGGATCACGGGCCGCTTCCAGCGACCCGGATCATCGCTCGGCCGTGCCGCAGGAGGCCACGCTGCTTTGGCAAGCGTTGCGTGGACTTGCGCACCACCGTCTCGAGCTTGCCGCCTTGGAGACACAAAGGGCGGGTGAGAGCCTGGTCGCCATGGTGGTAGCGGGAATGCTCGTAGCGGGCCTGCTCCTCAGCGCATGGCTCGGGCTGCTCGGCGCCGCCATACTCGCGCTGACCAGCCTTGGAGTCATGGCGACTGGCAGCGCCCTGCTGGTAGCAGTCGCCGTCAACTTGGTCGCCGCGCTCATTCTCTGGCGCGCGATCGGCCGCCTGAGTCATGATTTACGGTTCCCCGCCAACGCCCGGAGCCTGGAGCCGGGGTCATCCGAGTTCCCGGATGCGGAGACATCTTGATGGCCGCAATTCTTCCAAGCCCCAGAACACTGACTTCTTCTCTAACCGTTCAAATCGGCGAAGCCGAGCGTCGGCTCCAGAACAGGCGGCGGTTGGTAGGGGTTCGCGGCGTTGCGCTACGCCGGGTGCTCCACCAGTGGATGACGGATCCAACGGCGTTGCTGTGGGCAGGGGGCATGGGATTCCTTATTGGAGAGCTCACCCAGCGCCATACGCCCAGGCCGCAGGGTTCGAATCCTTCGCCCAACCCAGGCCATCCCTTCTTCGAGACCGCCCGGACTGTTATTGCGCTGGCGACGTTGGCGCGCCCCTTGTTCTCGGCGCTGCCCGGCGCGCAGACGCAACACCCCTCTGCATCGGATGCGGCGGCGCAAGCGCCAGCACCTCTCACCCAATCAGCCGACCCGGCAGCTTCGCCAGGAAGCGCCCAGCGCCCGACAGTTGGCGCCGAATGAGCGGCCAGTCCTCCGCGCGCTTGCGCTCGTCCAGGCAGCGCAGGAGTCGGACCTTGTCCGCCGCGCCCTGGCGGTCGAGCAGTGTGACCCATAGGCTGTCTTCCACGTTATAGACGCGCCCGTCGGCCAGGCAGACGGGGATGGCGTCGGTCACCGGAACCGCCAGGTCTTCGGCAGCAGCCCCCACCGCGGCACGGATATTCACCGCCTTGGGGCCCACGGGATTGGCGACGTCATAGGGCGGCTGCCATTCCCGGGGCGGGCGCAGCAGGTCGATATGGCTCACGGCGACCAGCAAGGGAGGCGGATGACGGTCCGGCCGGGCAGACCAGAGGGCGCGGATCCGGTCCAGGGTCTCCCGCTCTAGGTGGCGATCCGGACGGTGGGCGGCGGTGACCCAGAGCACCAGGTCGGCAACGGTCGCCAGTCGGTCCAGAGCCTTGGGTGGGAGCCTGTCCGTATCGATCCCCGGGGTGTCGAACACGAGGGCGGCGGTGAGGCCCTCCCGCTCCAGTCGATAAGGGACGACGGTCGCGGCCGGGTCCGGCAGGACGTCGAAGGGCGCGGTCAGCCGGCCGAAGAGTCCATTGATCAGGCTCGACTTGCCGGCGTTGGCCCGGCCAAGGACCAGGATGCGCAGGGGCTCGTCGGCGCGGGCGGCTGAATCGGCCTGCGCTTGGTCAAGGTCGCGACTGGAGTCTGGGGTGACCGCGGCGGCGGAGCCCCCTCAGTCAGGGTCAGGCGCCCGCTGTAGGTCTCGATGGCGTAGTAGCCCACCTTGCGGACGAGTTCCTGGAGCAGCCAGCGGTGCAGATCAGACCAGGCGGAATCGAAGGCCCGGCCGCGCAGCCGCTCCCAGCCCTCGCTCAACACGGCGTTGACCGGATTGACGACCAGCCGGCCGGCGCGATAGAGGTCGAGCAGGCGCTCGGCGGTTGCCTTCCAGCGGTAGGCGCGCACCAGGTCCCCCAGGGTCAGTCGGTGGCTGAAGGGGATTTGACCGGCGATCTCGGCGCGCAGGTCCCGGCAGGCCCGTTCGGCGATCAGCAGTCCGTGGGGCAGGGTCAGCTCCAGCAGGGGCCGCTCCCGTTCCGGGTGATAGATGCGCGCGACCCGCTCCAGGGCATCGCGCGCGAGGGCAACGAGCCGTGGGCCGTCGGACAGAGGCCAGTCCTCTGGCTTGATCCCCTCGGCCATGCCCTCGATGGCATCCCAGGCAGCCTGCGACTTGGGCGGCCAATGGGGGTCGGGGGCAGTCTGGGCATCGGCGAGCAGCCGCCGGTCCCGTCGGCGGAGCCAGAGCTGGAGGCCGTAGCCCGCGGCGCTGAATGCCAGCGTGGCTGCCAGCCAATAGGGCATGGCCCCGTTCTGCCACAGCCACCAAAGGCCCAGAGGAAGGAGGGCGGCGAGGGGCAGGGCCCACAGAAGCAGGGCGAACAGGCGCAGGCGGTCGCTTCGGCTGAGCATGACGAATCAATCCAGGTTGCTGAATACGAGATGAAACCCATTCCCTCGTGGGCTACGTCGAATCGGCGTCGGTCTTGATCAAGTTGGTGCCAGACGCCAGTGCCTCCGCGTAGACACGCCGCAGCTCCGCCGCGTCGATCCGCTCCCCGAGCCGGCGGGTGCCAAAGTAGTAGCCGGCGGCCTTGCCCAGGGCATAGGTGGTCGCCCCGCTGGCCGTGGCCCCCCACACGGCCCCGAGTGTTTGACCCAGAAAGGGGACAAGCTTGACCAGCGCACGGCCGACCAGGCGCGCTGCATAGCCAACGCCGACCCCGAGGCCCAGGAGGCCGAGAAACTCGGAGACCTCGCGGCGGGTCCAGCCCTGGCCATAGAGCCCGGCCAGGCTGTGCAGGAGCTTGGCCTGGATCGCCGGCACGGCCACCAGGTCTACGACCGGCAGGGCGCCGACCCCGGTCGCCGCCAGGGCATAGCCGACGATGTGGGGGTGGGCGGCGCGGGCAAAGGTGTCGCGCATCCCGGGGTCGCCGCGCAAACGGGCCTGAAGGTCCAGGGTCGAGACCTCCCCGATAGCCGCCCAGAGGGCTTCGAGCCCATAGTTGGCCGGGTCCAGTCCGTCCTCCGGCAGGGTCAGGTCGATCGGCACCCATAGCGGCACCGCGGCCCCGGGCAGCCGGCCCAGGCCATCGCGCTGGGCAAGCAGGGCGCGGGTCAAATCATTGGGGACGGCCGTGGGCCAAGGCTGCCGGTCGAAGGGGTAGGGCAGGATGTGCCCCGAGCCTGGCGGATAGCCCTCGTGGAGCCCCGTCTGGGCGATCAGCACGGACCATTGGGGGTGGCGCCCGCGCACCGCGCGCAGGACCTCGAAGACCGCATCCTGCCCCAGGTCCGTCGCCTTCATGACGCCCAGCACCAGATGCGCCTGGGCCTCGCAGAAGCGGATGTCCTCGGCGGGGTCATAGGCGACCTCCCCCAGTCCGCGGGTGTCCAGAAAGCGCACCACCGGTGCCTCCGCCGGGAAGTCGTAGAGGCGGGCGGTGCGGGTGCAGGGCCGGAATCCGTTGCCGATCTCGGCGCTGGGGCTATCGGTCAGGGCGCGAATGATGGAGGTCTTGCCGGACTGGGCCTTGCCCAGCAGCCACACCACCGGCAAAGGTTGGCGCGCCCGCGCGCCGCGCAGGGCGGACTCCAGGGCCTGGTCGTCAACCGTTGGGTTCAGTAACAACTGGCGCAGGCGCCGCCAGTCCTCGCGCCAGGGTCTTGAATCGGGGGCCTCGGGCACGCGCGCTTCCTCTGTTAGCGAACCTATGTAGCAGTCGGACACGCCTGCTGAATTCAAAGGTTATACGGTATCTCCGGGGATCGCTGGGGCCTGAGAACCCGAACGAAGCGGGCTCATGCCAGACGTGCACGATGACGGACGGGTCCCAGCATGGTCGGTTCGGCCTGTCTAAGAGTGTAGTCCGGCAGGAACCAGGGGTGCCCGGGCTGGCGCGACAGCGCCCCATCGACGCAACGCAGCAGCGCCGCCAGAACAGCGGGCTGGCGGACGGGACAGGTAACTGCGGGGGTAATGGCCCCGCTGAGAGGCGGACGTGTGCTTTCAGCCTCCGCACCAGCCAGCGA
>CAVPXP010000041.1:0-16028 GCA_963709645.1 uncultured Gammaproteobacteria bacterium
TGGCTGTGGTACCGACGCCTGGAACGGGAGCGTTTTCGCTGGCCGCAGTCCGAAGCAGCCGCCATCGAGGTGTCGGCACGGGAGCTGCGCTGGCTACTCGACGGGCTGGATATCAGCCAGCCGCAGGGCCATCGAAAAGCGGACTTCAAGCTCCTTTGACACGCATTATCTAGCTGAATCAATTGCTGAATTTAGGTAAAATGCGCCCTATGCAAAGTGCTGCTGCCGAGCTCCTGGAAGACCCCGTCGAACTGCACGCCGAAGTGCTCCGGCTGCGCGATTGCGTGGCCGAATCCGAGCGCCAGATCCAGCAATTGCTCGACTACATCACCCTGCTCAAACGCAAGCGCTTCGGCCCCAGTGCCGACCGTATCTCCCCGGACCAGCTCAAGTTGTTCGACGAGGCCGAGCTGGAGGCGCTGATCGCGGAACTGGAAATCGCCGTCGAGCCGCCTGCCACGCCCCGCCAACCAGACCCCGAGCAGCCCAGGGACAAGCCCGTACGCCGGCCCTTGCCGGAGCACCTGCCGCGGGTGGAGCGCATCATCGACCTGCCCGAGGCCGACAAGCAGGCCATGGGGTCGGACTGGACCTTCATCGGCTACGACGAGTCCGAGCAGTTGGCGGTGATTCCCCGCCAGCCCTATGTGATCCTATTCAAGCGCGCCAAGTACGTCCCCATCAACGAGGACGTCGTCGGGGCTGAGCAAGGGGTCGTCATCGCCCCGCGTGCAGCGCAGATCCTACCCAAGTCCATTGCCCACGCCTCCCTGATCGCCGACGTGGTGGTCGGCAAGTTTGTCGACGCCCTGCCGCTGTACCGCCAAGAGAAGATCTTCTCGCGCGAGGGCATCGACCTGTCCCGCCAGACGATGGCCGGCTGGATGATCCAGCTCGACCAACGGCTCAGCCCGCTGATGGCGGCGATGAAGGCGCTGCTCTACCAGGGTCCGGTCATCCACATCGACGAGACCCGCCTGCAGGTGCTTAAAGAACCCGGGCGCGAGGCCAGCCAACAGTCGTTCATGTGGGTCTATCGCGGCGGCCCGCCCGAGCGGCCGGTCGTGTGGTTCCAGTATGCCGACACCCGCAGCGGCAAGGTCCCCGGCAATTTCTCTTCCCCGGCGGGGTGCCCCCGGCAGGCTGCGATCCGCCGCCGCAGGGCCTGTACCTCCTGACCGATGGCTACAGCGGCTATAGCGCCCTGGCCCTTGAGGTTGGTATTCGCGGGCACGCTGCCTGCTGGGCGCACGTGCGCAGGAAGTTTGTCGAGGCCGCCGAGGGGCGCAAGAACACCGCCGCCGCCCACCAGATGGTCGCCCTGATTGGGCAGCTCTACGCCGTGGAGCGGCGCCTGCGCGCCTGCTCCTCAGACGAACGCAAGGCCGAACGTCAGGCCCATAGCCGCCCCATCCTAGAGAAGATCAAGGCTTGGCTCGACGAGAAGGTCGCCCACGTCCTGCCCAAGGGGCTGCTCGGCACGGCCATCGGCTACGCGCTGGGATTGTGGCCGCAGCTCACCACCTTCCTTGAAGACGGCCACATCCCCATCGACAACAACGTCACCGAAAATGCCATCCGGCCCTTCGTCGTCGGACGCAAAGGGTGGCTGTTCAGTGGCAGTCCCCGCGGCGCTTGTGCCAGCGCCACACTCTACTCCCTCATCGAGACGGCCAAGGCCAACGGCCTCGAACCCCGCGCCTACCTCAATTTCCTGTTCGAGCGCCTGCCCGAGGCTACGACGCCTGCGGCAATCCCAGGCGCTTCTGCCCCAAGCCCTCAAACCCGAAGACCTGAAACTATAGCGTCAAGCCGGTACTTCGCCGGACGCTTCCGGCGCGTCCCGCCACATGCCAGCAAACCGCATGATAGTCGTTTGGTGCGCCCGGGTCCGCCCGATTGGCGGCCAAGCCGGAGTCGATGAAGCAGGCTCAGCGCTTGCTCCAGATCGACATCCGGGATTTTCCGGATCTCTTCGCTGATCGCTTCGCGCAGTTGGCCGGTGGTCATGATTACGTTCGATCGCCCAGCGGTTCAACCTCGGAAGCTAGGAAGGCTAGCAGTCAGCAGGGCACCAAACAAGATCGAGGCAGGCCTGTCAGCAATTCCCGCCGAAAATAATTCGGATTATAAAACAGCAACTTGTCTCGGACTCAAGAAAAGCGTTTCGTAAACTTTCAGTGCTGAATCAGTATACTGGCACGCACACTTGAAGTTGCGAGGTAGGTGCTGATGAGCGCTCCGTTTTCACGCAAACACCTCAGTGCCGCAGGGCTGCTGAGCGAGGCGCGGCGGTTGTTTGCCAGGATCCCCGAGCAGTCCGGTTGCGATATTGCGCTGGTCGATCATCTGATGTCGGGCCTGGCGTTGTTCGGGCTGAAGTATCCTTCGCTGCTGCAATTCGAGAACGACCGCCGGGAAGAGGCGGCGCGCGCCAATCTCAAGGCGCTCTACGGGATCGAGCGTGCGCCGAGCGACACCCGCTTTCGCGAACGTCTCGATGAACTTGACCCGCGCCACCTGCGCCCGCTGTACAAGGCACTGTTGGCACAGCTGCAGCGCGGCAAGGGGCTGGAGGGATTCGCCTACCTCGATGGGCATTACCTACTCTCGCTCGACGGCACGGGGTATTTCTCGTCCTCAACGATCCATTGCCCGCAATGCGGGGAGAAGCACCACCGCAACGGCACGATCACCTACTATCACCAGATGCTCGGGGCGGTGCTGGTGCACCCCGATCGCAGCGAGGTGTTCCCGCTGGCGCCCGAGCCCATCCTCAAGCAAGACGGTGCGCGCAAGAACGACTGCGAGCGCAACGCCGCCAAGCGCCTGCTGACGGACCTGCGCCGAGAACATCCGCATCTGAAGTTGATCGTGTCCTTCCGGTAAGGCTGCATGAATCTCCGCCCCCGGCCCGGTACCGTGGGAGCCTCGTACTTGGCGATTCGGAGGCTCCACGATGTCACGGTCACACCCCCCAGCCACGGCCGATCTGACGGCGACGGCTGCCACCTTTGCACGCTGGCGTGATACCAAGCCCTCGGGTGCGCGCATTCCCGAAGCGCTTTGGTCGCAGGCGGTTGAGCTGGCCAGGACCCACGGGGTGGCCAGGGTCGCCTCGACGCTGCGGCTGGACTACGTCCGTTTGAAGCGGCGCTTGACGGCGCAATCCCAGGCCGGCGCACCACCGCCGCCCCCGGCGTTCGTCGAAATGACCCTGGATCTGCCCGCTGCGGGCTCGGGTTGCGTCCTGGTCCTGTCCGACGCCTGTGGGCGCGCTTTGCGCATCGAGTGGACCCGCCCGGTCGCCAGCGAAGTGGCGGCGGTGGCGCGCAGCCTGTGGGAGGCGGCGCCGTGACTGGCCTCGCATCTGCTCGGAGCGGCCGCACGGCGCATTGGGGCCGACTGGCAGGCGCTCTACGGCCATCCGGTGCATTATCTGGAGACCTTCGTCGATCCCGAGCGCTTCGCCGGGACCTGCTATCGGGCCGCCAACTGGCGGCTCCTGGGCCTGACCACCGGGCGGGGCAAGGACGACTTGAGCCATCGGCCCAACCGCTCGCGCAAGCAGGTGCTGGGATTGCCATTGCACCCGCACTTCCGCCACCGCCTGGGGGTGGCGGCATGAACCGGCGCAAGAAGAAACCCACCCGGCGGGTAGCGGTCCCGATCGACAAGCTCCAGGCCATCGTCGAGCGGGCCCGCACCGAACCGCTGCCAGAGGCGGACCACGCCACCCTCAAGGCCGCGGTGGACACCCTGGCGCGTCTGACCGAGGAGCTGGAAACCAAGACCACGACGCTGGACCGGGTGCGCCGTTTGATCTTTGGACCGCGCACCGAGACCACGGACAACATCCTGGGCAAAGCCCAGGATGGCCAGAGCGAGGACGCCACGGCCCCGAACCCCAGTGCTGTGGGCGAGACATCGGCCGCGAGCGCCGGGGACACGCCGCGCAAGCCGCGCCAGGGCCATGGCCGCAACGGGGCCGAGGACTATCCCCGCGCTGCGCGCATCCGCGTCGCTCACGCCACCCTCAAGCAGGGCGATCCATGCCCCGAAGCGGGCTGTACCGGGCGGGTCTACGTCCAACGCCAAGAGCCCGCGGTCCTGGTGCGCGTCACCGGGGTGGCGCCCCTGCAAGCGCAGGTCTACGCCCTGGAGCGGTTGCGCTGCGGGCTGTGCGGTACGGTGTTCACCGCTGCGCCCCCGCCGGGCATTGGCGAGTCCAAATACGATGAGAGCGCCG
This sequence comes from uncultured Gammaproteobacteria bacterium, assembly GCA_963709645.1. Lineage (GTDB taxonomy): Bacteria > Pseudomonadota > Gammaproteobacteria > Chromatiales > Chromatiaceae > DYRB01. The sequence goes on from CAVPXP010000041.1 coordinate 4,250, forward strand.
CGGCCATGATCGCGCTACTCAAGTACGGCTGCGGCCTGCCGTTCCACCGCATCCAGCGGCTGGAACAGGCCCTGGCCATCCCCCTGCCGGCCACCACCCAGTGGGATGTCGTGCAGCAGGCCGCGGCCCAGATCGCCCCGGCCGGCGGCGAACTGATCCAGCAGGCGGCCCAGGGGACGGTGCTGCACAACGACGACACCCCCATGCGCATCCTCAAATTCACCGCCGAGGCCCGCGCCGAGGCACTGCCGCCGGGGGCCAAGGCCGAGCGCACCGGGGTGTTTACCTCCGGGGTGGTGGCCCAGAGCGCCAACGGCCCCATCGCCCTGTTCAAGACCGGACCCTGCCACGCCGGGGAGCACCTCGCCGAGGTCCTCGACCAGCGTCAGGACCCCGCCGTGCCAATCCAGATGTCCGATGCCCTGGCCCGCAACACCCCCGTGGACCATCCGACCCAGGCCGCCAACTGTATCCCCCATGGGCGGCGCAAGTTCGTCGAGGTCTACGAGGCCTTCCCCGAGGAGGTCGCCTTCGTGCTGGAGACCCTGCGCCCGGTGTTTCGCACCGACCGCCAGGCCAAGCAGGACGGGCTTTCCCCCGCGGCGCGTCTGCTCCTGCACCAGCAGGAAAGCGCCCCGCGTATGCAGGCGCTGCACGACTGGATGGACCGCCAAATCGCCGACCACCTGGTGGAGCCCAACTGCGGGCTCGGCCAAGCCATCGCCTACATGCACAACCACTGGGAGAAACTGACCCTATTTCTGCGGGTGCCCGGCGCGCCCCTGGACAATAACCTCTGCGAGCGGGCGTTGAAGAAGGCCATCCTCCATCGCAAGAACTCCCTGTTCTACCGCACCCTCAACGGCGCCAAGGTCGGTGACCTGTTCATGAGTCTGATCCATACCGCCGAGCTGCACCGGGTGGGGCCGTTCGACTACCTCGTGGCCCTGCTGCGCCATGCCCCCGCGCTGGCCCTCGACCCCGCCGCCTGGATGCCGTGGAACTACACCGCGACCCTCGCGCGCCTCGCCGCCGAGACCACCGACCCCGCGCCGGACTGATTCCGCACCCGCCGGGCGGCGCCGTCCGAGGCGTCCCCGTCAATCCCTTGCCAGCGTCCCGACGACCACCGACGGGGCGTTAGTCGTGCGCGCCATCGGCCCTCGTGACCCCGAAGCCATGGCGCCAGACTTCGCCAGGTTACCCATCAGGTTCCCGGCCGGACGCCACCGCGCGCGCCCGTTCGCCAAGTACGCGGGGCTTCCACCCTACCGCACCAGCGATCAGTATTCATGCAGCCTTGCCGGAAGGACACAGTTGATCGTCATCGAAGACGGGCTAGCCTCCAATGCCCCGCACATCCGTCAGCTCCAGGCCCTGGATCTGCGCTTTATCCTCGGCGCCAAGCAGAGCGACCACACGCTCTTGTTCGATTGGGTGGCGGCCACGCCGGAAACCGCCGAGGCCACGTTCACCGACGAGAAGGGATTCCGCCACCGTTTCCGCTATCTCAACGGTGCGCCGCTCAACGACGCCAACTTCGACCTCGAGGTCAATTTTCTCGAGTACTGGGAGCACGCCCCCGACGGCACGGTGACGCACTTCTCCTGGGTCACGGATATCCCCCTCCATGAAAACAACCTCATGACCTTAATGCGAGGAGCCCGCGCACGCTGGAAAATTGAGAACGAAACCTTCAACACCCTCAAAAACCAAGGCTACCACTTCGAGCACAACTTCGGTCACGGCAACAACCACCTCAGCACCGTGCTCATGCACCTCATGATGCTGGCGTTTCTGATCGATCAGATCCAACAACATGGCTGCCGGCTGTTCCAGGCCGCCTTAACGGCGGCGCAGGGCAAGACCCGCTTGTGGCGCAAGCTGCGCAGTCGTTTCGACCTCTGCCTGATCCCCGATTGGGAGACGCTCTACCGCTCCATTATCCAACCGCCACTGCTGCCCTTGCCGCACGACACCTCCTAGTCGATGGCCGTGAACGCATGTGCTTGACGCGAGTTTTGAGGGTCACCGACAACCAGCCAGTGCAACAGCGCCGCTTCGCGGCGAGGGTTTCGCCATGCCTGTCCGTGATCGAGGGGCGTCCGCGCCGGCCTCGATCTACCTCGGGCCCACACAGCGGGAATTGCTGCAGGCCTGTCGATCAGCTCGCACACGACTTCAGTCATCCGGTGCCAGAGCAATTCTTTGGGACCGGTTCCGAGCAGGGGAGTGCTGCTGCGTCCCCGGCATGTCCCCCAGCCCTGGAGGCTACCGCCGCGACTAGGCGTCGTCCATGAACCTCACTGGACGTCGCTGCATCTCGCCGGGGCGGCGCTCCTACGCATTCCAGTCAAGGGCGCGACGCGGCATGCATGCTGCCCATGTAACAGACGGATATGTCGTGATATTTTGTGGGGATGCCTCAGGATCTGTCCCGTATTTCGGGTCCCCCATGTCCACAGCACTATCCTCCGCGCGCGACCTAGCTCGCCCCTCAAGGAATCTGCAAGGCCGAGAATATGGTCCTCAGGCTGAAAATACTTTGCGGCGTCTCCATCTGCTTCTTCAGCGAGGCGGCGGCGTCCATGTCGCCCCTTGAAAGACGATCGACCCTGCGGTCTCGGGTTCTCGACGCGACATTTGGCCCGAGAACTCCCATGTCCGGGTCCTGATCGGGAAGCGCTGAGACACTCCGTGCTTCCACGGAGGGCCCCATTTCCGGAGCCAAACCATGGTGATCAAAGCATATTCTCAGCGTGTTTTGCAGCCGTATTCCGGTCAGATTCAGATTGCCGAATGGAATGATGCGCGAGCGGTCAGCCTGGATGGAGAGCGATGGAAGTTTCAGTTTTTTTACTCTGAGACGCCTGGCGCCAAGCCCACTCCTGCGGCGCGAAGGCGTCTTTTGCCCTGGGTGGCTTACTACACGCGCGCTGAACTTCCGCAGATCGCGGCTAGAGCGCCCGGCTATGACGAGGATATGGATGGACGTGTGGTGGCGCTGGCCGGATTTATCGCCGAAGCGCGGTTGCCGTTTCCGGCTGCCGATCGATACGAATGCTGGTTGCTTGATCCCCGTGATGATTCTCCGCTCGCACTCATGTTTTCATGTACCGACAAGAGCTATTTTGATGTGTATCCGCCGGCCACGGAGTGGGTTGCGCTTCCGGCAATATTAATGCCGATTGAAACCTCCGAAGCTGAGCGAAGCCGTTACTATGGGCCGGTGAATTATCGCTTCGAGTGTTGCGTGGCCGAACGCGCCGGCACCTATCCTAAGGCTAGATGGTTTGTCCGAGGTGTTGACGATGAAGGTGATTTTCCGGCGCTCCTGGTGCGCGAAGATTGGGATGACGAGGAATCACACGATCTCTGTCAACGTTATCTGAATCGTCAATCGCCGAGGCTGCTGATGCTGCATGGATTGAGCCATGATGCACGCAAGCGGATGGAGTCTGCGGCCAAAGCACATGCGCTTGATGTGGAACGCTACTTTCCACTCTATCCCGAGGTCATTGACCAGCACGCGATGGATGGCATTCGTGTTGAAGCGCGACTCAGGAGGGCGGCTGGTGAGCAGGCGTATACCGTGGCGAACACGCTTAGATAGTATTCGATCCAGCGCTGCTCTAATATGCCATGTTGAGCGTGAATGGTTTTTGAATAATGGGGTTTCTTCGGCGAAGTTTTTCGTCGTATTGACTCGGTGTCCGTCATAGAGAGGTAGAGAGCATGGGTGCGACGATAAAAGTGGTCAATACGTCGAGGATCGATGAATCAATTGAGATGTTGCAGCAGTATCTCGATGTTGAAGAACTTGCTCCACTGCTCGAGGTCTTGCGTGCCAAGGCGGCAGAGCCGGACGACGAAGCTTGGCTGGGTCGGCTTGCTGAAGTTGTCGATGGGCTCGGTGGGCTACAAGGAGCCGTGCTGACCTATGCCCCTTATGTTGGAATCCTGCTGGCTGGGGTTCAGTTCGACGACGGCGACTGACGTGGCTCGGGCGCAGTGACTCCGGCGTTGGTTTGCGGGTGCAGGGTCATGGGTGCAGGGGCAGGTCTTGACTTGTGCCATCGGTACAAGTCAAGACCCCCGCTTAGTGCGAAGGCAGTCGGCCCTTCGGGTGGGAGTAGGCCGTCTCGGCAGGGTTGATCAAGCAGCGATGATGCACTCGTCTTCCATGCAGGCGGCGACACACTGGGGCAGGTCGTATTCGCCTTCACACTCGGTGCAGGTCTCGGCGTCGATCTTGTAGACCCCCTTCCAGGGGGTGATGGACTTGGTGGGGCAGACCGGCTCGCAGTCGCCACAGGCGGTACAGACGGACTTGACGATTTGAAGGGCCATGGCTGTTCTCCAGAATGGAAGGGGCTGTTACTCGGCGCGCTTGAATCGCAGGGTGGTCGGAAAGACCGGCGGCGGGCTGATGGGGTCGATGTACCACCTGGACCCATCGGTCAGCTCGACCTCGCCACCCCAGGCCTCGGGGCTGTCCGTCTCCACGGTGGAGATGGTTTCTTCCATATCCTTCTTGGCCACATAGAACAGGAGGGCACCTGTGTCGCTCTTGCGGATCATCACGTTGGGCATTGGGTTACCTCGGATTTCATGTCGGGTTGCGCGTCGCTAGCCCGCCCTATCTGTTCAGTGGTGGGGCGCCCCGCAAGGGCACCCGCCACCCTTTGATTCGCGTCAGCGAATCAAATCGTAGTTGTAGTCGGTGGTTCCCATGCCGCGGGTGTCATCGTCCAACCGCTCCAGGACCGAGTTGACTAGGGTGGTGAGCATGTACATGGCCCCTTCGTAACCCATGGTGGTCATGCGGTGCAGGTGGTGGCGGTCGAAGATCGGGAAGCCGATACGGATCAACGGGACCTCGAACTCCTTGCCCTTGTGCAGGGTGTCGCGCTGGATGAACTTGCCGTAGGAGTTGCCGATCATGAAGTCCGGCTTATCGGTGAAGACCAGGGAGCGGAAGTGCCACAGGTCGGCGCTGATGTGGACCTGGCCCGAGGCACCGTAAGGTGAGTTGGCCAGCAGGGCCTCAACCGCCTTCTTCCAGCGCTTGTTGGCATGGTTGCAGAGGATGTGGGTCGGCTCGGCGCCCAGTTCCATGAGGAACTTGGTCATGCCCAGGAGGAAGTCGGCGTCACCGAAGAGGGCGAACTTCTTGCCGTGTAGCCAGGCATGGCTGTCGGTCATCATGTCTACCAAGCGGCCGCGCTCCTTGGCCAGGGACTCGGGGATGGGCTTACCGGTCAGCTCCGAGACCTTCATCAGGAAGTCGTCGGTCCACTCCAGCCCCATTGGGATGTCGATCGGGCTGGCCGGGTGCTTCCAGGTGTTCTCGACGTATTTCTTGGTCTTGGCCGACTGCCAGGATTGCAGCAGCAGGGTATCGATAGCGTTGGGGGCGTCCTTGACCTCATCGATGGTCGTACCGCCGGCATACATGCGGAACTCGCCGTCCGCCGGGGTATCCAGCACCTCGGTGGGGTCGCACAGCAGGGTGTGGGGGGCGCCCATCTCGTCCATCATGCGGTGCATGACGCGGTAGTTGCCCAGATAGGTCTCGAAGCCCGGCACGATGTTGATCTTGCCGTTGCTGCCGACTTGCTTGTCTTCCATGATAGTTGAGGGTGAAGTAGCGGATGATGCCCTCGAACATGTTGTCCCAGCCGGTGGTGTGGGACCCGACGAAGCTCGGCGTATGGGCGAAGGGGACCGGGAAGTCCTGGTCGATGTGCCCTTCCTTCTTGGAGTTGTTGATGAAGGCGTTGAGGTCGTCGCCGATGACCTCGGCCATGCAGGTGGTGGAGACGGCGATCATCTCCGGCTTGTAGATGGCCTTGGCGTTCTCCAGGCCGTCGAACATGTTCTTCTGACCGCCGAATACAGCCGCGTCCTCGGTCATGGAGTCGGAGACGCAGGCGATGGGCTCCTTGAAGTGGCGGTTGAAGTAGGTGCGGAAGTAGGCCACGCAGCCCTGGGAGCCGTGCACGTAGGGCAGGGTCTTCTCGAAGCCCAGGGCGCAGAGGACGGCACCGAGCGGCTGGCAGGCCTTGGCCGGATTGATGGTCAGGGCCTGGCGCTGGAAGTTCAGCTCCTTGTATTCCTCGGTGGTGGTCCACTCGAAGACCTCCTGGATGCGCGCATCGGTATGGCGCTCCTCGACCCCGCCCTGCTTGGCGGCGAGGTTGTCCTTGTACTCCGGCTCCCGGAACAGGGGGTAGCTCGGCATGATGTTGTCGACGGTCTGGCTCATTTGAGTGCTCCTGCCGCGCCGCCAATCTGCGGTCGACGGCAATCAAAAAATGTCACAGGACGTGATTACAAAGACCCCCTCTCCCCTTGGGGAGAGGGCCGGGGTGAGGGGGCGGCCTCGCGGCGACCACGATATTCTCCCCTCACCCCCAACCCCTCTCCCCGCTGGGGAGAGGGGGGCCAGAATCAGGCGCTGGCCCTGACCGGTTGTTCGGCCTCGGCCGCCTCATCCTTGACCCAGGGCGCCTTCATCTTCGACCAGCAGGGGTTGTTGATGGTCATGTCCATGTCGCGGGCGAAGATGGCGAAGCCGTCGTAGCCGTGGTAAGGGCCCGAGTAGTCCCAGGAGTGCATCTGGCGGAAGGGGATGCCCATCTTCTGGAAGATGTACTTCTCCTTGATGCCGGAGCCGACCAGGTCGGGCTTGACGCGCTTGGCGAACTCCTCGAACTCGTAGCCCGTGATGTCGTCGTAGAGCAGGGTCGAATCGCCCATCTCCTTGATGGTGCGGTCGTAGTCGTCGTTGTGGGCGAACTCGTAGCCGGTGCCCACCACCTCCATGCCCAGGTCCTCATAGGCGCCGATGACGTGACGGGGGCGCAGGCCGCCGACATAGAGCATCACGCGCTTGCCTTCCAGGCGGGGCTTGTACTTCTCGATGACCGCGTCGTGCTCGGCCTTGTACTTCTCGATGACCTTCTCGGCGTTGGCCTGGATGGTCTCGTCGAAGAAGGCGGCGATCTTGCGCAGCGACTCGGCGATCTTGGTCGGCCCGAAGAAGTTGTACTCGATCCATGGAATCCCGTACTTCTCTTCCATGTGCCGGCTGATGTAGTTCATCGAGCGGTAGCAGTGGATGAGGTTGAGCTTGACCTTGGGGGTCAGCTCGATCTCGGACAGGGTGCCGTCGCCGGACCACTGGGCGACCACGCGCAGGCCCATCTCCTCGAGCAGGATGCGCGAGGCCCAGGCGTCGCCGCCGATGTTGTAGTCGCCGATGACGGCCACGTCATAGGGGGTGGTCTGGAAGGAGTCGTCGCCGTCGCGGTTGCCGATGACCCAGTCGCGGATGGCGTCGTTGGCGATGTGGTGACCCAGGGACTGGGACACGCCGCGGAAGCCCTCGCAACGCACCGGGACGACCGGCTTGTCGAGCTCCTTGGCCTTCTTCTTGGCGATGGCCTCGATGTCGTCGCCGATGAGCCCGATGGGGCACTCGGACTGGATGGTCACGCCCTTGCTCAGGGGGAAGAGCCCCTCGATCTCGGTGATCAGCTTGTCGAGCTTCTTGTCGCCGCCGAAGACGATGTCCTTCTCCTGGAAGTCCGAGGTGAAGTTCATGGTCCCGAAGGTGTTGATCCCGGTGACGCCGACGTAGTAGTTACGGCGACCGGCGCGGGAGTACTGACCGCAGCCCACGGGGCCGTGGGAGATGTGGATCATGTCCTTGATCGGACCCCAGACCACGCCCTTGGAGCCGGCGTAGGCGCAGCCTCGTACCGTCATGACACCCGGCAGGGACTTACGGTTGGAGGTGATGCACTTCTTCGACTGTTCGATGGACTGGTCGTTGGCCGCCAAGTGCTTGGCGCGGTCCGTCTTGGCCTTTTCCGGGTAGACCTCAAGGACCTCTTGGATGAGGTCGAGGGTCTCTTCGCGACTCATGTTTGCCATGTCGGCTCTCCGAATTGGGGCGTCGCGGCTAATCCGCCGACGAGGCGCCCGTTTGGACATCGATAACCCCTCTCCGGGCAGGAGAGGGGGACGCGGGGTGCCGAACGGGACCCCGGGTCGGCATCCCTCAGGCCGCGGCAGTGGCGGCCTGGCCGACGATGGACTCGTCTTCCTCGTCCATCAGGCCGAAGTCCATGAGCAGGTCCTCCAGGGCGTCCATGGTGATGGGCGTCGGGATGACCAGCTTCTTGTTCTCGATGATCTTGTTGGCGAGGGAGCGGTACTCGTCGGCCTGCTTGGCCTTCGGGTCGTACTCGATGACCGTCATGCGGCGGATCTCGGCGCGCTGGACCACGTTGTCGCGGGGCACGAAGTGGATCATGTGGGTGCCGAGCTGGCGGGCCAGCTCCATGATCAGCTCGTCCTCGCGGGCGGTATTACGGCTGTTGCAGATCAGGCCGGCGAGGCGCACGCCGCCGGAGTTGGCGTACTTCACGATGCCCTTGGAGATGTTGTTGGCCGCGTACATGGCCATCATCTCGCCGGAGCAGACGATGTAGATCTCCTGGGCCTTGTTCTCGCGGATGGGCATGGCGAAGCCGCCGCACACCACATCTCCCAGCACGTCATAGAAGACGAAGTCCAGGTCGGGGGTGTAAGCGCCTTCCTCTTCCAGGAAATTGATGGCGGTGATGACGCCACGACCGGCGCAACCGACACCGGGCTCCGGGCCGCCGGACTCGACGCACTTGATGCCGGCGTAACCGGTCTTGAGCACATCATCCAGCTCCAGATCCTCTACGCTGCCGGCCTCGGCGGCCATTTGCATGATGGAGTTCTGGGCCTTGGCGTGCAGGATCAGACGAGTGGAGTCGGCCTTGGGGTCGCAGCCAACGATTAGGACCTTCTTGCCGGCCTCGGCAAGGCCGGCGACCAGGTTCTGGGTGGTGGTGGACTTACCGATACCGCCTTTGCCGTAGATGGCGCATTGACGCAGGGCCATGGTTTGGATCTCCTTGGTTGCTAGCTGAGGTCAGCAAAAATTGTTCATGGGTCGGACAACCAAGAGAAAGCAGGGGCCGTGCCAACCCTGGCAGACGGATTTAAGAGTTTGTAAATACACAGATAATTGTGCTGGCGGAGGGGCGCTTTGGTGGGTAGCATAGGCGACAAAGCCGTATGACCTGTATGGACAACGACAGACAAAGCCCACGAGAACGCCTCGCCATCGACGCCCAGACCCTAGTATCGGTTCCGCGAGCCGCTCCGAGCCTGCCCGCCTCGGCCCGGTCGTCTATCAACCGCTGCAACCTGCCGGCTGTCATCCTCGGCAGCCTGACCTTCCAGCAGCACCCGGTTCCGCTGGAGATCGACGGTATTCGTGCCTTCCACTCCGATCTCTTCGCCGTGCTGGCGGGCGTCGAGGGGCACGCCGAGCGGGCCCAGCGCTTTCGGGACTACATGGCAGTCCACTTCTGCCTGGACCACCTGGAGGCGGCGGGCCTGGACCTCGGCTTCGGCGGGGCGGTGCGCAAGAAGGGCCGTCGCCAACGGGCCAACGCCAACTACTTGCGCCTGGTGCGCGGCTGGTCCTTCGACTCCGACGGGCGCGAGGGGGCCGTCCTCAAGGCCTGGACCGAGACCCGCTTTGGGCTCTTGGCTCGCCACCACCGCGGACCCCTGCATGGGTGCGGCAGCGAGGCCTATCAGGCCTATCTGGTGGAGGGCTGCCACGGCCTCTACGGTACCAACGCCCTGGAGGCCCAGCTCGACCTGCTCTACACCTATTGCCAATACGAGCTGTCCCTGGCCCACCCAGGGGAGACCCACCTGCGGCTGTATCGCGGCGTCAACCGGATCGACGAGCACGAGGTGCTGGAGCGCCGACCGGGGGGGCGTTACCTAGTGCTGCTCAACAACCTCAACTCCTTCACCCTCAACCGGGAGCGGGCCGACGAGTTCGGCGACTACATCCTGGAGGTCCAGGTGCCACTGCCCAAGGTGTTCTTCTACAACCGGTTGTTACCGGGCATGCTCAAGGGAGAGGACGAGCTGGTGGTGGTCGGCGGGGTCTACGAGGTACGGATTGGGACCTTTTGATGCGGGGTCTGGCAGCGTTGACTGCTGGAATGGCAGATGCTGTCGGCGGACCACTTAGCAGGTGCTGTCGTCTGGACTAAAAAAGTCCAGAGATTGCCGCCCCTGAGCGTGAAGTTCTCCGAACACTTGGTCCCTCTGACTGACCTCAGGGTCTACCCTGATCGCGTGGTCAAACACGCTGCCGAGGCCCATCGGCCAGTCCTGCTCACCAGCCGAGGCCGCGGGGCCGCCGTCATGCAGTCCGTATCGGACTACGAGCAGGCTGCGGAGGAGCGCGCCTTTATGCACGCGGTGGTCGCGGGATTGGTCAACCTGGATGCCGGCCGAGAGGTCCCCCTCGCCAAGGCCAAGGCCAGGTTCGGCATGCCATCAAGGATGGCGGTCGCCAGGACCAGCTTCGCCGAGTCTACCGTCGGCGACCCGGGCGGAATCCATGAGTGGTACGCGGCAGAAGGGGTGCCGGAGGTCGGCCACCGGCTCGTTTCCGAGATCCTCCAACGCGTGGAGGTCTTCACTGCCCACCCGGACATTGGGCGCATCGTTCCCGAGTTTGGCTAGTCCTTCCTGCGCGAGCTGATCCACCCACCCTTCCGGATTTTCTATCGCCGCGATCCCCAGCGCGTACGCATTGTTCCGGGTCTGGCGCAGTGAGCGCTTGCTTCGGTTGCCGGCATCGGCCCAGTCGGAAGACCGGGTAGGCTGAGTGCGGCCGTGTCGATCCAAATCGGTAGGGGTGAGCCGCGAATTATAGGCCGCGGCAGTGAGGCGATCTTTCGATCAGAGCCTGGGCTTGGAGCGCGCACTGGCGTGCCGCCTCCGGGTCGAGGTTCTGGAAGCCAGCGCCTGGGGATGGCCGAGCGGCCATAGAGGGCCCCGGCGATCATGCCGAGAACGGCGCCGCTGGTGTCGGCATCGCCGCCGCGGTTGACCACCTCCACCAGGGCCGTCTCGAAGCCGTCGGTGGAGAATAGGGCCTGGAAAACAGCGCTCAGGGTTTCGGGCAGGTAGCCGCCGGGGTTGTCGGTGCGGCGGCGGTCGAAGCGGTATTCGGGCCAGTCGGCGACCAGGGCCTCGGTCAGGGATTGGAGGTCCGCAAGACTGCCGCCGGCAAGCGCCGTCTGGACCATGCGGATGACGGTCAGGGTCCCGGCGTCGGCCAGGGCGCTATGGTGGGTGACGTGGGCCTGGGCTAGGTTGGCGGCGTCGACGGCCTCGGGAGCGGCGCCCAGGGTGAGCAGGGCCACCGGCAGGCACCGCATGCAGGCGCCGTTGCCGGCATCGTAGTCGTGGGGCGGGACCTGGGCCTCGCCGGTCTGGCGGTAGCGGGCGATGCCGCGACGCACGGTGTGACCGATGTCCACCGGCTTGGCGCTCATCCAAGCGCTAAACGTCTCGGCAATGGTCGGCGGGTCCACCCGGCCCTCGGCCAGGATGGCCCTTCCCAGCGCCAGGCTCATCTCGGTATCGTCGGTCACCTGGCCGCGGCGCAGCTTGAGCCAGCCGCCCCCTTCAATATCGCGATGCACCCCGTGGTGCTCGCGAATCTACCGCCGGGGTCATGAACTCCACGGTCGCGCCCAAGGCATCACCCGTGGCCAGGCCCAGGTAGGCGCCCATGGCCCGGCTGGCAAGCCCCTTGGGCAGGGCGTCAGCGGGGCTCAGGTCGATCCTCGGGGCCAAAACAAGCATGGTAGTCGGTGCACACCTGGCAGGACGGGGCGCGGCAGGTGTAGATGCC
>CAVPXP010000042.1:0-44830 GCA_963709645.1 uncultured Gammaproteobacteria bacterium
ACGATGGCCCGGTAGATATCCTCCCGATCCATGGGGGTGGCAAAGGCATCGTACAGAGTTTTCCATGTGCTTGGCCTTGAGCTCGTCGCCCTCCTTCTCCATGGCCCTGACCTGGTTGCCGATTTCCATGTCGCCGGTCTCCATGAACTTGACGAACATGTTCATCGACACCGCAGACCTGCTCGCTCTGGGCGGTGATCAGGCCGTAGAAGTCCGGCATACGGGGAAACACTCGGTCGACCAGCTGGGTCACGACGGAATCGGAGCTGCCGCTCGTCGGGGTATTCCTCTGACGGGAAATTTGAAAAGTAGGATGCGATGCACTCAGTTGACGCCGACGATGATGCTGACCACCAGATAGGTCATCACCGACACGATACCCGCGCCTGGGATGGTGATTATCCAGGTGCTGACGATCTCCTTGGCCTTCGCCCAGCGCACGGCCTTGGGTCGCTCCGCGGCGCCTATGCCCATTAACGCAGAGCTGACCACGTGGGTGGTGGAGACGGGGGCGCCAATCAGCGAGGCGGTCGATATGACCGACGCGGAGGTCACCTGGGCGTCGAAGGCATGGATGGGACGGACCTTGAAGATGCCGAAGCCGACCGTGCGCACGATGCGCCAGCCGCCGGAGAGGATGCCCAGGGTAATGGCCACGGCGCAGGGAGAGGATGACCCAGAAGGGGACTTCGAAGGTAGCCAGAATGCCGCCGTTCACCAGCACCAGGGTGATGATGCCCATGCTCTTCTGGGCGTCGTTGGCCCCGTGGGCAAAGGCCAGGCCGGCGCAAGAGACGATCTGGATGCGCTTGAAGAACTTGTTGACGCCCGGTTTGGCCCCACGCATCAAAAGACCAGGCGATGAATGAAGAACCCTGCCCAGAAGCCAACGAGCGGGGAGATGATCAACGCCAGCAGCACCTTGGTCACGCCGGTGAAGGTCCCGTGGGCAACCTGCGAGAAGCCCCAAATCACGTGATCCGCCCCCACCGCGATGATGACGGCACCCGCCAGCCCGCCAACCAAGGCATGCGACGACGAGGAAGGGATGCCGAACCACCAGGTGATCATGTTCCAGAAAATGGCCCCGGATAAGCCACAGAGGATCACGGTGACCGAGAGAACGGGTGCAATGTCGTCGAGGTTGACGAACTTTCCGATGGTATTGGCGACTGCGGTGCCTCCAACCATGCCGAGGAACTCGAAGGTGGCGACAATCGCTACCGCCTGGATGGGCGTCAGGGCCCGTGAAGCGATGGGGGTGGCGATGATATTGGCGGCGTCGTGGAAGCCGTTGGTGTAGTCAAATACCAAAACGACCGCAACGGCGACAAAAACAAGTACAGTCAGTAATTCCATCGGTTTTTTCTCAGTTGAAGGCGACCGTTTGGTGCTGAGCGTGACCCAGCACGATGCAAATCACCGCAGTTAGCGCGCCGGGTGAGGTCGCGCCGCGCTAGTGCCTTCCATGCACCTTGTAAACAACTTCTCCCCACCTCAGCGTGAGACTTGCCCGGCTGGTGTGGCTTCCTGGAAGGTTGGCCGGAGTGCGGGTCCCTGCCTCACAGCAAAGGCGGCGCGATCACCATCCCCGCCCTTTCACGGTCCAAATCAACAGCTGGAATGCCTTGGCGGGCAGCGTCGTCGCTTTCCACGTTGGACGTCACCCTATCTTAACGAGTTCGTCACATATTCGTAACAATATCTGCGTGAATTTTCTTTTGGCCGAGGACGGTGAGCGGATGCAGGAACGGGTCCGCTTCGAGCAGACGCCAGCCAAGGTGGTCGTCGATGGGGGGAAGTAGTATGCCTGCCACAACCAAGCACCCGTCTGCGAACCCAACCACCAGCAAAGGATGCCCGAGGCCCACCATCAAGACACTGGACACGCAGTCACTCAACCGCCGCTGAGACCCATCCCTGCTCCCCTTCCGGACCACGGCCGACTTTGCGACGAAGACTGGAAACGCATGCCCCAACCCAGCTCACCCGGCATAGCGGAATAGTTGCCACTACCCTGAGTGCTTGCAGCCCGGCTTTTGGGCCAACACCAACCAACCGGCGACGGGATCCCCCCGCTCGGAGCGCAAGACCGTCTGATCGAACTTGCGCACGGAAAGACCCGCTTGCCCCAACATCGCCGCAGATAGGCTTTGGAATGGGTATACCTGCCGTGATGTTGCAGCCGGTAGTCGCCCGAGTCTCGCCCTCGGCGAGAGTCGTACCACCGTGAAGCACAGGTGGCCGCCTGGGCCTGAGTGCGTGAGCGGCGGCGCCCATCGCGTCGTCGAGTGCACCGAAATAGACCAGGGTGTCCGCCGAGACGATGAGATCATAGTGAGCGGCGTGTTGCCGCATATAGGTGGTTAGCTCCGCCTGTTGGAGCGCGTCGTACTGGCCGCGTCCTCGGGCCTTGGACAGCATCCCCTCCGAAAGGTCGATCCCAGTCAGCCGGCTAGCAAAGGGTTTGAGCAGGGGCGCGCACAGACCCGTGCCGCAGCCGGCATCCAGCACCTCCAGGCCGGCCGCTGCCGCCCCAAGAATGTCCGACACCGCCTCGGCCACCAAGGTGGGGGCTTGGTAACCAAGCATGGCAAGTCTGGAGTCGAAGCTATCGGAGAAACGATCAAACACAAGCTGGACATAGGCATCCGATGCGCGTGTCGGAACGCCTTGCCCGGTACAAGCGGCCAGATGATGCAGGGCCTTGGGGTTGCCGGGCTCTTCCTTTAGCCACTCCCGATAGGTTCTGGCGGCTTCATCGAAACGCCCGAGCCTGGAAAAGATAGCACCGCGCATCTCGTGTGTTCGGGTGTCACGGGGCGCTCGTTCCAACGCCTCACTGGCCTGTTTAAGCGATTCGTCGAGCCGTCCGAGGCGGAAATACAACCCGGCCAAATTGTTTCTGGCATCGGTGAAATCCGAATCCAGATCGAGGGCGCGCAGAAGGGAGCGCTCCGCTTCCTCGTACCGCCCCAGACCCTTGCACAGTACGGCGTAGTTGTTCAGCGCATCAGGGCGATCCGGGTCCAGGGCGAGTGCATGGCGGTATTGAATCTCCGCCTCCTCGAAACGCTCGTTGTCGAGCAGCAGATTGCCAAGATTACTTCGAAAACCCGCATGGTCAGGCACCAGCGCAACCGAATGTGACATGAGGCGAATTGCATCCTCGTCACAGCCCCGATTGTGCGCCAGGATGCCCATGAAATGCAGCGCGTCCGGGTGATTCGGAACCGCCTCGAGCACACGCGTATAGATCTTGTAGGCGTCTTCGTGGTGTCCGGTAAGATGCAGATCCGTCGCGAGTCGCATGGCGTCATCGATGGACAGGGTCTGGACTGAGTCGGCCTGGATTATGGAGAAGTATCACGATGAAAAAAAACTATGGGAAGCATGACGGGATGATGTGGTGGTGTGGAGGTGAAGGTGAGCAATGAAGGATGGTGGAGGTGGTGCTGGGATCGGCGTACAAGGGCGGCGGGGTCGATATGAGCGGCGAGCAGGTCCCAAAGACTCTTGTGCCTAGAAGGCGCGCGCCTGCACCAGGGCCCGTTTCACGAGTACCTTTGCGATGGGTCCTAGCGTTTCAGCGAGGGCGCGTCGTGCGCGCTCAATCTCGTCCGGCGAGATCGCGGACACTGGCTGGGGTTGGTCTGGCCGCAAGCCCGCGACCGTGCACGTGGTCACGCCGCTGCGCGCGGCATCCAAGACCTCCGAGAGAAATTGCCGACGGTCCTCGGGGTGTTCGATCTGACGCGCGAGCGCGTCGCACAGCGCCTCCAGCGACGCTGCCGTGGGCAGTGCGGTCTGCACCAGGTAGCGGGCGATCGGACCGACACGGCGTCGCCAGCCTGCGCTCGATGTTGCTCAGCAGCGCCGGGTCGAAGCCGCCCCCCCGCCGGACGACCTGCTGAAGCGCTGGCGCGGGCCGGGCATGCGGACCGCGACCACCGTCTGGTCGATAGCGTCTGGCGCGGGCGCATGGCGCGGCCGGGGTTGCCTCGATCGCGCCACGCAGGGCCTCCGGCCATAGCCTCGGCGGAGGCATAACGGTCTTGCTGATCCTTGGCCAACGCCCGCTGTAGGACGTATGTTCACCGCGGTCCCGGCAACGGCCGCTCACCCGATCACCACCGTTGGTGGATCACGTAGGAGCTGACAGGCGATCTCGGCGAGGTTGGGTCCAGGGGAAAGGCCGCTCGCCGGTCAACAACTCCTGCGCACAGTACAGCGACCGAGAACAGGTCGCTGCGCTGGTCGACGATCCCGCCCCAAGCACTGCTCAGGGGACATGTAGCGAGGGGTTCCAACGGCCATGCCGTCGAGGGTCAAATGCGAGCTGTCGATCCGAGCGATGCCGAAGTCCGTCACCTTCACCCGACCGCCGGTCATGAGCAGGATGTTTCCCGGCTTGATGTCGCGGTGAACGATGCCAGCCGCGTGTGCGCAACTCAGCGCCTCCGCACCTGCAAGATCACATGTATCGCGGCACTCGGGTTGAAACGTTCGCCCTGCGCCATGGCGCTATCGAGCCCGACGCCCTCGACGAACTCCATCACTAGAAACGGGTTTTCCCCGTGCAGGGCAAAGTCGAAGATGGCGACGATGCTTGGATGATTGCAGCGCCCGACCGCCTGGCCTCCCGCTGAAAGCGCTCCACATAGTCCTGGCGCTCGTCGCCGTGCAGGAGATCGGCACGTACCAGCTTGATCGCGACCTTACGATCGATGACAGAGTCGTGGGCCTCGTAGACGACGCCCATGGCGCCACTGCCGAGGGTTCCGGTCGACCCGATAGCGGCCGATGTTGGCTGGTGTAGTGTCGCTCCGGTTGATGGTCAACCCTCCAACAGCTTCATCGCGTTCTCCAGGCTGCGGCGCATGCGGTTAAACGAGCTGGCCAACGAGGCGACTTCATCGCGGCCTTTTGGGCTCGATCTCGGGCGCACTCATGTCACCCGTGCTGATCTGGTCGGCAACCAGCGACATCTGCCTGACCGGCCGAACAATGAGTATAGAAAGCAGCACGTTCAGCAGGATTATGACCACCAAGAAGATCGCCGCCAAGCCCGCAAGCATCACCCCAAGCGTCGCTTTGGCGCGGTCGATCGCAATCTGCAGCGGTACCGACACGACCTGGCGCCAACGACCTCGTTTAGCTCCCATCCGAAGCCGTTGGCCGATCCGTACAGGTCGATCATCGTCGCTGGCGCGGCCGCCGGCGTCGAGTGGCAGACCAGGCAACCCTTGTCCTTAAGCCGAATGGGCTTGGACAGCGACAAGGTCGGCCCCAGCGCCGATTCGCGGGTGCTACGAATTCAGTCAGCTCCTGGTCGCGGGTGAAGGCACCGATGATGTCTGCCTCCCAATCCGTGGCGCGGTCCGCGGGGTTGGTTGGATTCAAGGATGCCTCCTTGTAGGAGTAGCTCGGCAACTGCTCCAATTGGGTGCGCATGTTCGTCTGCGCCGCCCAGGACGGCACGGTGTGCGGCAGGAAGCGCAGTTCGCTCTGCTCCGCCAGCAACGGCCTGATTTCCGTTGCCGTATAGGTGCGCACCGCCGATGCCGCGCTCATCATCAGGGATGCCTCGCGCAGCACCTCCTCACGCGCCTGGTCGTTGGCGACCCGATGCAGGAACACGGCAGCCAACAGCAGTCCCACCGAAAAGGCGCCTAGCATTGCCAGGTTAAATTTCGTCTTCAGGCTCATTCGGTCGGCCTCCCGCGGGCGCGTGGTGGACCAGTCGGCGGTTTCGGCTGTGTCCAGGCTTACTGCCGAGTGAGGAGTCGCGCGGCCTGCGCGCCGGTGATCACCCCGGTCATTTCGGCGTCGAATCTCGGTGCTGAAGCGACGGATCGCCGCGCGTGTCTCGGGACCGAAGACAGATCGATCGGCCGCTGTAGTAGCCGATGGCGTACCGAGCGCCACCTGCACGCGCCGCCGCTCGGCCGCGGTCATCGCGCTTTCGTCCGGTATAGCGGGGATCTGTGCAGGCACTGGCTGCGCAGCTGGGGCCAGGGCGGGCGCCGTCACTGTCGCCGCGATCTGCTCTGGCTGGAGTGGAACGGGCAGGATGGGGGGGCGGCTGTTCATCCGCGGCGAGCGGGAGCAACACCGATGGCATACGTAGCGCCGCGATCCCGACGGAAGGATGTTTCGCCAATTCCGCCTCGACGCCCCCCAGCAAGGCGCCTGCTTGGACTCCTGGAACGGCGAGTCCTGCTGCAAGCGACGATGACAAGGGAGTGGGCACAGTCGTCGGCTGTGACTGCAACACGGCAATCAGGCCGGTGCCTGCGGACACTGGCACTGCCTTGAGGGTGTTCAGAGCCAACGATGGTCCGTCCGGCATCGGAACTAGGTCCAGAGCCGCGACACCACGGCTCGGCTTGCCGCGATTGAGCACGTCTAGGATGGCCTTGGCTAGGATGCCTTGGGTCATGACGTCCGAGGGTCGCGCGATATTCGCGGACACCGGTAACGAAATTGGCCCGTGATTCATGCCGGCTGCGTAGCCGCAGATATAGACAAAGGCACTTGCATCCGGCTTTGCCTCCATGCCTCTGCTGAATTCGCTGATCGCGGCCGCGAAGGCGCCTCCCGTGACATCCTGGCGCAAAATGACTTGTAGAGCTGCGCAGGGCGTTAGCCACACTTTGGGAGGAGTCGAGGCACGCCGGCAGCGCGGGGGAAGGCGGAGTAGTTGCTGTTACCGACGACCAGCGCAATAGGCGTCGGCTGCGCCTGAGCGGCAGGGGCGACGATAAGCAGCAATGCGCTGCAGATCGCTGCTCGCGTGACCAAGGACTTGCTGTTCCGCAATCGCATGGCGTGAGAACTCCAGATGAATCGTTAATCGAGAATGGGCGGCCCGCCACTGAAAGCTGACCGGACAAGGACGATTCTTGAGGAAACCGGCCGTCGCGCCCGTCGCCGCCGGTCCGGCTTCGCAGACGCCGACCGCTTGGACGCTGCGGGTCCGCTCAGGAATGCATCCGATTAGGAGGACGAGAAAGACGAGCTGCCGTTCGTCGGCTGCTCCCCACGGCGACGCGCTTCACTAGGGGCTCGCTGTTGGGCCAAAGCAAGCGGTAGCACCTCGGACCGCAAGACGGGCTGACCTAACTTCAGGACAACAAAACCCGCCCGCTGCAGAACGGTCTCTAAATAGGCCCTGGAATGGGTGTCTCTGCCGTGATGCAGCAGTTGGTCGTCACCCGTCTCGCCTTCTGTCCTCGGCTATTCGGGGGCGCTGCCTGGGTCCTTGGGTGCAACAGCTTTTTGCTCGTCAGGCGCTTTCCTGACGGCGCCTAGTGCCCGTGGGCGCGGCTGGACGATGCTATCGCAGGGCGTTTGGGCCCCGGCTCCCGGCGCTGGGTGGAGTCGGGGATTGCGCCCGGCGGTCACGCTTGTCACCGCCTTGTCAAAATTGGCCAGCGCGTGCTCCCAGCCAGGTCAGCGCCTTCGCTTTCCAATCGCTTCGCCCTGGCGTCGGCTTCCGTGACCGCCTTGTCTTTCAAGGTTTGGGCGATCCACGGATAGAGGGGGTCTGAGCCGCAGCCGTGGCCCATCGCGAACATCAGAAAGGATGACCAGCGCCATCCCGCGGGGCGTCGAGAAACCGCTGCATCCGCGCGCCATCCCATCCCCTTGCGAATGAGCGCCGAGACAGCCTGGTCGCCGACATAGGCGGCCTTCTCCGGGTAGACCAGCGCGATCTCGCGGCAGCATGGCGGCAGGGAAGTCCTCGATAGGAAGCGTGAGGGGCTGCTTGGCGAGGACCAGCGATGTTCCTGATGCGCTTCGAGGGTGCAGGCGTCGTTGGGGCCCGGCGACGCTTTTCTCTGTAGTCCATGCTCTCTGCGGTAAAGGCTCTCGGCACGGGCCATCTGGTGGCCGAGGATCCCGATCAGCCAAGACTTGGGCGGCCCAGGGATACTGTTGGGTCGGTGTCGAAATGGCTGCCGAACAGGAGCGTATCAGCTCGAGGTCTGAGGCCGGACGGGACCGCGGCAGGTGAAGCCATAGCTGGCCGCGCGCTCCGATGCCGAGTCGGGCCGCCTTGCGCAACTGCCCTTCCCCGACCGCCTGGAACAGCAGGAGGGGAAACTGCGGCAAGGTGCCTGACCATGTCGGTCTTGGGACGGACCGAGTGCGGCCGCTGCGGAAGACCTCCATCTGCTCTGCACGCATTACCAGCATGCTAGGTACCTCATCGTGCTCTCCGCACTGATGTTCGACGCGCAAACCAGGTTCGCCTTTCCCGGAGGCAGGCGGCATGGAAGTTTACGGATCAAGGAATTGCTCCGTCACCTGGCCGGGATAGACCACCGATATGACGCCTGCCCAGGTACACATGAGCTTGGAGGTATTATCCAGCGCCGGCATGTTGCCAAGCAGTACCGTCGGGGCGCCTGGTCCAGGGTGCCGGGGTGACCGGGATACAAGGCATTGGGGTCGAACACCATCGCGGCGGCTGTGGCCGCGGCCACCGCGGGGTTGGCGATACTGGTGCACATACCGAACGGCATGATGCTCACCATCGGTACGTGGTCCATGATGTTCGCGGCGGCATCGAACTGGTCATCATCCTGTTGACCGGCAACACGACCAGGGTGCTGGGCGCAACGCCGAATGTGCATTGCAGCACGGCGCCAGAGCAAACGTGCATGGGCATGTTGGTCTCCTCCTCCTAGTCCGGAAGGTGTAGGCTCAACCAGGTTCAAGGGTTGTTGGCCGAGCCCGTCTCCGACAACGGTGAAACGCAACAAGGTGTCGGCGCTCTCGCTCTCCGCATAGTACGCCGTGACTCGACCGAACAGGGTACGCAGCTCCTCGCCGTTACAGGTCGGCAGGTAAAGGCGCATCACTCGTGGGTCATAGTAGCGGAAATACAGTGGCTTGCCGTCCGGGTCCCAGACTGTGAGGAACTTGCGGAAGTGCATCCGCAGGGTGCGGAGATCCGCGCTCGATGTCCCGAGGATGCCCCAGTGGTTCCCCATCCCCTGCATCAAAAACAGCTCGGTGAATGCCGACTGGGCCTGGAATTGTGCAAGATAGGGGGCCGCCTGGACTAACTCCGGGTCGAGTTCCCCCGGCAGCAGGCAGACTTTGAGCAGCCGGTGCTCCGAGAAAATGGCCTGCAGATTGGGCGTCGATGCGCCGTCGAGCACGGCAAAGAGCGGTTGGTTCGGGTCGGTCAAGCTGCGCTGAAACGTCTGCACTTGGGTCTGATCGATCACCGTCCGGCTCCGTTGGGTTAGGTCGAGGCGCGCTTTCGGGGTCGGTCTGCATCCGCGAGGGGCGCGGCGCTGCTTGTCATATCTCGCAAAACGGGGTCCCGCTCTGGGCGGCGGCGCTCAGGGCCTGCGCCTGCGCGTTGTCGATGGCCTTGACCTGCTGGGTCGTCACTGCTGCCTGGGCTGGCGGGGGCGTGCGTGCCTGGACGTCCGAGACCTTCCCCGATTCGGCCTTGTCGGCCTCCTTGGGCGCCTTGGGGGCGTCAGGCGAACAGCCGGCCCCGGAGCCGGCCGCACCGCCGCTATTGATGAGCACCGGCGTCCCAGAGATCGTGACGCCCGCAGGACCCACCACGATGAATCCGCCGCCGGCCTTGAGGGTGATACTCATCCCCGCCTCGATGACCACGTTCATGCCGGCCTTCAGGTGAATTTCCATCCCGGCGTCCACGCCACACTTCATGCCGACCTTCTGCTGGAGGTCCATGTCGGCCTTCAGCGAGACCGTACCGGACACCTTTTCGTTTTGGTCGCCCTTCACGGTCAGGTGCTTGTCGCCGCCCACCTGCTCGATCTGATCCGATTTGACGATCAGGTGCCGTTCGTTACCGATCCACTCGACCGCGTCGTTCTGGACCCTCAAGTCCTGATTCTTCTCGGCATGGATGAAGACCTGCTCCGAGCCCTTTTTGTCTTCGAAGCGGATCTCGTTGAAGCCACCGCCCCCCTTGCTCGAACAGGTCTTGAGGGTCGTCTTGGTCGCCTCCCCGGGCAGACCGTAGGGTGGCATGCAGTCTCCGTTGTAGACGCGGCCAGTGACGATCGGCTGATCGGGGTCGCCTTCCAGAAAATCGACGATGACCTCCTGGCCGATGCGCGGGATCATGATCCCGCCCCAGCCCTTCCCGGACCAGACCTGGGCGACCCTGACCCAGCAGGAACTCGTCTCGTCCGCCTTGCCATATCGGTCCCAGTGGAATTGGATCTTGACCCGCCCGTACTTGTCGGTCCAGATCTCCTCGCCTGACTTGCCGACGACGATGGCGGTCTGAGGACCCTGGACCACCGGCTTGGTAGTGAGGCTCGGCGGCCGGTAGGGGACCTGGGCGTCGATGGCACTCAGGGTGCCGCGAAAGACCGGTCCCTCTTGGACAGAGGCGGCAGAGTCGAACTCGGGCGTTTGAAGTGTATAACCGGCGGCGACGATGAGGTACTCGCGGTTCTGGTCCTCACGCTGGTATCCGGTGAGGGTGAAAAGGGCGCCACAGGCCAGGCCGCGGGCATTGCCTGCCGCTCGGGCAATCTCATGGCTCGCCTGCTTCTCCTCTAAGCGGACTCGTGCGTAACTGTCTCCAGCGTCGGGCTCGGTATAGTCTCCCTGGAAGTCAAAGACTTCCATCTCGGCGAGCGCATGTCCCTTAGGGGCGCTGCGGCGGGCGAGCAGGTTCTTTCGCGGCGCGGTGAAGTCGTAGGCGTTGTGGGCATAGGCCCCCGGGCGCACCTCCACGTCCAGAGTCCAGTCGTCGATGTGGTCGATGTCGCGCAGGGTCGATGCGCCTTGGGGGAAATACGGAACGCTCTCGTAGCCTGGGACCGGTGAGTGGGCGCTGTAGCTGTCTGCGAGCACCAGGGTGTGCTTTCCATCCTCGTGCTCGAAGAAGTAGTAGATGCCCTCACGTTCAAGCAGGCGGCTAACGAAGCTGAGGTCGGTCTCCCGGTACTGCACGCAGTAGGTTCGATTCTGGTAGCTGCCGGAGAGCCGATCGTCGAAGTCGGTGAAGCCGTGCTCGCGGAAAATCTCCTTGACGATGTCCGGGACCTTCTTGTCCTGATAGGTCCGGCAGTCGGCGGTGCGCGACAGGAACCAGAGCCAGGGGGCCAGGGTGGCACGATACTGAGCGTAGGACCCTTCGAACCCGATGTGGGAAAAGCGGCTGACGTAGCCATTGAAGAATCGGCGCCCCCCATCCGGCAATTGCAGCGCCACCGTGGCGGCCGTGCCCAAGAGCGCGTCGGCGCCCACATCGACACGCTCACTGAGGATGGTCAGCTCGTACTCGAAGGGGGCACTGAGGCGCTCCGTGGCCGTCATGCTACGCAGCAACAGGACGTCCTCTCCGAGGACCGTGTTGACCGAAATCGGCCGATTGCGTTGGGTCAGGGCCATAGGTGTGCCTGGTTGGGGACTCCGCTCAGTATAGACGAGGCCGCTTCGGGGGACCTTGATTCAGGCAATCCCTGGATCGAACGGGCTTGCCCTCGTGGGATCCAGCGTAAGAGAGAGGTTCTCTCGTCCCTCTACGAGCCATGGGTTCGAGCTGCTGCTCCTCGCGGGGCGCCCCGCACCACAGGGACGGGTTCGTGTCTCAATGGAAGCTGTAGCCGGACCCAGTGTCGTCCGACCGACCCGAGAGACCAATGGGCGACGAGCCGCACCGGTGGCGGCTGCACGACGCTCAGACTTTTGCCGCACGCACAACGAACCCTGACACCGGCAGGCCGTTCTCGTTGCGCAGCGCGGTTCGTTCTAGCCGGCGCATTGCGAGACCCGCTGCGCTTAAGGTCTCGCGCAGGTAGTCTGCGCCATGCCGGTAGCGGCCCGAACCGGCCAACTCGAAGCCCTTGCTCTGATCGTCGGTCAGAACCTCCAACGTAAAGACGAGTAATCCGCCGAATCGTAAGGAGCTGGCTGCCGCATTCAACACCGTGTCGAGTCTTCCGAAATAGACGAGGGTATCGATGGACGCGATCAGGTCGTAGCGCGAAGGTACTTGCCGAAGGTAAGCGCTGAGTTCCCCAATCTCCAAGCGATCATAGAGGCCTCGCTCCTTGGCCCTGGTGATCATACCGGCCGAGAGATCGACGCCATCGAGCCGCCTGGCATAGGGGCGCAGGTGGGGCGCCGCGAGCCCTGTACCACAGCCGGCATCGAGGACAACACGATCACCGACGCCGACTCCGAGCTCGGCTGCCAATGCGGCGCCCACCAGTTCCGGCGCCTTGTAGCCGAGGCCCGCCAGTAGCTGGTCGAAATTGTCTGCGACGGCGTTGAAGGTCTCGGCTACGTAGGCGTCCGACGCACGCTCCGGCACTTTGGAGCCGGTACAGGCAGCCAGCAGGTGTTCGGCCACCGGGTTGTCCGGTTCCAAGTCGAGCCACGCCCCCAGCGCAACGCTGGCCTCCGTCGTCGGCCCACCCGCCGCAGAGCGTGGGCGAGATTCTTCTGAGCATCGACGTCGCGGGGGTTCAGCACGACCGCGCTTCGATAAGCGTCGATGGCGGCATCCAACTGCAGGTGCTGTTCGAGGGCAATTCCCAGGTTGTAGTGGGCCATGGCATTGTTGGAATCAGCCGCGACCGCAGCACGATAGGCGACGACCGCCCCGCGCATGTCCCCCAGATCCTGCAGCACATTGCCAAGATTGTTCTGAATGACCGCGTGTCCGGGCAGCAACTCGGCGGCGCGGCGAATCAGCATCAATGACTCGTCATTGCGGCCCTTTTGATGCATCAGCACACCGAGGAAGTGCAACGCATCGCCCTGATCCGGCTGGGCCCCAAGGACACGCTTGTAGGCGTCCTCGGCGGCGGCCAGTTCCCCGCGCTGATGGAGGGCCACGGCCGCTTTGAGGGTTGGGAGGATTTCCTCGGGCGTCATTGTTCCACTTTGGAGTTGGATTGCCGGCGCCACTGTGCCGGACTGGGGATCATTGGACTCTAGCGAACGAAACCGGGATCAAAACAGCGAAACATGCTTACTCCGCTGCCATGGCGCGGATGACCGGCGGATGACTGCCGCTTTCACCTCCCCAGTCCTTTTCGTCGATTATGACAGCGACACAGGGTTCCTGATCCTGCATCTTGCTCAGTTGCGTCTCGACCGCTTTGAAAGCGGGTTGGTCGAAAAACGCCTCTCCTGTCTGAGACCCACGCATTTTTGAAGACGGCGGCAGGATGTAGATCCGCTCCCTAATATTGTCCGGGTTGACGAGGCACTTGAGACCAATTCTATGCCAGGTGGTCAGATCGAGAGTCAGTTGGCTACCCGCGATTGCGTATGTTGTGAATAGATCACGAAAACCGTTTGGATAGGCCGCATTCAGGAGCGGATCCCAGCACTTGAATGTCAGGCCGGGTATATTCAGGTGAGCCGCATAGTGGTTTGCGAAGGGTTCGCGAGGTGTCCGCGAAACGACAAGTTTGCCTGATCGGCGCAACTTGATCTTGACCGCGTTCGGCGCATCCTCCGGCGCCGGTGCTCCCTGTCGTGTGTATACGCTGCGGTCGTTGCTATCTTCGCCGCCTTGGCAAACTTTCTTGTCCTCTTCCCCTGCCTGACCACCGATCTGGCACAGGGCTAAGTTGTCTACGGAGACGCCGAGCATTGCCATCAGCTGGAGAAAGCCTCTGGCGCGTCCCATGCAATTGCTTTCAGACTTGAAACTGCTATCGAATGGGGTTGCCTCCGCATTGTAATGATACACAACTTTCTTGGCGTCGAGTTGCGCGCAATAAGCGTCAAACACAGATTTGACGTCCTTCTCGACAATCTTTCGACTCCGGATTATCTTCATGTCGTCGATGGACAATTTCGACCCTCGAAAGAAGTCTTTAACTTTCTTGATGTCGAGCTTGCCATCGCCAGAGGAATCACCGATACCTGCCGGAAGTAGGACACGATCTTCTTCAGCGACCTGACCGCAAGGTCTAAAGGCACGCCAAAAGAACGATGTCTTGCCTATGTTTATTGTTCTTTGTGTCAAGGCTGGCATGGTGACTCTCCTGATTGTGCCCGTGGGAGAAGTTAAGTGAGACCTATTCGTTCCGCCAACGGTCCGCCGTCCGCGGCGGCTTAGCCATTCTGGCCTCCCTCGAGATGAAGGTTGTGTTCCGGCGGCGTCGCACACCAGGACGGAAACCACGAAAATGGTAGGAAATGCGGTTAGCGCAGACAGATTCGGGCGAACGGCAAGGTGCGCCATGGCACTGAGGGCCGTGCATCAACCGTCAAATCCGTAAGTGAACCCCGACTCATCCACCCCAACGCTGACCCGATCGATGGTCTTCCCCTCCATCGTGCGATTCAACAGTTCCCGACTGATCGCCGGTAACACGGTATTGGTCAGGATGGCGTCCACCACCCGCGCGCCACTCTCCACCTCGGCGCAGCGCTTGGCGATCAGGTCGACCACGGTATCGTCGTAGGCCAATGTGGCGCGGTGATTGTCGGCGATGCGCCGCACGATACGGTCGAGCTGGAGCCGGATGATGATCCCCAGTATCTCGTCGCTCAATGGGTAATAGGGGATGGTGACGATGCGCCCCAGGAGCGCGGGGGGGAAGGTCTTCAGGAGCGGCGCGCGCAGGGCCTGGGCGAGGCCTTCCACGTCCGGCAGCAGCTCCGGGTCCTTGCACATGCTCATGATGAGGTCCGTACCCACGTTGGTGGTGAGCAGGATGACCGTGTTGTGGAAGTCGATATAGCGGCCCTCGGCGTCTTCCATCCAGCCCTTGTCGAAGACCTGGAAGAAGATCTCGTGCACGTCCGGGTGGGCCTTTTCCACCTCGTCGAGCAGGACCACGCTATAGGGCTTGCGGCGTACCGCCTCGGTGAGCAGGCCGCCCTCGCCATAGCCCACGTATCCGGGGGGGGCGCCCTTGAGGGTAGAGACCGTATGGGCCTCCTGGAACTCGCTCATATTGATGGTGATGATGTTCTGCTCGCCGCCGTACAACGCCTCGGCGAGTGCCAGGCCGGTCTCGGTCTTGCCAACGCCGGAGGGTCCGGCGAGCATGAAGACGCCGATCGGCTTGTTGGGGTTGTCGAGCCGGGCGCGGGAGGTCTGGATGCGCGCAGCAATTGCCTCCAGGGCATGGCGCTGGCCGATGACGCGCTTGTTCAGGGTCTCGGCCAGGTCGAGCACGGCCTTGACCTCGTCCTTGACCATGCGGCCCAGCGGGATGCCGGTCCAGTCGGCGACCACGGAGGCGACCGCCTGGGCATCGACGCTGGGCAGGATCAGGGGGCGCTCGCCTTGCAGGGCCGCAAGCTCGGTCTGGAGTGCGCGGAGCTTCTCCAGGGTCGCGGCGCGCTCCGTCTCGGTCAAGCCGGGGGCGGGGGTCTCTGGGGTCTCAACCGAGGCGGCGGTAGCCGGCGGTTCACTCGCCGCGGTGCTCGCGGCCTGCTCCAGGGTGCTCCCGGTCCCTTCGACCGGGGCCGCGCCTCCGCGCAGTTGGGCGCGCAGGTCCAGGATCTGTTGCACCACACCCTGCTCGGACTCCCATCGGGCCTTGAGCCCCACCAGGCGCTCCTGTTCGGCGGCCAGCTTCTCGCTGGCCGAGCGTTCGCGCTCGGCGGTCTGGACGCCCACGGCGGTCTCCCGGCCGATAATGCCGAGCTCAGTCGTCAGGCCTTCGATGCGACGGCGGCAGTCCTCCACCTCCGGTGGCTCCGAGGACTGGCTGATGGCGACCCGTGCGCAGGCGGTATCGAGCAGGCTCACCGCCTTGTCCGGGAGCTGGCGCGCGGGGATATAGCGATGGGAGAGGCGCACCGCCGACTCCAGGCCCTCGTCCAGGAGCTGGACCTTGTGGTGGTTCTCCAGGGTGGAGGCGATGCCGCGCACCATCAGGATCGCCTTCTCCTCGCTGGGCTCGTCCACCTGCACGACCTGGAAGCGGCGGGTGAGTGCCGGGTCCTTCTCGATGTATTTCTTGTACTCGCTCCAGGTGGTGGCCGCGACGGTGCGCAGGGTGCCGCGGGCAAGAGCGGGCTTCAGCAGGTTGGCGGCATCCCCGGTGCCGGCGGCGCCGCCGGCGCCGATCAGGGTGTGGGCCTCGTCGATGAACAGGATGATGGGTTTGGGAGATGCCTGGACCTCGTCGATGACCTGGCGCAGCCGGTTCTCGAACTCGCCCTTCATGCTGGCGCCCGCCTGGAGCAGGCCCACGTCGAGGGTGCGCAGGGACACCTCTTTCAGGGGCGGCGGGACGTCCCCGGCGGCGATGCGCAGCGCAAAACCCTCGACCACCGCCGTCTTGCCCACGCCCGCCTCGCCGGTGAGGATGGGGTTGTTCTGGCGCCGGCGCATCAGGATGTCCACCAGCTGGCGTATCTCCTCGTCGCGTCCGACGATGGGGTCCAGTTCCCCCTTGCGGGCTCGCTCGGTGAGGTCGATGGAGAATTGCTTGAGGGCCTCCTGCTTGCCCATTTGGGCCGGGGCCATGGCGTCGCTCGCCTCCCCCGGCGCTGCGCCACTGCCCAAGTGGAATCCGTCGCTGGCGATCATCCGGTCCTCTGGGGAGCCGGAGACGATCTCGGCGAAGCGCTCGGTCAGGGTATCGGCGACGACCTTGTCGAATTGCCGCGAGATGCTGAGCAGCCCGTTGCGCAGGCCCCGGGTCTTCAGAAGGGCCACCAGCAGGTGTCCGGTGCGCACCTGGGACTCGCCGAACATCAGGGTGCCGTAGGTCCAGCCCCGCTCGACTGCCTCCTCCACGTCTGAGGATAGGTCTGAGATGGAGCGCGAGCCCCGCGGCAGGCGGTCCAGGGCATCGGTGAAGTCCCGGGCGAGGCCCGCCGGGTCCAGGCTGAACTGGCGGATGATGCGGTGCAGGTCGGAGTCCTGGTTCTGGAGGATCTGGTTGAGCCAGTGCACCAGCTCCACGTAAGGGTTGCCGCGCATCTTGCAGAACACGGTGGCGCTCTCGATGGCCTTGTAGGCCATGGGATTGAGCTTGCCGAACAGGGCGGCACGGCTGATTTCGGTCATGATCGACTCCCCTGGGGTTGTTGGATCGTGCATTGCGGTCCGCGCAGCGCACCGCGGCGATTTCTACTGCGGCTGTTGATCGGTGCAATAAGTGGCACCTACAGGTTGCTTACCTCAGCGACCTGGGGCGAGCTTGAGGTCGTCCGCGTCGCGCCCCAGGGGCCCGCTTGCGAGCCAGGTCGTCCAGCCCAGACGGCCGCCCGCGCCGAGCCGCAGGCTTGGCACCTCGGCCTCGGCGAGGACCGGACTCAGATCCCAGTCGAGCTGGTCTCCGACATAGTTGCGGACCACGGCCTTGACCCGCGCCAAGGCCTCGCCCCCAGGCAGGAGGGGCAGGTAATCGGCGAGCCGAAGCGGCCCGATGCGGACGCGAAACTTGGACTGGTGGTCCCAGATGCGCCCACCGAGGGTCGTGGTTTGGCCCAGTGCACCGCTTTCCGGTGTCTCACCCAACTGCAGCCGGCAGTCTTGGGGCAGGACCAGCCAGTGCCCGACGAACTCCTCGATGCGCACCGGCAGACCCAGGAGGTCGCTGAGGATCGCCTTGAGCCCCTCCGCGTGACGGGTCTGGCACGACAGGTGGCCCGCGTAATGGCGCTTGGCCAGATCCGGCATGGCATCCCGGTTCTGGAAGGCAGGCATGCCGGTGCCGCCGAGGCTGGCGAGGTAGATGCCGAAGCGGTCCTGCGCCGGCCGGTCGAAGCTGACCGCCGGCTGTGCCTGGGCCCAACCCCGATAGAGCAGGGAGAGCATCCGGTGATTGAAGAGGTCCAAAAAACGGGCGAAGGTGGGGTCCGAGGCGTGCCGCAGCCTGTCCCGCACGAACTCCGTGAGGTGCAGTGGCAGGGGGCCGTTTGGTCCCAACAGGCCCAGGAAATAGACCAGCAGGCGTGCAGGCCGGCCGCCGCCGGGCTGGTGCAGGGCGGCGAGCTCCGCCGGTGCGAAGCGCATCGATGGCTGTTGGCCCAGGCGCACCGGGTCTTCGGCAGGTCGAGGCGAGGCGCCGATCCGCGGACGCTCCGGCTGCAGGCAATCGAGCCGGCGCAGGGTGTGACAGTAACCGAAGCGCCAGGGCTCGTGCGCGAGGTCTGCGAGCAGCTCGGCCCGCTGGCGCGCGCGCTCTGGGGCCTCGCCGACAATGGCCACGGGCCCCGGCGCCTCATCGGTCAGTGTGGGCACCTGGTCTGTCACAGGGTCGGACGGCGGCCGATGGTCGCTGGCCATCGCATGAGCTCCCCGCGGTCGGACTTGAGCACTGTCTCGGTGAATCCGTTGACCGTGCAGTAGCGGGCGAAGAAGCGCTCCAGCACGGCCCCAAGCAGAAAGGCGCCGGTGCCCTCGAAGGCGGCCTCGTCGCAATCGACCGTGATCTCGACACCCCGGCCATAGGTGACCGGTCGCACCCCGGGCAGCCGCCGAACGATAGGTCGGGACGACACCTGCCGGATGCCTTCCACCTGTTTGCGCACATTGGCGCTGGCCAGGTCCCCGTACAGCGTCAGCAATTCACGCAGGGCAGCGGCACCCTTGCCGCCGTCCGTGTCGGCAATGGACAGATAGTTCAGGGAAAGGTGATCGATCAGCCGCCAGGCGGTGTCTCCGTGGGCGGGCGAGGGTCGGGGCGGGGATGGCCCGGCGCGCACCCGCACCGCCTGGACAGGCGCCCCTGACTCCAGCGTGAAGTCGGTCTTGCCCGTACCGACCGGCATGCTCAGGGGCAGGTCCCGATTGGTACAGAGTCCGGTGACCGCGAGCTGTCGCAGGTCGGCGGACCAGGGGGCCCGGGCCGCGTCGGCGAGATTCACGAACACCTCGCTGCCCACGTAGCTGGAGCGGTGCCCCTGGCGCTGCTGTCGGGATGAAGGGCGCCGCGGGACCCGGTGGACGCTGTAGTAGGCGGGCGACTGGTCCCGCAGGTCCAGGTGCGCGGGGGCGTAGAAGGGCCGAAAGTCCCGTGCCTCGGTCGTCCCGGCCCCATAGCCCGTGACGCCGTCTACCCGGTAGACCTCGAAATCCGTGGGCCGGGTGCGGTCCGGGACCACGTGATAGTCGGGGCCGACTTCATTCAGATGGATGCGGTCGAAGCGCTTGGGGAAGAGGTTGATGGCGGGTGTGCAGTGGAGCGTGAAGTTGCCCGCATCCAGCACCCCCTCCAAGGCGGGTGCCGGCTGGCCGAATAGCAGGATCAGGTCGACCTCGGTGGCGGCGAGGCGCTGCAGGACCGGGCCCAGCCCGTCGATGGCGACGAACAGGAGGCGTTGCGGGAAGGCGAAATACTCGTGGAGGTTGCGGTAGCCCTGAAAGGATGTCGGGGCATGGGGGAGCAGGGCCTCCTCCTCGCAGAAGCCCAGTGGGCTGATCGAGGATGCCGGCAGGGTCTCGATCCAGGGCACGGGTCGTGTGACGGGCTGAACCAGCA
Source organism: uncultured Gammaproteobacteria bacterium (assembly GCA_963709645.1). Classification (GTDB taxonomy): domain Bacteria; phylum Pseudomonadota; class Gammaproteobacteria; order Chromatiales; family Chromatiaceae; genus DYRB01. The sequence goes on from CAVPXP010000042.1 coordinate 19,431, forward strand.
CGCCGACCGCGTTGCCCAGGAGCTGGGCATAGAGCTCGAAGGGCAGTTGATCCGCCCCCTGGAGGAACAGCACCAGCCTGAAGCGCTCGGGTCGGCCCGGGGCGAGCTGGGCGAAGGTCAGATTGGCCGTCGTGCGCAGGCGCAGCCGGATGCCCGCCTTGCTGCGCTTGAGGATTGCCAGGTCCGCCTTGGCGACCGGTCCGGTGTGGCTGAAATACTCGGCCGCGGTCAGCTGCAGGGGCCAAAGCCGGACGTCGTGCGCGCTGCGGTACTCGCAGGGCGTTTGCTCGCCTCGCCCAGGGTGCCGCGCAACACCGTGTCCCGGGGGATGTCGAACCCCTCGGCGAGTGCCCCCTCGTCCAGGACCGGCTGCAGCTCGACCACTGCCATCGACGGGGTAGGGGCGAGATAGTGCGGGTAGATCATCTCCAGCAGGTGCTGGGTGAAGGCGGGGAACTCGGCGTCGATCTTGAGCTGGACCCGCGCGGCGAGGAACGCGAAACCCTCTAGGAGCCGCTCCACGTAGGGATCGGCGCACTCGAAACTCTCGAGCCCGAGGCGTCCGGCGATCTTTGGGAACTCGCCGGCGAACTCCGCGCCCATCTCGCGCACGAAGCGCAGCTCGCGGTTGTAGTACTCGAGCAGACGTGGGTCCATCGCCCGCGCCCCTAACCCGCCTGGCCGCTGACCCGGACATCGCCGATGTCGAGGTCGATCTCGGTCTTGAGGTAGAGGCGCAGCGGCACCGGCTGGGCCCACAGCTCGCCCTCGATCAGGAAGGTCATGGCGTTGTGGCTCATCTGGCTCTCGTTGATGTCCAGCCGCACCGAGAGCGTATGGCGCAGGATACGCGGCTCGAAGTCCATGATCGCCTGACGCAGCGCGCGCTCGAGTGCCGGCACGTCAGTCCCGGATACCGTCATGCCCGAGAGGTCCGGAATGCCGTAGTTCACCACCGAGCTGGTGACCTCGGGATAGGCGCTGAGATCCTGCCCTGCCGCGAGGTTGGTGGTATTGAGCAGCCAGGCCAGGTCGCGCATGGCGGCATCACGCAGACGGGTTAGGGAGAACACACGCTGGTCCCGCGACTCCTGCGTCTTCTCTGGCTCGTCGTCGGTCAGCCGGTCGAGCAGCGAGGGCTGCAGGCGCTCCTTGTTCGTCAGCTCAGCCAAGGGCTTCGCCTGATTCGGACTCGGCTCGCCGCCTCGTCCTCACCCGTATCCAAGGTGATGTGGCGTATCTCCATCAGCGCGTACTCGCCGCTATCGGTGAAGAACATGCGCTGGCCCTGGCCGACAAAGGCCCCGCCGGACTGTTCCAGCCACTCCGTCTTGTGGCCGCGGCGCACCTCCGGGTCCTCGGATGCTTCCGAGCCCGGGTAGCGGGTGGGGATCAGGCCGACGGACTCGCCGCCGTTGGCCCAGGTGAAGAAGGCCGGCATCCAGACCAGGTCGCGCAGGTCCGCAGGCTCTTCGATCTGAATGGACCGGATGCGCTGAAACGGGATCCAGTAGTAGCGGCCGTTGACGATGGCCTCAAGGACAGGACCCAGGCGGTTGTCGCCGTCCATGATCCACTCGAACGGGGCCCCGTCGATGGTCCCGCGCGTGGCCGGAGCCGCCTCGAGGGCGCGCTCGCGCATCGCCCGTGCCTGCTCGCCAGCGCCCTGCGCGAGCAGGCTCAGCGCCTCCATCAGGAGGGCGAGCCATTCCTCGGGCGTCGCCGAAGACCAACGGCGACGCGCCGCCCGGCGAAGATCTCGCCGCGCAGCACCTCGCAGCGCAGCGCCTCGCGGTAGGTCTGCACCATCGCCAGGGTTCCGGCGTCCAGCTCGCCGGCCACGTTGAGCTGGTTCATCGCCCGCTCCCACTGCCCCAGGACGGCGAGCAGCTGAAAGAGGAAGATACGGTGCTTCGCGTTGGCGGGGTCTTTGCGCACCTGCTCCTGGAGCTGGCGCAGGGACTCTTCCAGGTTGCCCTCACGCAGATTCTGTCTCGGCCAGCATGAGCCATTCTCCCGGAGAGTACTTCGGCGATCAGGCCGCACCGCGCCCGCGGAACTGCCGCGGACACGGATCGGACCGGGTTCTGGGCATTTCCTGCCCGACTATTTGGCCTCTTTGTTCGCCGCGATGTCCCAGCCGTACTTGACCGGGCCGCCGTCCTTGCTGCCGTCGGGCTTCTGCGGCTGGTAGTCCACCTTGACCGCGGCGAAGTTGAGCGAGACGTTCTCGGTCAGCCGGTCCTCGCCGCCGCGAGCCCCCGGTGCAAACCGACGAGACGAGTCACGTCTGTCATGGTGATGACGAGGTACTCCAGCGGCTTCTTGCCGCCGGCCTTGCGGACGGTCAGCTTGGCCTCCTTGTATGTGCGAGCCGTTGCAGCAGTACTGCATCAGGATCGGCGAGGACTTGTCGACGTACTTGGTGAAGGACAGGTCCTGCACGCTGACCTTGCCGCCGCCGCCGCCGCCGCCGGTATGAAAGGAACCGGACTGGCTCATGCCCCAGCTCCAGGCCAGGACGTCGATCTCCTTCTCGTGCTTGGCGTCCTGGGACTCGCCCTCGACGCCTTCGATCTTGATGAACATGTCTACGGCCATGCTTCAACTCCTCGCACCTTTGTGCGTTTCTTGGTGGAAACTACCTGATAAAAACGCCCTCTTGCGGGCGGCGAGTACACTGACGGGTGCCCTGCGCCATCGCAGCGAGCACACCGATTGCCGGGGCGCGCCGTCAACCCCCGCCCTTCGCCGACGGCAGCTTGGAGACCAGCCGCAGCGACACGGTCAGGCCTTCGAGCTGGTAGTGCGGCCGCAGGAAGAACTTCGAGGTGTAGTAGCCCGGGTTGCCCTCGACCTCCTCGACGACGACCTCGGCGGCCGCCAGGGGCTGCTGCGCCTTGGTCGTCTTCGCTCGAATGGGCCGGGTCGCCGTCGACGTAGTTGCAGGATCCAGTTGTTGCAGCCAGCGCTCCATGTCCGCGCGCTCCTTGAACGAGCCGATCTTGTCGCGCACGATGCACTTGAGGTAGTGCGCGAAGCGGCAGGTGGCGAACAGGTACGGCAGGCGCGCCGCCAGGTTGGCGTTGGCCGTGGCGTCCGGGTCGTCGTACTCGGCCGGCTTCTGCAGCGACTGGGCGCCGATGAAGGCGGCGAAGTCCGAGTTCTTCCTGTGGATCAGCGGCATGAAGCCGTTCTTGGCCAGCTCCGCCTCGCGCCGGTCGCTGATGGCGATCTCGGTCGGGCACTTCATGTCCACGCCGCCGTCGTCGGTCGGGAAGGTGTGGGTCGGCAGGCCCTCGACCGCGCCGCCGGACTCGACGCCGCGGATGCGCGAGCACCAGCCGTACATCTTGAACGAGCGGTTGATGTTGACCGCCATGGCGTAGGCCGAGTTGGCCCAGGTGTACTTGTCGTGGTCGGCGCCCTCGGTGTCTTCCTCGAAGTCGAACTCCTCGACCGGGTCGGTCTTGGCGCCGTAGGGCAGCCGCGCGAGGAAGCGCGGCATGGCCAGGCCGATGTAGCGGGCGTCCTCCGACTCGCGCAGCGAGCGCCAGGCGGCGTACTCCGGCGTCTGGAAGATCTTGGTCAGGTCGCGCGGGTTGGCCAGCTCCTGCCAGGAGTCCATCTGCATCAGCGTGGGCGCGGCCCCGGCGATGAACGGCGCGTGGGCGGCCGCGGCGATCTTGGCCATCTCGCCGAGCAGCTCGACGTCCGGCGGGCTGTGGTCGAAGTGGTAGTCGCCGACCAGGCAGCCGTAGGGCTCGCCGCCGAACTGGCCGTACTCCTCCTCGTAGATCTTCTTGAAGAGCGGGCTCTGGTCCCAGGCGGTGCCCTTGAACTTCTTCAGCGTCTTGTGCAGCTCCTTCTTGGAGATGTTCATGACGCGGATCTTCAGCATCTCGTCGGTTTCGGTGTTGTTGACCAGGTAGTGCAGGCCGCGCCAGGCGCCCTCGAGCTGCTGGAAGTCCTCGTGGTGCAGGATCAGGTTGACCTGCTCGGTGAGCTTCTTGTCGATCTCGGCGATGATCGCCTCGATCGCTGCGGACCGCGTCGTCCGAGATCAGGGCGGTCTGCTGCCAGCGCCTGCTCGGCCAGGGTCGCGACGGCGCGCCTCGACCGCCTCGCGGGCGCGATCGGTCTTGGGCTTGAACTCCTTCTGGAGCAGCGCGGCGAACTCGCCGGCCTCGATGGTCTCGGCTTCGGCCTGGCCTGCTGCGGCTGTCTGGGTATCGGTCTCGGCCATGTTACTTGCTCCTCGCCTCGGACCTTCGTCTCTTCGGGCTTGGGCGCCGCCGCCAGCGCCTGCAGCAGCGTCGGGTCCTTCAGCGCCTTGGCGATCAGCTCCTCGGCCCCGCTCTTGCCGTCCATGTAGGTCACCAGGTTGGACAGCTGGGTGCGCGCCTGCGAGCAGCTTGTTCAGCGCGTCGACCTTGCGCGCCACGGCGGCCGGCGAGAAGTCGTCCATGCTCTCGAAGGTGATGTCGACGGCGAGGTTGCCCTCGCCGGTCAGCGTGTTGGGCACCTGGAACGCGACCCGCGGCTTCATCGACTTCAGCCGGTCGTCGAAGTTGTCGACGTCGATCTCGAGGAACTTGCGGTCCGCCACGCGGCGGCAGCGGCCTCGGCGGGCTTGCCGGACAGGTCCGCCATCACGCCCATCACGAAGGGCAGCTGGACCTTCTTCTCGGCCCCGTAGAGCTCCACGTCGTACTCGATCTGGACGCGCGGCGCGCGGTTGCGGGCGATGAACTTCTGGCTGCTCTCTTTGGCCACCGGGTTCTCCTTAGTGAAGGCTATTTAAGGGTAGACGGCGCATCCGCCTCTCGCGGGCGGTTTGCGTCGGGTCAGTCTAGCATCGGTGCACCGGTCGGTCCGTCGCCGGCCGGCGGGCGGCATGGCCGCCCGTAAATGAGAACGACTCTTACCGGGGCCCGATCTTAGCCGAATCGCACCGGCTCTGGTAGATCAGGAATCTTTGTTCAGTCCGCAGACCTTCTCGATTTCCCCGAGCGCATCGGGCGCCAGGTCACGCACGATGTCCACGAAGCTACCGGTCGCCAGCCGCTGCGCACGCAAAAGGAGCAGCGGTACCGGACTCGACGGCTCGTAGCGGGAATAGTAGTCGCAAATTCGGTCGATGGTGCGGACCACGTCTTCGCGCGAGGCTATCTCCCCGACGGCGGCCCCGTGGCTCGGCCGTTCCGCGGATGTGGGTTGCGATCCGGACGCCTCGTCCTCCGGCGCCGTCGTTGCCGATGCCTGGGGCAGGCGCTCCGCGAGATAGGCGCTCAGTGAGCGGGCGATGGCGGTCAGGAGTCCCGACAGTGGGTCGAAGCTCGGCATCTGGTCCAATCGGATGTGCTCGCCGAGGGCGTCGGACAGCGAATTGACACGCTTGAGCGCGCCAGCGGCGCCCGAGGCATTCGCCTGAAGCTCCTCTATGTCGCAATCCATGAAGGCCCCGTGCACGGCCGCGGAGTCCAACGGCTTGGTGTCCGCCGGGGCGCTCGCCCGGCCCTCGGCGATCTCGATGTCGCGGTAACTCAGGGGGCCAAACACGCGCGAGCGCACCAGGGGCGTGATGCGCAGTGCGTGCAACAGGGATTCCGCGGAGCAGATGTCCAGGAGGATGTTGACGCGGATCGTGGGATCGTTGTCGTCGTCCGGGTCGAGTTGGGGATGGACCTGGTCCCAAAACCGGTCCAACAACCCGTGAACTAGGGTCAGACCCTGCTCAAGGCCGGGAAGGCCTTGGACGCGCAAGAGGGCCCGGGTCAACAGCACCGCGAGCCGGAGGTGTTTGGTACGCGTGAGCAGCCGCGCTGCCAACTCGGAGGTCGCCCGCCAGTCCGGCTCCTCGCCGGCAACCACGGTGTCGCCCATCTGTCGCCCTGGAGACCCGGCGGCGGTGCGGAATGCTGATAGAAAGGCAGGGTCGTACTCCAGGTTCGGGCCGGCGGGCTCGTCGTCGGAGATGGGCTGCAGGAGGTTGTCGAGGTCTAGCGGAGACATTCCCGTACTCCAATCGGTGATCGGCCAGGGTCGCGCCCGTGGTCTTGGTTTCGCAGATGGATCGCCGAATCACTTGCGCCGGATTCTGCGTCGACAGGGTGATGATTCGACGCCCCGGTCAATCCGCCCAGAAACGCCCGCGACAGGCTCCGTTAAGCTCGATCCCAGCAGCTTGGAGCCTCCACAACGAATGGGACAAAGGATAGTCCGTGGAAGTGAGCCCAACAAGCGCATGGCACCAAGCGCCGGCTTGAACTGTAAAAAGGCGATGATTGCATTGCGCGTCGGTCTGGGGTGATTGCAAGGCTTGGTGCCCTCGGGTGTTATCGGCGCTTGGCCTGTTTCGCACCGGGCAGCAGGGTCAGGATCCGACCTGGTCGGCGCCTCCCCCGGACGCGGGCGCGTCCATCGTGGCTGAGCCCTGATCGGCGACGCCGTTACCGCGGCAGGTTGTCGCGCCGTTAGGCGACGGGCGCGATATTTCGGTCCTGAACTTGCCCGGTACTTTGATAACCGAAACGGCAGCGATTGCGTCCGCCTTGAGCGCTGGGCTCAGATGGGGCGCCAGTCCCCGCGGCTGGCGCGGATGGGGCATCAAATGGCTGCGCGCAGTTTCTGGGTTTGCCTTTGCGGTGCTGAAATAGCGGGCGGCCTGAATCGTCCTGGGCAAGTTCTTCAGTACATGCCAAAGACTCCACCGATGCTGCCACAGGCGCCGGGCGAAGCGCCGTCGGTAGCCCTTGCTGTCGTAGAAGCGGCGGACATCGGCGTTGTACAGCGCGTCCATGTCCGCGCGCGAGGCGAACCCATGCGGCTTGTAGACGAAGTTGAGGCAGTTCATTAGTCGCCAGTCCTCGTTGAAGTCGCCCGACTCGCCACCGACGCATTCGTCCCAGATCGGCGCACCGTACATCGGACTGAACTTGCTCATGTTCATTTCGTCCAGGTCAAGGGACAGCACGAAATCGCTGGTAGCGGCGATGGTTTCCGGCGTCTCACCCGGCAGGCCAAAGATGAACAACCCTTTCGCCCGCAGCCCCGCGGCATGGATCTGCTCGACGGTCCTCCTGACGCCTTCCAGGCTGACGCCGGCCTTGTGCCGCTCCATCATGGCGGGGTCGGCAGACTCGATGCCCATGGAGACCATCAGCGCACCGGCGCCGCTTGAGCAGGCGCAGCATCTCGTCCGAGGTATGGCCGGTACGTACGGCGCAGTTGAAATCCATGCCCAGCGGACGGGCGATCAGCCTTTCGCACAGATCCGTGACGCGCTTCTTCTGCGCAGTGAAAAGATCGTCGTAGAAGTTGATGTGTCGAACGCCAAACCGGTCCCGCAGGTACTTCATGTGCTCATAGACGTACTCGGCGGAGTTCGTCTTGTAGAGGCGCTCGAACACCGTGCGGTCGCAGAACGAGCAGGTGTAAGGGCAGCCGCGTGAGGTGACCATGGTTGCGCCATGCCGCTTGACGTAGGAAAACAGCGGCAGGTGGTAACGGCGGGGGAAACCGGCGAGCTTCTCGTAAGCAGGGAAAGGCAGGTCGTCGAGGTCGAGGATGCGATCGCGCCGCGGGTTCGAGACGATGCGCTCGCCGTCGCGAAAGCACAGGTTGGCGATCTCCCGCGGGTCCCGGCCCTCGGCCAAGTCCAGCATCGCGCCCTCGCCCTCGCCGATGCACAGGTAGTCGATCTCCGGGAAGTGCCTGAGCAGAGGTGCGCCGATCGAGGATACATGGACGTTGCCGAACACGATCTTGACCCGAGGGCGTTGCGCCTTGACGCGGGCGGCGATCTCGAAGGCATCCATGAAGCCCGAGGTCGTGGCGGAAAAGCCCACCAGGTCCGGATTGGTCGCCACCACGGCGTCGGCATTTCCCACGATCGAGGTCGGTGCGCCGGGCCCGAGACAATCGTGTACGGCGCACGGATGTCCGTGCCTTTCCAGCCAGGCCGCCAATTGCAGGATGCCGAGTGGCGCCATGCGGTTCGCCAGGAGCGAGAAATCCGGCTGGCCGGGAACGAAGTTGAATCCGGCCGGATGGACGAGCGTGATCTCTCATGTCGGCGCCAGGGGTGAAGCGGGTTGCAGCACATACTGCCGGAGTGAGATGCGGCTGACCACCCGTATCGCTGAGCGACCGACCCGGCGTGCGCTCGCCAGGCCGTGTGCCGCGAGACGCAGCGTGCCGTGCGGTGGTGATATCGTCCCCAGTGCGATGAACGGGGCCGTCTGTCGGTCGGCTGCGTCATCTGGCAAGCTGCCGGAGGGGCGGACCCGAGCGGATCGGAAAAGGACTTCGGGACAGGGGCGCGAGACAGTTCGGAGGTGGTGCGGGAAGTGCGACGGCGAGCTGCGCCGCGCGGCGAGGTACGATGCAGTAGGCAGCCGGCGGTTGCATCGGATGAGGGGTTGCGTCGTGGATGACGACGCCCTCGGTTACGGCCGGTGCCGCAGGCTCACCTGCGGTAGGGCGGGCCTGGCCTGTCGGCGCCGGGCCGCGCGCTTAAAGTACCATTACTGATGCGAAATCACCATGTCTGAAGACAATCATGAGCTGCAAAGCGAGGTCGCCCGGCTCATCGTTACCGCCCTCAATCTCGACCTGAGTCCGGAACGAGATCGAGCCTGACGCCCCCCTGTACGGCGAGGGATTGGGTCTCGATTCCATCGATATCCTGGAAGTGGCCCTTGTCGTTTCCAAGCGTTTCGGTTTCCAGCTGCGTGCGGACAACGCGGACAATGTCGGGATCTTCAGCTACCCTCGCCAGTCTCACCGAACATATCGCAGCCGCCAGGACAAAATGAGCCCGAGCCTGGTCCGCGCGGTCCGCTGGAGTGTCATCGCCGCCGGGGTGATCGCGTTACCCCGTGCTGGCACATTACAGTGCGGCGTCTCCCGCGGCTGCCGACATGCCGTCGCTGGGGGTCGCCGTCTCCCTGACGCCCCCCCTGGCTGTTCTGGTTTGGCTGACCTGGCGTTCAACCGGACTGCTGGGCACGCTGTTGCTTTGTGCTGTCTGTCGCTGGTCCTGTGGGGGTTCTGGGAGACGTTGGAGCGCAATTTCGGTTGGGTCTATTTCATCCAGCACGCAGGCATCTATGTCATGCTGGCGGCGCTGTTTGGCGTCACTTTGACGCGCGGGCGGCAGCCTCTTTGTACCCGTTTGGCCGAAGCGGTGCGCGGCAGCCTTGATTCAGAGGTGGTCCGTTACACGCGCAAGGTCACACTGGCGTGGACGCTGTTTTTCCTCGGTATGAGCCTTATTTCCACCGTTCTGTTCTTGTTCGGCACCATGGAGGCTTGGTCGGTCTTCGCCAATTTTCTGTCGCTCCCACTGGTTCTGCTCATGTTTGTCGCCGAGCACCTGGTTCGCCTGCGCAAGCTGCCGCATCTGGAGCAGCACAGCATCATGGAGAGCATCCTCGCCTTCCGGAGAACCCCGAAGGTCTGCCCGGTGCCGCCACGCGACCCCGTTAGGGTGCCATCGCGCCTGACCATGTCGACCCTGCCGCTGATCGCTCATGATCGCCCCGATGCCGTCGTGGCCTGGCGCGACGGTGTTCCTGTCAGGGTCCGGCAGATGCAGCGCATCGCCCCTGATGCCATTTGTATCATCGGCAAGGATGACCGTACCGTTGACCCGCCCACCGTCCGGTATCCTGACCGGACGCGGACGCCCAAGGTTCACACCGCCACCCTCCACATCGACTGCGGGCAGGTCATCGCCCAGGTCGTTACCTCCGGATCCACCGGCGTGCCGGAACCCCGCCTCAAACGCCGGGGCAGCCTGGTGCGCAATGTCCAGGCGGCGGCGAAACGGCTGGGCGCCACCCGCGCTTACGCCATCGTCGGTACCGGACCGGCTCGGCACACGCACGGCCTGGAGTCGCTGGCAGGCTTCACAGGCGTCGAGCGCACGGAGGGGGATGCCGCCATTCGCCAGGCAGGCTGCGCCTATGCCGCCAGTCTGGAGCGACAGGGTCGTGCCGAACCTTTCAAAGGGTTCAATTGCTTTGATGATTGGCGGCGACCCGCGGGCGACGGCCCCACGCCCTCATGAACCCAAGGGCGCAGCGGTTGACGGGTCAGGGGATGCTTGCCATCGTGGTGCTCGGGCTTAGTCTGTCCGCCGGGGCCGCCCAATTTACCCTGGGCCAGCTTCTTGACGCATTGGCCAGCAGCCGGCACGGGGCGGCCACCTTCACCGAGAAGAAGTACCTGTCCATCCTAGACCAGCCCGTTGAGTCGTCCGGCGAGCTTCTGTTCGTCCCCCCGGCCCGCCTGGAGAAGCGCACGCTCAAGCCGAAGGTCGAAACGCTTGTGCTGGACGGCGATATCCTCACCGTCGAGCGGCAGATGCAGAAGCATGTCCTGCAGCTTAAGGACTATCCGGAGGTGGCGGGCATGACCGAGAGCATCCGCGCCACGCTGGCGGGCGACCGTCAGGCATTGGAGCGGGTCTATCGCCTCGGCCTCGAAGGCAGCCGCGATCATTGGACCCTCGTGCTGACGCCGCTGGACACTCGGGTGGCCAGCGTCATCGCCCGCATCCGTATGGAAGGGGCTCGGGACCAGGTGCGCACAGTGGAGATCTTTCATGCCGACGGCGACCGCTCGGTAATGAACGTCCAGAGTGGCGCTGCGAAATGACGCGGAGCGGCAGGGCCGCGATTGCCCTCTGGCTTGGGTTCCTGTCCGCTTGTCTCTGGGTGGTCAGTCAGGCGAACTACACCGCTGACCTGTCCGCCTTCTTGCCGAGTACCCCGACCCCGGAGCAGCAGCTCCTCATCGACCAGCTCAAGTCCGGCATCGCCTCCCGGCTGATTTTGGTGGGCGTCGAGGGGGACGATCAACCCGCCCGCGCCCGCGTGTCTCGCGATCTGGCCGGCCGGCTGCGCGCCGATCCCCGCTTTCTGCACGTTGCCAATGGCGAAACCCTGGGGCTGGAGCGGGACCGACAGGTCCTGTTCGAGAACCGCTATCTGTTGAGTCCGACAGTGAATGCCGATCGCTTCACCGTGGAGGGCCTGCGCGCCGGAGTCCAGGACAGCATCGACTTGCTTGCCACCTCGGCCGGGCTGTTCAGCAAGGCCTTGCTGCCGCGCGACCCCACCGGCGAGTTCATCAACCTGCTGGACGACATGGGCAGCAGCCATCGGCCGGAGCTGGCGGATGGCGTTTGGGTTTCCCGGGACGGTCGCCGCGCCCTGCTCCTGGCCCGCACCCGTGCCGAGGGGGCGGACACGGACGGACAGTCCGATGCGGTTGCGGCCATCCAGGCAGCCTTTCAGGCGTCATCTGGGCCGCAGATGCGGCTGGCACTGACAGGTCCCGGCCCCTTTTCCGTCGCGGCACGCGATACCATCAAGGGCCAGGTGCTGCGCCTCTCCGCCCTAGGCAGCTTGATCATCGTCACCCTGCTACTGGCGGTCTACCGTTCTCCGACGGCCCTGTTGCTGGGCCTGTTGCCGGTGCTGTCCGGCGCTCTGGCCGGCGCAGCGGCAGTCAGCCTGGGATTCGGGGTCGTCCATGGCGTCACCCTCGGCTTCGGGGCCGCCCTGATCGGCGAAGCGGTCGATTACTCCATCTACCTGCTCATGCAGTCGGAATGGGCGGCAGGTGCGGTCAGCCAGACGCAGAGCAGCTGGACGACTGCTTTCTGGCCAACGATTCGGATCGGCGTGCTCACCTCTGTGTTCGGCTTTGCCTCCCTGCTCTTTTCCAGCTTCCCCGGTCTCGCCCAACTTGGCCTCTATGCCATCGTCGGCCTGGGCACCGCTGCCCTGGTTACCCGTTTCGTGCTGCCGCATCTCCTGCCCCGGGACCTGCGCGTCCACGATGTCAGCGCCTTCGGCCGAAGCCTCCAGGCTTGGGTTGGGCGGGCCGGCCGTCTGCGCGGGCTTGTCCTGGTGTTGTTCGTGACCGCCTGCATCGTGCTCGTGGCGGAGCGCGACGACATGTGGAGTCGCGAGCTGGCGGCGCTCAGTCCAGTGCCCGCCGCCGATCAGGCCCTCGACATGACGATGCGGGCTGACCTGGGCGCCCCGGACGTGCGCTATCTGGTGGTGGTGGTTGCCGCCGACGAGGAGGCGGCGCTCGCCCACAGCGAGAAGGTCGCGGCATCGCTCCAGGGCTTGGAGGCTGCGGGTGTCATCGACGGTTTCGAGAGCCCGACATCCTATCTTCCCAGCCAAGCGACCCAGCGCCAGCGCCAGGCCAGCCTGCCGCCCGACGCCGAGCTGCGTCGGCGTTTCGAGGCGGCCATCGCCGACCTGCCCCTGCAGCCGGCCCGCTTCGAGCCGTTCTTTGCAGACGTGGCAAAGGCTCGCGGCCAGATGCCCCTCAGTCGGCAAGACATCGAGGGGAGCTCCCTGGCGGAGGGCGTGGATGCCCTGCTGTTGCCGTCGGCGGGGCGCTGGACCGCCTTACTGCCGCTGCGTGTCGCGGACTCTGACCGGCTCGACGCGGAGCGGCTGCGTGCGGCCCTTGCTGAGTCGGGTTTGGCAGACATCCATTTCGTCGACGTCAAGGGCGAGTCCGACCGCCTGTACGAAGGCTATCTGCGCGAGGCCGTCCTGCTGTCGCTCGCAGGCCTGGCGGCCATCCTCGGCCTGCTGTTCGCCGTCACCCGTTCGGCAGGCCGCGTGTTTCGGATCGCCGCCCCGTTGGTTGTCGCCGTCACCGTGGTCATCGCCGGCCTCGTCCTAGCGGACCAACAGCTCAGCATCTTGCACCTGGTCGGCATGCTGCTTGTGGCGGCGGTCGGTTCCAACTACGCCCTGTTCTTCGATCGGGGTGCTGCTGAAGGTGGCCTCTCGCCGCGCGTCCTCGCCTCCCTGCCGCTTGCCGCCGGCACGACGGTGGCCGGCTTTGGCATCCTTGCCTTTTCCAGCGTGCCGGTGCTGAACGCCATTGGGTCCACCGTCGGTCCGGGCGCTATCCTCGCCCTGGCCTTTTCAGCCATCCTGGCGCGTCGGACATGACGGTCATGCCGCCGACCCACGCCGGCCGCCAGTGGCGCCCCACGCCTCTGTTACAGGCCACTTTCGCCCTCCATGCCGGGGCGCTGGGTCTGATTGCGATGCAGCCGGGGCTGTGGCCTTGGGGGATCGGTGCGCTGGCCGCCAATCATCTGGTCCTCTCCGCCGCCGGCCTCTGGCCGCGCAGCCGGAGCCTCGGGCCCAACTGGGTGCGGCTGCCGCCTGCGGCGGCGGCGGGGCAGATCGCCATCACCATCGATGACGGTCCTGATCCGGAGGTGACACCGCAGGTGCTTGACCTGCTCGACCGCTTCGATGCCCCCGCCAGCTTCTTCTTTATCGGTGCGAGGGCTCAGCGCCATCCCGAGCTGTGCCGGGAGATCGTTCGGCGGGGTCATGCCGTGGAGAACCACAGCCAGCACCATGACCATCACTTCGCCACCTTCGGGCCGCGCCGGATGGCCCGGGAGATCCAGGCCGGCCAGGACAGCCTGGCCGCCCTCACTGGCCAGCGGCCCTGTTTTTTTCGGCCCACTGCCGGCCTGCGCAATCCCTTTCTGGAACCCATTCTGGCCCGGCACGGCCTTCATCTGGCCAGTTGGACCCGGCGCGGCTTTGACACCCGTAACAGGGACGCCGAGGATGTGGTACGTCGTCTGACGCGTCACCTCGCCGCCGGCGACATCCTGCTCCTGCATGACGGTAATGCCGCCCGAACGGGCACCGGTCAGCCGGTGATCCTTGCCGTTCTGCCACGGGTGCTGGAGGCGGCGGCCGCCGTTGGGCTCACGCCCATCACCCTGCGTTCGGCACTGGATATCTCAACGCCATGACCCTCCGCCCCGAGACGCTGCGCAAGCGCCTCATCGACGATGCCAGCGAGCCTTACCAGGCGGCAGGAAGGTTCGCCTACCACTCCGCCAGAGGCTCGACCAAGGGCGGGCGAGCTATATCACCGGTCGGATCTGTCTCGGTGAACGGAGGCATGGTATGACGGCGTCCGCGCACGCCGTCGCGGTCCCTCAGACCGAGGCGCTGCTGTTCTTCACCCTGCTGCAATTGACAGTGATCATTCTGGCCGCGCGCCTGGGCGGGGAGGTCGCGCACCGGATCGGACAGTCCCCAGCCGTGGGCGAGATCATCGTTGGCATCCTGCTCGGACCTTCCCTGTTTGGCTTGGTGGCGCCGGGGGTCTTCGAGTACGTCTTTCGGTCGGTACCGCCCGAACCCATGCAGATGTTGTCGCAGATCGGCCTGATCCTGCTGATGTTTCAGATTGGGCTGGAGTTTGATTTTGCCCATCTCCTGGACCGGCATCACCGCCGCGCCGTCACCTATGTCGCCACCGCCAGCATGGTGGCGCCTTTCGCGTTGGGCTTCGGTTTCGGGTACGTCGCGGCCCCGCAGTTGTCACCGGGCGTCGATCCCCTCGTTTCGGCGCTGTTCATTGCCACGGCCTTCTCCATCACCGCGTTGCCGATCCTTGGCCGCATAATGATCGAGTTCAAGATCACTCGGCAGCCCATCGGCGTCATCGCCATCAGCGCCGCTGCAATCAACGACGTGGTCGGCTGGCTTCTGCTCGCCCTGGTCACTGCGCTCGCCCTGGCCCAGTTCGACCCCGCAGACTTTGGCCTCAAAGTGCTGCTGGTCGCCGGGTTCTTTCTGACCTGGTGGTTCGCCATCCGGCCGCTCCTCAAGCGCCTCATCCGCCTGAGCCAAGCTGGCCCGGTGCCGACGGGCGAGAAGGCCGGACGCGGCAAGCTCACCCACAACCTCCTCGGCATCCTGCTCGCCGGCATCTTCATCTCGGCGATCACGACCTATCAGCTCGGCATCTTCGCCATCTTCGGCGGTTTCATGATGGGGGTAATCCTGCATGATGAGCACGCGCTCATCGAGGCCTGGAAGGAACGCATCGGCCACTTCGTCATGGTCTTCTTCCTGCCGATCTTCTTCACCTACACCGGGCTGCGCACCAACATTGGGGGTCTGGATTCCGTTGCCGCCTGGGGCTGGTGCCTGCTGCTGATCGCTCTGGCCACCCTTGGAAAGTTCGGGGGGAGCTACCTCGCGGCGCGCTGGGCTGGGCTATCGCATCAGGAAGGCGAGGTACTGGGCATCATGATGAACACCCGCGCCTTGATGGAGCTCATCGTCATCAATGTCGGCTATGACTTGGGCGTCATTTCCCAGCAGGTTTTCACCATGCTGGTGCTGATGGCCATTTTCAGCACCGTCATCACCACCCCGGGCCTACGCCGCTGGTTGCCGAGTTTGGGGATCGGCATTTACGCCAGGCACTGAGGGCTGCTCCGGCGGGCGCCAAACCGGCCTCGATGTGGCTCAGCCGGGCTTGACCGCTTGGTATTCGGCCAGGATTGCCAGTGGGCGTGTTTCGACGTGCCGCTTCACTCCGGTAAAGCCGGCGGCCTCCAGCGTATGGATGACGTTGCCCGGAGACACGCAGGCATCGACGGTGTCCCAGTAATAGCGCCACAACCTGGCCGTGTCTGCGCTGCCGCCGACCAGGCGGGCCAGCACCGGCACTACCCCGCGCATGTAGGCCTTAAGCAGGGATCGGCTCCACGCCCGTTCCGGTTTGGTGATCTCGAGCAGACACAATCGGCCACCCGGTTTGAGGATGCGATGGAATTCGCTGAAGGCGGCCGATAGATCGCCGATATGGCGCAGCGCATAGCCCATGCTCAGGAAATCGAAGCCACCGTTGGGCAATGGGATCGCTTCCGCCCGGCCCTCCACGAGTTGAACGCCTGCCGGCAAACGGGCGTTGGCCATCATGCCGATGCTCGGGTCGACGCCAACCACCAGGCCGGGGTCGCCGACCAGCTTGACTGCCTCGCGGGCCACCAAGCCGGTGCCTACGCCGATGTCGACAAGGCGCATGCCCGGTTTAAGACCCGCCCGCTCCAGCGCCTGCCCTCGGTACCAAGGCCCGCTCCCCAGGGCTAGCAGCCGTTCGATCCGGTCATAGTCGGAAGCGGTGCTGTCGAAAATCTGGCGCACGAAGCCCCGCCGTTCTGCCTCGCTGGCGTAGTAGTCCGTCAGCAGCGGGTGCGGGGCATGTACAACGTCGTCAGATGGATCGAGGTGTTGGTTCATCGTGTGCTCAAACGTCGCAGTAGGAGGAAGGGCAATCGCAGCAGGAAGCCCAGCATCAACCGAAGGTGCATCCAAGTCAGCAGGGTGTTATCGCGCAGATAATTGAAGTGGGAGACACCGCCTTTGTCGGCGGCGAGATACTGCACCGGCGCTGGCAGGTTGATGGGGCGGACACCCCGCCAGCACAGGCGCACTACCGCCTCTGGATCGAAGTCGAAGCGGCGCATCCAGCGCTGGCCATGCATGACTTGACGAAGGGGCTCAACGGGGTAGACGCGGAAGCCATAGAGGGAATCGCCGATGCCTATCCACAGGGTCTCCAGGTTGGCCAACCCGTTGGATACCTTGCGGCCATGGACCCGAAGCTTTGGGGCGCCGGTGTCGAACACCGGCACGCCAAGGACCATGCAATCCGGGGCGCCATTGGAGGCCGCCATGAAGGTTGGGATGAGGTCGGCCGGGTGTTGGCCGTCCGAGTCCATGGTCAGTGCGTGGGTGAAGCCTTCGCCCGCGGCGAGATCGAGGCCATGCAGGATCGCCGCGCCCTTGCCGCCGTTCTCGGGCAGACACCAGTACTCGGAGCCCAGCGTCTGTCGATGCCACCTCCTGGAGGCCGGCGGCTGTACCATCTGTGCTGCCGTCGACCACCACCCATACGGGAGTCCATTGCCGGCGGGCGGCGCGCACCGTCTCATAGACGAGGGTCCCGGGGTCGTAGCTTGGGATCAGGACCAGATGGGTGAAGCTGGCGGTCATGGTTGGCGGTATGAGGTGTGCTGAGGCGTACCGGATTCCGCCGCCAGCGGTGCACGGAGCGGCAGGACACAGGGGGTATTGCGCAACTCGGCAATGAAGTAGCGCTCCAGTTCCTCAGTCAAGCCCCTGGCGTCGTCCGGCGGATCGAAGCGGCGACCGAGTCGGATGCGATAGGTGATCGGCAACGTCGGGCGCCGCAGCAGGGGCCACCCCTTGGTGAGGTAGGCCGAGTCGGTCTCGATGAGCAGGGTCTGGATCGGTACCCTTGCCTTGCGGGCGATGAGGGCGGCCGCGCCGGTACAGGCATTGACCGGCCAGCGGGTGGTGCGGGTGCCTTCAGGAAACAGCAACAGGTGACTGCCGCCCTTCAGCTCGGCCACGGCCTGCTTGATCATGCTCAGATGCGCGTCGTTGCGGATGTAGGCCGCCAGCCGTGCGCCGCCGCCGAGGAAGACATTGTCGACGATGTCGGCCTTCATGATGCAGGCGAGGTTGGGACAGCCGCGAGATGACCATTGGAGCGTCGAGCAGGGAGGGATGGTTGGGGGCGATCACCAGCGGTCCTTCGGCGCGCAAGGCATCGAGGTCGCGGATATCGAAACGGCAAGCGCCAACCAGCGCGAGCGCACCGAGGTGCATGCGAAAAACGATGGTGATGGCCCAACGGCCAAGCGGCTGCGCCCAACGCTTCGGCAAGACGTAATAGAGCGGCATCGCCAGCAGCGACCACGTCAGCGACATCACGCCGAGCAGTGCGATGCCGAACCACAGCGCACCGTATTCCCAGAGCTGATGCATCCGGCGCCTGAGAGACAGGGGCAAGGAAGCCAAGCCAGCCCTCAATCGACTGCGTCCACGCGTGTGGCCGATTCGCCCAGAATCCACGCGACGCCAATACCCGCCGAGAAGGCATGCTCGCTTGTTACCAGAGGACTGTTGGCGAATCTGGCCCCCTGCAGATCCTCCCAGCGGGCAAAGGCGCCGAGCCAGAGCTTCCGATAGCGCTTCGACACCGCCAGCAGAAACTGGCTGCCGCCGTAGCCGCCCGCAGCATCGAATGCGGGGCGGTCGAGTGTGGCGTATTGCGGCGCCACCGAATAGAAATAGGCATGGTTGCGTTCCGAGCCGAACAGGGGCCCTGCGAGCAACCCCAGATTCCAACCCGAAAGCCCCGCGACATCGATGAGGTCAAGGTTGAGGCGCGGCGAAAATACCCAGCCGACGTCATGCACCCCGCCTTTTACCGTAAACGCCATCCGAACCGGCAGGCGCAGGTCCAGCCTGTAGCGCCGGTCACTGGTGCGCCACAGATTGATGTCGAGCGACGGGCCGACCTCTACCGTCGGTTCCAGGTCAGGCATACCCTGTCGTGCCTGGTTATCGTCGCTGCTCACCGGCAGGGATGCGCCGAGGCTGACGGTGAGGTCAACGCGGTCACTGTCCAAGAAGATCCCGCGAATGCCGTCCCGATCCGCCTTGAAGAAGTCGCCGCGATAGACGAAGTAGGGAAAGGGGATGGCATAGAAGCTGGATTGGTCAGAACCGGGATAGTCCGGGAAATAGAGGGCACTTACGCCGACGCCGAGTTCCCAAAGGGGCTTTTCGTCGGCGACGGCCGGGGCGGCGAAAAGGGCCAGCAGTAAGGTGGCGAGGGCGGTCTGGCTGCAATGGTGCGTCATGACCGAGCCTCGACTCTTGATAGGGGGGAGATGGCATGGCCGCCGGATGCCTCGATCTCGACCAGCAGGTCGGCTCGGCAGACATCGGCCTGCAAGAACACGGCCGACGCTGGGGCGGCGACGAATTGCGTCAATTCGCAGCGTACCCTGATCAGGTCTTCCGGGTTTCGTACGTAGATCTTGTAGGCAAGCTCGTCGAGGCGGAAGTTGGCGCCCGCGGCTCGGCGGTTGGCCTCCCGGACGACGGCTTCAATGTTGTGCAGACATTCCCGCGTCTGCGCCGCCACGTCTCCCTCATGCAGGGTCTCATGACCGACGATGCTGGCAGTACCGGAAATGAACAGCATGTTGCGTCCCCCCAGGTTGGCCAGGCAAGCGCGGGAGAAGGTTGGGCTGCGCGGGCCATACTGGCTGGGGTAATGGTAGGCGCTGACCTGGCGCGGGTTCTCGATGCAAATCATGTCCGCCCGGGCGGCCAGGAAGGCGACTTGGAGGCCGCCGGCGGCGGAGCCCAGGGCACAGGCGGCCGGTACATTCCCGATGACTGAGCGGCTACGGGAAAGGAAGGCGTCTTGGCGGCCAATGTTAAACTGGCGGTAACGCTCGATATTGTGACTTACCCGGTTGATTCCGTGGAAATAGTTCCAGAACCGCAGAACGGCGTTATAGCCGTGGGATTCGAGCAGATCGAAGATAGCCTGATAGGCCATGTCCGTCGCGACCTGCAGGGGCAGGCGCGTATCCAGGGGCCTATCCCCAGCCGCTTCGTCAAGGGTCAGGCAGCCGAACAGCAAGGTTTCACTCCGACGGTAGCGGATGTGTCCATGCCGCCCGGAATTCAGAGGTTCGTTGCTGTGCCAAACCTCGCAGATTGCCGCCTGCCCTGCCGGCACGGTCATGTCTACCGCCAGGAGCGGCAACCCCCCGGCATCATAAGGGACGGCGGGGTGGGAAAAGCAGATGCCGCCGAGGGCGCCTGGCTCTCCGTCCTGTGCCTGCTGGCAAATCCGAGAAGTGCGCAGGTACTCCAGCCGCAGGATTTCTCCCGAAGGCGTCATCGGCAGCCGATCTCTTCCGTATCTTCTACATAGCGGATATTCATCTTGCGCCGCTTCCACGCAAGGACCGTCGGCTTCAGGTTGGCCAAAGAGGAGAGGTAATAGATCGCTTTGAATGCGAGAACGGAACGCCAGATGGGCGTCTTGCCAAAGATGTCGCCGGCCAAGACCGACAGCAATGCCTCCTTGACCCGGAAGATGTTACGTGGCGCCATGAATAAGTCGCGCATGGTGGGGTTGGTTACGCGGTAGATGAACCAGGAAAATTCCTTTGGTCCATGCTTCATGGCCTTATCGAATTCCTTCAGGGCTTGCGCCGCCCTGTCAGGTCGGCGGAGGCAGGTATCCACCGCATCGGCGCCTGCGAAGGCGCTGTTCATCGCCAGCATGACGCCGGAGGAAAAGACCGGATCGATGAACGCATAGGCATCACCAAGGAGCAGCCATTGGGTGCCGTGGGTGCGGTCGCAGGCATAGGAAAAATTGCCGGTGGCTTCCACCTCGAGACACCAGTTCGGCGCCCTGGAGCCGCTCCGCGAGTGCCGGACACATGGCGATGAGATCCAGGAAGAAATCCTTCAGCGGCTTCTTGCGGGTCTTTAAGTAGTAGGGCCAAACGACGGCGCCGACGCTGGTGACGCCGTCGGCAAGCGGGATGAACCAGAACCACCCGTGCTCGAACCAGAAGATGGTGATGTGGCCCTCCTTCTTGCCCTCGTGCCGCTTGGCACCGTTGAAGTGGCCGTAGAGGGATGAGCTGTTGTGCTTGGGGTTCCGGTGCTTGGCCTTGAATCGAATACCGAGGAAGGTATCACGACCGGAGGCGTCGATGAGGAAGCGGCATTTCCAGTTTTCGCTGCGACCGTCGTCATGTTCGGCCTGGACGATGGCGCCCTCATTGGACGGCAGAAATTCAACGTCCCGCACGCGGCAGCCTTCAATGACATGGGCACCTTTACGACTGGCATTGCGGATCAGGATCTCGTCGAGCTCGGAACGGCGCACTTGGTAGGCGTGCGGCATGGACTTGTCCCAGGCATCGGCGAATTCGAATGTCTGGCTCTGCCCATGCCAAGGGGAGACGAATTCCGCTCCCCATTTCTGCATGCCGATGGCCTCCACCTCGTCGCTGACACCCAGCTTCTCGAACAGCGGCAGGTTGGCTGGTAGCAGGGACTCTCCGATGTGGAAGCGGGGGTGGCGTGCCTTTTCCAAAAGGGTGACCCGGTAGCCCCTCTCCGCCAGCAGAGTGGCCGCAGTCGAGCCAGCCGGCCCGCCACCGATCAACAGGACGTCGCAGCGGTGTTCGGCAGGGCGGGTTTGTGCGGGACCAGACATCATGGCAATCTCCCTTCTCCCCGCTTCATGGCGGGGCCATCTGTTGGTCTACCGGTCTGACCCCGCATAAACCGACGATCAAGCGACGCTTCGTCGAACCGAAGCTTGCTGCTGCCGATGGGTTCATAATTATGTCATCGGGAGGGTGACCGGCGCCATTTCTCGGCTCCCCGGCGCGGGGATTGTGGTCCGGGTGGCCAGACCGGCTGACATTACCCATCGTCCTCGCGCGCAGGACGAGTGCTTCTGCCGGATCCAGCGCCATCGGACATGATTCTCCGGCACGACTTAGGAGCGAGAGGGTTGAGGCGAACGACAGGCGCGCGGATCGAGGTAATTTGCACATGCCCTTAGCCCTGGTCACCGGAGCCTCCGGGTTTATCGGCCCCGCCCTCTGTCAGCGCCTCCGGGGTGAGGGCTGGCGCGTGCGCGCCTTGATGCGGAGGGGCGCTGAAGGGCCATGGGATGAGGTCGTCTTGGTTGACCTCGGACGGGAGCCTGTGCCCGCTGAGATGCTGGCAGGGGTGGACTCTGTCTTCCACCTGGCTGGTAAGGCCCATGCGCTGGCGGAGGGTGCCGGTGCGGACGATGAGTATCGGATTTCCAATGTGCAGAGCACAGTCGATCTGCTCGCGGCGGCTCAAGTTCAGTCGGTACGGACTTTCGTCTATTTCAGCAGCGTCAAGGCCTTGGGTGGGAGCGGCAGTCCCGCCCGTGCGAACGACGCCGAGTCGGTGCCGGACTCTCCCTATGGTCGGTCCAAGCTCGCGGCAGAGCGGGTGGTCCTGGGGAGCGGTGCAGTTCCCCATGCGGTTGTGCTGAGACCGGCACTGGTCTATGGACCCAACCCCAAGGGGCATCTGGGGCTGATGATCAGGGCGGTGCGGGGCGGCTGGTTCCCGCCATTGCCAGAGCTTGGCAACGTCCGGTCCATGGTTCATCGTGACGACCTGGTCGACGCCGCGCTGCTGTGCGCGCTCGATCCGCGCGCGGCCGGAAGGGCTTACGTCGTGACGGACGGAAGACCCTACAGTACCCGTCAGATCTACGAGTTCATCTTGGAGTCTCTGGGGCGCAGACCGCCAGCCTGGACCCTGCCGGTATCCCTGCTGCGGGCCGCGGCGAGGGTCGGAGACGCCCTGGGCCGGATACGGGGACGGCGTTTCCCGTTTGATTCCGAGCTGCTGGAAAAGCTATTGGGCTCGGCTAGGTATGACGGGCAGCCGATCTGTCGGGAGCTTGGATTCGCCCCCAAGCGGGACCTGCGGGGCAGCATGGCGGAGATGGTGGCAACGGCCGCTGGTGCTAGTCCGGCCTAGACCCAGCCAAGGGCATGTTCGGGGGAGGTGCTGCCCGTCCCGCGACGGTCACTCGAACCAGGGTCCCAACCGGATCAGTAAGACGCCGCCCGCGAGCAGACACAGCGCGGCCATCGACAATGCGGCCCCGATGGAGACCAAGGGCCCGGGACCGAACAGCACGAGTAGGGTCCCGCTGAGAATCAGGGTCCCGCCGACCGTGGCATTGACCGAACGCGCCTGCTGCCGCGCCAGGTCGCGCCGGAGCCTGTGGATCTCCTCGCCCTGCCAGGCGCCGTGTGCGGCCTGGCGCTCCAATTGGCCGACGACCTTGAGCAGCCGCAGGGGCAGCTCCGGCAGCTCCTCGGCGACCAGCGGCAGCGCCTTTCGCACTCGTGCGAGCAGGGCCCTGGGGCCCACCTGATCCTTCATCCAGCGCTCCATGAAGGGCTTGGCTGTCGTCCAGAGGTCAAGCTCGGGGTAGAGCTGGCGGCCCAGTCCCTCGATGTTGAGCAGGGTCTTCTGCAGCAGGACGAGTTGGGGCTGGATCTCCATGTTGAAGCGCCGGGCGGTCTGGAACAGGCGCAACAGGAAGTGCCCGAAGGAGATCTCCGCCAGAGGCTTCTCGAAGATGGGTTCGCTGACCGTGCGGATGGCCGACTCGAACTCATCCACCCGGGTGCCGGGCGGGACCCAGCCGGATTCGACGTGCAGCTCAGCCACCCGCCGGTAGTCACGGTGGAAGAAGGCCAGCAGGTTCTCCGCGAGGTAGCGCTGGTCCTCGGTGGTCAGGGTCCCGACGATACCGAAGTCCACCGAGATGTAACGCCCGTTCGGCTCCACGAAGATATTGCCGGGGTGCATGTCGGCGTGGAAGAAGTTGTCGCGAAAGACCTGGGTGAAGAAGATCTCCACCCCGCGCTCCCCAAGCAGGCGCATGCTCACCCCCTGGGCCTTCAGGGCGGGGACGTTGCTCACCGGTGTGCCGTAGATGCGCTCCATGACCATGACGTTCGGGCGGGTCAGCTCCCAGTACACCTCCGGGATGTAAAGGGCCTCGCTTCCTAGCCAGTTGCGCCGCAGCTGGGAGGCGTTGGCCGCCTCCCGCTGAAGGTCGAGTTCGTCGAAGATGGTCTTCTCGTACTCCGCCACCACCTCCACCGGGCGCAGGCGCTTGCCCTCCTTCCAGTAGCGTTGGGCCAGGTGGGCGATGATGTAGAGGAGTCCGATGTCGCGGCGGATGACCTTGTCGATCGCAGGGCGCAGCACCTTGACCACCACTTCGCGGCCGTCCTTGAGGCGTGCGGTGTGGACCTGGGCGATCGAGGCCGAGGCCAGGGGGGTCTCGTCGAATCCGTCCAGTACCGTCCCCACTGGGCGCCCGAGGGCCTTCTCGATCAGGGCCCTGGCCTCGGCCCCAGGGAAGGGCGGGACCCGGTCCTGCAGCTTCGCGAGCTCGCCGGCCAGATCGTCCGGGAGCAGATCGCGCCGGGTCGAGAGGATCTGGCCGAACTTGACGAAGATGGGCCCCAGGTCCTCCAGGGCCCGGCGGATGCGCACCGGGTAGGGCTGGGGGTCGCGGCGGAACCAAAACCAGGGGGAAAGGTAGGTCAGGAACCGCAGGGGGCGAAACAGATGGGTCGCCAGGACCACCTCGTCCAGCCCGTGGCGGAGCAGGACCCAGTTGATGTGGAACAGGCGCAGCGCATCCGAGGGGCGGATCATGCGCCGCCGCCTGAGTCCTTCTCCGTGCCGTCGACAGATCGCCTGGCGTGCCAGGCGCTCGACCCGGGCGGCCAGGCGCTCGACGTCGTCGCGCAGGGTGTCGACCTGGTCGAGGAAGGCCTGCACCTCGTAGTCCGTGGGCAGCAGCCTGGCCTCCTCCTGGAGGTACTCTTTTAAGTCCTGGGTCAAGGTGTCAGCGGACTTGCGTCCCCAGCTCCCCAGCGAGCGCAGGCCCTCGCCAACCTGATGGGCCACCGGGTCGCCGACCAGGCGCGAGAGCTGCTCCTCCCAGTCGACGTCCAGCCCGGCGAGGAAGGCGCCGAAGTCCTGGGCCAGGCGGGTGTCGCCCTCGACCTCCACCTCGCCGCCGAAGAGCTGGTCCTCCTTGCGTTCCGCCAGGCCCAGGCGCGCCAGGGCCAGGGGTGTGCCGCGCAACAGGCAGTCCGGCGCCCCCTCGTAGGCCCCGAAGACCTGCAGACCTTCGGGGCCCGGGATTAGGTAAAGGCGTGTACCGAACCCCTTGATCTCGATGCAGATCAACCGTCCTTGCAGCGGTGCCAGGCCCGCCGCCCCCTCGGGGTCCAGGGCGATGTAGCGGTTGAGGGTCGCCTCCAGGGCCGCCAGCGCCGCGTCCGGGATAGCCGATGGGTTCACAGCTTGTACCCGCGGTGGATGGCGACGATCCCGCCGGTCAGGTTGAACCAGTCGCAGCGCTCGAACCCGGCCGCCTCCATCATCGAGCGCAACGTCTCCTGGTCCGGATGCATGCGGATGGACTCGGCCAGGTAGCGGTAGCTGTCGGCGTCGTCGGCCACGAGCTTGCCGAGGGTGGGCAGGATGTTGAAGGAGTAGAGGTCATAGATCTTCTGCAGCGGGGCGCTGGTCGGGTGGGAGAATTCCAGGATCAGGGCTCGCCCGCCGGGGCGCAGGACGCGGTACATCTCGTCCAGGGCCCGCTGCTTGTGGGTCACATTGCGCAGCCCGAAGCCGATGGTGACGCAGTCGAAGTGGTCGTCGGGCAGCGGCAGGGTCTCGGCATTGGCCAGGGCGTAGTGCAGATTGCCGACCAGGCCGAGGTCTGTCAGGCGGGCGCGCCCCTGTCCGAGCATGGCGGCGTTGATGTCGGACATCACCACCTCGCCCTCGGGCCCGACGATGCCGGAGAAGCGCTGGGCCAAGTCGCCAGTCCCGGCGGCCAGGTCGAGGACGCGCTGGCCGCGCCGGACGCCTGCCAGAGCGACCGCCTGACGTTTCCAGAGGCGATGGATACCGAGCGACATCAGGTCGTTCATCAGGTCGTAGCGGGACGCGACGGAGTCGAATACCGCCTTGACGTGACCGGCCTTCTCAGCGGCCGGTACCTTGCGGAAGCCGAAGTGGGTACTGTTGTCGTCGGACATCGCTGGGTCCTCCCGTTTGGGTGGGCGG
>CAVPXP010000043.1:0-8455 GCA_963709645.1 uncultured Gammaproteobacteria bacterium
ACATACAGGCGGCCATCGAGCGCCTGGCCCCTCAGGCAGTGGCCATCAACCTGCTGTTCTCGTATTTGGACGACAGCGCCGAGCGCGCTCTGGAGGCGGTGGTCCCGGCGAGCGTCTTCTGCTCCCGGTCCTCCGAAGTCCTGCCGGTAGTCGGGGAGTACGAGCGCGGTATCGCCACCTGGCTCAACGCCTGGGTCGGGCCCCTGGTTGGGCGCTACCTCGATCGCCTGGCCGCCGGTTTGCCCGGCGCGACCCTGGCCGTGATGCAGAGCAGCGGCGAGGCGGTGGCGGCGGAACAGACCGCCCGGCGTGCGGTGCGCCTGCTGCTGTCGGGACCCGCCGGCGGGCTGGTGGGGGCCGGCTTCGTCGGTCGGCTGGCGGGTTGCGAGCGGCTGTTGAGCTTCGACATGGGCGGGACCTCCACGGACGTGGCCCTGATCGCCGGGAAACCACGCCTAACCGGCGAGGGTCGGGTGGCCGGCTTCCCGGTGGCCGTACCCATGGTGGACATGCACACCATCGGGGCCGGTGGCGGCTCCATCGCCCGCCTGGACCCTGGCGGGGCCCTGCTGGTGGGACCCGAGTCCGCCGGGGCCGACCCGGGTCCGGCCTGCTACGGGCGCGGCGGGACCGAGCCAACGGTGACCGATGCCAATCTGGTCCTGGGCCGGCTACGCCCGGATGCCTTCCTGGGTGGGCGCATGACCTTGGACCTGGCCGCCGCCCGGTCTGCGGTCGGGCGCCTGGCCGACGCTATGGAGACAACCGCGGAGCAGGCCGCCCTGGGCATCATCGAGCTGGCCAACGAGCACATGGCCCGGGCCCTGCGCGTCATCTCGGTGCAGCGGGGGACAGACCCACGCGGCTTCGTGCTGGCCTCCTTTGGTGGGGCGGGCGGGCTGCACGTCTGCGCCCTGGCCGAGGCCCTGGGCATGACCCAGGCCCTGGTCCCGGTCCATGCCGGGGTCCTGTCTGCCCTGGGCATGCTCGCCGCCCGCCCCGGTCGCACCCTGACCCGCACCTGGGTGCAGGACCTGGGCGGCCTGGCCGATGCGGACGTGCAGAGCCGGCTCGACGCGTTGGCCGAGGCCGGGGCCTTGGCCTTGATGGCCGAGGGGTTGGGCCGCGGGGAGCTGACGACGGAGCTGTCCCTGGACCTGCGCTATCGCGGTCAGTCCTACACCCTGGAGGTGCCCTGGGCCGGGGTGGTGACGAGTGCCGAGGGGTTTCACCAGGCCCACCTGGCCCGCTACGGGCACCGGCTGGGACTGCCGGTGGAACTGGTCAATCTACGGGTACGGGTCTTGGGGCCTGAGCCGAGTCTGGAGCTGCCGCAGGCGCCACCAACCACCGAGCCCGAGGGCCAATGGCCAAGAGTCAAGGTGGTTGGTTGGGAGGCCGAGGTCCCGGTCCTGCCCCGGGCCGGTCTCGGTGTGGGTCCGATCCAGGGGCCGGCAGTGATCGTGGACCCTGTGGCGACCACCTGGCTCGCACCAGGTTGGGTCGCCGAGCTGGATACCTTCGGCAATCTGCTGCTGTGTGGGGCAACCGGCGAATAGGGTCAGCGCAGTGGACCCCATACCCCCGATACATCGTTAGAAATCCGCGCACCGCGCGCCCAAAGGGCCAGCGGTGCGCGGGTTTCTAACGCAGGTTCTTCTTGTAGCTCGGGATGACCGCGTTGCGGGCCTTGGAGAAGTTGGCGAACTCCATGGTCACGCTGGCCAGTTCCACGCCCTGGAAGTTGGCGTTGGTCACGTTGGCGCGGCGCAGGATGGCCCCGCCGAGGACGGCCCCGGTGAAGTCCACGTCGGTGAGGTTGGCGTTGCGCAGATTGGTGCCCTCGGCCGAGCAGTTGCGCAGGTTGGCGCGGCTCAGGTCCGCGCCCTCCAGATTGGCCAGCTTGATGACCGTGAAGCCGCCAGGCTTCATGCTGGACAGGTCCGCGTCGTGCAGGCTGGCGTTGACCAGATTGGCGTCGTTGAGGTGGCAGTCGCGCAGGTCCGCCCCGCACAGGTTGACCTCGCGCAGGTTGGCGCGGATGAACAGGGCCGAATGGGCGATGGCGTGGCACAGGTTGCTGCCGCAGAAGTCGGTCCCGCGCAGGTCGGCGCCGTTGAGGTCCACCCCCTGGAGGTTGGCCCGGCGCAGCGCGGCGTTGCGCAGGTCGGCGCCGCGCAGGATGGCGCGGCTGAAGTTGGCGCCGCGCAGGTCCGCGGCCTGGGAAGGGTGCTCGGAGCCGAACTGTGCCCCGGTGAGGTCCGCCGCGCTGAAGTCGGCCTCGTTCAAGGCGGCACGAAAGAGACGGGTGTTGTGGAGCTTGGCCCCGGTGAAGTCGGCCTGGTTGAGGTCGCTGGACTCCAGGCTGGCACCGCTGAGGTCCATGCCCCGGAAGTCTGCCCCATCCAGGTCCATGTGGCGCAGGTCCGCACCGACCAGGGTGTCGCCGTCGAAGGTCCCGAGGACCTTGCCCGTCTCTCTCTGCTTGATCTCGATCATGAGTTGTGGTCTCTGAGTTACTGCCGTTGTTTGCGCGTTCATGCAGCGCGCCGCGCATTGGGCGTTAGCGGCCAGTTACGAACCATGACAATCCGCAATTTTCCCGGAGATTCCACTATGTCCATCCCCTTTCTTGGTCACGCCCGCCCCGCTCTGACCCTATGGTTGGGCCTGATGGCCGGCACCGTCCTGGCCAACGAGGCCCCGAGCCTCGATCAGGTGCGCAACGCCACCATCGCCGGCGTCTTCGACCAGCCCGTGACCCTCGTCAATGGGGTCTACGAGGGCGAGCCCACTGTCCCGGATGGGGCGGCACGTCCGCGCCTGATGCTGGTCGGCGAGCCGCTGGCTTTGCAGGAGTTCGATGGGGCCGATGGCGATGCGACTGCGGTGCTGCTATCCGCGTCTTCCGGCGGCAGCGGCGAGCGGATCTGGCTGGCCGTCACCGGGTTGCGGGACGGTCGCGCCGAGAGCCTTGGGGCGGTCTTGGTGGGGGATCGGGTGCGGATTCGCTCCCTCTCGACCGAGGGGGCGGACCTGGTGCTCGAGGTCGTCGAGGCCGGCCCAGACGACCCGGCCTGCTGCCCTACCCAGGCGGCACTCAAGCGCTACCGTCTGTGGGACGGTGGCCTGACCCTGACGTCGGATGAGGTGACGGGCGCCCTATCCCTGGCGCTGGTGGCCGGGACCCAATGGACGCTTGTGGAGACTGGACGGCGAGCCGCTGCCGGATGGGGTCAAGCCGCCGACCCTGGAGGTCAAGGAGGGGCGGCTTTCGGGCTTTGACGGCTGTAATCGCTACATGGGCAAGATCGAGGAGCCCGCGCCGGGCCAGGTGGCCGTCGGCCCCCTGGCGGGGACACGCATGGCCTGCCCTGGGCCGGCCATGCAACTGGAGCAGCGATTCCTGGAGGCCCTGGGGCAGGCGACCCGTTACGACTTCCTAGCCGGGCGCCTGTTGCTCTCCGGCAAGGACGACGAGGCCGAGCGCCGCCTGTTGTTCGCCCCAGGCCAGGCCAACGCCAACCCCTGACCGCGAAAGGTCAGCTAAGCGGACCCCATATTCCCCAATACGTCGTTAGAAACCCGCGCACCGCGCGCCCGCAGGGCCAGCGGTGCGCGGGTTTCTAACGCAGGTTCTTCTTGTAATTGGGAATGACGGCGTTGCGCGCCTTGGAGAAGTTGGCGAACTCCATGGTCACGCTGGCCAGCTCCACACCCTGGAAGTTGGCATTGGTCACGTCGGCGCGACGCAGGATGGCCCCACCCAGGACGGCACCGGTGAGATCCGCGTCGATCAGCTTGGCGTTGCGCAGATTGGTGTCCTGGGCCGAGACGTTGCGCAGATTGGCGCGACTCAGGTCCGCGCCCTCCATGTTGGCCAGGTTGATGACGGTGAAGCCTCCCGGGCTGAGGCTGGACAGGTCTGCGTCGTGCAGGCTCGCCTTGACCATGTTGGCGTCATTCAAGTGGCAGTCGCGCAGGTCCGCCCCGCACAGGTTCACCTCACGCAGGTTGGTGCGTATGAACAGGGTCTTGCGGGCCACCACATGACACAGATTGCTGCCGCTGAAGTCGGCCCCGCGCAGGTCCGCGCCGCTCAGATCTACCCCCTGCAAGTTGGCCCCACGGACCTCGGCGTTGCGCAGGTCTGCCCCACGCAGGATGGCCTTGGTCAGGTCGGCGCCGCTCAGGTTCGCCGCCCGGGACGGGTGCTCCGAGCCCATGCGGGCCCCGGTCATGTCCGCCCCGCTGAGGTTCGCCTTGGTCAAGTGGGTGCGAGACAGCAGGGTGTTGCGCAATCGCGCCCCGCTAAAGTCGGCCTCGTTGAGGTCGCTGAATTCCAGATTGGCGCCGCTCAGGTCGGCCCCGTGGAAGTCCGCCCCGTCCAGACGCATGTCGCGCAGGTCGGCCCCCTCCAGGCTGTCGGCGTCCAGGGTCTCGATGACCTCTCCGGTGTCTTTGTGCCTGATCTCGATCATCTGTCGTGTCCTCCTCTTTATTACGCTGAATCTAACAGAAAAACTGGTGTTGGTCGCTGCAGCGACGCGGCGTGCGGACGCATCGACAGGCGTGTAGGGGTGCCCTTACCATGCAGGCTCACCCGGCCTGGTTCGGGCGAACGCACCATAACGACACCAAAGGCAACCACTATGAAGATCGAAACCCAACTCATCCACGCCGGCTATGCACCGGACCCGACCACCAAGGCGGTGGCCACCCCCATCTATCAGACGACCTCCTACGCCTTCGACGACACCCAGCACGGGGCGGATCTGTTCGATCTGAAGGTAGCGGGCAACATCTACACCCGCATCATGAACCCCACCTCCAGCGTCCTGGAGCAGCGGGTCGCGGCCCTGGAGGGCGGCGTCGGGGCCCTGGCCCTGGCATCGGGGATGGCGGCCATCACCGACGCCGATCTTGACCATCGCCCAGGCCGGGGACAACCTCGTCTCGGTCTCGACCCTCTACGGCGGGACCTACAACCTGTTCGCCCATACCCTGCCGCAGGCTGGGTATCCAGGTGCGCTTCGTCGCCCCCAACGACATCGACGGCATGGCCGCCCAGATCGACGCCAAGACCAAGGCGATCTTCTGCGAGTCCATCGGCAACCCGGCGGGCAATGTGGCGGATCTGCGCGCCATCTCCGACCTGGCCCATGCCCACGGCGTCCCGGTGATCGTCGACAACACCGTCCCCAGCCCCTACCTGTGCCGCCCCTTCGAGCACGGCTGCGACATCGTGGTCCATGCCCTGACCAAGTACATGGGCGGCCACGGGACCACCATCGGCGGCATCGTGGTCGACAGCGGCACCTTCCCCTGGGCCGAGCACGCCGAGCGCTTCCCCATGCTCAACGAGCCGGACCGTCTCCTATCACGGGGTCGTCTATACGGAGGCGCTAGGCCCAGCCGCCTTTATCGGGCGCTGCCGGGTGGTGCCGCTGCGCAACATGGGCGCGGCCATCTCGCCCTTTAACAGCTTCCTGATCCTGCAAGGGGTCGAGACGCTCGGCGGTGCGCATGGACCGGCACTGCGAGAACGCCATGAAGGTCGCCGAGTACCTCAAGGGTCACCCCAAGGTGGAGTGGGTGCGCTACGCCGGGCTGCCGGACAGCCCCGACTACCCCCTGGTGCAGAAGTACATGGACGGCGGCAAGGCCAGCGCCATCCTCTCCTTCGGGATCAAGGGCGGACGCGAGGCCGGGGCGCGCTTCATCGACGCCCTGCAACTGGCGGTGCGCCTGGTCAACATCGGCGACGCCAAGACCCTCGCCTGCCACCCGGCCACCACCACCCACCGCCAGCTCTCCCCGACGGAACTGGCCGGGCCGGGGTCTCCGAGGATCTGGTGCGGCTTGTCCATCGGCATCGAGCACGTGGACGACATCATCGCCGATGTGGAGCAGGCGTTGGTGGCTGCCGGGTAGCGCCCGCTGCGCAGACCGCTGGTCCAGTCGTCCGTGATGGCCCAGCGGTCTACGCACCACCAAATCCGCCGGCTCCCTGGCGCCCAAGCCCTGAGATTGGGAAAGTATTCGTCCTGGACCGGGGAAAAGGGGCCACGCCAGTACCGGCCGGCCGCTCGGCTCCGACGCCTTCGTCGAATCCCTGCAGCGACAACTCGCCCGCTCCCTGAAGCGGAAGAAACCAGGCCCTAAGCCCCAAGAGCCGGATCGCTACACGGGCGACCTATTCGGCGATGGAGAGCGGAATTAAGTAAACTGTTCCTGAAATTGCGCTGTTGACCCGCAGGCGGGGTCGGCGAGATGCTTATCAGGTCTTGACTTATTCCAAAGGAATAAGTCAAGACCTGATCCCTGCACTGTGTGACCCCTGCACTGTGTTCATTTTTAGGTGGTCTCGACTATGGGGGCGAATGACCCGGCAATCCGACCGGACCTGCGCCAAAAGCCGTGCAGGCCGGTGATTTTTGAACGTTAGCCGGCGGAAGTACTGCCACTCCGGCAAGGGAGATGATTCACCGTGTATAGCTTGTTGGTTTCAGGCCAATTCGAAGAATGGGACGGCAGGGCCTTCCGATTCGACAAGAGCCGCTTCCTTGAATACACGAGCGAAGCGATCAAAGTACAGTTGCGGCCCCTTTCAATTGAGGCCATCGAGTGTTTGAAGTCATGGCCTTGCGTTTTGATCGAAGAGGGACGTGCCGAAGAAGTTGTGCGCATCGCCCGGATTACGGAACTCCGTGACCTGGGCAGGGAGCTTCGGGTAACTGTCAATCTCTGTCCGAGCGAAGCGCCGATTCTCAATGACGACCTTTGGCGCATTCGCGAAGAGCTAGACATTGAGCAGTTTGAGTTCAGCCGCAACCACTGGGCGGTAAAAGAGCGGGATCTTTTCTCAGTCCTGCGTGGGGCCGAACACAAATGCGACGTTTCGTCTGTCGGGCCTTTCGAAGAAAGACCGCTCCCGGCACCAACTCGAGCATCTCTGATTAGCGCACGAAACGTAATCTCCGAATGGAGCCATACCGAGATTGACGATCTGTTGCTGGAAGCAGGTGTTGTGGACCTCACTGCAGGGAGAGCATTAGGCAGCCGACGTGATCGCACCAATGCGATCGTTCAGTTCGCAATCGAGAACCCAGCAGCTGTAACCGCAGAGAATTCGCTCCTGTCTGCCTATCTTGTCAGGCGAGCTTCCGCGGGCAGAGAAGCAGAGGAGGAGACCGCTCCGGCCCCGACTCAAGAGGTTGCGCCCGCGCCCCAGCCCGCTTCGCGGGCCGCCTCCGCCGATCGCTCGCCGAATCGTGTCTTCGTGGTTCATGGGCAAAATGATAGCGCCCGCACCGCGGTCGTCTCTTTCTTGGAGAGCGTAGGGTTGGTTGGAATCGTACTTCATGAGCAGCCAAATATGGGCCGCCATCTGCTCACGAAATTCATTCAAGAAGCAGAATCTTGGTGACCTTCGCTGTGGTCTTGATGACCGACGACGACGTGGGAAGCGTGAAGGGGGAGAGCTCGCGCCTCGGGCTCGCCAGAACGTGATTCTGGAATTGGGATACTTCATCGCGCACCTCGGTCAGGCGAGGGTATGTGCCCTTATTACCCCTGGCCTCGAAACACCCTCAGACTTCGACGGTATTGTCTATATTCGCATGGATGATGAGCACCGATGGCAACAAGAATTGAAACGCGAACTGCTAGCCGGAGTATTTCCCGTTACCGTAGCTCGAGTAGAGCA
The DNA here is from genome assembly GCA_963709645.1 of uncultured Gammaproteobacteria bacterium. Classification (GTDB taxonomy): domain Bacteria; phylum Pseudomonadota; class Gammaproteobacteria; order Chromatiales; family Chromatiaceae; genus DYRB01. The sequence goes on from CAVPXP010000043.1 coordinate 7,709, forward strand.
TCCATCGGCTAACAACAGCATGCAGCAGACGGCGCTTCGCGCAGCCGCTGATGCTGAACGTTAGGCATAGCAAATTCGAGGGAGTATACAGATGATTAATAATTTTCCTGTTTTACTTGTGTCTTTCGTCTTGCTCATTGGATGCCAGAAAGCGCCGCAACCCAATAGTGAGATGAACGGGAACATTCAACTACCAGATGTTAATGTTGCTTCTGAGTTGCCGCAATTCAGGAAAGAAGCAAATGGAGAAATAGAAGTGGCGGATAGCTTCAATAATATAGATCCATCCATGATTATTGGGGCTATCGTTAGAAGGAACAATGGAACCATTCACCCGTTTGATGGATTTCTTAATGATGAAAAATCTATTGAAACAAAATCGGTATCGGAGGTTGCATTCAAGAATTTTATAGAAAACTCTGTTGTGGCTGACTCTAATTGGCTAGACTTTCTTAAAGGCCAAGTTACAATTCCGTAAGGGCTGAAGTAGCGGTTACTGAAATTAGGAATGTTTTTGCCGCAAAGTCGGCGTTTGACAAGGTCTCTCTAAATGAGCTTGCGAAAAAAATCCCGGAGAATGTTGCAGAGGAATTCGGAATTATTGTCGGCTTCAGAGATTTTCTTGTAAGCGCTACGCTCTTTAAGGATCAAGGGCAGAGGGCTCCGTTAATGGGTATGGCGCCCAAATAGGTGGAAAGTGGTATGGAAAATATGAAAACTCTCTTTGCTGTTCATAGAATAGTCGCC
>CAVPXP010000044.1:0-42792 GCA_963709645.1 uncultured Gammaproteobacteria bacterium
CTGCCGTAGGCCGGCCGCTGGGCTCGCTGAACCAGGATTTCGTTGATCGTCTGGTGGACGGTGTGAGCAGCTTCCTGCTCAGCGGTCGCGCCTGGACCGTCTTGCATGTCCAGCACGACGACCGCCGCGTGGTTGTCGATACCGCTCCGCGCGGCAGGCAGCCCACCTGGGGCGGATACTTGCCCCAGTTCTTGGGCCACACGCTCTGCCAGCGAATGCTCGGGGTCCTCACCGGCGACGACGACTACCCATACCTGTCACAGCCGGCCCGCGACGCCCTGGCCAGCCGACGCGCCGAGATGCGCGAGATTCTGACGGCCGAGATCGGCGGCATCGAGCTGGATCATGAGGAGGTGCGCTGGTGGACCTTCGCTGGCGGCGCGATCAACTCGACCCTGCGTTACGCCCTGGGGTACCTGCAACCCGGCTGGACCACCGTCGCGGACAACTTCTTGGTCCGCGTGCGCGGTTCGGATGTCGCCGGGCGTACGTTCAGCGAGGCGCTCGGGGCTCTGGGCGGCCCGGGCTTCTGGGGCGGTGAGGAGCTTTGGAAGGAGATCTCCGGGATGCTCCCGACATACCGACTCAGCAAGTTCCAATCCTTGATGCCGCCGTGGGTCGAGCGGGAAACCATATCGCGGTTCTTGCTCGACCTCCCAGGCACCAAGGAGTGGTTGGACCGCTCGATCGGCCACCCGAAGTGACCGCCAACGGCTGGACTGACCAAGTCACAGAAGGCGGCCAGACCGCCGGCGGGGGTTCAACCAACCGCAATGTACTCGCCATGGTGCGGCGGGGCCCCCTGTTCCAGGCTTACCATCGAAAGGAGCTGCACATAATGGCCGGCAGGAGACACTCGATGCGCCAGGAAACGAGGGCGCGGGGTCTCGCCACCCATACTTGATTTTGGGGCCTCGGGATTCGGCCGACAGCGCCGGGTGCTGGCGGTCGCGGTGCTTCGCTACAACACCGTAGGAGATCCTCTTGCGTAGCAGCTGCCGGGTCGCCCAGCCGCGCCGTGAGTACGTCACGACCCCCATCTCGGCCAGTCCACGGGCTCAAAGTTGGCAGTGTGCTGCGTGGCGTCTGCGGACAGGCTTGCAGACCACACACCCCATGGGAAGCTTCCCGAGGTATCTCGTCTGCAATGTGAATATCGGGCCCCGGAGTGGTCGCCGAGCCGATGCTAACGATCATTGGCCATGGGGGCGTCTCGACTGCATCCTTGATCCCGACCTTGGGTGTAATGACAGGTATGCGTTACCGCCGGCAGCGCTCGTTCAGAGCCGGCTTTGTGAGCCGGAACCCACTCAGGAGTTCGCGTAGACGATGGTGGCCGCAAAGCTCGCCATGCTGCCCAGCAGGGCAACGAGACCGATCCACAGAGCGATGTGGTCGATCTCGTCCGGCAACCAAACGATCAGATAGAGGGGCAGAATCGCCGCGAAAGCCAGGAAGATGCCCGAGAGGCGCAGGACACATCGAAGCTGGCAGTCCCTGCGCCCCTGGTCTGCGGTAGCGCCTGTCGAACATGCTGGCACTTCGCTAGGGGAACTGCAGCCCTGGCCGGAGGACATGACCTGGCGCAGGTTGATGCCGCCAACATCTACCGCTACACCGGGTGAGGTGGCGGAGCTTCCCGGCGAAGCAGGTCGGATGCCTTCGGCGACGCTCTGCATGGCGGAAAGGATTTCTGCTCGCTTGTCGTCCATTCTGCCCCCGCGATTATCTGGACATGACCTGAAAGTCATTGATTCTATGGCGTCCAGCGAAGTATCCGGGTAACGGCGACCCCTCGCCTGTGAGGTTTGTCACGATGCCGGATCAAGCCCCGCCGCCGATGGTGGACGAAGGCTGATCCCCGCTGGTTAGACGGCCAGCCTGACCAGTTCGAGGACTGGTGCCCTGCGGGCCTCGCCGCCAGATTGATAGATGCGATAGATCGCCGTTACCAGCTTGGCCTTCTTGTCTGCGGACAGTTGTCCGCCGATTTGCTGCAGCCCGGCTTCGACGGACTCGATCACCGTCTCCAGCAGCGCCTCGTCCACTGGACTGGAGGGTCCGGGAGTGCCCGCCTCGGCTCCGCTCGGGGCCCCTTCTCCCGTGGCAAGCCAAACCAGGGAAACGCCTGCGACGCGGGCGATGTCGACCAGTTTGTCCGCCCCGGGCACGCTGGCCCCCGCCAGGTACTTGCGGAAGACGCTCTCGGAGATCCCGCACTCTTTAGCGAAGGCATTGGCCGATGCCTGTCCCTTGGCGATCTTGATTCGCTGTGAAAATCCCTCGCCGTCCCAGCGTGCAGTATCTTGTTTTAGCGGGATAATTGTTGCGTTTTGCATAGTTCTCCAGCAGAGGCAGCGGCTTCGAATTCGCTGTTTAGTGCGGGCCAACTCGTCATATAGGCCGTTTTTCGCTTGACGAGCTCGCTGTATGGCGCTCATTATAGCACTATCGTATCGGATTCGCCTGTTTCTGCCCTCACATGACGCAACAAACGCTCCCAAGTAACGAAGGTAGACCGGTCACCGGCACCATGGGCCGGTCGGATCGAGACATTGCCGAGCTCAACCTGGCCTGGCTCCTCAAGGCCCGGGAGTTGGCCAAGACCGACCGGGCGAAGGCCGCGGTGCTGTTTGGCCTCGATCAAGGCCTGTCGGACGTGCTCGCCAGCGCGTCGATCCAGGACCTGCGCAACCTGGCCCAATCCGGGCTGATGCTGTTCCGGCCGCGGTTCCATGTGCGATTTTGGCGTCGGGGTTGCGCGGGCGATGTACCGTCCTCGCCAGAGCTCGCGCTGCAGTCGCTGATGCTCGCGGCGGAGGAGGTGATGACGCCATGAGGATCGACCTTCACGCGCGCGCAGGTCTGGCGATCTCCTTGATCCGTCGCGGGATGAGAACCTCGATCGTGGGTCAGATCACCGGCGTCCATCCGGTGGTATTACGCGAACTCCATCATGAGATCCACCGGCGTAAGCCCGCATCTGGGCAGCTGCCCTCCAGCGGTGGGGTGCTACGTTCGCCCCTCATCCAGGCCAGTGCATCGGCGTTCGCCTCCCTGTACCGAGCACTCGCCGCGGCGAACATCCGAACGGTGGTCGACAACCGTGCGCTGGTCGAAGCGCACGACCTGTACCTGGAGCAGGTCGGCGACCTGGCGTCCGCGGGCGGGCAGGGCGTACCTATCGACATCAACCATGCCTGGGTCATCGCACGCGACCTGACGACGGGGGTCGTGCGCTTCCAATTCTGCCATCGCTGCCAAATCCACTATGTGGTTGCCGATTTGGCGAACACGACGCCGACCTGTCCTCTGTGCGCGTTGCAGCGGGGTTACCCGTCAACGCGAAAGGGTGAACGGCGCGGCCGAGCCGTCGGCGGGTCCATCGATATGGAAGGCGCTCGGAGCAGCGAGGGCACAGGAACGCCATGACCGAGACCTTGCTCTGGGACCTCGCCGAGACGGCCCGCCAGCTCGGGGGTGTGAGTGAACGCAGCGTGCGTCGGTTGATCGACCGTGGCGAGCTGCCCAAGGTGCGCGTCGGTCGCCGGCTCCTGCTGCCGTCGGCAGCGGTTCGCGCTTACGTTGCTATGGGGCGCGGTGCCGCGGACAATGGAGACGTGGAACAGAGTGCGCTCGCTCCAACAAGAGGAGAACGCGCATGCCTAAGCAAACCCAAGGGCTCTTTAAAAAACCGAACAGCCGGTTCTGGTACGTCGACTTCACCGACGCGAGCGGCCAGCGAGTTAAACGCTCTACTCGGACTGTAGACCGCAAGGCAGCGGAGGGGCTGCTCGCCAAGTGGAAGTTGGAGGCCCACCGGCAGGTCATGTGGGATGAGGAGCCGCCCCGCCTTTACGACGACTTGATGCTCCGCTACCTGCAAGGTCCATCGATGGACAAGCGGGCTCATCAGCGTGACCTGTACGCGGCGAAGAGGCTGACGCCATTCTTCCAAGGGAAGGCGCTCAACGATCTCGGTCCCGCGGACATCCAGGCGTACATCGACAAGCGGCGCACCGAGGGCGTCGGTCCAGCCACGGTGAACAAGGAGCTGAACCTATTGTCCGCCGCACTCACCTATGCGCGCCGCCGGCTCCAGTGGGATGTTCCGAACCCGGTCGAAGGGATGCGCCTGCAACCGCCTGAGGGCCGCATCCGCTGGATCGACAACGCGGCCGCAGCAAGCCTGATCGCCGAAGCGGCCAAGGTGCGGGGGTATCTCCCGGACTTTGTCCAGCTCGGTCTGCACACTGGAATGCGCAAAGGCGAGATGTTGGGCCTGTCGTGGGACCGAGTCGACTGGGAGCAGCGGATGCTCTACCTCACCGACAAGGATCAGAAGAACGGCAAGCACGGCAGCGTCCCGCTCAACGACGAGGCTCTCGCCGCCCTGCAGCGGCGCCGCGAGCACCGCGAACAGTACTGTCCGCAGTCGCCGTGGGTGTTCGCCAGTCGCGCCGGCGAGCGGATCGCCAACGTCAGGAACGGATTCGCGACTGCGTGTGAAAAGGCCGGCATCGCGGACTTTCACCCGCATGACCTACGCCATACGTGCGCGGCGTGGTTGGTTCAGAGTGGGGTGGATATCCGTGTGGTGTGCGAGCTACTGCGGCATTCTTCGATCCAGGTGACCATGCGCTACGCACACCTGTCATCGAAGAACGTGCGGGACGCCGTGGATCGGTTGTCCCACTTTCGCCCCACATCGCCCGATGAAGCAGAAAGGCCGGAGGACGCCGGCCTTTAAGATGCTGATTTAAGGTACAATTTGGTGGGCGCAGGTGGGATCGAACCACCGACCCCTGCCGTGTGAAGGCAGTGCTCTCCCGCTGAGCTATGCGCCCGAAAGAGGGCGGAAGTTTAGCCAGGCTCGGTTATCGCGTCAAACGACATTACCGGGGGTTGGCGGGGGAGATAGCACCGTAGTTTGGGAGCACCCGGCGCGCCCGCGGGTGCGGATCGTCAATGCCTGGTTCCGGCCAGGGCACATTGGGCGGGCTGGTCTCAGAACCGCACCTGGGCTAGCCAGGTCAGGTTGGCTGTTCCCTCCGCCGGGACCTGGACGTTCCACGAAACGAGACTGGCGGACTCTCGGGTGTGGGTCTGGCTCGTGCGGACCATGGTCCAGTCGCCGGGAAGCTCCTCAAGGACCTTTACGGTGACAGGCTCGGGCCGGGCGTTCTTCAATTTCAGTTCGAAGCCAGCCTCGAAAGCGTAGTTGAAGGCGCTGGTGCCGGAGAGCTTCTTGAAGGATGTCTGCTTGCGCCGGGCGGTGACGTCGAAGCTCTCGCCCAACTTGAGGGTAACGGTCTCGCCCTTGGGCGTGTGGTCAATCGCATCTTCGCCCAAGAACTGGGCATTGCCGCGGCTGTCCTTGCTGTAGACGCGCACGATCCCCTTGGGCAGGGGAAGGCCGAGGCGGCCATCGCGATTGACGAAATTCAGCATGGAGGCAACCGGCAGCTTGGTCCAGCCGTCTGGCGATTGCGCGCGATAGGTGTAGGACTGGCCGCGCACGACCAACTCCCGAACAACAGGGACGCGCGGTGCGGAGAGCAGGGCAACCTGCTTGGTCTGGTTGTTGCCGATATCGGTTTGCCGCGGCAGGGTGTAGAGGTGGTATTGGTCGAGGGACTCCTCCAGCGGCATCGCGGCCTCTGGCGTCATGGCCATGACCCGTGCGACGGGCGCAGGGGGCATGGCATCTGCCACCTGATGGACCTCGCCTGCCACCAGCTGCACCAGGGCCTTGCGGTAGGCGATACCGCTGGCGTTCGTCAGGGTTACCCAGCCGTTGAGGTCCATGGTCCCAGCCTCGGGGGCCAGGTCTGCGACATAGTCTGCCTTCCAGGACAGCCCGCTGGTGAGGTAGGACAGCTCGAAGGCACCGTCCCCGGCCACTGGGGCGTCCAGGTGCAGGACCAGGGTCGGCAGATCACGCAGGTTGGCCGGCACATCCGGGTAGGCTAGGTGGCCGACGACGCCGGTCTCGATGCGGTCTGGGTAGCGGAGCACAACGCCATCGTTGGCGGCGAGGACCGTTGCCTCTTCCACCGTGCGTTCGCCGGCATCGTTGGCCCGGATGACCTTGACGCTGCGGCCGACGTACTTCTTGAGGAGGCTTTGCGGGGTGAGCAAATCAAAGTCAAAGTTCTGCTCCAGCATGGCGACCTGAAGTCTGCCAGTGGTCTCGCTGAGCAAGGCCGTTTCCGGGCGGATCTGGACCGAGACGTTGCGCCAAGCGAGGCGGTTTTCACCCTGGGCAAGGGTGAGCGTACGCAGATCCTTCACCAGAGCCAGGTCGGCGTTGTAGATGGTGACTGCGATCGCGTTCTGGGCCGCTTCGTCGACCCGAATCTCAGTGTCCATGGCGGCTCCGGCGGTGGTGCAAAGGGTGAGAAGGAGCGCTGCTGCCACTTGGCGGGGCCGCGGGCCAGGTGCGATGGCCGGGTGATGGATCATTGGCTGTTGCGCTCCAATCCGCTGAAGGTGATGGTGTGGCGCCAAGGGTAGCGCCATCCCCTCTGGTCCTCCAGCCCAAAGCAAGGTCCATGACTCCGGGGCCAGGGTGTGGATCGCTGTCTGGAACCTCGACAGGCCTACCGTCCAGGTCAGTCGGTCATGCCCAGCGCATCGAGGTAGCGTCGCGCGCTGGTCTCCTGATTGTACTCGGAGACCGCCGCCTTAAGAGTCTCAGGCGGCAGGTGCTGGTCGAGCGTCGCGACGATCGCCGCGGCCAGCGCGGGCACGTCGCCCACGGGGACCAAAGGGCCAAAGCGGCCGCCATCCAGCAGCTCGCGAGGGCCGCTTGGGCAGTCGGTGGCGACGACCGGCACGCCCAGGGCCATCGCTTCGGTCAGCGCGTTGGGTGAGCCCTCCCAGGCCGAGGACAGGGCGAACAGGGCTGCGCGGGCGAGGAAGGGATAGGGGTTGGTTTGGAATCCGGGGAGGTCGACGTCGCTGGCTAGCCCGAGTCCCTCGATCAGATTCAGGAGCACCGCGCGCCCGCCGCCGTCGCCCAGGATGACCAGGCGGCAGGGACGTTCCTTGCGCACCAGGGCGAAGGCGCGGACCAAGGTCGGGAAATCCTTCTGCTGCTGCAAGCGCCCAACGCCCAGGATGACAGGCGGTAAGCCGGGCTGGAACCAGGGATGGGGGCAGGGGAGGGCGGCCTGGGTCAGCAGCTCAGGGGTGATGACGGGGTTGCGAATGACGCTGATCACCTCGGGCCGGATGCAGGCGATGCGGGCCGTGTCCTCCGCGACCCCCCGGGAGACGGCCGCGATGCGGTCGAGTTTCGGATAGAGCAGACGAATGGGCCAGTAACGCAGGGCGCGCTCAAGGGGGCTGCGTCCCGCCATGGCGGTGGAGAGGTTGGTCCCCAGGCGCAGCACGATTCGGGTGTCGGTCCCGGCAAGCGCCCGGGCCAGGACCGCGACTCGGCCGGCCCTGTCCTTGGCGGCCAGGACGGCGGCCGGGCGGCGCTGGCGCAGATAGCGGGCCAGGGCGGGCAGGGCCAGCAGGGAGTGTCTGACGCCCAAGTGAACCCGGTTGACCTCCGGCGGGACGCGTGCAAGGTGCGGGCCCTCGGCGCGCACCAAGACCAGGTCCACCCGTTGGCCGAGGGCGACGAAGCCGCGGGCCAGGCTCGCGACCATCCGCTCGACACCGCCGGTGCCGGAGAACGAGACGAAGACGGCGATGCGGCCGGGGTCGCGGGGCAGGGCAGGGCTCATCGAAGCGGCAGGGGAGAGACTCGGGTGGGTGGCGGGCATTCTAACCAAGCCGCGCCGCGCGCCGTGATATATTCCGGCCGCCCGGCGGCCAAGCCCAAAAACCCCCGGCGCGACCCCCCAAGGACCTCTATGGCAACGACCATGCAGCCCGCGACGCTGACGCCTGACGCACCGGCAGAACCGTTCGCGGCACAGGCAGAAGAACGCCCCCAGCGCCCCGGGGTCCTGACGCGAGTCGGCAGCCTGCTCGGTGTGGTGCTGCTCGCCCTGGCCTATGTCCTGCCCGGCCTCACCGGCCACGACCCCTGGATACCGGACGAGGTCTCTTCCGTCGGCATCATCCACAACATGGTCGCCACCGGCGACCTGGTTGTACCCGTTCTGGCGTCGGAACCCTTTTTGGAGAATCCGCCGGCCTACTACATCAGTGGGGCCGGACTGGTGCAACTGCTTCGCGATTGGCTGCCGATGCACGAGGCGGCCAGGGTTACCACCGCAGTCTATCTGGCGGTCGTACTCCTCTTCACCGGTCTCATGGCCCGGCGCGCCTGGGGTCCTGGGCTTGGGGGGGCGGCGGTCCTGGCGCTCATCGGCACCCTGGGGCTGATCCGGTACGGCCACTTGATGGCCCCGGACATCGCCTTGGCTGCGGGGATGATCATCGGCTGTTACGGATTATTGAGGGCGCGGGAGTCCGTTGCCTGGGGCGGGCTCTGGCTCGGCACGGGGGCCGGTCTGGCCTTCATGAGCAAGGGGCTGCTGGGACCAGGCATCCTGGGCGTCAGCGCCTTGCTGCTCGTGTCCTTCTCGGACTGGCGCAGCCGCCGCTACCTGCGGGCCTTGGGGATGGCCCTTGTCGCCGCCGCCCCCTGGTTTCTGGTCTGGCCGGCGGAGCTGTACTTGCGTGCCCCCGACCTGTTTGGGGTCTGGGTCCGAGCGAACGACCCTGGGCAGTACCTGCTTCGCTTGTCCCTGGCCCCCCCGGCGCAGGGCGATCTCTGGCTGCGCACCCTGCCGTGGTTGATCTTTCCCCTGGTCCCGTTTGCCCTGTGGACACTCGCGCGCCGCCCGGGCCTGGCGTTTGGCAACCCAGGGGTGCGGGTGGCCCTGGTCGTCTCTCTGGCGGGCTGGGGGGGGCTGCTCTACGCCGGTACGGCCCGCCATCTCGATGCCCTGCCGCTTTTCGCGCCCCTGGCGGTGATCGCGGCCGGCGGGGTCCGCGACCTGCCCGGGTGGTTGGTGGCCCTGTGCTATTGGGTCTGTCTGCTGGCCTTCACGGCCCTGGCTGCGGCCCTGTGGGGAATCTGGGGCTATGGCCTGGTGACGGGCCAACCGCCGCAGTGGCCATTTCTCGGCAGGATTCTACCCTTGGATTTCCAGTTCAGATGGGAGCCCAACGCCGTGCTGCTCGCCCTGGCCTTCACCTTGGCCTGGGTCCTGGCGGTCAAGCGGTTGCGATTGGCGCGCCCCGCGGCCCTGGCCGCCTGGCCCCTTGGGGTTACTTTGGCCTGGGGGCTGGTGGCGTGGCTTTACTTGCCCTGGGTCAACGTCGGGAACGGTGACCGCGAGGTCTACACCGAGCTCGCAGCTCGGATCCCTCCAGGCGCAGGTTGCGTAGCGACCCCCGCAGACGAGAGGAATCCGGCGGAGGTGAGCGACTGGAACAGGATGAGCCTGGGCGTGTCGGAGCGCAGCTTGCTCCACTACTACGCTGGGATCGAGGCAGCACCCGCGGCGAGCCTCCGGGATGTCTCCTGCGACTGGGTTGTGGTCTGGGTATCCGGGAGCCCCCCTACGGCAGCGTTTGACCTGGGCATTGGCTGGGAGCGGGTCTGGGATGGGCCTCGTCTGGCGGAGCAGGTTGGTGCTTTTGTATTATTCCGACGGAGTGACGAGATCTTCCCGGAAGTTGCTCCGGATACACCGGTCGGACCGGGAAGGCCGGACCCGGGACCCCAGGAGGACCAGCCGCCCGAGGGTCCGATACCACTCGATACGCCGGCGGTGCCTGAACCAGAACCGCAGACTTCGCCGGTTTATCAGCCGGAACAGGAGATGATCCCCCATGCCTGATGTCGCGTGGGCTAGGGCCCAGCGTCCCGATGCTGTCTACGTTTTCGGTACCTGTCTGATCGACACCCTCTTCCCCCAGGCCGGACTTTGCGCCATGCGCCTGCTGCGCCGCGCCGGGGTGCGGGTCATCTACCCCCAGGATCAGACCTGCTGCGGGCAGCCGGCCTACAACTCCGGCTACCGAGACGAGGCGCGGATGGTCGCCCGCTCCCAACTCGCGGCCTTCCCCCTCGACTTGCCCGTTGTGGTCCCCTCCGCCTCCTGTGCGGGCATGCTGCGGGTGCACTACCGGGAGCTGTTTGCGGGGACCGCGGACCAGGCACGCGCCGAGGCCCTATCCGGCCGGGTCTATGAGCTGACGGAGTTCCTCGTTCGGGTCCTGGACCTGGACCTGGACGACCTGGGCCAGCCAGTCCGGGTCGCCCTGCACAACTCTTGCTCTGCCCGCCGGGAGATGGCGGTGGCAGACGCGACCATTACCCTGCTCGGGCGGCTTGCCAAGGTCGAGACCCGGGAGCCGGACAGGGCCACCGAGTGCTGCGGCTTCGGCGGGACCTTTGCCATCAAGCAGCCGGAGATCTCCGCGGCCATGACCGGCGACAAGGCCGATGCCATCGCTACAACCGGGGCCGAGATCCTGGTCAGCCAGGACTGCGGCTGCCTCATGAGTCTGGGCGGAACCTTCGCCCGCCGTGCGGAAACCGGTGGGACCGGGCCCAAGGTGATGCATATTGCCGAATTCCTCTGGGAGCGCATAAATGACCACTGAGCTGCGCACCCGCATCGGTGCGGCGCTGGGCCGGGATCGGGTTCGCGCCAATATCCGCCGTGCCATGGACGGGCTGGTGGTCAAGCGCGGCAAGGCCTTCCCGGATGAGCGCGAGCTGGTCCGGCTGCGCAACCAGGGCGCCGCCGTCCGCGCCTCGGCCGTGGCGAGTCTGGCGGACATGCTCGAGGCGCTGGAGCGCAAATGTACCGCCAATGGGATCCAGGTCCACTGGGCTGAGGACGCGGCCCAGGGCAACCGGATCGTGGGCGACATCATCAGCCGGCACGGTGCGACCCTGCTCATCAAGGGCAAGTCCATGGTCTCCGAGGAGATGGGGCTGAATGCCTTCCTGGAGGGGCAGGGGGTGGGGGTGGTGGAGACGGATCTCGGCGAGTTCATCATCCAGCACGCGGGTGAGAGCCCCTCGCATATCGTCGCCCCCGCGGTACACAAGGACCGCCAGGAGGTCGCCGCCCTGTTCCGCCGCAAGTTTCCTGCCGAGCTTGCTGCTGGGCCCCAGGGTGAGGAGATCCAGGCCCTGACCGCCGCCGCCAGGCGCCTGCTTCGGGCCAAGTTCCGCGAGGCCAGGGTCGGACTCTCCGGCGTCAACTTCGCCGTGGCCGAGACCGGGACCCTGTGCCTCGTGGAGAACGAGGGCAATGGGCGTATGTGCACGACGGCCCCTGACGTGCATATCGCCGTCATGGGGATCGAAAAGGTGGTGGCGCGCCTGGACCAGATCCCGCCCCTGTTGACCTTGCTGACGCGCTCGGCGACCGGGCAGCCGATCACCACCTACTTCAACATGATCTCCTCTCCGCGGCGGCCGGGTGAGAAAGACGGGCCGACGGAGGTCCACCTGGTTCTGCTGGACAACGGGCGCTCGCGCATGCACGCCGACCCTGAGCTCAGGGACGGGCTGCGCTGCATCCGCTGCGCGGCCTGCATGAACCACTGTCCGGTCTATACCCGCCTGGGCGGCCACGCCTATGGGACGGTCTATCCAGGCCCCATCGGTATCGTCATCGAGCCCCAGCTACAGGGCATAGTCAGCCAAGGGGAGCTGGCCTCCGCTTCGACTCTGTGCGGGGCCTGCGCGGAGGTCTGCCCGGTGCGCATCCCGCTGCCCAGGCTCATCAATCGGTTGCGCTACGAGGGGGTCCGCAGCGATGTAGCTCGCGGGGTGACGGGTGTCCTCCAAGGCGGCGCCAGGCGCAAGCCCTTGGAGACGTTGGTCTGGCGGCTATGGGCCTGGCTCCATGCCAGTCCTGCCCTGTACCGGGGCGCCGCTGGGCTTGGGGCCCACCTGCGCTGGCTGCAGCCGGCGTCTCTCGGACCCTGGACGCGCACCCGGACGGCCCCGCGCCTCGCCCCCAAGGGGCTGCACCTCCTGGCCAGGGCGGAGGGGTTCGAGGATGGGCCGGGTCCGGAGTGGGAGCGGCGCCCCGCCGCGACGGCTCCGGTTGCTCGGGAGGCTTGGCAGGCAGGTCCCGGGCGCGGCGACTCGAGCCCGGGCTGCGTCGCGGCGGGGGCGCCACTCCCACCGGCGCTACAGTCGCGGCACGGGGCAGCGAGCCCGCGCGGCGGTGCTGGCGCGACTGCGCCCCAGCCAGCCCCTGGGGCCGGCGCGGCCTGTGGCCATCCCGGTCCGTCAGTTCGACTGGACTCCGGCGGAGCGCCTGGCGCGCTTCCGCGAGCGTCTGGAGGCGGTGCGCGGGGAGGTCCACCTGGTGGGCCCCGACTGGCGCCACCAGCTCTTCGCCCTGTTGCGCGACCGGGGTGTTCGAAGCCTTTTGCATGGGGACCATGACCCGCTGGGGGCCCGTCCGGAGGCCGTCTGGCCGGACCCGGAGGCGGTGCGCCTGATTCCCTACTTGGAACCCGTCGAGCGGTGGCGTGCGGCCCTCTTTGGCAACATCGACGCGGCCTTCACCACCTGCCGCGGCGCCATCGCGGAGACGGGGTCCCTCGTCCTTTGGCCGACCCCCGAGGAGCCGCGGCTCATGTCCCTGGTCCCGCCCATCCACGTCTGCCTGTTGGATGCGGACTTCATCTACTCGACCTTCGCCGAGCTCGTGGCGGCCCAGGGTTGGGCCAACGGCATGCCGACCAACGCTCTGCTCGTCACGGGGCCGTCCAAGTCTGCGGATATCGAACAAACCCTGACCTATGGGGTGCATGGGCCGAAGGAGCTGATCGTGCTAGTGGCCGTTGGGGGACTGGGGTTCGATCATCGCTAAGAGGCGCTCCCGCGGCACTCGGGTATCCACATCGGCCGCCTCCAGGCGTGCAAGCAGGGCATGACCCTGCTGCACGAGGGCGAGAATCTGGGGGTGGTTAAAGACCTCCAGGGCTGCGGCCAATTCGCTTGGGGCTGCGGTGAGCAGGGTAGGGAGCAGATCGTCCGGGGTAATGGGGGTCTCGGGGTGGAGCAGGTCCGCCACTAGGGGCTGTTCCAGTAGCAGGAAGTGGACGGCGCGGGCCTGTTCCGCGTCGTCGAGTTCGGCCTGTGCCAGGGGATCACTGCCGGCGGCACGGCGCACGGCCCCCGCGACCAGGTCCGTCAGCCGGCGCAGGGCAGCGCGCTCCTGGATATGGTCCCCCGCCAGACCGCAGGCCTGCTCGTAGTGCTGCTCGAGGTCCTCCTTAAGTGCCAGGACCTGATCGCTCCCGGCGTTGGGCGGGAGATCCATGGCGCGTTGGACCAGGTCGCGGAAGGAGTTCCGGAAGGACTCCATCTCCTCATGATCGGCCCGCTGCGCCTCCAGCAGGTCGAGGGGCTCGACCCTGATCGGCGGCCATGCAAACAGGGGGTTCTCGTGGCGGCGGCGCAAGTGCCGCTCGCGCCGTCCGGGTCTGTGGGTGAAGGGCAGCTCCATGTCAGGGCACCATGGCCTCGTAGAGGGCGGCGTAGTCCTGGTCGCCGTAGCCCTTGGCCAGGGCCCGGATGCAGGCGGCTTCCACCGTGGTGGTGAAGGCCGCGTCCATCCCGAGCGGCGCGCTCACCTCACGGAAAAGACGCACGTCCTTGAGCAGATGCTTGAGCGGAAAGTTGGCCCCGGCGTAGTCGTGGGTCAGGTATTTGGCGAGCTTCTTGTCGAAGGTGGGGGCGTAGAGCGCGGACTCCCGCAGCAGGGTCATGAACTGCTCGACCTCGACCCCCGCGGCCCGCACCAGGCCCAGGCTCAAGGCGAAGGTGGCGGTGAGCCCGGCGATGAGCTGGTTCATGGCCAGCTTGAGGGCCGCGCCCTGACCGACGGCTCCGATGCGCTGGGGGTTCCGGCCAAGCGCCCGTAGCAGGGGCAAGCAACGGTCGAAGAGCCCGGCGTCGCCCCCGGCCATGACGATGAGCCGCCCGTCGCGGGCCTCCGGCAGGCTGCCCAGGACCGGTGCCTCCAGGTAGGCGCCACCGGCCGTCTCGACGCGCTCGGCGAGGTTGCGGCTCTCCTGGGGGGCGATAGTCCCCATCTGGATGCAAACCCGCCCTAGAAGCTCCGGGGGCTGGTCGCCGTGGAACAGGGTGTCCCCGCAGGCGCTGGCGTCGCTGAGGACTAGGATTACCGCCTCTGCCGAGGCGACGGCGGCAGCCCGGCTCGGGGCGATCACGAGGCCCTGGTCCGCCAGTGCCCTGGCCTTGTCCGGGCTACGGTTCCAGCCGATAACCTCGAAACCCTCGCGCCGCAGGCGCAGAGCAATTTCGGCGCCCATGAGGCCGAGTCCCAGGACTGCTGTCTTCATGTTTGTCGCCTCATTTGGATTGGCAGAGCCTCAAGCTGATCCGGTGCGTAGCAGCGCGATCACCGGCGCGGTCTGTGGGTTGACACGGCGCCAGAGGCGGAAAGACTCCGCCGCCTGCTCCACCAACATACCTAGGCCGTCCATGGCCTGGGCCGCCCCGTGCTCCTCGCCCCAGCGGCAGAATGGGGTCGGCGCGTCCCCATAGAGCATGTCGTAGGTCCAGCCGCCCGGGGCCAGACAGTCGTCGGGGATGGACGGCACCTCGCCGCCGAGCCCGGCGGAGGTGGCGTTGATGATGAGGTCGAAGCGCGCCCCGGCCAAGCCATCGAGCCCGCAGCCGGTTACGGGCCCCAGGGCTGCTGCCAGGGCGGCCAGCTCGCGGGCCTTGTCCACCGTGCGGTTGGCGATGGTGAGCGCACCGAGCCCGGTCTCCAGCAAGGGGCGCAGCACCCCGCGGGCGGCCCCTCCGGCCCCCAGCAGCAGGACCCTGCGCCCGGTGAAGACGAAGCCGTGGTTGGCGGCCAGGTCCCGCACCAGCCCGGCCCCATCGGTGTTGTCCCCGTGCAGCCGCCCGTCCGGTAGCGCCATCAGGGTGTTCACAGCGCCCGCGACCTCGGCCCGGGGGCTTCGTTCATCAGTGAGTCGCCAGGCCGCCTCCTTGAAGGGAACCGTGACGTTGAGGCCGCGCCCGCCTTCGGTGAAGAAGGCGCGCACCCTTTCTACGAAGCACTCAGGCTCGGCGAGGATGCGCCCGTAGTCCAGCTCCTGTCTTGTCTGACGGGCAAACTCCGCGTGGATGCGGGGCGACTTGCTGTGCGCGATGGGGTTGCCTATGACGGCGTAGCGGTCCATTGGGGCGTCGGTCTATTGCGAATGCGGGGCTAGGAACTTGTTCTGGGTCATGGCAACGGGGCCGAGGTGCCCGCTACTCGGACATCCATCTTGCGGCGTCCTTGGCGTAATAGGTCAGTATCCCGTCGGCCCCGGCGCGCTTGATCCCAAGCAGGGCCTCCAGGACCACGGCGCGCTCGTTGAGCCAGCCGTTCTGGCTGGCGGCCTTCAGCATGGCGTATTCGCCGCTCACCTGGTAGACGAACGTCGGGGCGCCAAAGCGCTCCTTGACCCGCCGGACGATGTCCAGGTACGGCATGCCGGGCTTGATCATGACCATGTCGGCCCCCTCGGCCAGGTCCAGTGCGACCTCGTGCAGCGCCTCATCGCTGTTGGCCGGATCCATCTGGTAGCTGTATTTGTTGCCGCCGCCCAGGTTGGCGGCGGAGCCCACGGCGTCGCGGAAGGGCCCGTAGAAGGACGACGCGTACTTGGCCGAGTAGGCGAGGATGCGGGTATGGATGTGCCCGGCGGCCTCGAGTGCGGCGCGGATCAACCCGATGCGGCCGTCCATCATGTCGGAGGGGGCCACCACGTCGGCGCCGGCGGAGGCATGGGAGAGGGCTTGGCGGACCAGGACCTCGACCGTCTCGTCGTTCAGGACATAGCCGGAGCCGTCGATGAGGCCGTCCTGGCCGTGGGTGGTAAAGGGGTCCAGCGCCACGTCGGTGATGACGCCCAGTCCAGGCACGGCATCCTTCAGGGACCGGACCGCGCGCTGGGCCAGGCCGTCGGGGTTGTAGGCCTCTCGTGCGTCCTCGGACTTGGCCTCCGGGGGAGTGACCGGGAATAGGGCCAGGGCGGGGATGCCGAGCCCCCACGCATCGCGGGCCTCTTCCACCAGCAGGTCGATGCTCAGCCGCCAGACGCCGGGCATGGACGCGACCTCCTCGCGCCGGCCCTCGCCCTCCAGGACGAAGATCGGGTAGATCAGATCGTCGGGGCTGAGTCGGTTCTCCCGCATCAGGCGGCGCGAGAAGTCGTCGCGGCGCATGCGGCGCATGCGGGTCAAGGGGTAGCCTGCGCGGCAGGATTGGTTGGTGGGCATGCGATGGGGGTCCTCTGTCCGGAGGCAGGGCGGACACCGTTGTCCGGGCCCTGGCGAAAGGGGCTGTAACATAGCGCACTGCCGCTGCGGGCTCCAGCCCAGGGGTGCCTGGGCTGATCTCTCGTCGGTCAAGGTCGCCCTGGCGTCGTCCGCGTCGCTGCCCGGTCAGATGGTGGGCAGAGCAGAGCGACGCCCATCGCCTGGTGCGGGCTTTGATGATGAGCATCGCCATCGGTCGGCCCATCCTGCGAACCAAGAAATTACCCGCGTGTTACCGGAACTCGAACCGGGAAGACTCGGATTGATCAGCGGTTCCCCATCGCCGGATCACGCGATCCTGATTGGGCCGGGCAGGTCGGAACTCGGAGTTTAGGCGAGCCCCCCACAGTCGTCCTCGACCGAGCGGCTCTCAGCCTGCAAGAAGCTGGGGAAAATCCGGCGCGCGAGGCGTAGTCCAATCCACTCCGGCCAGGCGGACCTGGATGGGCGCAACCAGTTCCGACCGCGCAGCGCTTCGGCAACAACATCGGACTTGCTAATATAAGCATCCTTGCAATTGCCTATTTGCCGAGCCCATGACCCACAGTCGCCACCCGAATCCCCACGTCTTCGCTGTTGACCTCCATCGCTTTCAGGAGGACGTCATCGGCGCGTCCTCGGAACGCCCTATCCTGGTGGATTTTTGGGCCGATTGGTGTAGCCCGTGCCATGCCTTGGCTCCCCACCTGGAGCGCGTCATCGATGAGTTGGAGGGGGCCGTCCGCCTCGCCAAGATCGAGGTGGACGAAGGCGACAACATGAAGCTGGCAGGGCACTACCGGCTGCGCGGCTTTCCCACTGTGATCCTGTTCCAGGAGGGGCAGGAGCGGGGGCGTTTCAGCGGGGCCAGATCGACCCATCAGGTGCGCGACTGGCTGGCGGAGCACCTCGGACCGCCGCACGGCGTCGGGGTGCAGGTCGGTTTCTGACGGCCCGGGAGCGCGGGCGCCCTGCCCGCGGGCTGGCCTCGGCTTGTATTTGCTTGGAGCCTTTGTTACTTTCGCGATCGGTCCAGGGGTTCCCCGGGATCGACTCTATGGTGGTCCGTGCCGGTCCCCCCGCAACGCGAAGCCGTGAACCCGGTCAGGCCCGGAAGGGAGCAGCCGCAGCGGTAGATGTCGTGTGCCGGGGTGTGGCTGGCGTGGTCGCCTCCTCTCCAAGACGTCGATGTCCTCCGCCGATGGGCGTGTCAGGGCCCGGTCCCTTCGGGTACACTCCGACGCTGGCAAACCCACACCGCGGCGATACGGCTCACCCCATGTCCTATCAGGTACTGGCCCGCAAATGGCGCCCCAGGTCCTTCGCGGACATGGTCGGCCAGGGGCATGTGGTGCGGGCACTGACCAATGCCCTGGACCGCGGTCAGCTTCACCACGCCTACCTGTTCACCGGGACCCGCGGGGTCGGCAAGACTACCCTGGCGCGT
Organism: uncultured Gammaproteobacteria bacterium; assembly: GCA_963709645.1. Taxonomy (GTDB): domain Bacteria; phylum Pseudomonadota; class Gammaproteobacteria; order Chromatiales; family Chromatiaceae; genus DYRB01. The sequence continues at coordinate 17,724 of CAVPXP010000044.1, forward strand.
ATCCTGTCCAAGGCATTGAACTGCGAGCAGGGGGTCAGCTCGACGCCCTGCGGGGTCTGTGCCGTCTGCCGATCGGTGGACGAGGGGCGCTTCGTGGACTTGCTGGAGGTGGACGCCGCCTCGCGCTCCAAGGTCGATCAGACCCGCGAGCTGATGGACAATGTGCCGTTCGCCCCCATCAGCGGACGCTACAAGGTGTACCTCATCGACGAGGTGCACATGCTCTCCACGGGGAGTTTCAACGCCCTGCTCAAGACCCTGGAAGAGCCGCCGCCCCACGTCAAGTTCCTGCTGGCCACGACGGACCCGCAAAAGGTCCCGGTGACGGTCCTGTCACGCTGTCTGCAGTTAACCCTGAAACGCCTCTCGCCGGCGGAGATCCAGGGCCAGCTCGCTCACATCCTTGAGGTCGAGGGCATCCCCTTCGAAGGGCAGGCCCTGGCCATGCTGGCGCGGGCGGCGGACGGCAGCATGCGCGACGGGCTGAGTCTGCTCGACCAGGCCATTGCCTTCGGCGCCGGCCGGGTGCAGGCCGAGGAAGTTGCGGCCATGCTGGGCACCGTCGGGCGAGGGGTGGTCCTTGACCTGACGGAGGCCCTGGCGGCGGGGGACGGGGCGCTCGTCCTGGCCGAGGTCGGGCGAATCCACGACCTGACCCCGGACCTCGGTGAGGTCTTGCGTGGGCTGCTCGCCTTACTGCATCGCATCGCCCTCTGCCAGCAGGTCCCCGCGACCCTGGCGGCGGATGACCCGGACCACGGACGCATCGTCGATCTGGCGGCGCGCCTCGCTCCGGAGGACGTGCAGCTTTTCTACCAAGTGGTTCTGCTTGGACAGCAGGACTTGCCTCTGGCCCCGGATCCACGCACGGGGTTGGAAATGGTCTTATTGCGCGCTCTGGCCTTTCGTCCGGAGGCTGGATCAGAAGGCCATTCGGTTGTCCGGTCGGACGGCGGGGCAGGGCGCCGTTCCGCGTCCCCGCCCCCGGCTCTGGCCGCGGCTCAACCCGATCCGCGGCCTTTAGCGGCGGCTGATGCCGCTGCGGTTGTGCAGGGAGCTGACCCGAGACAGACCTCGGCAACAACGCCAGACGACTTCGATAGCTTCGACGCTGGGCCGGCGTCGACACCCGGCGCGCCGCCCGGCGCATCCGTCCAGGCATGGGGTCGAGTTCAGGACCGGCCGCCGACGGAGGGAAGGTTGGGGGTAGCCGAGCCCTCGCCATCCGATACGAGGGCTCCGGATTCTCAGGCTGCGCCCGCCCCGGTGAGGCGCTTAGCCCGCCAGGTCCGCCTCCAGGCGCAGGAGGACTGGCACCCGCTGGTGGCCAGCCTGGGACTGCGCGCCGCTGCGGCGGAGCTGGCGGCCAATTGCGAGTTTGCTTCCTGGGACGGCGCCCGGCTCCGCCTGAACCTGGACCCGGCCGGGGAGCACATGCAGGTCCCGTCTGCTGTGGAACGCCTGCGTGGCGCTCTGGCGGAGGCGTTGGGTACCCCTATGACATTGGAGATCAGGGTACGCAAACCGGAGCAGGACACCCCGGCCCGGCGCCGCGTGCGCCAGGAGGCCGAGCGCCAGGCCCAGGCGGAGGCGCAGATGCAGGCTGACCCAGTGGCTCTGCGGTTGCAGGAGCGATTCGATGCCGAATGGGTGCCGGACAGCATCCGGCCCTGGGACTGAACCGGCAGACTGCGACCCGGCAACCCGGCGCGGCAAGGGCCCCTCGCGGCTCGTACAGATCAATCCAAGCAGAGGTAGCGTAAGTGAAAGGCGGACTCGGCAACATCCTCAAGCAGGCCCAAAAGATGCAGGAGGAGCTTCAGCGCACCCAGGAGCGCCTCGCCCAGGAGGAGGTCACCGGCGAGTCTGGTGGGGGCATGGTCAAGGTCACCATGAACGGCCGTTACGAGGTCAAGCGCGTCGCCATCGACCCGTCGTTAATGACGGACGACCGCGAAATGCTTGAGGATCTGGTGACCGCCGCCGTCAACGCCGCAGTGCAGCGGGTGGCAGAGCGGACCCAGTCGAGTATGGCCGGCCTCACCGCTGGGCTGCCCTTGCCACCTGGATTCAAGCTGCCCTTCTGAGCTGCCGCCCATGGCCGAGCGATCCCTGCTCAACCAGCTCATCGATTCCCTGCGGTGCCTCCCGGGGGTGGGTCCAAAGTCCGCCCAGCGCATGGCTTTCCACTTGCTCGACCACGACCGCGAGGGCGGGCGGCGCCTGGCCCAGGCATTGGGTGAGGCGATGGAACGTATCAATCGCTGCGCACGCTGCCGGACCCTGAGCGAGCGTGAGCTGTGCGCCTTGTGCGCGAACCCGAATCGGGACCTGAGCCTCCTGTGCGTGGTGGAGAACCCATCGGAGATCGTCGCCATCGAGCAGGCCACGGGGTTCCGGGGACTCTACTTCGTCCTCGGTGGCCGGCTCTCGCCCCTGGACGGCATAGGCCCCGCCCAGCTTGGCCTTGACGTGCTGGAGGCGCGCCTCAAGGAGGGGGGGTTGGCAGAGGTCATCCTCGCTGTAAGTGCCACGGTGGAGGGGATCGCGACCTCCAACTACATCGCCGAACAGGCCACGCGCCACCAGGTGCGGGTTACCCGCATCGCCCATGGGGTACCCTTGGGCGGTGAGTTGGAGCACGTCGACGGTGGCACCCTGGCCCACGCTTTTGCCGGGCGCCATTCCATCTGACCCATCAGGGGGAAAGCATCATGTCCGATACCATCTTCGGCAGAATCGCGGCGGGCGAGATCCCAGCGGATATCGTCTACCAGGACGACGACCTGGTGGCCTTCCGGGACCTCAGTCCCCAGGCCCCGATACACATCCTGATCATCCCGCGAAAGCCCATCCCAACCCTAAACGACGCGGAAGCAGGGGATGCCGAGCTGGTCGGCAAATTATTCCTGGCGGCTGCCAAGGTCGCTAAGGAGGTTGGCATCGCCGAGACCGGTTATCGGGTGGTCGTCAACTGCAACGCGGCCGGGGGGCAGACAGTCTTCCACCTTCACCTACACCTGCTCGGCGGGCGTCCCATGCAATGGCCGCCAGGTTGATGGGGAAACGAACCCCTATGACGCGGGCCGTGCAGCGGTTAGCATTACGGCATGTTGCCGCACCCGCCGCCAAATGTCCGGCCGGGCCATCTTCCCCGCATCCACGGTTCCCCATACTGAACGCATGACCGCCAGTGCCCAGCAATCGTCGCCATCTCCAGCCTTTGAGCTCAAGGCGGCGGGTTTCACACTCCCGGTCATCCGGCTTCTCGGCGTGGACATGGATGTCGTGGCGAAGCAGATAGGAGCCAAGGTCGAACAGGCCCCGGACTTCTTCCGCAATACACCGGTGGTCATCGACCTGACAGGGCTGACAGAGGCGGCTGGGGAGGTCCAGTTCCCACTCCTTGTTGGGCTCTTGCGCGGCTACGGAATGATCCCCTTCGGGGTGCGCGGGGGTAGCCCGGCGCAACACGCGGCGGCCGAGGCGATGGAGCTGGCCATCCTGGGGGACGCACTGATGCGGCGCATGGGCCCGCAGGGCGGTGGTAAGGTCGCACCCAAACCCGCGTCTCCGGAGACGGCACCCAACTCGGCCCAGACGAGCGGCTTCACCCTGATTACCCGCCCGGTACGATCCGGTCAGCGGATCTACGCCGCGGGTGGCGACTTGTCCGTGGTGGCGCCGGTCAGTGCCGGGGCCGAGCTCATGGCCGACGGCAATGTCCATGTCTACGGGCCCTTGCGGGGGCGTGCTCTTGCGGGCATGAAGGGCGACACCGAGGCGCGCATCTTTTGCCAGGACCTCCAGGCCGAGCTGGTCTCTGTGGCAGGGCACTATCGCGTCAGCGAAAACATTCCGAACGAGCTGAAAGGCTTCCCCGTCCAGATCTTCCTGGACCAGAAAGTCTTGCGAATCGAGAGGATCTAGGGGTCTCCAGGGCTGCACCTAGACAGACAGAACCGATGTCGTCCCCGGGTAATTGAGGGGCGTCCGCGTCTGGCAAAGGCGCCGGACGGCAGGTTAGAAGGATCAGCATGCGGGGCAGCGGCACGCAGATGCCGCACCCAAGCCGGTGGGGTCGGGTCAGAGCGGAGTTGCCGGCGGTGCCCAAACAGGCGTCGCGCATGGCCCGGATGACCTCGCCCGCATCGGGGTCACCTACCGAATTACTGCAAACCGAAGGACTATACCCCCGAAGGAGGGCGTCAACTTGGCGAGAATCATTGTAATCACGTCCGGCAAGGGCGGTGTGGGCAAGACCACGACCAGTGCCGCCTTGGCCATGGGACTGGCGCTGCGCGGGAACCGCACGACGGTCATCGACTTCGATGTGGGCCTGCGCAACCTGGACCTCATCATGGGGTGTGAGCGGCGCGTCGTTTACGATTTTGTCAACGTCATCAATCGCGAGGCCAACCTCAACCAGGCCCTGATCCGCGACAAGCGCTGCGACAATTTGTATGTGCTGCCGGCCTCGCAGACCCGCGACAAGGCGGCGCTGACGAGGGAAGGGGTCGGGGCGGTGCTTGAAGAGTTGTCTCAGACCTTCGACTACATCGTCTGCGACTCCCCGGCCGGGATCGAGCATGGAGCCACGATGGCCATGTACTATGCCGACGACGCCATCGTGGTCACCAACCCCGAAGTTTCGTCGGTGCGCGATTCCGACCGCATGCTCGGAATTCTCTCCAGCAAGTCGCGCCGGGCCGAGACCAACGCGGAGCCGATCCGTGAGTTCCTGCTCCTGACTCGCTACTCCCCGGAGCGGGTCGCGCGCGGGGAGATGTTGAGCGTCGATGACGTGCAGGAGATCCTGTCCCTGGAACTGGTTGGGGTCATCCCAGAGTCTAAGGCGGTGTTGGGCGCCTCCAATGCCGGTGTCCCCGTGATCTTGGATAAGGAGAGCGATGCGGGCCAGGCGTATTCGGACGCGGTTGCCCGCTACCTAGGGGAGTCCGTGCCACATCGCTTTCTTGAGGTCGAGAAGAAGGGTTTCTTCAGCCGCATATTCAGGGGGTAACAGATGGGCCTGCTGGACTTTTTCCGATCCGCGCGGCCCAGCAAGGGGACCGCCTCCGTGGCCAAGGAACGCCTCCAGATATTGGTCGCCCACGACCGAGCCGAACGCCACCGACCTTCCTACCTCCCGAAGCTTCAGCGGGAGATCCTGGATGTCATTCGGAAATATGTGGACGTGGACATGAACGCCGTCTCGGTCAACTACGAACAGGACGACCAGCACGAGATCCTGGAGCTCAATATTGTGCTGCCGGATGGTGCCCAGCGGGCCTAAGGCCGTCCTGGGCAGGGCGATGTCCGCATTGCGGGCGTCAGCTTTCGGTGAGCGAGATGAAACAAAGAGCCTTTTCTGTGCTGACGCTCTTCGTTGGCATCCTGTTGCTGGTAGCGGATCCTGCCAGGGCGCAAGCCCAGTCTGCGCCACAGGACGGCCCTGTGGTCATCGCCACGCGCCACGCCCCGCCCTTCGCTATTAAAACCGAGAGTGGCTGGGACGGCATCACCCTTGATCTCGTGCGTCGAATCGCGGAGGAGTTGGGCTTTGAGTACGAGATCAGGGAGATGGGCCTGGAGGAAATGCTGGATGCCGTCGCGGAGGGCGAGGTAAGCGCGGCGGCAGCGGCCCTTACCATTACCGCCGAGCGTGAGCTGACGCTCGACTTCACTCACCCCTTCTTTTCCTCGGGTCTCGGTGTTGCAGTGTCCCAGCGCAACGAGCTGACGTGGTTCTCTGCCTTGAAACGGGTGGCTTCCAAAGCCTTTCTCCAGTCTCTGACTGCGCTCTTTGCCGTCTTGGCACTCTTGGGTGCGCTGGTATGGCTGGCCGAACGGACCCGCAATGGCCAGTTTTCACGGGACCCTATCCGGGGCATTGGCTCGGGGATCTGGTGGTCGGCCGTAACCATGACAACCGTGGGTTACGGAGACAAGGCCCCCGTAACCCTGGCTGGGAGGACCATCGGTCTGATCTGGATGTTCGCGAGTATCGTGGTGATCTCCGGGTTCACAGCGGCCATCGCGAGCTCTCTGACGGTGGACGAGTTGGGCCAGACTATCGTCCGCGTGGAAGACCTCTATGGCAAACGGGTCCTCACAGTCCCAGGGAGCACCAGTGCGGTCTTTCTGGATGGGAAGCTCATCCGCTACAGGGCTGTTCCCAGCGTGGCCGGGGCCCTTGACGAACTAGCTGAGGGACGGGCCGATGCGGTGGTCTACGACGTGCCCATCCTGCGCTATCTGGTCAACGAGCGTCACGCCGCCGATCTCAGTGTTCTACCCAACCTTTTGGTGCGCCAGGACTATGGCATCGCCTTGCCGCCGGGGGCGCCATTCAGAGAGGAACTCAACCGGCGAATTCTGAGCATCATCCAAGGACCCGAGTGGGCCCGTATGGTGGAGGGCTATCTAGGCCGGGAGGGCTAATCGAACGCAGGCTGCTGGCGCCGGGCAAAGCGTTCCTTCAGCCCTAGGTGCCGCCTCCGATCACTGGCTTGCCGCCAACAATCGCGTCGGGCATTCCGCTTCGCCTTGGTTTGCTTTTCCCACCGACACCATCTGTCGATGAACCCTTGCGTAAAGGCGGGCACCCCTGCAAGATGCCTGCCGCCGTTACACGAGGCCGTGGCGGTCCTTCATGTCGCGGTAAACGAGGTCAGATACGGAGCGAATCGCGTTGGCTCTACGCGTGATCCAGGCCCCATAGGACTTGGCCGCAGTCGATCTCTGGATGATGCCGACGAAGGTGTAGGGGCGGCTGCGGCCGCGAAAGTCAACCGCTTCGACGATCCCCATGTCGCCGCACAATTTGGCCGTAGATCCGGTCTTGTCATAGACCCTGACAGTGTCGGGGATGGTATCGACGCCGCTGGCGATGCGGTCACGGTTAGGCAGGGCCATGATCTCACGCAAATCTGCGGCGTAGGGGAGATTGTCGTCCCACAAAGCCGTTAGGAAGCGGTCGTAGTCGGCGGCGGAGGCCAGATTCCGGTAGGTGCGGCCGTTGGCCGGTATGGTCTCCACGATTCGGGTGTCGCGGAAAATGGCGGGGGCATTTCGTTTCAGGACCTGCTCCACGTCGGCCGCGCCACGGCTCGCATTGTGGCGGCTGACCAGGGAAATCAACTGGTTGGTGGCCGGGTTGCTGCTGCGGCGGATCGAGCGTTCCATGATCGCACGGACCTCGTCCGTATAGCGCACCGCGCCGCCAGAATCCTCGACGGTGTAGAAAAACGCCTGGGCCACGAAGGGCTTGATCATGCTTGCTGCCTGCCGCGGGATGTCCTCGTTGATGGACACCAGCTTTTCGCGGGTCGTCAGGTCGAAGACTGCCCAAGAGGACTTTTCGTCTGCACTGATCATGCGGTCAGCGCGCAGTTCCCTGAGTAGATCCAGGACCTGGGCCTGCAACGATGTGCCAGCGGTCGCGGCGCGGGCAAAGGGGGGTGCGCCCATCAGCAGTGCGGCGGAGCAGGAGGCGAGGGCGCCAAGGAATTGCCGGCGGGTTGGATGCGAGACCTCCGATGCCAATTGCGAAGCGGCCGGAAAAGAGGGTTCGCGGTTCATGGTCGATTCCTACCCATAGATCTTGCGTTACCGGACCAGATCATCCTCGACGCCGCACTCCTGCCCGTAAGGAGGGGCGTACCGTGCGCCGAAGTCCTGGCGCCTTCCGGGGGATAGGGTAGGCCGAGCCGGGTCCGATGGCAAGACTCGGCACTGAGGTTTCCCGATATTTCTCAGGATGCTCCATGCGATTCCTGATCCCAGTCGTCATTTTGCAAGGCTGCGGAGCGCCTGCCTCTGCCCGCCCCGCAGGCTGGCCTTGGCGGGGAGGCTTGCTATCAAAGGGGCTCTATTGAACGCCGGAGGCTAAACCGCGCCGAGCAGTCGCGGAGCAGCCTCGGCGGGGCCAGCGTGCCCCGCCGCCTTGGGAGGATCTATTGGAGTGGGAATCGAGCGGAAACAACTGAGAGACGCCTCCAGGGAGACTTGAGCTCGGTCGATGGGGTCAGCGTCGACGGCCAGACAATTCAGACCCTATTGAACACTACCGAAGGACTTGTCCGCCGCTCCCGCCGGCGCCTCAAGTCCCGCTAGGCGACAACCCTGGGCGATCGGCCCACCGGGCAGAAGGGCATAGAGGTATTTGATACCGCCTGCGGCGTGGAATCGCTCGTCGAGGGCGTCGTGCAGCTCGCGCACGTTGGTCCGGGGGTGTTCCGCAAACCACCCCTGCAAGGCCTTGATGACCTCCCAATGATCGGCGCCAAGGGCGATACCGTCGGTCTGTGCGGCGGTTTCGGCCGCCGCGCGGGACCAGTCTGTGGGAGCGTTCGGGAAGTTCGGGTCGCGATTCGTTGTGTTGGGGTTCAGGATGTCGGACATGGTCTGTGCCATTCTCGTGTTCCTCCGTTCTCTCTTTGGCTTAGTGGCGTGGGGCAATGGTGTCAGACGCTGCCGCTTGGGGCGCCGGTGGCGCCCTGCAACGCTCGCCCATCAGGGCGCGGCCCCGCAGGGAGTGTCGGCTCGGTCACCCAAGCCGTCAAGGCGTTCGGGCTCGGCAGCTGGGGCGCGGTGACCCGGGTGAAGCGTGCGCCAATTCTAGAAGAGGAAGGCAACCGTTGCCGCTCCAACGGCGACGAGCAGTGCCATGGCTCCCAAAACGTAGCTGTTGCGCAGCTTCTGTTGCAGGGCAGCGAGGGCCGCGTGTTCGTGAGCGAGTGCGGCTTTGACTACGTCCTCCGCCTCGCGGCGGGCGATCGGGGTCGCTCGGTCCGTTAGGGCAGCATCAACGGTTTCCAGGATTTTGCGCAGGGCATCCGGGTCTTCCTCGTGCTGCGCGTTGGTCTCCTGGATGCACTGCTGCACCAGCTTCAGGAAGTGATCGCGCTCCACGTCGAAGTGGTGGCGTACCGCGGTAGGAATGATCTCTTCACGCAGCTGTTCGAGGTCAATGGCGGGCGCCTGCGGGACCACGTCCGGGACGGGCGCGGGGACCGCGGCGACGACCGGCGGCGGAGCAGGGGCCGGGGCTGGCGGTGCGAGGGCATCGACTGCCATTTCCACCTGCTCCACTATGACCTGGCGCAGCTGGGTGGTCAGCCGTGCCAGCAGCGGCTCCATGGCTTCGGCGAGGCGCCGGCTGAGATGGGCTTCGATCCAGGTCTCGATCTCGGGCCGGGTCGGGGCCGGAGCCGAAACCGGGACCGTAACCGAAGGCGGTGCCGTGGGTTGGGCCGGTTCCGGGACAGTGGCAGGGGTTGCCTGCACAAGCTCCGGTTGCGCAGCAAGCGCGGTCCGAATCTGGTCCAGCACTTCGGGTAGCTTCTCCGCGGCGTCGGCCTTGCTGAGCACGGTCAGGGCGCCCCGCTTCGTCGCCTGGGCGGCGTATGCTGGGTCGTCATGGGATGTGCACATGACGACAGGGATATGTGCGGTACTGGGGTCTGATTTGATGATCTCGAGGGCCTCGAACCCGTTCATCCCCGGCATGGTGTGGTCCATGAGCACCGCCTCCGGCCGTGCGTCCCCGATGCGCTGCAACGCCGCCTCGGCGGAATCGGCGGTGTCGACCTGGACGCCGTGGTGCTGCAGATGCAGGCGCAGGGCATAGCGGGCCGACTTGGAGTCGTCGACCAGTAGAATCTTGATGGGGCCCATGGGTGCTCCCTCCTGATCTGGGTTACTGTTTGTGGGTAGCGTCCGCTGCCGTGCTCAGCGTCTCTCTCGGGGACGGGCCCAGACGACCGGGCCTGGCCTTGACTGCATCCGCGACGCCGTTGCTCGGTTTGGTCTGCTCCGCGCCCTTCCATGACCCCAAAACCCCAAGGAGAGAGCAATTGGGGATGCCGATTGTCCGATGCCGACCCGACATATTCCAGGGCATGTTCCAAGGTACAGATTCAATCGACGCCGCCGGAACCGAGTCGCGTCCCAGTTTGCGCCGGATCCGGATGGGTCCGGGTGGATCGCCGATGGCCTGGGGATCATGGTGCACAGGTCTTTCGGTCGGCCGAGTTTAGAGAACCCAGGGGGAAAGTTCTATGGGGCTAGTTCACACGTCGTTTCGAGTTTTAGATGGGACCCAGGAGGTCGCCGCCGAAGCGACTCGGCACATCCTGGCCAGGGCCCGGGAAGCGGTGGTCTCCCGCGGGCACTTCCGGATCGCCCTTGCGGGCGGCACGACGCCATTGGCGGTCTACAGGCTCCTGGCGAAGGCTTCGGCTGACTGGGCAGCCTGGCAGGTCTACTTCGGCGATGAACGGTGCTTGCCGCCGGACCATAGCGAGCGCAATAGCCTTTCGGCGACTCTGGCGCTGCTGGGAAGGGTATCGATACCCCAGAACAACGTCTTTCCCATGCCGGCAGAGCTAGGGCCGGAGGCCGCAGCCGCCTCGTATGCGCCGGTGATTGAGGCGGCCTTGCCTTTCTGATCTGGTCTTGCTCGGGATGGGGGAGGATGGGCATACCGCGAGCCTGTTCCCCGGGCAAGTCGTACCGAAGGATGCCCTGGTGATGGCCGTGCACCATGCCCCAAAACCGCCTGCAGACCGGGTTTCTCTGACCCCGATGGCCTTGACGGCCGCCCGCGAGGTGCTGATCCTGGTGACTGGGGTCGGTAAGCGGGAGGCGCTGGTCGCCTGGCGCCGCGGGGCGGACCTGCCGGTCGCACGGGTTGCCGCCGCCGCGCCTACAATGGTGCTCCTCGACCGTGCGGCCGCCGGGGCTGCGACGGCGGACCTGTTGCCACTCGGCCGCCGCGATCGGACGATGCATGCAAATGAGGTTCTGATGACGACGTTCGGCCTTGCAGCTGCCCTCGGGCTCCATCAGTTAGCCACAATCGTCTGGGTTGGAGGCATGTTCTTCGCGCATATGGCGCTGCGCCCGGCCGCACAGGAGGCCGTCAAGGCGCCGGATCGTCTGTTGCTGATGCAGGTCGTATTTCGGAGGTTCTTTCCCTGGGTCTGGGCGGCGATTTTGCTGCTTTGGGGATCTGGGCTCTGGGTTTTGCTGGCGGTTTTCGAGGGGAAGGCCGCCGTGCATGTCTCCGCGATGATCGGACTCGCGACCGTCATGACCGCCATCTTCGTCTACGTTTACGCCATCGCCTACCGCAAGCTCAAGGCGGCCGTGGACAGCGAGAACTGGCCCCTGGCGGGGGCGCAGCTCGCGCTGATTCGACGGCTCATTGCAGATCAATTTGGTTCTAGGCCTGATCACGGCACTGGCCGGTTCGGGGGGTCGTTACGTCCTGGGTGTCTGAATCTGGCGGCGGACCGGCATCGCGACCGATGCTCAACGCCGCTGAGCTCAGTTGCAATCGAGACCCGTCAGGTGCGGTCTGGATTGCAGGGCGAGGAAGTCGTCGCGCAGGCCGCGCAAACGGCGCTGAAATTGGGCCTTTTGCTCCGGTGTGAAGCTTGCGTCGAGGCGTACCACGAGCTCAGTGAGTGCGTCACGGATCCCCTGGCTGGCCTGTGCAAGGCTGGCTGGCATGTCGCGGTGCTCAACCAGCCAGGCGGTGAAGGTAGGAGCGAATCCTCCTCTTCGCGAGCATCCTGCCGGAGCAGGCTCAGGAGTCCCTCCTGGCGGGACCTGCGGTAGGCATCCCAGGCGGGGGCCGTATCCGGCATGGCTTTCGTGGTGGTCTCAACGATTGCCTCCTGCGCGGGGGTCAGGCCGCCGATCCACCAACGCGTCGCTTCCGCGTAGCGCTTCGCTCGCTTGCGCTCCCGGCGGGCAACGGCCTGGGGGTCGCCGCTGGTCTCCTGCTGCCAATCCGCGCGAAGCTTTGCCTCCAGCGTACGGACCTCCTCAGGGCGGCTCGCGGCGAGCAGAGGTGCCGCCAGATCGACCGCCAGGCTGGCGTGGCGACGGTAGACCACCAGGGCCTGGTCCTGGAGACATGCGACCGTCGAACGGTTGAGGCCTCGCTCAGCCCCGCGCTGCGCATTGTCAAAGAACTGCGCGAGGTACGGGAGCTCATCAGCCCGGTGGCGGGCAAGGGCCTCGGTCAGGTGCGGCTGCCACGCGGCCAGCAGCTCGTTGTCGAGGCCCAGGTAGTCGGCGGCGTACTGGCGGACGAAGATGTCCGCCCCGTAGTAGGCGATGCGCACAGTGCTGCATGCGGTCAGGGCGAATAGGGTCGCCGCAATCGTGAACAATCGGTTTCGGTGGACGATGTTCATGCGCCATTGGGCCCCATTCTGGGTTCTCGATGCGGGTGGCCGGACACCCATGACTGGCACGGCCGGCCCCCAGGGGGGCATGCGGGCTATACAGTACGGCTTTGGATCTCGGGCGCACGAAATCAAGGGCTGAGGGCTATGGAAGACATCCAAACGCTGCTGACTCGGTTCCCCCGCTCCGGCAGACTCGAGTGGATCGGGGTACGGGGGCGGCGGCGTGGTCCGGTGCTCGTCGTCGAGGATGTCTTGGCCCAGGCTGGGATCGGGTTAGTGGGCGATCACTACGGCCCTGGGATCAGGGCCTCACGCCAGGTCACTCTGATCCAGGCGGAGCATCTGCCAGTCATCGCCGCCCTCTGTAGCAGGCCGGACCTGGAGCCGGGGCTGCTACGGCGCAACTTGGTCGTCTCCGGGATCAACCTGATGGCTCTCAAGGGGATGCGCTTTCGGGTCGGGACCGCGCTGCTGGAGGGGGCAGGGTACTGTCACCCCTGCTCGCGAATGGAAGAGGTTCTCGGGCTCGGGGGCTACAACGCCATGCGCGGGCACGGCGGGCTCACTGCCCGGGTTCTGGAAGGTGGAACTTTGCGCCTGGGGGACCCCGTGGTCGCACTGGGGCCAGTCGATGGGTCGGCCCTTTGCGCAGACGAAGGGAACTGACGCAGGTACCCTTGCCGGTGCAGGGCTTGAAGAGCCCGACGCGGGACCGCACTAGCAGCCCATGGTCATGATCGACGATCCGTACTTCCAGTCCGGCGGCCTTCTGGGGCTCGCCCGGCGGCTGGGCCTGGAGGCCGTCCAGGGGGTCGTGGTGGCCGGCATCGCCGCCCGGCGGGCCCGGGCATGCTACGGCGACCTGGGTCTGGTTCCCAGTGCGGATCTAACGGAGGAGATGCTCGGCTACAGGCTGGAGAAGCACGGGTCGAAGTGGCGCCCATGAGGTCCATATGCCTCTGGGCTCTGCTTCCCGTGGCACTGTTGCTGCCCGCCTCCTTGGCTTGGGGTGGCGCCGAGCTCCGGACAGAGAACGTCACCGCCCGGCTGCTCGCCGAGCGACCGCGGGCCACACCCGGCGAGACCCTGGACCTGGCCCTGGCCTTGGAAATCCGTTCGGGCTGGCACACCTACTGGAGCAACCCGGGGGACTCGGGCGAGCCGCTGCGGCTGGCCTGGAACCTGCCGGCCGGGGTGGCGGCGGGCCCGATCCGCTGGCCCCTCCCCAGCCTGATCCGAGTCGGGCCCCTGGCCAACTATGGCTATTCGGGGCGGGCGACCCACCTGATGACACTGACCGTGCCGGCGGACTGGCCGCCAGGCGAATCCCTGCCGGTCCGCGTCAGGGCCGACTGGCTGGTGTGCGAGGAGCACTGCATCCCCGAGGGCGGGGACCTGGACCTGAGTTTGGATGTCGTGACGCCGGAGGATGCGGCCCGTGACCTCGCGCCTGGGTCGCCCGAACTGGACGAGGCCCGCGCGGCACTGCCTCAGCCCCGCATCGCCGGGGCCAGACTGACTCGATCCGGGAAGGAAATGCGGCTTCAGGTGCCCGCCGAGGTGTTACCGGAGCGGCCCGAATCCGTCTGGTTCTTTGCCGACCAATGGGGACTTATCGAGCACGCTGCCCTCCAGCCCTGGCGTCTAGCAGAGGGTGATCTCGTGCTGGACCTGACGCCGGGGGTGGCAGCCCAGACTGCGGGATCGGGTCTCCTGGTGGTCTCGTCTGACGGAGCGACCCGCGGCTACCCTGTGGACCCCGAACTGGCGCCCGCCGGGGCAGGGGCCGCCGGAGGGGCGGCTGTCGAGGATCTTGGGCTCCCAATGGCCTTGTTGTTCGCGCTCGCAGGGGGCCTGGTACTGAATCTGATGCCTTGCGTCTTCCCCGTCCTGGCCATGAAGGCCATGGGCCTGGCGGGGCAAGGCGGTGCGGGGCGCCGCGACCGCACCCTGCATGCCCTGACCTATGCCGGCGGGGTCCTGACCTTCTTCGCCCTTGTCGGTGCAGTGCTCTTGGGTCTGCGGGCTGGGGGCGAGGCGGTGGGTTGGGGATTCCAGCTGCAGTACCCGCCCTTCGTTGCCCTCATGGCCTACCTGTTCTTCGCCCTGGGCCTCAGCCTGGCGGGCGCCATTACCCTGGGGGCGCGGCTCATGGGGTTTGCGGCTGCGGGACCGGCCACGGGTGCTGGGGGGGCTTTCGCCACGGGGGCCCTGGCGGCACTGGTCGCGGCCCCCTGCACCGCGCCGTTCATGGGGGCGGCGCTTGGCTATGCGATGACCCTGGCCTGGCCGTGGGCCCTGGCGGTGATGCTGACCCTGGGCCTCGGGCTCGCCCTGCCCTTCGTCGTCCTGTCGCTTTCGCCCGCGCTGGCTCGGCGGCTGCCCAGGCCTGGACCCTGGATGGACGGCCTCAAGCAATTCCTCGCCTTTCCCATGTTCGCTACGGGCGCCTGGCTTGTATGGGTCATCAGCGTCCAGGTCGGTCCCCCTGGGGTGGCCGCGGTCCTGGCGGGCGTGGTGCTGCTGGCGCTGGCCCTGTGGGCCTGGGACCGCAGCCGTGATTGCTCCGGCCTCTGGCGTGGCCTGGGGAAAGGGGTCGGCTGGACTGGACTCGGACTGGCGCTGTACCTTGGCCTGGCCGCGGGAAGGGTCCCGCCGGCAAGTGGCGAGGGGACGAGCCGCGGAAGCGCAGTCCTCCGCGCCCAGTCCTTCTCCCCGGACCGACTAGCCCGCGCGCTTGCGGAGGCAAGGCCCGTCTTGGTCAACATGACCGCCGCCTGGTGCATCACCTGCCTGGTCAACGAGCGGATCGCCCTGGAAAGGCCCGCGGTGGCCGACGCCATGGCGCGCCGCGGGGCCCTGTATCTCAAGGGCGATTGGACGCAGCAGGACCCGGCGATCACGGCTTACTTGGCCCGGTTCGGCCGTAACGGGGTGCCGCTCTACGTCTGGTACCCAAGTCTGGGCGGGCATCGGGTTCTGCCTCAGCTGCTCACGGAGGGCATCGTGCTGGAGGCTGTGGGGCAAGGGGAGAAGCCCGGGGATTGAACCCCGCCAGTCTCGGCTGGTCGATGGGGTAGGTACCCTCTGTTAATGCTGACTCGCGTATCCCGCTCGCAACTTCAAACCGTCACCACACCGGAGATCTGAGCATGACAGCCACGCGTCGCAGCCTGACCCTCCCCGCTTATGGGGCCATCCTCGCCGCCGCCATCCTCGGTGGCCCGGCCCAGGCCGATCCCCAGGTCGGACAGGCCGCTCCTGCCTTCTCCGTGGCAGATACTCAGGGAAAGACCTGGACTCTCAAAGACCTGGCCGGGCACACCACGGTCCTGGAGTGGACCAATCACGACTGTCCCTATGTCCGCAAGCACTATGGTGCCGGGAACATGCAAGCCCTGCAGAAGGAGGCGATCGGGCAGGGTGTCCTCTGGCTGTCCGTCATCTCCTCTGCCCCGGGCAAGCAGGGGCACGTTACAGCCGCCGAAGCCGATGCCTTGACGAAGTCTCGGGGGGCGGTCCCCACCGCAGTCCTGCTGGACGAGAGGGGAACCATGGGGCGCGCCTACGGCGCACGCACCACGCCGCACATGTACTTGATCGGGCCAGACGGGACCCTTCGCTACGTGGGCGGCATCGACGACCGGGCCACCGCCGACCCAGCCGACATCACTGGGGCCAAGCCCTACGTGCGCACCGCCCTGGCGGACCTGGCCGCGGGACGCCCCGTCGCCGACCCAGTGACTCGACCCTATGGTTGCTCGGTAAAGTACTGAGCCCCCGGATTTGGGGCTTTTAGGATCGCCCAGGGCCCCAATTCAGGCGCCTGCGAAGCTGTGGCTTGTTTCTGCCCGTCGTGCGGCTGGCGACCAGGGCGACGAGGTCCGGCTTGCCGCTGACGCAGGGGATGGCTGGCGGGGGTGCCGCTTGGCAGCGGGCCGCAAAACGGGATAATCGCTGGCCAAACCCACGCCGAAGAGCCATCAGCAGATGCCGCAAGACAAGTCGCGATCGGATCCGCAGGAAGATCCCCCGGATAGCCTGGAGGCCCTCAATGCCCGCCTGCTCGCCTTTGCCCGAGACCGGGACTGGGAGCAGTTCCATTCCCCAAAGAATCTATCCATGGCCCTGGCCGGGGAGTGCGGAGAGCTGCTGGAACACTTTCAGTGGCTGACGGAGGCGCAAAGCACGGCCCTGACCCCAAAGAAGCGCCGAGCCGTCGCACTCGAGGTGGCCGATATCCTGATCTACCTGATCCGGCTTTCGGAGCGGCTGGAGATCGATCTTATCGCCGCTGCGTACGAAAAGATTGCCATCAACGAGGCCCGTTACCCAGCCCACAGGGTGCGCGGCGATGCGCGGCGGGCAGACGAGTACACTGACCCGGCGCCCTGAGCGCGGAATCACGAACGCAATGCCGGCGGCGTGCCGCTGCGGGGTTGTTCTGGACGGCTGCAGGTCTGTGCAACTTGAAGATCGGCATCCGCAACTTTTCGATCCAGTGTCAGCGGGGCCCATGGCGAGACCTTCTCGGTATCACCCGGCGCTGCACGGCGTTTGAATGGGTGGCGGAGCTGGGCGGTTGCTTTTCGCCGGTTTCGTTGGCACTCTGCCGCTGCCACGGGGGGAGGTTCCCCCGGTCCAGTACAAAGTATTTACGAAAGCATTTTGGAGGAATCCCATGACCCACCGTCTCTGGTTGCCGCTCACGCTCCTTACCCTGATCACCGGTACTGTGCAGGCACAGGTCCCACCCGGCTGGGGCGGTTATGGCCCGGCTGCTGGCCCAGCCCGTGTGGCGCCTGCGCAGCGCGCGGGGGCCGAGGCCGTCGAGACCCTCAAGGCTGGCATGGACAAACTGCTCGCCTATCTGGGCCAGAAGGACGCCCCCAACAAGCTGCAGGCCGCGGCCTTCTTGGATCGGGAGATCGCACCTTACTTCGACTTTGCTTACATGGCGCAATGGGTCGCTGGGCCGGCTTGGGCGCGCATGAGCGAAGAGGCCCGGAAGGCCATGGCCGGCGAAATCGAGGCCAGTTTCTTAAGCTCCTTGGCCACCCAAATGGCCAGGTTTGACGGGCAACAGGTGCGTTACCTGCGGCCCCGCCCAGGTCCCGCAGGCTCCGTGAAGGTGCCCGTGGGGATCCTGCGCCCGGGGGCCTACCCGGCCAAGATGACCTTCCGCACCTACCGCTCCGCCGATGGCTGGAAGGTCTATGACGTCGAGGCCAATGGGCGCAGCGTAGCAGCCTATTTCCGTACGCAGTTGAGCCGAACTGGTCGAGTGACCATGGCGACGGCGCCCTCGGCAGTCCCGGCTCGCTGAGGACGCGCTGAGTCGGCCCAACCATAGGCTCCTGCACGCCCGGAAAGGAGCGGCCGACCAACTTCAGACGGTCGTCGCTCCGCTTCGTTCTCGGTCGCGTCGGGCGGCTCTGCATGGTCACCCGGCTGCGCTTTCTTAGGTTAGAGCAGGCCGTCTCGGCCTGCCTGCGAGTGGCATGAGTGACCCGCCGGATTCCAGTGATTTCCCCTCGCGCCTTGGCAAGGTGATGCTGCTGGGCGCATGGGTGGTGGGGCTGATCATTGTGGTTCTGCTGTTCCAGGAATTCATTGAGGGGGCTCGCAACCCCAACCGCGATCTCAAAGGCGCCCCTGGGCCTGGCGGCGCTCTCCAGGTGATCCTCCAGCGCAACCGCGCGGGGCACTACGTCGCCGACGGAACCATTAACGGTCATCCAGTCGTATTCCTCCTCGATACCGGCGCCACCCAGGTCGCTTTGCCTCTGAACCTGGCGCGGCGGCTGGGTCTGCGGCTGCGCCCAGGGGGCATTGGGCGCACCGCCAACGGTGATGTGGAGACCTGGTCGGCACGACTGGACAACGTGAGCCTTGGTGGGCTGACGGCGCAGGGAGTGGCCGCCGCGGTCCTGCCGGCGATGGAAGGCGAGGAGGTCCTGCTCGGGATGAGCTACCTCAAGCGCTTTGAGCTGATCCAAAAGGGCGATACCCTGACTTTACGGCCGCAACGCCATTGAGCGGGGAGAGCCCCATCAGCCCTTCCGGTCCGCCGCCGCGAGCGATCCGGAACGCCGGCGTCTCGTTTGCGTCGGCCGGCGCGGGAACAGGTGCTTTTTGTGGGACGATATGCGGCCGTGGGGAGAAACCAAAGCGGGTGGAAGGCCATGGTTGAGTTCGAGGATGAGGATAGCCGAACGTCCGAAGGCCCTGTGCCGGAGCAGGGTCGGAAGCCGCCGCTCGCGGGAGTGGGTGACGATCGGAGAACCGCACCGCTGCACCGGCAGGTGGCCGGGGCGGAAGCACCGACACCAACTGAGGCGGGCCGGGCGGCCGCCGACCGGCTCTCCCTTGAGCAGGAAGTCACGGCGTTGCGCCGGACCCTCGCGGGCAAGGACCGGACCCTGGACAGCATTTCCCTGGAGTGTCGTCGCCTAGAGGACGCCATCGAGGACGAACACAGTGACGCAGAGGCGTTGCGCAAGGAGGCCGAGGGACTTCGCCAGGAATTGGAGCGCAACGCGTCGGCGTTGTCAGCTGAGCGCAAGGCGGCAACCGAACTGGAGCGGGAATTCCATGAGCTGCGCGTGCGCCTGTTGAAGGGGCATCGCCTCGAAGCCAGCTCGGGCTCGACCTACGGCGGTACCCCAGGTCGCGGTGGCAACCTGTTACCCTTCTTACTCGGGGTCGGGGTGGGTCTCGCCGTCGCCGTCGCGGCGGGCGTCGGCTACCTGGGTGTGGATAGGATCCGAGGGACTCTGCCGCCGCTCCCCGCTGTCGGTGAGCCCAGCGCATCGGGCGTCACCGGAGTCCCGGCGGGGCGCGCGGACCCGCCGGCAACCCACGAACCCGGCGGCATGGCACCGGGAACCGCCGAGGTGCAGCCTGCTGAGCCGCCGGTGGTACGCACCTTGCGCGACCACCTCGCCGACGGATCCATGGGGCCCCTGATGGTTGCCCTCCCGGGAGGCCGTTTTGCCATGGGTAGCACTGGACTGGGGGGTGAGCGCGACGACACCCCGAACGTCAGGTGGGTGTCCGCGGCTTCCTCATCTCCGCTAACGAAGTCACCCTTGCCGACTACGATCGATACGCACGGGCCACGGGGAAGCGGCTTCCCGAAGACTTCGGTTGGGGGCGCGGGCGGCGGCCGGTCGTCGACGTAAGTTGGGGGGACGCCCAGGGCTATGTCCAATGGCTGTCCCGGCAGACGGGTCGGCGCTATCGCCTGCCCACTGAGGCGGAGTGGGAGTACGCGGCCCGCGGAGGTACCCAGTCGTCCTACTGGTGGGGTGTCAGCCCAGAGGTCGGACGGGCTCAGTGTTTCGACTGCGGCACGAGCTGGGACGATGGACGTTCCACCGCCCCCGTGGGGAGTTTCGAGCCGAATCCTTACGGCCTCTATGATACCGCCGGTAACGCACTGGAGTGGACGGCGGACTGCTATCGCCCGAACTACCAGGGTGCGCCTGCGGATGGCACCGCCTGGGACCAGGAAGGATGCACCGCACGGGTCGCACGCGGCGGCGCCTTCAACAAGCCGGCCAAGTCCATGCGCAGTGCTGCACGGGCCCATTTCTCACCCGACACGCGCATCAATATGCTCGGGTTTCGCCTCGCCCGGGATGAGTGATGCGTGGGTGGGGCCCGCGGGATACATCCTCGGGGTCGGCATTGCGACCCTGGACATCGTCAACGAGGTGGCCTCCTACCCCCCGGAGGATGCTGAGGTTCGGGCCCTGGTCCAGCGGCGGGTGCGCGGAGGGAATGTCACCAATTCCCTGGTTGTTCTCAGTCAGCTCGGCCACCCCTGCGCCTGGGCAGGAACCCTCGGGGACGATCCGGCGAGCGGGCTGATCCGTGGCGACCTCGATTGCCACGCCATCGACCTGCGCCTAACCTTACGGCACCCGGGCCGCTTGAGCCCGACCTCGTACGTCGCTCTGAGCCGTGCCAGCGGCACCAGAACCATCGTCCACCATCGCGACCTGCCGGAGATGACAGTCGCCGACCTGGAGGCCGGCCTCTCGGCTCAACAGGACTGGTTGGGCGGCAACTGCGCCTGGATTCACTTCGAGGGGCGCAACCTCGGCGAAACGGCGGCCATGCTTGGGCTCGTTCGCGACCGGTTCCCCGGGATCCCCATCTCTCTGGAGTTGGAGAAGGCTCGGCCGGGGTGCGAGCGACTCCTCGATGGCCCTGACCTGATCCTGTTCTCACGCGCCTATGCCCAGGCCCTGGGCGCCTCAGATCCAGTCGAGTTTCTGGCGGACCAGGCCCGGCGCTCGGGGGCGCGCCACCTGGTTCTCGCCTCGGGGGAGCTCGGTGCCTACGGCTGGACGCGCGGGGCCGGCTGCGAGCATGTCCCTGCCCGTCCCCCCGACCGGTTGGTCGATACCCTGGGCGCCGGTGACGTCTTCAACGCTGCGATGATCGACAGCCTGCTGCGGGGATGCCCAGTTCCGGCTGCATTGTTGCGCGCCAACACCTTGGCTGGGCACAAGTGTGGGCGGCAGGGATTCGCGGGCTTGGTCGAGGGTGCCATCGCCGCCGGATTTCAGTGACTTCCGATCCGCCACAGCGGCCGAGTCCACGCGTGCTGCAAATCAGGGCGCCGGGTTCGGCTGACCGCGGTGGATCGCCTCGATCCCGGCGAGTCACCTCCTCTGACAGGGTGAGGTCCAGGCTGGCCAGGTTGGTCGCGAGCTGCTCCAGGGTCGTGGCCCCGATGATGTTGGAGGTCACGAAGGGGCGACTGGTCACCCAGGCCAGGGCCATCTGGGCGGGGTCCAGGCCGTGGCGACGGGCCAGGGCCACATAGGCGGCGGTCGGCGCGCTTCCGCCTCGGGGTTGGAATAGCGGCTGAAGCGCTCGAACAGGGTCAGTCGTGCACCCGGCGGCCGGACCCCGTTGAGGTATTTTCCGGAGAGGACGCCAAAGCCCAACGGCGAGTAGGCCAGCAGCCCGCAGCGCTCGCGAATCGCCGCCTCGGCCAGGCCGATCTCGAAGGTTCGGTTGAGCAGGTTGTAGGGGTTCTGGATGCTCACGGGCCGCGGCAGCCCATGCTGCTCGGCGAGCCTCAGGCAGGTCATGAGGCCCCAGGGGGTCTCGTTGGACAGCCCGATGTGCCGGACCTTGCCGGCCTTGACCTGCTCGCCGAGGGCCTCCAGGCGTTTCCAGGAGCGGGACGCTGTCCGTCCTCGGCGCTGGGTCGTAGCCGAGCTTGCCGAAGAAGTTGGTCTCGCGGTCCGGCCAGTGCAGCTGGTAGAGGTCGAGATAGTCCGTCTGCAGGCGCGCGAGGCTGGCGTCGAGGGCGGCGGCGATGTTGGGTCGGTCCAGGCGGTTCCGGCCGTCCCGCAGGTAGCTGATCCAGGCCCCGGGGCCGGCGACCTTGGTGGCCAGGACCAGGCGGTCGCGCCCGCCGCGCCGCTTGAGCCAGGTGCCGATGAAGCGTTCGGTCAGGCCCTGGGTCTCGGCCCGCGGCGGAACCGGGTAGATCTCGGCGGTGTCGATGAAATTGATGCCTGCGGCGACGGCCATGTTGAGCTGCGCATGGGCTTCGTCCTCGCTGTTCTGCTCGCCGAAGGTCATGGTCCCGAGGCAAAGCCCGCTGACCATGAGCGCTGTGTCTCCAAGCGGTCTTTGGTGCATCTCGACCCCCTACAGGTTTCGGGTCAGTCTTGGGTTCCGGGTGGTACTTGGCATTGCGGCACCGCGCTGACTTGCGGGTCGCCGCCTGCTGTCGTACAAAGCCCTGAAGCCTTCGTGCGAGTGACCGATCCTGCCATGACCGTCGACGGTGAGCTGTTGTCGCCCGTGCTCATCTGGGCCATGTCCCTGATTTACGGGTTTCTTCTCTTGGCTGCCCTCAGGATGGCGCCCTGGGGCAGGTTTCGCAATTCCGAGCAGCTTCACGTCTACCTGGGGCTGGTGGTGGCCCTGCTCATGCTGTGGGCGATGCAGGTCAAGGTCCAGCCCGGTCTGTCGTTTCACTTGCTGGGGGTTACCGCCGCGACCCTGATGTTTGGCTGGTCCCTCGCCGTGATCGCCGTCAGCCTGGCCCTGGTCGGGGTCTCCATCAATGCGGGCGGCGGCTGGGAGGGGTTTGCGGTCAACGCCATGCTCGCCGGAGTGGTGCCGATCACCCTGACCCAGATCCTGCTGATCCTGATCCGCGCCTACCTTCCCCGGCAGTTCTTTGTCTACGTGCTGGTCAACGGGTTCCTCACCGCCGGCTTCGTCGCGGTGGCCGCTGGCTATCTGGCGGCCTGGCTGTTGGTCCTGAACGGCGCTTACACCTTTGCGCAGCTCAGCGAGACGGTCCTGCCCTTCTTCCCGATGATGTTTCTGCCGGAGGCCATGCTCAACGGTTGGGTGATGGTGGTGTTGGTGGCTCAGCGGCCTGGCTGGGTCTACTCCTTCAGTGACGAGCAATACCTCAAGGGTAAGTGACGGGCAGCAGGTCTGTGGGTTGGCTGGGAAAGTTGCTGGGGGGTAGCGTCGGTTTCGCCTTGGGTGGCCCGCTTGGGGCGTTGGCGGGGGCTGCGTTGGGTCATGGATTTGACCGGTGGTTCCTTGGTCAGGGGCGCCCGGAGGCCGGCCCCGAAGGCTCCCGTTTCAGCCAAACGGGCCCGGTCCGAGGAGGGTTCCTCTATCCGACCTTTGCCGTGATGGGGCACCTCGCGAAGGCGGACGGGCGGGTCTCGGAGCGGGAAATCGCACTGGCCGAGTCGGTCATGACGCGCCTGCAACTCTCCGCGGGGCAGCGCCGGGTGGCCATCGGCCACTTCAATGAGGGCAAATCTCCGGACTTTCCGTTGGATCGGGTCCTCGCTGCACTGCGCCAAGACTGCCGGGGACGCGGCGTGATGCTGCGACTATTCTTGGACATCCAGTTTCAGATGGCCTACGTGGACGGGGTGCCCGGGAAGGAGCAAGCGGCGCTGTTGTTGCACATCAGCCGGCACCTTGGGGTCTCCGATGCCGTGTTTCGCGGGCTCGATCAGGTGGCGCGGTTCCGGCGCGGTTCTGGCAGGGCGGCGGGCGCGTGGGGCCGGGCACGGGCGGGTCGAGCCGAGGCCGGAGCCGGAACGGGCCCGCGGCGCTCCGCCAGCGCTGGGTCTGGGCTGGCGGCGGCCTATGCGGTGCTGGGGGTGGCGAGCACGGCCTCCGAGGCGGCGGTAAAGCGGGCCTATCGGCGTCTGCTAAGCCAGAACCATCCTGACAAGCTGGCCTCCAAGGGCCTACCGCCGGACATGCTGAAACTGGCGGACGAGAAAACCCATCAAATCCGTCGTGCGTACGAGACCATCACCCGAGCCCGGGGCGGCTGACGTTGGTGCGGACCGCTTGGTGCGGACGGCTGGAGCCTGCTCGCAGGCAGTGCCGTGGGTGAAAATCCGCGGCGATTGGGTTACAGTTTTCGCCTTTATGGGCAAACCGGAGGGGCGGGCGCCAAGCGTTTCGCCGCCGATGGGGCCCAAATCCACGGCCCGCATCCACGGGGAGTCACTACGATGGTAGAAGACCTGATCGCACCCTCCATCCTCTCGGCCGACTTTGCGAAGCTCGGTGAGGAGGTCGACAACGTCCTGGCCGCGGGGGCGGACATCGTCCACTTCGATGTCATGGACAACCATTACGTCCCGAACCTGACCATCGGTCCCCTGGTCTGTGAGGCCCTGCGCAAGCATGGGGTCACTGCCCCGATCGACGTCCATTTGATGGTTAAGCCCGTGGACCGCATCGTGCCGGACTTCGCCAAGGCGGGGGCCACGTATATCACCTTCCACCCGGAGGCGAGCGAGCACATCGACCGTACGCTCCAGCTCATCCACAACGAGGGGTGCAAGGCCGGTTTGGTGTTCAACCCCGCCACGTCCCTCAGCTACCTCGATTACGTGATGGACAAGGTGGATATGCTTCTGCTGATGTCCGTGAATCCGGGTTTCGGAGGCCAAAGCTTCATC
The DNA here is from genome assembly GCA_963709645.1 of uncultured Gammaproteobacteria bacterium. GTDB lineage: Bacteria > Pseudomonadota > Gammaproteobacteria > Chromatiales > Chromatiaceae > DYRB01. The sequence goes on from CAVPXP010000044.1 coordinate 41,917, forward strand.
CCGTCAGCCTTGGACAAGCTGCGCGCGGTGCGCACGCTCATCGACGCGACCGGGCGGGACATCCGCCTGACGAATCGACGGTGGCGTCAAGGACGACAATATCGCCGAGATCAAGGCGGCGGGTGCCGATACCTTCGTGTCCGGCTCCGGCTTCTTCGGCAAGGCTAAGGCTTCGGATCCTCATCGTTATGACAGTATCATCCGAGATGCGTTAGGCGATGGCGGCGGTCAGCCGCTAGGGCTTGCCGGTCAGTCAGCCGAGCCGTCCCTGCCCGCAAGTGCAACCAAGGATGGTCCTGATCGATGTGGATGGGACGCTGGTGGACAGCGTCCCGGACTTGGCCTATTGCGTCGACGTCATGATGGGACGGTTCGGCCGCGGGGCGTAGGCGAGGCAGCGGTGCGCAATTGGGTCGGCAATGGCGTCGAGCGTTTGGTGCGTCGGGCACTGGTCGGACGATTCGACGGGGAGCCGGACGATGGCGACTTTGCGCGCGCCTATCCGGTGTTCCTCGAACTGTACGGGAAAACACCTCGTCCAGCGTCCTCGCTCCTTTAACCCGGGGGTCCGCGAGGGGCCGAACTGGTCCTAGGCCGCCGGCTGACCCGATCTGGGTTGCGTCACGAACAAGGCGGCCCAGTTCACCGAGCCGCTACTGAAGGATCTGGGCGTCTATGATGCCTTCGGTATCGTGATCAGCGGCGACACCTTGCCGAGCAAGAAGCCCGATCCGCTTCCGTTTCTACATGCCGCTGAGCATTTTGGTGTGGCACCGGCGCGTCGCGGTGATGATCGGGGACTCTGTTATCGACGTGAAGTGCCGCTCGCGCGGCAGGCTTCGGCATCGTCTGCATGAAAAAGGATGGCTACAACCA
>CAVPXP010000045.1:0-17503 GCA_963709645.1 uncultured Gammaproteobacteria bacterium
CCCGGATGGCGTGTACTCCTCGGGGGAGGGTGGCGGAGCCCGCATCGTGGATCGCTTTGGCGGCTCGCCAGAGCCACCGCGTGCCGCCGGGGAGGGGCTCGCCCCGGTCCTGGCGGCCTGAGCGCCGTGCTCGGCCGGACTGAGGACGCCTGCGGCGCGACGACAACAGGATTTTTTTCTTAATTGCCGGTCAGGCCCCCTCCTGTCGGAGGGGTTCACCGCAACCTGGGGCAGCGCCAACCCGCTGCAATTGACGAAGGCAGGCCAGCTTAAACTAGGGCGGAAACTGTCCTGGACATGGGGTCCACTTTAGTCGGGAATGGACTGCTCAGTCGCATCTACCGCTTCGAGGGAACCCGGCGCGCGTATACGCCGGTTCTTGCAGTCGCGCGGTCGACTACGCGAACCGGGTGTCCATGATCGGTTCGCGGATCTGCGACGCGAGTACGCGGAGTACTTGAAGACGGTGCGCGGTCTCTCGGTCTCGGCCCGTAGCCATCACGCGCATACGGTTGCGGACTTTCTGGTCCGTGGCGTCGGTTCCGACCGGGGCATCGCCGAGCTGACAGCGCTGGATGTCGAACGGTTCGTGGTCCGACGGGCACGGGAGGTGTCCCGCCACTCGATGCAGCATGTCGTCGCACACCTGCGCTCCTTTCTGCGCTTTTGCCATGATCGGGGAGACCTGCCCACGCGACTCGATCGGCAGATCGACACGCCACGGATCTACCGCGGCGAGTTGCCGCCGCGCGCCCTGCCTTGGGAGCGTGTCCAGGCCCTGCTCACGTCGATCGACCGTCGGAGCAAGGGAGGATGGCGCGACTACACCGTTCTTCACCTGATCACCCACTACGGACTGCGGCCCATCGAGGTGGTCACGCTGCGTCTGGATTCCATCAACTGGGACAACGCCGTGCTGCACGTGCTCCAGCACAAGACGCACTCGGAACTGGTCTTGCCGATCGCGCCGCCGACCTTGCAGGTCCTTCGCGACTACTTGGAGCAAGACCGCCTGCGGCAGGACTCGGATGATCCGGAGTTGTTCCTGAGGTTGCGATGCCCGAATGGCCCGCTGCAGCGCACCGCGGTCGTCGACATCTTCGACAAACGCATGCGCGAAGCCGGTCTGCCCAGGCAGGCCGGCGGTGCCTACAGTTTGCGCCACGCATTCGCGATGCGACTGCTCTCACGGGGTGTCGGCGTCAAGGCCATCGGTGATCTGCTCGGACATCGAGGCCTGGAAACGACCTGCACCTATCTGCGACTCGACGTCGAGGCACTGCGCGATGTTGCGCTCGACATGCCTGGGATCGCAGCCGCCAACGGAGGGAGCCATGACAACATGTAAGCCCTTGTCCCGATGGGATGACGCGGTGAGCGCCTATCTGACAAATCGCCGCGCGCTCGGACGCCGCTATCGCCGGGAAGAGCGGATGCTGAACCATGTTCGCGCATTCCTGGTGGACGAAGACCGCGTGGATCTCGATCGAATTCTCTTCGATCGGTGGCGAGCATCCTTCTCCGGGCTGAGCCCCAACAGCCGCATCGTGTATGAGCGCATCGTGTACAACTTTTGTCGCTACCGCCGACGCCGCGAACCGGACTGTTTCCTTCCGGATCCGGACTCCTTCGCACGACGGGGGCCGAGCCCGTTGCCGACACTCATCGAGCCCGAGCAGATCGAGCAGTTGCTGATCCATCTCGCTGGAGTACGTCCGAAGCGTCATGAAAGGCTCAGACCCAGGGTTTTGCGCATGGCGATCATCTTGCTGTACACCACCGGGATACGGCGTGGCGAGCTGATCCGCCTGACCCTCGCCGATGTGGATGCCGAGCAGGGAGTGCTCTTCATCCGCGACTCGAAGTTCCACAAGTCACGCTGGGTCCCTGTCTCCGCCAGCGTGCGCGCCGAGTTGCAGCAGTATCTTGCCCAGCGCCGCCAGATGGGGATCGACAATCGTGACAGCGCCCCGCTGCTCGTCACTTGGCGCGGTCACGCCTACACCGGAAGAGGACTGAGGGCCAGCTTGAGAAGCGTCTTCACTGCCGCGGGGTTTCGCGGTCCCGACGGTCGGCTTCCGCGAGTTCACGATTTCCGCCACAGCTTTGCCGTCGCGGCGCTTCGACGCTGGTACGAGAACGACGCCGATGTCCAGGTGAATCTGCCGAAGCTCTCGCTCTACATGGGCCATGTCTCCATCGTCTCCACCGCCTACTATCTGCGCTGGATGCCGGACGTGATCGCCCATGCGAGCCAGCGCTTCGAGCGCGCGTACGCGGGCGTACTGCAAGGAGGTGCAGCATGAGACGGACAGGACCCACGGACCTTGGTCGGGATCTGGTGCAGTTCTTCGAGGACTACCTGCCAGGGCAGCGCGGCATGAGCCCGCACACGATCCGCAGCTATCGCGACGCGCTTTTGCTCCTGCTGCAATTCGTATCCCGCGAGACTTCACGCCCGGTCGATCGGCTCGAAGTTGCCGATCTGACGGCTGAGCGCGTCCTGGCGTTCCTGAACTTCCTCGAGGAGGAGCGTGAGAACGGGATCGCGACGCGCAACGCACGGCTCGGCGCGATCCATGTCTTTGCCCGATTCGTCGCTTCCCACTGCCCGGAGCGCCTCGGCACGTTGCAGCAGGTCATCGGGCTGCCGTTCAAACGCGGCGCCACGGAGGCGCCGATCGAGTACCTCGAAGCGCCGGAGATCGAGGCGCTGCTGCAGAGCATCGATCGGAACGCTGGCGGCGCGACTATGCGCTCTTTGCCTTGATGTTCAACACCGGCGCCCGGGTCCAAGAGGTGCTGGACCTGCGACGATGCGATATCCGGCTCGACGCGCCCTGCCAGGTCCGCCTCAACGGCAAGGGCAACAAGACGCGCCTATGCCCGATCTGGCCTGCAACGGCCAAGTTGCTGAAGCACCTGATGGAGGAAACCGAGACGACGGAATCCGATCCGGCGCAGGCATTCATGTTCAGCAACGCGCGCGGTCAACAAATGACGCGCTTCGGGGTTCGCTACCTGCTGCGCAAGTACGTCGCCATCGCAGCGGTCTCGACGCCGACACTGCGAGACAAGCGCATCCACCCCCATTCCCTGCGCCACACCACGGCCATCGCGCTGCTCAAAGCAGGAGTCGATTTCACCACCATCAGCCAGTGGCTGGGACATGCGGGTCTGAACACAACGATGCGTTACGCCCGCGCCGACCTGGATCTGAAAAGGGAGGCGCTTTCTCAAGTGTTTCCCGAGGCGCTGGCGCCACCAAGCCGCGTGCATCCGCTGCTCGATGCAGAGGATCTGGTCGGTTGGCTGCGGCGGATGTAGTTCGACTATGTGAAGTCACCAGGCCCACAAGCGCGCGACTGCAACGGTCGCGCGCCGCAACTCCACATTTCACAGAAGTCCACGTTCCGCCAGCGAGGTCCCCCCGCCCTCGCCGACGATGAAGTGGTCCAGCACCCGCACGTCGACTAGGGCCAGGGCCTCTTTCAACCTCTGGGTGATGCGCAGGTCCGACTGGCTGGGCTCGGCGACCCCCGATGGGTGATTGTGGGCAAAGATGATGGCCGCCGCGTTGACCTTCAGGGCTGCACGCACGACCTCGCGGGGATGGACGCTGGCACCGTCGATCGTGCCACGAAAGAGCTCCTGGTAGCTGATGACCCGGTGGCGATTGTCGAGGAAGAGGCCGGCGAAGACCTCGTAAGGATAGCCGTGCAGGCGCAGCTTCAGGTAGTCGCGCGTCGCCTCGGGGCTGGCGATGACATCGCGTCCCTTGATCTCGTCGTACAGGTAGCGACGGCTCATCTCCAGCACCGCCTGGAGCTGGGCGTACTTGGCCCGTCCAAGGCCCTTGGCCTCGCAGAATCGCCTCTCCGAGGCGGAGAACAGGCCGCGCAGCCCGTCGAGATCGACGAGCAGGTCGCGGGCCAGATCCACCGCGCTCTTGCCGGGAATCCCGGTGCGCAGGAAGATCGCCAGGAGCTCTGCGTTGGTCAGAGCGTCGGGGCCATGGTTCAGCAGCTTTTCGCGCGGCCGTTCGTCCTCGGGCCAGTCTGTGATGGGCATGCGAGCTGTCTCCTGGTGGCACCCGCCGGGCGATGCTCGAAGCTTACCCAAATCGGTTACACTTTCGGCCTGTTTTTTGCCCGCGGGCTGGCCCTAGTCTAAAAACTGTGAGCGCCGTGCAGCCAACCAAGGTCCTACTCGGGGTGAGCGGGGGCATCGCCGCGTACAAGGCGGCCGAACTCGTGCGCCGGCTCTGCGAGGCGGGGGCGGAGGTGCGGGTCGTGATGACCGCAGCGGCCCAGGCCTTCGTCGCGCCGCTGACCTTCCAGGCGCTGTCCGGCCAAGAGGTGCACGGCGACCTCCTTGAGCCCCGCGCCGAGGCTGGCATGAGCCACATCGAGCTGGCGCGTTGGGCGGATCTGATTCTGATCGCACCGGCGACCGCCGACCTCCTCGCCCGCCTGGCCCATGGTCTGGCCGACGACCTGCTCACGACCCTGGTTCTGGCCAGTACCGCCCCGCTGGCAGTGGCTCCGGCCATGAATCAGGCCATGTGGCGGCACCCGGCCACCCAAGGCAACCTGCACATCCTGCGCCAGCGGGGGGTGAGGGTGCTTGGGCCTGCGGAGGGAGATCAGGCCTGTGGGGAAACCGGGCCTGGGCGGATGTTGGAGCCGACTGAGATCGTCGGGGCCCTGTCTCCGAGGTGCATGCTCCCCGCCGGGTGCCGCGTTGTTGTCACCGCAGGCCCGACCCGGGAACCGCTGGACCCTGTCCGGTACCTCGGCAACCGCAGCTCCGGTCGAATGGGGTATGCGTTGGCGCAGGCCCTGGTCGCGCGCGGGGCCGATGTCTGCCTGGTCAGCGGTCCGAGCGCACTGGAGCCGCCCGCGGTGGGCGAACTGGTCCAGGTGGAGACGGCCGCCGGAGATGCATGCCGCCGTGATGGGCCGAGTCGCAGCAATGCGACCTCTTTGTCGGCGTTGCTGCCGTGGCGGACTACCGCCCGCCGCGCCCCACCCGACTAAGATAAAGAAGTCCGCGGAGGAGATGACCCTGCGCCTGGTGAAGAACCCGGACATCCTGGGAGAGGTCGCCGCCCTGCCTGGCGGACCTTTCACCGTCGGCTTCGCTGCAGAGACCGAGCAAGTGGAGACCTATGCTCGGAGCAAGCTCAAGGCCAAGGGGCTGGACATGATCGCGGCCAATCTGGTAGGCGGTCCTGTGGGTGGCGCGGGTGATCGAAAGTGCGGCTTCGAGAGCGAGGACAATGCCTTGCTGGTGCTGTGGGAGGGCGGCGGCCGATCGCTCGCGCTCATGCCGAAGCGTCTCCTTGGTGCCGATCTGGCCGATCTCATTTGCGAGCGTTATCGTGCGTCCACTTCAGGTTAAGCTCCTTGATTCGAGGCTGGGGGTCGAGTTCCCCCTGCCGGCCTATGCTACAGATGGGTCTGCGGGCCTGGATCTGCGTGCGATGCTTACTGAGTCCCTCGACCTGGCGCCGGGTGCCGTCGAGCTGATCCCCACCGGCATGGCCGTGCACATCGCCGACCCTGGGCTCGCCGCCTTGATCCTGCCTCGCTCGGGGCTGGGGCATCGGCACGGCATCGTTCTGGGCAATCTGGTCGGGCTGATCGACTCCGACTACCAGGGTCAGCTGATGGTCTCGTGCTGGAATCGCGGGTCGGGACACTTCAGAATCGAGGTCGGCGAGCGCATCGCCCAGCTGGTGTTGGTCCCTGTGGTGCGTGCGCGTTTCGACCTGGTCGATGAGTTCGCCGACAGCGAACGCGGCGCTGGCGGCTTTGGGCACAGTGGCCGGGCCTAACAACAGGGGTCGGGGTGGGGTGTCCTGGAACGAGTCGGGACCCGATGCCGAAACAGCGAGAAGGGAGCAATGATATTCGGCGCGCCAAAGATCCCAAGGCCCCGAGCGGGGCGCCCGAGCCCCGGTCTGCCCCCGGCCTGGCTCGATTCTGGCTGACCGGTTACCTCGGGGTGGCCTTGGCCCTGCTGCTCGCGGCCATGCTCGGCGTCTACGCCTGGATGGCCCGCGACGAGGCCCTGGCCCAGCGACAGTTGCTGGCCACGGCCGAAGCGGTGGCGCGCGATGTTATGAATCAGGCCGGCGCCGTGCGGAAGTTGCTGGGCACTTGGGCTAACGACCCCGCCCTGCAGAAGTCGCTCCGTGCGATGGATGACTCCGGCTTGCGTGCCGCGGAGGAGGCGGTGCGTCGGCAGATCCCCGAGGCCCTCGGCATCCGATTGGTCGCTCCCAACCAAGCCGGCATCATGGGCGGAGATGGGCCCTTCATGAGTAACGCCGCCATCGATCTGATGGAACGTGCGTTTCGCGACCGCAAGGTGTCCGGGATCGAGGTCCATCGCGTCGGTCAGCCGGACATGCACCTGGCCATCGCAGGCCCTGTGCTCGTCGACCAGGGCAGTAAGGCGGTTGGCGTCGTCCACCTAGCCCTGCCGTTATCTCTGCTTTCTCCGCTCGCCGATGCAGGGGGCGAGGCCGGCCGGATTTTGTACCAGCAGACCGCCGGCAATGATGTGGTGAGCCTCGCCCTTGACCAGGTCCGGGCCCCCCCGGGCAAGGCCCCACAAGGGACCGTCGAAATCCCCGGGACGTCCCTGCGCATCGGCGTCTGGCCGAAATCCCCCGGGCTGTTCGAAAGCGGCGCCGTGGCCTGGGTGGTGATCGGCTACCTTGGGGTCCTCGGCCTTGTCGGCCTGGCGCTCTGGGTTCCCTACCGGACTCTCAGACAGGCCGTGGCAGAGGACCAGGCGGCCCTGCTCGCCCTGGTCGAAGACGGCGTCATGGGGCGCCCCCTGCGTCGCCTGACCTGCCGCCTGGCCGAAACGGACAAAGTGCAGCAGAGCCTGCTCGCCTTGCTGTGTTCGACTGGGCTGCCCCGGGCCCCGGCGACCGCTCTCCAGGAGCGGGTTGCGTCCGCGCAGGAGGCGGCCGGGACCCCCGTTGTTCCTGAAGGACTCGACGCCGAGGGTCTGCCGGACGACGGGTCCGTCTTACCCGCTGAGGACAAGGGGCCGCCGGCGGCGGCCGAGCCAAGCCGCGCGGCGGTACTGACGACTCGTGCGGCGCCTGACCTAGGCAACGGACAGGGCGATATACGCTCGGAGATCTTCCGTGCCTACGACATCCGGGGGGTGGTCGGGCAGGGTGTCGATGAGGTGGTCATGCGCGACATCGGGTTGGCGGTGGGCAGCGAAGTCGCTGAGCTTGGGGGCGGGTCCGTGACCATCGCCCGCGATACACGGGGGTCGAGCGAGACCTTGACCATGGCACTGATCTTGGGGCTGCGGGCGAGCGGGCGCGATGTCATCGATCTGGGGGTCGCACCAACCCCCTTGTTGTACTTTGCGACCCGCTATGAGGGGGATACCTCCGGGGTCATGGTGACGGCGAGCCACAACCCGCCCGAATACAATGGCTGCAAGGTCGTGTTCCAAGGGCAAAGCATCGAAGGGGACCAGTTGCGGGCCATCGAGCGTCGGATCCGGCAGCGGGACCTGGTTGAGCAGGCGCCGGGTGGCTTCCAGCAGCGGGACCTGGCGCCCGCATATATCGAGCAGGTGGAGCGGGACGTCACGGTGGCGCGCGGGCTCAAAGTGGTGGTGGATGGCGGCAATGGCGCGGCGTCGCTCCTGGCGCCCGCCCTTTACCGTGCCCTGGGCTGTCAGGTCTTCGAGCTCAACTGCGATCTCGGCGGCGGCTTCCCCAATGGGCAGGTCCCCGATCCGTCGCGGGCAGAGAACGTGCGCGACCTGTCTGCTGCAGTGGGCGCCAAGGGGGCAGACTTGGGCCTGGCCTTCGACGGCGATGGGGACCGCCTTGGGGTGGTCGACTCGAATGGCCGTTTCATCGCAATGGATCGGGTGATGATGCTGTTTGCCGCGGATGTCCTGTCGCGCCATCCGGGTACCGATGTGGTCTATGACGTCAAGTGTACCCACCTGCTGGCCACAGAGATCCTGCGCGGCGGCGGGCGGCCCGTCATGTGGCAGTCGGGCCATTCCCGTCTCAAGGCCAAGGTGCGTGAGACCGGTGCCTTGCTCGCGGGCGAGCTCAGCGGCCATGTCATCTTTCAGGAACGCTGGTTCGGCTTCGATGATGCCGTTTACGCCGGGGCCCGCCTGCTGGAATTACTGGCCCTCGACCCTCGTCGTTCATCGGAGGTCTTTGACAGTTTGCCTGACGCTCTGGGGACCCCGGAACTCCTGCTGCCGCTTCAGGAGGGGGAGCCGCAGCAAATCATGGACCAGGTCTTGGCCCTGGCAGACCGGCTTGATGGGGTGACCATAAAGACTGTCGATGGCCTGCGGGCCGAGTTCGATGGGGGCTGGGGTCTTGTGCGTGCATCGAACACCCAGCCGGCCCTCTCGTTCCGTTTCCAGGGCGACAGCCAGGAGTCCTTGGAGATGATCCAAGGACTGTTCAGGCGCGTCATGGAGCGGGTCGCGCCGGACCTGGCCCTGCCGTTCTGATGGCTCAAAGCCGATCGCGAACAGCCCTTTTTGTATTCAAACTGGGGAGTTGAGATGTCCCTTCAGCGCGAACGTGCCCACAAGATCGCCGACGTCCTGATTGAGGCGCTGCCCTACATCCGGCGCTTTCGCGGCAAGACGATGGTCATCAAGTACGGCGGCAATGCCATGGTGGATGACGCTCTGAAGCAGGGATTCGCGCGCGACGTCGTCCTGATGAAGCTGGTCGGGGTCAACCCGGTGGTCGTCCACGGCGGTGGACCGCAGATTGGCAGCCTGCTCGGCCGGTTGGGAAAGGACAGTGTCTTCGTTCAGGGGATGCGGGTGACCGACAGCGAGACCATGGATGTGGTGGAGATGGTCCTCGGCGGCCTGGTCAATAAGGAGATCGTCAATCTCATCAATCGTCATGGTGGGTCGGCTGTCGGCCTGACTGGCAAGGACGGGGACCTGATTCGGGCCCGCCAGCTCGTGCTTCGGCGCGACGCCCCCGAGTTGGCCGAGCCCGAGATCATCGACCTGGGCCATGTAGGCGAGGTGGAGAGTATCGACGTTGGGGTCGTCAACATGCTCGTCCAGGGGGATTTTATCCCGGTCATTGCCCCGATCGGCGTGGGCGACGACGGGCGTTCCTACAACATCAATGCCGATCTGGTGGCGGGAAAGTTGGCCGAAGTGCTTCAGGCCGAGAAGCTTCTGCTACTCACCAACACTCCAGGCCTGCTGGATCCGCACGGCGAGCTGATCGCGGAGTTGGACGTGGGGCGGGTGGAGGAGCTCATCCGCCAAGGGGTGATCACGGGAGGTATGCTCCCGAAGATCCGCTGTGCGGTGGAAGCGGTTCAGGGGGGCGTGCGTTCGGCGCACATCATCGATGGCCGGGTCGAGCACGCGGTGATGCTGGACCTGTTCACCGACGAGGGCGTCGGAACCTTGATCCGCCGTCGCTGATATGCCCGTGAGCGCCTTACGGGTGGATGGCTCGGGGCGCGACTGACCCGACGACGGCACCCGCCGATCTGTCGGAGGGGTGGGCACTGTGCGCAATACCGCCGCTCTTTCGTGCGCTAGCCGCCTTGACCTGGGCTGAGCACCGCGTCGGAAAAGCCGTCGAGGATCCGATGCGCCGCCTCGCTGGTGCAGGTGGAGTCGCCGTTCAGTCCTGGTTTGCATTGGGCGTCCAGAAAGAGCGTCGCCCCTGGCCCCTGCCTGTTGGGAATTCGGGACAGGGTGAGGTTGACGTCGTCGTCACCTTCCGGCGTGGCTGTGATCACGATATTGGGCCCGGATGCCTGGACGGGCGTCGTCGCATGCTGCCGTACATAGGCGGATGCCCGTGCCCAAAGCTGATTGCAGCTCTCTGCGTTGGTGCAGGGGACCAGATTCTTCGGCGCGGCAAGGTGAGCTTCGGCCAGTTCGCCCTTCGGTGCATCGGAGACGTTCTTCAGCTGTCGAAATCGCGTCAGATCGCTCGCGAAGCTCGCGCGGATCGCCTGCTTCTCCCGTTCCCGGTCTAGGATGGCTGCGTACGCATCTTGGATTGACCTTTCGCTGTCGCCGATGTTCTTGCTCAGGGGGCCTGGGATAGGTTTGCCCGTGCGTTCGAGGTCGGCGGCTTCGGTGCGCAGTTTCCGAAGTGAATCCTGCCGGCGGCCGACATTGCCGCGAGTCAGCCGAATCATGGCGTCGGCGGCCGCAAGTCTGCCGTCCCGCGCCATGATCATGTCGTCTACGGACCCGAAGGTAAGCAATAGCATTTGATCGGCCGCGTCCTGTTCCCTTTTGGCGCGCTCGGCCGCCAGGCGCGCGCGCGTCGCCTCCTCCTCCCGTTGCAGCTCTTCCGGCGTTTTGGCGCGGTCGGTTTTGTCGACCACCAGACCCCTCTCATTCATCTCGGCGTGGCCCCGCTCCACCTGGGCCGGGGGCAGCGTATCGGTGTAGTGCACCGCTCCTGCTTCGTCCACCCAGCGATAAAGACGCGCTTCGGATGTTCCCGTAAGCAGGGTGAGGGCAATCAGGCAGGGAAGGTGGAAAGACCAATGCGTGCTCATGTCGAACTGTTAGGACCTCAAGCGCCGATGGGAAGTCTTGGACCTGCAGACGCTAAATGTTTCAGGAAAGTAAACCGCTGCGCACCTTGCGGTGCCGCGCTGGACTCGGCAGGTTCGCCGGTCTGCAATAGCTGGCGGGAACGCCTGTCCAGTATCCAACGGCCCAGGCTCCATCACACCCCGTAGCGGGCCCGGTAGGCGCTGACCGTCTCCAGATGCGCGTGCGGCGCGAGACCTTCGCCAAGATACTCGACCAGGTCATCAAGGGTCACAATGGCGAGTACCGGTATGCCGAATCGGTCGCGGACCTCGTCCACCGCAGAGCGCTCGCCGCTGCCCCGCTCGCGTCGGTCCAAGGCGATGACGACTCCAGCGGGCGCAGCGCCATGGGCCTGGATGATATCGACCGATTCTGAGACTGAGGTACCTGCGGTGATGACGTCGTCCAAGATCAGTACCCTGCCCTGCAGGGGGCTGCCGACGATATGGCCCCCCTCGCCGTGGTCCTTTGCCTCCTTTCGGTTGAAGGCGAACGGCAGGTCGCGGCCGTGGTGGTCGGCCAGCGCGATGCCGGTGGCGGCAGCGAGCGGGATCCCCTTATAGGCCGGGCCATACAGCATGTCGAACCCGATGCCCGCGGTAACGATGGCCTGCGCGTAATAGCGCCCCAACCGCCCCAGGCTCGCCCCCGAATTGAAGAGCCCGGCGTTGAAAAAATAGGGACTGAGCCGCCCCGACTTGAGCTTGAATTCCCCGAAACGAAGGACCCCGATGTCGAGGGCGAAACGGAGGAACGCGCGTTGGTAATCCAGCATGGGGGGGCGGCCAGGCAGGGTGCGGAGGTGTTGTTATGATACACGCACAAACACGAGCGTCGCGTGCGTCCGGGGGCGAAAACGGCCTACGCACCGACACCGTTCCATCGACCCGGGACCGAATCCCCGCCGGTGGACGCCGTTGGGTTGCTGAAGTTCGCCTCGCCCTGTACAGGCGGCCCTCCGTGGCCTTCGTGTCGGCGCAACCCATCCCTACCAGCGGCCGATGGCCAATTAGTTTGTAAAGAATTGCTGGCTGGTCTTTCCCTTGATGGCCTTCGCCGCACCCTGGGGTGTGACCTCGATGGTGAAGTTGAGGGTCTCCTGGTCCTGGACCGGAAACTCGCCGATGTAATAGACGGATTCCTGTTCCTTCAGCTCCCGCATCGGGACCCGGAACGTCTGACCGGTCAGGCTCGTCGCGCCGACCTCGACGCGGGCTTCGGTGGATTGGCCCGTCGTTCCTGCCTCTTTCTTGATGATGCTCACGTTGATGACGCCGCGCTGTTTGCTGCGCTGGATCCCGTAGCGCTTAGCGACAGCGGGGTCAAGGGTATCGGCCGTGAAGGCGCTGTGGTGGACGACATAGCCGTCTGCGGAGGTGCTGTTGTCGGCACTGGCCGACAGGGGCGCAAGGAGGCTGATGCCCAGAAGCCAGGGTGCGAAGGTAGCGGTCTTCATAATCCTCTCCTCGATTCGTGTTGGATACGCGCGGAAATATTAGGGTGATGCGCGGTCGGTAGGTTACACCACGCACGGGCCCGCGCGCGCGGTTCGGCTCGTGCCCGGGCGAAAACGCGCCGGCACCGCACGCGGACGTCAAGCGCGCCGAGCGCCAGCCCGAAGGTTCTTGCTGGCGGCGTGCTCGCGGATCTGCTCGAGGTACAGCGTGTCGTGGATGTTGCGCAGGGCCGTTAGTTGCCGTGCCAACTCGGCGTATTGGGCCTGGATCTCGTCGAGGCGCTGTTGCGTGTCGTCGTAGGAGCGCGCCAGTCGTCGCAGCTGGTCCAGCCGTCGCTCCGTGGCGGACTTGTGTTCTTGGATCGTCTGCGCCATCGGCCCCAGCGTGTCTTGCACCCAGGTGTCGAAGGCTGCGCGCAGCTGTTCGAAGAGGACGCGGGCGCGGCTGACCATCTCCTCATCAAACCGTTTCATGACGATGCCCCGTTCGGCGAGGGCGAGGGTCGGACTGCGCCGGAACGCATCAACCTCCTGATTCAACAGATCGACTTCGACGCGGAAATTTCTGGGAAGGAACACCTTCGGGGCAGTCAGCGCGCAGCCGAAGTCCTGTTCGAATCTGTCGTAGAGTTGCCGTACCAGGTTGCGGGTGTGCTCTGCCTCCTGGGTGATGGCCTGCATGGCCCGGACCAGCTCGTCGAACAGGCCCTTCATGGCGTCGGTCATGCCGACTGTTGTCCAACTGCGCGCCATGTCCGAGCGCACCTGGGCGATTAGGGCCTGCATCTTGCGGCGGTCGAGGATGTCGAGGGAGTGCTGGGTCGCGGCCAATAGTTCATCCCGGCTTTCCTGGAAATGTTGGGCAGCGCGCAGGTTCCGCTCCTGCTCATGACGCGTCCTGTCCAGCATCCCTGCGATCAACGTCTTGCACTTTTCGCGAAACCCTTCGAGCTTGCCCAAGCGCGTCTTCGCTCGATCCATGCGAGCAACGATGTTGGCCCGATGATGCTTGACCATCCTGCCCAACCCCCGGTCGAAGCCATCGATCTGGGCCTGCCGCTTGGCTTGCAGCAGCATCGTCAGGATCTGGACCTCCAAGGTCTCGATGCCGCTGCGGCGCAACAGGACCTCGTCCCCCCGCATACGGGCGATGAGGGCCGTCTGGGCTGACACCGGGAAGACCTGAGTCGCCTCTATTCCGAGGGCTGCAGCGAATCGTCTTTGGGTGGCTTGCCGGGTTGCGGTCCCTTCCTCGGCTTGCGTCAAGTCCCTGTCGATCCTGTCCAACGCGACAATCACGCGTTCCGGATGTGTGCGACCCAGCCCGCGCAAGTGTCGGCGCCAAAGGTCCGTGCCCACCGATTCGACCTCATGATGTCCGGTTAGGACGCAGACGGCGACCTGGGCTCGCGCGAGCAGGTCTACCGCGACATCCGACAGTGCCACGCCGGGGATGTCCAACACCGCGAGGCCAAGCCTTAGCAGGGGACTAGGGAAGCTGATAATGGCGTGTCGCCATCGCGGGATTTCGACCGTCCCGCTGGCCGCGTCGGTTCTGTGCTGCGCCGTTGCCAGGCCCAGCGGCAACGCCTCGGCATGGGAGACGATCTTCGTCTCAGTAATGGCCCCCAGGCGGTTGGCCGTCTGTTGTGGGTCTCGAGGGTCGAGCGAATACTGTATCCAGTGCTCGGGCTCGGTCCGCAATTGCGCGAAGGGAATTCCTTGGCCTTGAGTTTCGATGGGCAGAAGGCGCAGGTAGGCCTCGTCGCGCTCCGCGTCCCACCACATCTCGGTCGTACAGCTATTGGAAAGGCCCGCGAAGGAGGGAAGCAGGCGACGCCGGGGGTAGTCGAAAAACAGCGCGTCGATGAGCGCAGACCTTTCGCGTCCGCTCCCCGAAAAGAAGGCGACGTTGAGGTGGTCAGTCTGCAGGGCCGCAAGCGTTTCCGCAATGTCGCTGCGGGTCTCGTCGGTGGCGCAGCCGTTAACCTCCAGCCAGCCATCAAGGTCCTTGGTGGCGTCCGCGACGCGCTTCCGCCAATGCCAGTACGCGCGCAATTGCTCTGATAGGGTGGGCTGCTGCATCAGGTGCCGCTGGTTAGGGTCAAAGGCTCACGGGATTCCCCTTGTCCCTCAAGAATATATCCAAGGCCCAGCGGGCAACAACGCGGGGGTTGCCGGGCCCCGGCAGCCCCTGCCGCTAGCGCGGCCTCAGGGCCTTGCGATCCCGTCGGGGAGCCGACTCGGCGCAGCGATGCGCAGCCGCTTGGAGCGGCTCCGACCGCCCGCCAGGAGCGTCACGCGGTCGATGGGAACACCGAAGCTCTCCGCCATGAAGCGGACTAGGTGTTGGTTGGCCTTGCCCTCCACGGGCGGGGCCGTAATGCGGACCTTGAGTTCGTCGCCGAAGGACTCGCCCAACTCGTCGCGGCTTGCCCGCGCTTGCACCCTGAGCTTGAGCAAGAGATCTTCGCCATCCCAGCCGTACCAACCGCCCCGGCTCAAAGCGCTTTCCCGCTGGCGCCGGCTCAGAACGGGCTTCCCGTCAGGGCATTGAGGGGAGGGACCAGCAACATTTCGAGGATGACCAGCGCGATCATCACCGCCATGGGCGAGAGGTCCAGGCCGCTGACCGGGGGTATCAAGCGCCGGGCCGGCTCGAGCAGGGGCGCCGTGAGACGTTCGAGCAGGCCCACCGCGGGGTTGTAGGGGTCGGGATTGACCCAGCTCAGGATGACCTGAATCAGTACCGCGAAGAGAAAGATGTTGATGAACAGGGTGACCAGGGCCGGAATCGACCAAAACAGGGCGCCCAATGGGTTGCCGAGGCCGGCGATGAGGGCGACTGCGGCGAGTTCCACGGTCTTGACCAGCCAAGCCAACACCAGCGATGCGAGGTCCAGGCCCGCGTAGGTCGGGACCAAGCGGCGCAGGGGGCGCAGCACCGGAGTGGTCGCCCTGACGATGAACTGGGACATGGGGTTGTAGAAGTCCGCCCGCACCCATTGCAGCAGGAAGCGTAGCGCGGCGATGGCCGCGTATAGACCGAGCAGGGTATGGATCAGGAAGACGACGGGGTTGGCGAGATACCCGCTCATGCCTCCTCCGCCAGGATTCGCGAGATTTCCCCCGCGCGTTCCCGCGCCGCGCCGATGGCGCGCTCAACCAGCGGGCCAAAGCCGCCCTCATCGAGGACCGACAGGGCGCGCTCCGTGGTCCCGCCGGGGGAGGTGACGCGCTCGCGCAGGCGCTGCGGCGGGTCATCGCTCTCGATGGCCATGCGTGCCGCCCCAAGCGCGGTCTGAATGGTCAGGAGGCGGGCATCCTCGGGGTCGAGCCCGAGGTCGATGCCGGCTTGCTCCATGGCCTCCATGAGGCGGAAGAAGTAGGCGGGGCCACTGCCGGAGACGGCGGTGGCGACGTCCACCAGGGCCTCGTCCGCGACCCAGCGCGCCAGCCCGCAGGCGCGCATGATGGTCTCGGCGTGGTTGCGCTGTTCGCTGCCCACCTCCGGGGAGGCATGCATGGCAATGGCCCCGGACTGGATCATGGCGGGGGTGTTGGGCATGGTGCGTACCACCGCGACGGGGTGGCCGATCCAGGCCTGGATGCTGGCCTCGGTGATCCCGGCCATGATCGAGATCAGAAGTGGGGCCTCCCGGGCGACGCCCTCGGCGATCGAGCGGCACAGCTGGCGGGCCACCTGTGGCTTGACGCACAGTACCGCGGTACTGGCGCCGGCGAGTGCCTCGATGTTTTCGGCGCAAGTGCGGACTCCGAAGCGCTCCGCCAGGGCGTCGCGCTTGGCCGGATCGGGCTCGCTGACAGTCAGCGATTGGGGTGCGTAGCCGTCTGCGACGAGGCCGCCGATCAGGCTGGAGGCCATGTTGCCGCCGCCGATGAAGGTGATGCGCTCTGCTGTCATGGCTCGGTTGCCGCCTCCAGGTCTTTGAGTCGGGCCCCGCTGGCGGGGCGTGCAGGCTTGGGATTGTGCAGCTTGGATTATACGGGGCGAGGCCCGAAGACCGCAGTCCCGATGCGCACCATTGTCGCGCCCTCCGCCACCGCGGCCTCCAGGTCGTCGGACATCCCCATGGACAGGACTTCCAATGGGCGCTCCGGGGTCGCCAGGCGGTCGCGCAGCTCTCGCAGGGCCCGCAGCGGACGGCGCTTCCCCGACTCGTCCTGTGCCGGCGCAGGCAGGGTCATGAGGCCGCGGATTCGGACGCGCTCCAGGGGGGCGCAGGCTGCCAGCAAGTCCGCCACCGCTCCGGGGGGCAGGCCCTCCTTGCTTGCCTCGCCGCTGGTGTTGACCTGGATGCACACCTGCAGCGGTGGCAGCTCGGGGGGGCGCTGGGTGTCAAGGCGGCGGGCGTGGTGAAGGTCGCAGAGGCTGTGGACCCAGGCGAAGTGCTCGGCGATCTGGCGGGTCTTGTTGCCCTGGATGCGGCCGATGAAGTGCCACTCGATGGTCAGGTCCGCCAGCTCCGCCTGTTTGGCCAGCGCCTCCTGCACATAGTTCTCGCCGAAGGCGCGCTGCCCGGCGGCGTAGGCAGCACGAATCGCCTCGGTGCCGTGGCGCTTGCTCACCGCGATCAGCGCGACGCTGCCTTCGGGCCTCCCGTTGCGGTGCTCGGCCGCACGGATGCGCTCCAGCACCTCGGCGAGCCGTGCCGGGATCGTCGGCTGATTCATTCCCTGAGGCCTCGGCCTTGGGCCATGCCCCCTCCGGCTACTGGTCCTGGCCCTGCAGATAAGCGACCAGCTTGCTCAGGGCTTGTCCTCGGTGACTCAGTGCATTCTTGGTCTGCGAATCCAACTCGGCGGCGCTGCAGCCGTGGGTCGGTACAAAGAACACGGGGTCATAACCGAAGCCATTGTCGCCACGCGGCCGGTGCAGGATGTTGCCCTCCCAGGTTCCCTGGCAGATCACGGGGGTCGGGTCCGACGCGTGGCGCAGGTACACCATGACGCACTGGAACCGGGCGGTGAGCCGCGCCTCGTCCATCCCCTCCAGAACCGCCAGGAGCTTGGCTAGGTTGGCGGCGTCGCTCGCCCCAAGCCCGGCATAGCGGGCCGAGTAGATCCCTGGGGCTCCGCCGAGCGCGTCGACCTCAAGGCCGGAGTCGTCGGCGATGGCTGCCAGTCCGCTGTGGGCGGCGGCATTGCGTGCCTTGAGAATGGCATTCTCCACGAAGCTCAACCCCGTCTCCTCTGCCTCGGACACGCCCAGCTGGTCCTGGGGGGTGACCTGGATGTGCGACTGAGCCAGGAGCTCATTGATCTCGCGCACCTTTCCGGCGTTATTGCTGGCCAGCACGATGCGCTCGTCGGTGTGGGGGCGGTTCATGGTCTCGACTTTGGTCTCTCTTTGATCGCTGGTCGCCGCGGCGAGGTCAGTTGCACGCTGGGTGTACCGGGTTTGTGCCG
>CAVPXP010000046.1:0-93229 GCA_963709645.1 uncultured Gammaproteobacteria bacterium
TCGAAAACGCGCAGATCCCTCCGTTCTCCTCTGCGCCACTTCAGGTATCAAACTGAGCAGGCACGCATGAAAGCGAGTGGGTGCGGCACTCCTGAAACGACGCCAAACGGCTACAGAACAATGGCTTAGCGGCGCGGAGGCGGGAAGGTATTCAAGAAGGGGCCCCGTTCTTGGTCTGAAACGTAAGGGACGGAACTTATGCCAGGTACAGCAAGCGCGTGGCCACGGTCGTGTCGGTCTACGAGGTGGATCCCTACCCGCGCATCGCCGAACAGATCGGTTCGCCTGAAAAGCAGCCCGATGGGCGACGGCCCCAACCGGCGAAACAAACGCGCCTGGGTGCGCGTGGAGGTCAATCAAGAGATGGTGATCGCGTAGGACTTCGCCGAAGCGGTATGCCCTGATCCGGACCAGCAGATGCATTGGGTGGTGTCGACCGACGGGCAGGAGGACCTGCTGCGTCGGGACGTTGCCGCCGCCAAGCGCGACAAGGTCGCCCTCGTGAGTGGTCCAGGAATTCGTGCATGTCCTAGAGTACCTGAGGGAGGACGCTTATGCGCTGTACCCTGAGGGAGCCGAAGCACGCGAGCAACTGGGTGATGGACCGCGCCAGCGCGGCGTACCAAGGCCAGTCCCAGGCGGTGGCGGTAGGCCTGCGCCATACCGCCACCTGCAAGCAGATCAGCCAGTGGAGCGTGAACGCGTGGGCAAAGCCACCGGCTAGATCGCCAACAATCAGGAGCGACTCCAATACGATTGCGCCCTGGGGTACGGACTGCTGATCGCCACCAAGGTCATCGAAGGGGCCTACCGGCATCTGGTCAAGGCTCGGATGGATATCCCTGCGCCCGTTGGAGCTTGGCGCGGGCCGGGGAGATCCTCAAGCTGCGCTCACTGAAGGTCAGTGGCGACCTGGCAGCCTACCTGGCCTTTCACTTTGAGCAAGGAGTACAAGCACAATCACCCCGGGGCCACCAATCCTCGTGGGAGCACGCGAGGCCGCAGCATGACCTGGGATCCCCGTCCAGTGCGCGACAAGTTTATGAATCG
This sequence comes from uncultured Gammaproteobacteria bacterium, assembly GCA_963709645.1. Classification (GTDB taxonomy): domain Bacteria; phylum Pseudomonadota; class Gammaproteobacteria; order Chromatiales; family Chromatiaceae; genus DYRB01. Next base: position 1,051 of record CAVPXP010000046.1, read on the forward strand.
GACCCTAACCCTGGGGTTTTCCGTCGCTAAGCGTAGTTCTAAAAGAGCGAGCGGTACCGAAAGCCATTCGGCTCCAGCCTCGGCCGCGGCATGAGGCTGGCAGTGCTGTCATGAGCAAGCACTCGCTTGGGAAAGGTGCGAGCCAGCGCATCGCGCACAGCCCTTCGACTCGAAAGACTGGTGCGCAGGCCTGCCGTCTGCTCCACTGACGAAGGAGCAGATCGTCTGCAGCACCCAGTCGAGTACGCAGGCGTAGCCTGCTACGGTCGACCAGGGGACCCACCAGCGGCTCGAAATGCGTTAGGATGCTCGCTTAGGTGAGCTAAGCCTGACGTCGGTTCTCGACACCATCAGGCAACTCTTGCGGAACGGCAAAGTTGACGCCTGCGCGCCCAGATTTGAAGGGAAGAATGCCCGAATCGTACGCCGATTTCTGCTGGGGTACCGCCCATGCCACCCACATCTGATTGATAGCTTAGGCGCGCATGCTTCGCGCGTCCTACCTCCGCCTGGCAACCCGTATGTCAACTGGCGGTAACTGCTGGAATTCGGGTTCCCATCCTCTGATATCCAAATCGAACAGTCGCTACGGGAGCTTTTTATTGCTCCCACGCCGTTAGCCTCGCTTCCCGTATTTATTCTGAGCCGTGGTCCTGGTGCAGGGCTCGGAGTGTTGTTGGGTCAGGCATATATTGTTTTTGGCAAATCACTCTCCAGCAGACGCGCGTTTGCCAGGAATTTTCTATTGCTGACTGTGACCACGACGCTAATCCGCTCGGAGTATCGTGAAGTCCTCTCTTGCGCTTTCGCTCGGTTCGGTTGGAGCCCTATTGGATAGCTCCGATTCGCGCTGCCGATGCGAGAGAACCGGAGGAGCTTGCGTATCTCTTTCTTGCGATCAGTGTCGGGTTGGGGCTCGTGCGGGCAAGCCCTGGTGACGGTCGTTGCCCTGACGATCATTCTGGGGCATTGTTGCCGTTCGCAGTCTCGTCAAGGGAAGCCGGATCAGCCAAATCTATACGTGACGAATTTCTACTCCGACTCCCGGCGAATTAACCGCCTCTCAAACTTTATGGGGCTCCTGATTGACGTCGGGAGCAAGCGCCGATTCGAACGACTTCGACGAGACCCGGAGTTATTGGAGGTGGGGGTTCATGGTGGATTTCGCGCACTGGGGGCGCTCGAGCAAGTTCGCACAGCTACTGCGGCGAATTGGATGAATCGGTCAAGAATATGACTACTTCGACGACCGGGGTCTGATTTTTAGTGAGGTGTTCGGGGAGCAGGGTAACCGCCTGCCTGGCGATTCGTCATACAATTTGGGGTGAGGGAATGAGGCCGTCCGCCGTCTATCCCTGTCAAGCAACGAGGAAGTTGGAAGTGAAAGCCGCGGATTATCTGGAAATCGCCCAACGCCGCGAGGTGGCGACTGAAACACAAAATATGTGCCGGCCGCTTCGGAGTTTGTTGGTCGCCGAACTAGCATCATGAATCAATCGGCGTTTTTCCTTGGGTCAGAGCGGAAATTCATTCCCCGCGGATATACGCTCGCGGAGGTCCTCGCCATTATTCGTCGACACCCGGCACTGTTCCGCGAAACCTATAGCACGCGCGCCATCAATAACGTCTACTTTGACACGCACGGCATGGATGACTATCAGGACCACGTAAATGGCGCTGCACACCAGTCAAGATGCGCATTCGGTGGTATGGCGCCCTGAGCGAACACATCGAGCGACCAGTGATCGAGACGAAGAATAAATGCGGATTGGTGGGCGGAAAGTGCGGATATGAGCTGCCGTCATTCCGCTTCGGTGGCGAGATCCTTAGCTCTGACTTTCAATGCCTTTTCGAGCGGGCGGATATGCCGGGAATGGTGAGGGCGCAAGTTAAGCATCGCCGGCCCACACTCGTCAATCGATATCGCCGACGGTATTTTCTCAGCGCAGACCGACTGTTTCGGTTAACAGTCGACACCGAATTGGAATTCCAACGGGTATCGACGATCTCCGGAAGGCTCCCATCCGTGGTCCCGTCCCTTCCGGCCATGATCATCGAGTTGAAATACGGCTTGTCTGCCACGGAACGGGCTGCGGCAATAACGAACTACATCCCCTTTCGTGTGGAGCGATGTTCGAAGTACATCATCGGACTTCAGGGCGGGTCCTTTGTATAGCGCCGGAAGACTGGCGCTGGACTCGCCGCTCCATTATCTCGATGCGTACCCAGAGGACTCGATCCTCCAGCCAAGATCGAGCCCCGAGTTATATCTGTCCCATCGATCCGAATGTGACGCTCATTCCGCCACCTTCCTGCTACGCCAGACGGACCGCCTTCTGAATCAACTTCTAGTTTGCGCGAGTTTCCGCCTGCGCCTCACCGGCGTATTTGAAAATCAAGCCATATCGCTGCGGTGAAAACTGACGGGCGTCAACCAGCTCGAATCCGTAAAACCTGAGCTGCGCGACGATTAATTGGGGGTCGACGCACGAACCGTGGTATCGCAGGAGGGGAGGCTCCAGCACATCATTATCAATGATTACCAGTCGACCATTGGGCTTCATCGCCCTCTTGATGCTGGTAATCAATTCGTCTTTCACCTTCTCCATTGAGGCGGCGTAGATGACGTGATACAGGGAACAGAGGAAAACAGTGTCGACCTTGTCATCGAGACTGATATCATTTAGCTTTGATTTTATACCGACGACATTTCCGTAGCTGTTATCCTTTGCAAACCCGGAAACGTAATCAATGTGCTTCTCGTTAGTATCGATCGCATAGACGCGTCCTTTCTCGCCAACCATGTCAGCGAATCGAAACGAATAGAATCCAGGACCCGATCCGACATCGGCCACGGCATCACCAGCTTTTAGACCGATGAAATCCATAATCTTACTGGTCTGCTCCCACTCTTCCCTCCGCGGATTGTTAAACCAGATAAAATCGCTCAGGAAGACTCGGCGATCATTTCCTTCCCGGGGTAAAGAGGTTCGTCAGATCACCATATTGGACCATCTTCGAAAAAATTGCTGGAAAGGAATCATCTAAAAGCATGCGATTCAGCCGGAGGAGATTCTCTTCGTTCGGATTCTGCCCCGCCAACACCCGCGTCTCTTCCGATAATTTCACCTTCGAAAAGCGAGATGCGTCCCAAAACGAAGCGCCCCTAAGGGTGTCGTTGAGCTGGTTTAACAGGCGCGTGCGTTGATCATCGGTCAGGGGCGCCGCCTGGCTTAGTGCGTTTCTGAAGTCGGTGGAGAAGCGGTCCCACAGAAACTCAGATACCGGATCGGAATGTTCCCTTAGTGTTTTGGCCAGCAACTCGTAGTCTGTGATGTCCCCGGAGAAGATCTGGCCGGATCCAAGGTTATTTCTTCGAATAAGAAATTCCTTAAGCACTGCCCAATCGTTTTCGGCGAAAAAGCGGAGAAAGTCGCGGTCCAAGGCGTGCGCAAAGAAATGCGATTTATCTGCATCCGCTGCCAGGTAGTAATCAGAAAGCCACCGTAACGTCGTATATTCAGCGCCAAAGTTTTCCAGCGGGATGAGCCCGGCAAACACGTCCCGCGCAGCTCGGACCTTCTCTGGCTGGTGTTGGTCCAGTCCGCTATAGAGCATCTGCGCAGCGACTTGCGCTGCCTCACTGGGTTTTGACCCGCCGATGTGAACGAGGGACCTTTTTGAGTCGATCTTGACCAACTCAGGGTCCGGCGCGTGGACCAGATTTGCGACGTCTCGCTCCACGACGTTGCCAGCCGCCGGGACCGCGGCCTGCTTAAATAGCAAAACATACCGCTGGGGAATGTATTGCTCTACACGGGTCAACCGAAATCCATAAAACTTCATCTGCTCGATGATCAGTTCCTTGGCAATGTAAGGACCATGATACGGAAGCGTGGAATCCGGGACGAGCGCGTTGTCGACAATTGCAAGGGTGCCGTCCGGCTTCAGGACCTTTTTGATGCTCTCGACGAACTGAGTCCGCTCTTGTTCGGACAGGTAGGTATAAACCACGTGATAGAGCGAACCTAGGAACGCCATATCGACGGGCTCAGATAACTCGATGTTATTAACCCTCGATCGAAGGATTTTGACGTTTTCGATGCCCAGTTTGCCGGTGATTTCGGATAAGTACTCGATATGCCGGGGATTGACTTCGATAGCATAGACGCGTCCTGCGTCACCCACGATCTTAGAAAACTTGAAGGAGTAATATCCAGGGCCGGCGCCCACATCCGCGACGGAGTCGCCCTGCTTCAGGGGGAGCGCTTCGATGATCTTGCTGGTCTTTTCCCACCGCTCACGGCGGGGATTGTTGAAGAGAATGAAGTCCTCAAGGAATCGCTCTTCATTCTTGTCGATCCCCTTCTCTTCCTCATCGCTCAGGAGATGATACTTGCGCTTGAGATAGGAGGAGAGGCGTGCGTAACTATTTGCTGCGAAGAGGTCATAAAAACTCGCGGTGAGCGGATCTTCCAGCATCGCCTTCTGCTCGGCCTCCGAGGCAAGAAAGTATTCGGAGAACCACTGAAGAGCCGTGTATTCACCACCGAAATTCTCATCGGGGATGATCCGCTCATAGGTACGAGATGCGAGCAGCGCCATGTTGGGGTTGCCGGTCTCCAGAAAATCCAGGATTGCCCGAGCCGCTTTCTTCCCGCCGTCCGTGATGTCGAAGGAATCGAGACTACCCATATGGAGGAGGGAGTCTTCAGACGCCACTTGGATGGTGCTCGAGAGTGGCGCAGCTGGAGTGATACCCATCGCGGCCAGCAACCCGATAGTGACTGCCCAATGAACACCGTAATGCCGATGGGAAGGCACGGTAGAGGAACGAATCGAAGTATTAATCATGATGATCGCGGTAGATGGTTGTGTCGGTGGGGGCGTCCTAAGGAATACGGCCGATTCGTCCAGCGCACAGATGAACTTACAAGCCAGGAGAGCCTTTTCATGATCATAGACAAATTTCCTGACTCCTGGCAAGGGCAGCCGAACCAGTCCGCGGGCCGGGCAAGTCGGAGGACGGGATCCCCATGGTCGACAAAGAAGAATGACCCATCGGGCACGGAACGGTATCGCGGGCCGTTCCCCGGGCGAGCAAGCCGACGTGAGTCAGGCGACTGAGGATTCCGACCTTGTGCGGATATTATTCCTCTGTTATTCGTCGCAAGAGGCGCTTTCATGAGCCGGGAATAATGGCATAATCGATTTGGGACCGGTTCAAAAATCCCATGCTTTCGGTGTCCCAGGACTCGAACAACTGCTGGCCCGCGCGCTGCCATTCTTCCAGGGAAAAGCGGTGCTCTTTCGGAATGCCTTCGCGCCAAAACATCTTCTTTGCGAGCGATAACTCGGTACCGCTCCTTGGCCCCATGGGCGGCATCAATGCCTCAAAACCGCTTGCGACTTCGTCCCGAGTCAGGGTTCCGGAGTGGTCGCGATCCCAATCGTCGAAGCACCTGACTAGAAAGGCGGTAAACTCAGTCAAAAATGCCCTGCCGTCACGGTTTCGGTCAGTGAGACGCATGATTTGCCAAGAGAAGATGCTTTCAGGGCGGTCGCTATCGGGTTTGCTGATCTCCTGCGCTTCCGGTACATATGCTCGCTCCTGGTCCCTGAGTTGTCCGGATATTGAATGGGATCGACGTTCGATAAAGGTGCGCAACGAAAGTGTCCCGTAACCAAGTGGGGAGGTGGTGTCGTCTGATTGAATCTCGCCGGTAAAGGATTCGTCATGAGTCCCAAGGTGGCGTTTCACTTCATCGATCGACAGGGTGGGATCGTCGGCGACAGCGTCATGTATAAGGTCCCACATGGCGTCCATATCTGAAATGATCCGATCCTGCGAGAATGGTCCCTCCATTAGCATCTCGTATTGCCGTCGGAGAAGTGCCGTTTTTCCGGGGATGGAAAGATAGCGATCCAACCAATTGCCGTTGCCCTCGAAAGGATGAAATATGTCGAGCTGCGATTGTTTGACCATGTTTCCTCCTGTCGGATACTTCCCGAAGCTCAGGTCGAAATCCCAGGGGAAGAAAATCAACTTCCCGACGCGCGGATGGAGGTAAAGAAAGTAATTCTTGCCCTGCATGAGTGGGCTGTCCAGATTGGCGATGGCAGACTGCGTGGCGAGAAATCGTAGGAACGAGGACTCTTCGATGAATTCATCGATCTCACGTTGGAATGCTTGCTCTGGCGCCAAATCCAGTAGTCTCACCAAGTCTATCATGCGGCCCGCATCCTCCGGCGACGGTGTCGACTTGGGGACGAACATGTCCCGATACAGGGGCCATTGTTCCCCAAGATAACTCAAGCCTCGAGTAAACTCTGGCTTCATTAGCAGTCCAGGCGGATCCCCCATCCAGACCCTAATGAACGTGTCATCCACCTGTTCAACCGCGGTATACAGCCCCAAATAGCGCCGATCGAATTGGCCCGGAACCGTGAGATAGAGGCGGATGAACGCGGTCCGAGGCGCCGGAATCCCTGCCCTGCGAAAAATGTCCGCCGCCAGGGCTTGTCGGACCTGAGACGGGTCCAGGATGTTGTTGTTAAGATTCAGTTTCTTCAGCCCGAAGAATTTCTGTTTCGGGACGAATCGGTTGAAATCGAGTTTGAACGGACGTTTCAGCGAATCTCGCGCAGTCCAGTAGCTGGAATTACCTTTGTAACGGACACCAACCCGGAACATGCTTTGTCCCTGCCATTCTAGTGTAGCAGGCACATAGTCGAATACGCGATCGACCGTGTCCTCATCCTGGCTCTCCTGGGTCTGAGGTGTCTTTGCCGAAACGGATTCCCATGAATCTCTATGTGGTGGTCTAAACACGAGCCGGAGGTCAGACGGCTCAAGGGCAGACCAGTCCGATGGCTCTATCCGCAAGTGGAACGTCCAGATATTCTTGATGCCAAAAAAGAAGTCTGCGGCGGAGTTGTATCCGCCATGCGGAGACGATATACCATCGGCATCATCCGGGAATGCCTGGGCGGCGCGCGCTTCTATTGAGCCGCTCAGGAACGTGGTGATTCCGAATGCCAGGACGAATAGTTTGAGACCGATCATGGCGCCGATAATATCGCCTCTGAGGGCCACTCGCCAGAGACGAGTCCATTGATCTGTAGAGGGCATGGGCGCGAATGGGGGCTGCGCAGCTGAGCGCGCCCCTGCCGATAGGCTAGAACACGCCCTTCGCCGCTACGCCGACCGCATTGACGCCCGGGAGTTTGCTTCATTCCCAATCATATTCGGGCTCGGCCGGAGCGGCTGCTGGGCGTTTGTGCCGGCCGGCCATTTGCAATTGAGTGGATTGAGCCGACCCTTCCAAGCGCCTGGATTTTCGGCTTTCTCTTCCGGCGCGCCATATCCTCGATTGAACGGGAGTGGACGGTGCAGCGCGTGCGATTCGGTGGAGCTAATCCCTATCTGGTCGAGGGGGTCGGTCCGGGGGCCGATGGCTCTCATACTCCGTTTGCGTGACTACACCATCGCCATCGCTGTCGATCTTATCGAAGACTTCGGCGTGATCACCGTGAGGGATCTTGTGAGTCTGGAACTCGTCCAGCGTCAGTTGACCGTCGGTGTTCAGATCCAGGTTGGTGAAGGGCGGCGGGCCTCGCCGATCCCCATCCGGCTGACTGGGGCCCCCTGGCCCCGCACAGGCCCACAGAGTCATGGCGGCAATTATCAATCCAAGCGTTGTGAGCTTGCCTGGTAGCTTAAAAGACATGTGTCGTGACCTCGCTATGTGGAGAAAGGGTTCTGCGGGCAGCGAAGGACGGGCCTGCAAGGGTCCGATCGGCGGGTGCCGCGGGATCCATGGGTAAGTAGGCAGACAGTGTGCGCAAGCAGCAAGCTAATGTACGTAAGCCGTGGAGGGATAAAGATTGTGAGTTCTGCCAAGATGCCGACGGACAGCGGCAGCGTGTCAATGCGCCCACCACGGCACGCATCGACAGCATAGAACTGTGGAAGCCGTGGTGCCTTTCTTGAGGCGTTGTGTCCGCGCGCCCGGAAAGCCGAATCCTGTACGCAGTTGGGGCTGGCGCCTGGTGGGCGCGATCAATGGGAAGTGATGGGTGTATCGGCTTGCATGATGGCGGAGAGAGAGGGATTCGAACCCTCGATGGGCTTTTGACCCATACTCCCTTAGCAGGGGAGCGCCTTCAGCCTCTCGGCCATCTCTCCGGTTCGAACTGGCTCGCTGCTCGGTCGTCAGTGTTGACGCTATGGGCATTCTAGGTTGGGATCGCGGGACTCACTGCTTGCAGGGAGGTTGGGGCCGGTCGGTGATCCGGCGACGCACATGCGATAGGGGCAGGAGTATAACTCCACCCCTCCCCTTGGTCACCTACTCCGATGCGGCATGCTGCTCAGGATCTTGCGGTCGGTCTACGCCCTCTGCCTGCTCCCGTTTGATGCGCTCGTAAATCTCCTCCCGGTGGACCGGCACGTCGCGAGGGGCGTTCACCCCGATGCGCACCTGATTTCCCTTCACACCGAGGACCGTCACAGTGACCTCATCGCCGATCATCAGGGTCTCGCCGACCCTTCGCGTCAGTATTAGCATGGTTTGAAGCTCCCTACCTTCCATATTCCGCTTAGCGACCGCCTGTCGACCATCCGCCGGATGACCGGATGTGCCGCATCGACGGGTGCGGTCGCACCCAGTCAAGCACTCGGGCCGACGCGCGGCACGAGACATCGATTCTAGCAACAGGTAGGACAGCGCTAAAGTCCCGTTGCTCCATTTCCGTTGCGGTTTTGTTACCGAGCCATTCGACCCTTCACCCGTCAGATCGGTTCTCCCAAACCGAAGGCATCGTGCAACGCCCGCACACCCAACTCGAGGTATTTCGCGTCCACAACGACGGAAATCTTGATCTCGGAGGTGGAAATCATGCGAATGTTGATGCCCTCCTGGGCCAGCACCCCGAACATCTTGCTCGCGATGCCTGCGTGGGACCGCATACCGACACCAACCAGGGATATCTTGACGATGGCGTCGTCGCCGGCAACCTGGCGAGCGGACAGCTCCTTGGCCGTGGCTCTTAGGATCTCCAGTGCCCGCGGGTAGTCGTTGCGATTGACGGTGAAGGTAAAATCCGTCGTCGCCGAATCGGCCGCCACGTTCTGGATGATCATGTCGACCTCGATGTTGGCATCGGAGATCGGCCCAAGGATCTTGTGGGCGACGCCCGGCTGGTCAGGTACCCCAAGCACAGTCAGTTTGGCCTCGTCGCGATTGAACGCGATACCGGCGATCTTGGCCTCTTCCACGGCTTCCTCCTCGAAACTGATGAGCGTCCCCTCGCCCTCACCGAAGCTGGTGAGGACGCGCAGGGGGACTTTGTACTTTCCTGCGAATTCTACCGATCGGATTTGCAACACCTTGGAACCGAGGCTCGCCATCTCGAGCATCTCCTCGAAGGTGATGCGGTCGAGCTTTCTAGCCTTGGGTTCGATGCGCGGGTCGGTGGTGTAGACCCCATCGACGTCGGTATAGATCTGGCACTCGTCGGCCTGCAGCGCAGCTGCAATGGCTACCGCAGAGGTGTCCGAGCCCCCGCGACCCAAGGTCGTGATACTGCCGTGCTCGTCGACCCCCTGGAAACCCGCCACGACCACGACGCGGCCGGCGTCCAGATCCGCCATGATGCGGGCGCCGTCGATATCGCGGATGCGCGCCTTATTGTGGGCGCTGTCAGTCAGAATGCGGACCTGACCGCCGGTGTAGGAGCGTGCAGCGCTACCCATGTTTTCCAGCGCCATGCTCAACAGGGCGATGGTCACCTGCTCGCCGGTCGATAGCAGCACGTCGAGTTCCCTGGGCGCCGGCTGCTCTTGGATGGCCCTCGCCAGACCGATGAGCCGGTCCGTCTCGCCAGACATTGCCGACACAACCACGACCACCCGATGACCGCGCTCTCGCCAGCCTTGCACCCGCTGGGCCACGGCGTTGATCCGCTCGACGCTGCCGACGGACGTGCCGCCATATTTTTGCACGATTAGAGACATGGAAACTGTTCGTGTCCTCAGTGAAGTCTGATGGGAGACGAGCCCCTCCGGGCGGGGCGAAGGCGTCCCGAGGCGCCATGAGAGGTCGGGTGCTAATCCGAACTCGGTACGCGGTCTGTCACCCAGCCGCGAACCAGCTCCAGGGCGGCCGGTATCCCCTCAGGGTCGTTGCCGCCGGCCTGAGCCATGTCGGGGCGACCGCCGCCTTTCCCGCCGACCTTCGCCGCCACGGCCGCGATGAGGTCGCCGGCTTTGATCCGGTCCGTCAAATCTTTGGTCACGCCCGCAGCGAGGCTGACCTTTCCGTCGGACTCGGTGGCCAGAACGACCACGGCCGAACCCAGTTTGTTCTTGAGCTGGTCTAGCGTCTCCCGAAGCCCTTTCGGGTCGGCGCCGGCCAGGTGCGCGGCCAACACCTTGATCCCTCCGATGTCCAGGGCCTGCGCCGCCAGATCGGCGCCAGCGGCGCTCGTCAGCTTGGCCCTAAGGCCATCGAGCTCTTTCTCCAGGCGCTTGGCGCGGTCGAAGAGGGCGGCGACCTTCTCATCAAGGTCCTCGCGTCCCCCCTTGATGAGCTCCGCCACCCGCAGCAGGCGGGCCTCGTCGGCCTCGACCCAGTTCAGAGCGACCTCGCCGGTAACCGCTTCGATGCGACGCACCCCGGAGGCGATGCCCCCCTCGGCGATGATCTTGAACAGTCCGATGTCGCCCGCGGCCTTGACGTGGGTCCCGCCACACAGCTCTGTGGAGAATTCACCCATGCGCAGAACCCGCACCTGGTGGGCATACTTCTCGCCAAAGAGGGCCATGGCCCCCGTCGATTTGGCGTCCTCCAGCGACATGATGCGGGTCTCGACCGCATGGTTCTCACGGATCTCACGGTTCACCCTGCGCTCCACCGTCAGGACCTGGTCCCTTGTCAGGCCCTCGTGGTGGGAAAAGTCGAAGCGCAACCGTTCGGGCCCTACTAGAGACCCCTTTTGCTGGACATGATCGCCCAAGGTGCCGCGTAAGGCCGCGTGCAACAGATGGGTGGCGGAATGGTTCAGCGCCGTCGCCTGCCGGCGCGCGGCGTCCACTCGGGCCTCGACCGAGTCGCCGATATTGATCTCGCCGTGTGTCACTCGGCCGATGTGGCAGATCACGCCCTCACCTCGCTTCTGCGTATCGAGCACATCGAATACCACCTGCTCCTCGAGCAACTGGCCGCGGTCGCCTACCTGGCCCCCGGATTCCGCGTAGAAGGGGGTGACGTCCAATACTACTAAGCCCTCCTCCCCTGCGGCCAGCAGGTCGCGCGGTTCGCCCTGGCAATAGAGACCGACCACCATCGCTTGATCGCTGAGGCGCTCGTAACCGGTGAAGTCTGTCTCGCCTTCGATATCCAACTGCCGTCCGTGTCCAGTCCCGAACTGGCTGGCCGCGCGGGCCCGCTGCCGTTGCCCCTCCATCTCACGCTCGAAACCGCCCATGTCCAGGTGCAGCCCGCGTTCGCGGGCGATGTCTGCGGTCAGATCGACGGGAAAGCCATAGGTATCGTAGAGTTTGAAGACCGTTTCTCCGGGGATGATGTCTCCGTTCAACTCGCCGATGGCCGCCTCCAAGATGCGCAGACCCTGGTCGAGCGTTTCCGCAAAGCGCTCCTCCTCCACTCGGAGCACCCGCTCGCAGCGGTCCTGGGCGGCGCCTAGCTCCGGGTAGGCCGCGCCCATCTCTGACACTAGCGGCCTCACGATCCGATGGAAAAACGGCAAGTTTTGCCCCAGCCGGTGGCCATGACGAATCGCGCGACGGATGATGCGCCGCAGGACATAGCCGCGCCCTTCGTTACTCGGGGTGACGCCGTCCGCGATCAGGAAGGCGGTGGAGCGGATGTGGTCGGCGATAACCCGCAGGGACTTGTCGGTGAGGTCGACGCAGCCGGTAGCGGCAGCAGCGGCGCGGATGAGGCTGCGGAACAAGTCGATGTCGTAGTTGCTGTGAACGCCCTGCATGACCGCCGCCAGGCGCTCCAAGCCCATCCCGGTGTCGACCGACGGGTGCGGCAAGGGCGTGAGCCCCCCCCGGAGTCCCGGTTGTACTGCATGAAGACCAGATTCCAGATCTCGACAAAGCGGTCACCGTCCGCGTCCGGTGAGCCGGGCGGACCGCCGGGGATCTCGCGGCCGTGGTCGTAAAAGATCTCCGAGCAGGGACCACAGGGCCCGGTGTCGCCCATGGACCAGAAGTTATCTTTGGCCCCGCAGCGGGAGAACCGGCTGGGGTCGACTCGGATCTCATCCAGCCAGATGGCTGCCGCCTCGTCATCTTCCGTGTAGACGGTGACCCAGAGGCGCTCGGCCGGGATGCGCAGCTCCCGGGTCAGATAGTCCCAGGCAAATTCGATGGCCTCGCGCTTGAAGTAATCGCCAAAGCTGAAGTTGCCCAGCATCTCGAAGAAGGTGTGATGCCGTGCCGTATAGCCTACGTTTTCCAGATCGTTGTGCTTGCCACCGGCGCGTACGCAACGCTGGCTGCTGACGGCGCGCACGTAGGTCCGCCGCTCGCGTCCGAGGAAGGTATCCTTGAACTGCACCATCCCCGCATTTGTAAATAACAGGGTCGGGTCGTCGGCCGGTACCAGTGGGCTGCTGGGCACCAATTCATGTCCGCGCTTGGCGAAGTAATCGAGAAAACTGGCGCGAAGCTGTTCGCTGCTCTTCATGACGGCTGACTCGCGTGGCCTGTGGGGCATAGGGCGGGGCATGTGTTGGCCGGATGGGTCAATCCTGGTGGCGACCGTGGAGAAAACGGGCGATCAGGTCCGGCGGAAAACCGCGATACTCCAGGAAACGCCCACGGCGGGCGCGCTCCCGCGCGTCGACCGACATGGCGGGACCGAAGCGTTTGCCGTGCGCTGCGGCAATCAGCCCCAGCCAAGCCTCCTGGGATAGGCGAAGGTGGGGGTCGATCAGTTCATCGGAAAGCCCCTTGCCACGCAGCTCCTGTCGGATGCGTAGAGGTCCGAAGCCTTTGCGCAGGCGCTCGCCCACGTAGGCCTCGGCCAGGCGGCTTTCATCGAGCCTCCCCGCCGCTGCCAGAGCATCGAGAACCGTGGCGACCGCGTCCTCGGCAAACCCGCGCACCGCAAGCTTCCGGGCCAGCTCATTGCGGCTGTGCTCTCGGGTCGCAAGCAGGCCAAGTGCCGTGCGCTGTATCTCGCGGTCCAGCACCAGACTCCCTGGGTCAATCGTCCGCTGGTGCTACTCGACCCGCATCCGCGACGTTACTGCCAGCGGCCTGCGGGACCACCTGGGCGCGGATCTTCTGCTCGATCTCCGTGGCCATGGCCGGGTTCTCCTTGAGGTAGGCGCGGACGTTGTCCTTGCCCTGCCCGATCCTCGTCCCGCCATAGCTGTACCAAGCCCCGGACTTCTCGATGATGTCGTTCGTCACGCCGAGCCCGATGATCTCGCCCTCGCGGGAGATGCCTTCGTTGTAGAGGATGTCGAAGACGGCCTCTCGGAAGGGGGGGGCCACCTTGTTCTTGACCACCTTGACCCTGGTCTCGCTGCCGATCACCTCGTCGCCCTTCTTGATGGACCCGATACGACGGATGTCCAGGCGCACGGAGGCGTAGAACTTCAGGGCGTTGCCGCCAGTGGTCGTCTCCGGCGAGCCGTACATCACCCCGATCTTCATTCGGATCTGGTTGATGAAAATGACCACCGCGTTGGAGCGCTTTATGTTGGCGGTGAGCTTTCGCAGGGCCTGGGACATGAGGCGGGCCTGGAGTCCGACGTGTGAGTCACCCATCTCGCCCTCGATCTCGGCCTTGGGGGTCAGGGCTGCCACCGAGTCCACCACCACCACGTCCACCGCGCCGGAGCGCACCAGCATGTCGGTGATCTCAAGTGCCTGCTCCCCTGTATCCGGTTGGGAGACCAGGAGCTCGTTCATGTTGACGCCGAGCTTCTCTGCGTAGCCCGGGTCAAGGGCATGCTCGGCGTCGACGAAGGCCGCGGTACCACCCACGCGCTGGGCCTCGGCGATGATGTGCAGGGTCAGGGTAGTCTTGCCGGACGACTCGGGACCGTAGATCTCGACGACCCGACCGCGCGGTACGCCGCCGATCCCCAACGCCACGTCAAGCCCTAGTGAGCCGGTGGAGATGACCTCGACGTTGCGGGCGGTGCCGACGTCGCCCATGCGCATGACCGAGCCCTTGCCGAACTGCTTTTCGATCTGGCTCAGGGCGGCCGCGAGGGCTTTCTTGCGATTGTCGTCCATTAGGTCTCCAACAGGTTGGGGGACTTGGCACCCACTTGTCGCCGTCGACGGCGCGGCCTCAAAGCCCGGCATTATCACACAACGGGCAGGCCGGTGAAGCAGATTGCAGGGGCCACCGGCGCAAGACTCGGTACCTAGGCGGCGGCCCCTCTCGGCTGGCGGCGAGGACGAAGTCCCTGACCGGCCAGTCCAGATGCCAGGCTGTCGCGGAGTGGAAATCGGGATAGTTATGGGCGGCGACTATTCGCGCCAACGTGATATGGGCCGCGTAGGGACGGCGCTCGCCCGGGAAACCGCAAAGGCGCAGGGCGTCGGTCAGGGCTTGGACCAACGCCAGTAGCGGGTCGGGTGGTACTTGGGTTCCGCACCAAAGGATGCGCGGCCGTGGCCAATAGCCGACGCAGGTGAGACTGAGGTCGAACGCCAGTGCCTGGATGCTGCTGCCGGCTGCCTCGCAGCAGTTACGCCGTTCGGGCGGAACGGCTCCGAGGAACGTCAGCGTGAGGTGGAGGTCCTCCGGATGGGTCAACCGCCCCCCTTGGTGCGGGAGCCCGCGTAGCAGCTCCACCAGGGCGCCGCGCTCGGAATCCCCCGGCCAAAGGGCGAAGAAGAGCCGTTCAGCCACTCGCCCCCATCGGCCCCGGCAACAACTCCAGCAACCGTTCGAGGGCGACGCGCACCGACTGATGGCGCACCTCCTCGCGGTTTCCGGCAAACTGCAACAATTGGGTCCAAACCTGCACCTGGGGCTCGCTGTTGTCTGCGGCGTCGGGCATCGATCCATGCAACGCCCAGGCGAACCAAACGGTGCCCACGGGTTTGTCCTCGCTGCCCCCCCCAGGTCCAGCGATGCCGCTGATGGCCAGGGCGACCTGGGCGCGGCTTCGCTCAAGGGCGCCTAGGGCCATCTCCCGCACCACCGCCTCGCTAACAGCGCCGTGGGCCTCCAAGGTTGCTGCAGAGACACCAAGCATGTCCTGCTTGGCTTCATCCCGGTACGTCACAAAGCCGCGGTCGAACCAAGTGCTGCTGCCGGCGATGTCGGTGACGACCTTTGCCGCCCAGCCTCCGGTACAGGACTCCGCCGTTGTTAGCGTCAGGCCCCCCATGGCCAGCCGCCGCCCCAGGTCTGACGCCAATCGATCAAGACGCTCACTCATGGACAGAGTGTCGCCCATGCCCGGGACGCGAACAAGTCCCACGGGGGAGCCCTATCGCAAAGTCAAGAGCAGATCCTTCACGTCCACCACGTCGCCCTCGGCCACATCGATGCGTTTGACCACGCCCGCCAGGGGGGCCGTGACCGAGGTATACATCTTCATGGCCTCCAGGGTGAACAGGGGATCGCCCTTCTTCACCAGGTGCCCGACGGTGACGGCAACCTGCGAAATCTTGCCCGGAATGGGCGCACCGACGTCCCGCGGGTCGTCTGGGTTCGCCTTGGGCCGGCTCTTTTCCTCCACCACCACGCTGCGGTCCAGGATGGCGATGGTGCGAGGCACCCCGTTAAGCTCGAAGGTGACGGCTCGCTTGCCCTGGCGGTCAGGCTCTCCGACATGCACCAGCTTGATGAACAGGACCTTTCCGGTCTCGATCTCCACGGAGATCTCCTCCTCGCACTGGAGCCCGTAGAAGAAGGCCGGGCTCGGCAGGACGGAGAGGTCATCGTAGCTGGACCTGGCCTTCTCGAACTCCAGGAAGACCTGGGGGTACATCAGGTAGGAGAGCAGGTCGTCGTCCCCCGCAGGGCGCCCAATCTTGTCGGCGAGCTTGGCGCGCAGCGCCTCGCAGTCCACGTTCTCCGCATGCAGGCCGGGCCGATCACTGACCGCCGGACGCCCGTTGAGGACAATGCGCTGCAACTCCGCCGGCCAGCCGCCCTTGGGCTGGCCCAGACCACCGGCGAGCATGTCCACCACCGACTCGGGGAAGGGCACGGCCCCTGGGGCGAGGTTCAGCACGTCCTGGGCACGGATGCCCCGGGTGACCAGGAAGATCGCCATGTCACCAACCACCTTGGAGCTGGGCGTGACCTTGACGATGTCTCCAAAGAGCTGGTTGACCTCGGCGTAGGTTCGGGCCACCTCCGGCCAGCGCTCACCCAGCCCCATGGCTGCCGCCTGCTCCTTCAGGTTGGTGAACTGACCGCCGGGCAGCTCGTGAAGATAGACCTCCGCCGTGCCATGGGGGGCGCTGGTGTCGAAGGGCTTGTAGTAGGTACGCACCCGCTCCCAATAGTGGGACATGGCGTCCAACGGGGCGCGGTCGATGCCGGTATCCCGGGCCGTGAATTCCAGGGCCGCGAGCATGGAATTGAGGTTGGGCTGGGAGGTAGAGCCGGACATGCCGGAGATGGCGCCGTCGGCGACATCGACGCCCGCGTCCGCGGCCCGCAGCACCGACGCGGCGTTCAGCCCGGAGGTGTCGTGGGTGTGGAAGTGGATCGGGATACCGACCTCCGACTTGAGCGCCCGGAACAGGACGTCTGCCGCATAGGGTCGCAGAAGGCCCGCCATGTCCTTGATCGCCAGGAAGTGGGCCCCGGCCCGCTCCAGCTCCTTGGCCATGGCCAGGTAGTAGGCCAGATCGTATTTGTGACGCTTGGGATCGAGGATGTTACCGGTGTAGCAGATGGCCGCCTCGCACACGGCGCGCCCGTCATTCAGCACCGCCTCCATGGCCGGGATCAGGTTGGGCACATAGTTGAGGCTGTCGAAGATGCGGAAGATGTCCATCCCGGACTCCACCGAGTGCTCGACAAAGCGCTTGACCACGTTGTCCGGGTAGTTGGAATAGCCGACCGCGTTGGCACCGCGCAGAAGCATCTGGAAGCAGATGTTGGGGATGCGCTCGCGCAACTGAATGAGCCGCGCCCAGGGGTCCTCGTTCAGGAAGCGCATGGAGGTATCGAAGGTCGCCCCGCCCCACATCTCCAGGGAGAAGAGCCCCGGGGCCAGGTGGGCGATGGCCCCGGCGATGCGCAACATGTCGTGGGTGCGGACCCGGGTGGCGAGCAGGGACTGGTGGGCATCCCGCAGGGTCGTGTCGGTGACCAGCAGGCGCTCCTGGGCCAGGGCCCAGTCGGCCAGCCCCTTGGGGCCGCGCTCCAACAGGATCTGGCGTGTCCCAGGGGGCGGTGTCTGGATGTGATCGTAACGCGGCGCCCGTGCCTCGGGCAGAGCCGCCGGGGGGCGGTAGCCCTTGGCATGGGGATTGCCGTTGACGATGGTCTCGCCGAGATAGGTCAGCAGCTTGGTGGCCCGGTCGCGCCGCGGGGTCAGCTCGAACAGGGCCGGGGTCGTGTCGATGAGGCGGGTGGTCGCCTTGCCGGCCCGGAAGGATTCGTCCCGGATCACGTTCTCCAGGAAGGGGATATTGGTCTTCACCCCGCGGATGCGAAACTCGTGCAGGGCCCGCTCCATGCGCTCCAGGGCGTTCTCCCAATCCAGCGAGCGCACCGTCAGCTTCACCAGCAAGGAGTCGTAATAGGGCGAGACCAGCGCGCCTGTGGTGGCGATGGCCGCGTCCAGGCGGATGCCGCAACCGGCGGGCGAGCGGTAGGTGAGGATGCGCCCGATGTCCGGGGCGAAATTGTTCTCCGGGTCCTCGGTGGTAATGCGGCACTGCACCGCGAAGCCAACCCGCGGGACCTCCGCCTGGGGCGGGATGCGCAGCTCGGGCCCGTGCAGGGCCTTGTCGGCGGCCACCAGGATCTGGGAGCGCACCAGGTCGATGCTGGTGATCTCCTCCGTGACCGTGTGCTCCACCTGGATGCGCGGGTTCATCTCGATGAAGAACCAGTCGCCGCTGTCCGCGTCCACCAGGAATTCCACGGTGCCGGCATTGTCGTAGCCGATTTCACGGGCCAGGCGCACCGCCGCATCGCACAGGGCGGCGCGGGTCGCCTCCGCCAACCCGAGGGATGGGGCCACCTCGATCACCTTCTGGTGGCGGCGTTGTACCGAGCAGTCGCGCTCGTGCAGGTGCACCACATTGCCGTGGTGGTCGCCCAGGATCTGCACCTCGATGTGTTTGGCGTGCTCGATAAAGCGCTCCAGGAATACCGCCCCATTACCGAAGGCGTTGCGCGCCTCGGTGCTCGCCTCGTCGAGCAGCTTGGGCAGTGTCTCGGCGTCGCGCACCACCCGCATGCCGCGCCCGCCGCCCCCGTGGGCCGCCTTGATGATCAGGGGGAATCCGATCCCAGGGGCCAACGCCAGGGCGGCATCGCGGTCCTCCACGGGGTCTTCGGTCCCCGGCAGGGTCGGCACCCCGGCCTTGTGCGCCAGCTCGCGGGCGGCGGTCTTGTCGCCCATCATGGCCAGGAGCTCGGCACGCGGCCCGACGAAGGCGATGCCATTGGCTGCGCAGGCGCGGGCAAAGTCGGGATTCTCGGACAGGAAGCCGTAGCCCGGGTGGACGGCGTCCACCCCCTGCTCCACCGCAATCTCCAGGATGCCGTGAATGTCCAGATAGGCCCCGACGGGCCCCTTGGACTTGTCGAGCTGGTAGGCCTCGTCCGCCTTGAAGCGGTGCATGGACAGGCGGTCTTCCTCTGCGAAGATCGCCACGGTGCGGATGCCAAGCTCGTTGGCCGCACGGAAGACGCGGATGGCGATCTCGCTGCGATTGGCGACCAGCAGCTTATTGAACGGCTTGAGTGACATGCGCTTTCTTGCTCCCCCGGTGGTTGCTGCGGCGCAGCATGGGCGGACGAACTATATCAGTGCGGGTTGGGAATTCAAGACGGCCGAGACCTTGGTTGGCAGCAAGCTGCACAGCGATTATGCAGGAGATGACCGGCGGCATCCGTCCCGTTGCGTGCCGGCCTGGGGCCCATTCCAGGGCAGCGAACGAGCTCGTCACCGCGCCATCAAGGCCAGATTCCGCGCTGCCCCAATACCCGCGCCAGACGCTCCAAGGCTTCGACGAGGGCGGCCGTACGCAAGTCGGTGCATAGGCCCGCCGCACACTCCGTCGGAAACGCGCGCCAGCGGGCCACCACACGGTCCGTGGCATCAAACAGGCGCCGCCGCAGGCGCTGGTTGATGTCCTCCAGTGCCCAACTGTGGTGCTCCAGGTTCTGCACCCACTCGTAGTAGCTCACCGTGACGCCGCCGGCATTGGCCAAAATGTCGGGTATCACGTGGATTCCACGACCTCTTAGGGCGTCGTCGGCCTCCGGGGTGACCGGACGGTTGGCTCCCTCAACCACCAAACGCGCCCGCACTGCGTCTACGTTGCCACTGTGGATCTGGCCACCCAGGGCCGCGGGGAGCAGGATGTCACAGTCCAGGGCGAGGATGTCCTCGTTTGTGATGCTGCGGCTGCCCGGGAGCCCGACCAGAGTCCCTTCCCGGGTCTTGTGCGCGGTCACGGCGTCCAGGTCCAGGCCGCCGCCATCCTGCGCCCAGATGCCCCCGCGGGAGTCGCTGAGCGCGATGATCCGCGCACCTGCCTCGCGGAACAGCTGCGCAGCAACCCGTCCGACCTCCCCGTAGCCTTGGATGACCACCCGCGCCCCTTGTAGGTCCGGTAGCTCGGGCACGCCGCCCAGGGCTAGGAAGCGCTCGGTGCAGTAGACGCAGCCGCGTCCAGTGGCCTCACTGCGGCCTTCGGACCCACCAAGGTCAAGGGGCTTTCCGGTGACAACCGGGAGGTTGTTCTTGCCCGGGTGCATGTTGTCGTAGGTATCCAGGACCCACGCCATCGTCTGGGCGTCTGTGTACAGGTCCGGGGCCGGGATATCGGTATGGGGGCCGATGTTGTCCCCCAGGGCGGCAATAAAGCGGCGGGTGACGTGGCGCAGCTCGCGGGTGCTCAGGGCCTTGGGGTCGCAGGTCACGCCGCCCTTTGCCCCTCCGAATGGGACCCTCACCAGGGCGCACTTCCAGGTCATCAGCGCCGCCAAAGCGGTCACCTCAGCGAGGTCGGCGGTGGGATGGTAGCGGATGCCTCCCTTGCCAGGGCCGAGCAGGCGGTTATGCAGGACCCGGTAGCCAATGAAGCTCCGCACCGAGCCGTCGTCCATTTCCACAGGGCAGTTGACGGTGATGGTGCGTCGCGGCAGGCGCAGGATGTCGATGAAGCCCGGGGCAATGTGAGCCAGGTGGGCTTGGGCACGGCGAAACTGCTCGTCGACGATGCGCCCAGGGTCCAGCTCCCCCGTGCTGGGGCCGGGTCCCACGGCGCGGGCTACCGACGGGGGACTCATGGTCGGGCCTCCTGGGTCCTTTGCCGGTTGCGGTCGCGATCCGCCTTGACCCCCCCGACAAACCGGCCCGTGCTGCTGAGGGTCCTGTCCCGCGCTCCCAGAGAGCACTGGGACTGGTGAATCGTCTTCATGCGGCACTCCCCGCGGTTCAGGCCGCCGCAGATGGGTGGGACAGGCCGCCAGCCTCAGTCTAGCGGCAGTGGCGTTACGGGCGTCATCCCCCAGATGTCGCGGTTGTACTCCGCGATGGTGCGGTCCGAGGAGAAGCGCCCGCTGCGGGCCGTGTTGAGAATGGCCATGCGCGTCCAGCGCTCCGGGTCGCGATAGGCCTCCGCCGCCTGCTCCTGCGCCATGACATAGCTGCGGAAGTCCGCCGCCGTGAGCCAGGGGTCGATCGGGCTTCGAACGGCGTGGATGATCGGGTCGAACAGCCCGGGCTCGAACTGGTTGAAATGCCCCGACTCGATCAGGCTCACCACCTCCAAAAGGCCCGCATCCCTGGCGATGATGGCATTGGGGTCATAGTGGCCGCGGGTTGCCTCGACTTCGGCGGCAGTGAGCCCGAAGAGGAAAAAGTTCTCGTTGCCCGCCTGCTCGCGGATCTCGATGTTGGCCCCGTCCAGGGTCCCTATGGTCACGGCCCCGTTCATCATGAACTTCATATTGCCGGTCCCCGATGCCTCCTTGCCGGCGGTGGAGATCTGCTCGGAGAGGTCCGCCCCGGGGGCGATCGCCTCCATCAGGGTGACCCGATAGTCCGGAATGAAGGCGACCCGCAGCAGCCCCTCGGTCTCTTCGTCCTCGTTGATGCGCCGGGCGACGTTGTTGATCAGCTTGATAATCAGCTTCGCGATGAAGTAGCCCGGCGCGGCCTTGCCGCCAATCAGGACGCAGCGCGGGGTCCAGTCCTCCGTGTCGCCGCGCTTGATCCGGTTGTAGAGGTGGATGACGTGCAGGATATTGAGGAGCTGCCGTTTGTACTCGTGGATACGCTTGACTTGGACGTCGAACATCGCTTCCAGTGGGAAGTCGACATGGCAGTCGCGGGCAACCACCGCGGCCAGGCGGGCCTTGTTAGCCTGCTTGATGTCGCGCCAACGGGCGCGGAAGGCCGGGTCTTCGGCGAAGGGTGCGATGCGTTCGAGCTGCCCGAGGTCGTGCACCCAGTCGGTGCCGATGCGCTCGTTGAGCAGGTCGCGCAGTCCGGGGTTGCAGAGGGCGAGCCAGCGGCGCGGGGTGACCCCGTTGGTCTTGTTGTTGAATTTCTTGGGCCACAGCTCGTAGAAGTCATGAAACAGCCCCTCCTTGAGGAGCTTGGAGTGCAACTCCGCGACCCCGTTGACGGAGAAGCTGCCGACAATGGCCAGGAAGGCCATGCGAACCTGCGGTTCCTGACCCTCTTCGATTATGGACATGCGCCGTTGGCGGTCCATATCCCCGGGCCAGCGCGAGGCGACCTCGCTCAGGAATCGGGCGTTGATCTCGTAGATGATCTCCAGGATGCGCGGCAGGAGCTGGCTGAAAAGCCGCACCGGCCACCGCTCCAGCGCTTCCGGCAGCAGTGTGTGGTTGGTGTAGGCCATGGTCCGGCGGGTGATTTCCCAGGCATCCTTCCATTCCAGATGGTGCTCGTCCAGCAACTGGCGCGTCAGCTCCGCCACGGAGACTGCGGGGTGGGTGTCGTTGAGCTGGAAACAGTTCTTCTCGGCGAACTGGGTAAAGTCGCGCCCGTGCAGTCGGACCCACTCCCGAATCACGTCCTTGATGCTGGCGCTGGCCAGGAAATACTGCTGGCGCAAGCGCAGCTCCTTGCCGCACTCACTGGCGTCGTTGGGGTAGAGCACCATGGTAATGTGCTCGGCGGCGTTTTTTGCCGCCACGGATTCCGGGTAGCTGCCGGCATTGAACTCGCCGAGGTCGAATTCGTCGGTGGCTGCCGACTTCCACAGGCGCAGCGTATTGATGGTGTTGTTGCGGTAGCCGGGGATGGGGGTGTCGTAGGGGACGGCGAGGACGTCGTGGGTGTCGACCCAGCGGGAACGCGTCTTGCCCTGCTCGTCCTTATAGAACTCGCTCCGCCCGTAGAAGTGGACGCGTTGGGTGTACTCGGGGCGTTCAAGCTCCCAGGGGTTGCCGTCGCGCATCCAGTGGTCCGGCTCCTCAACCTGGTGGCCGTTCTCCAGGATCTGACGGAACATGCCGTACTCGTAGCGCAGCCCGTAGCCCTTGACCGGGAGTTGGAGGGTGGCGCAGGAGTCGAGAAAACAGGCGGCCAGGCGGCCGAGACCGCCATTTCCCAGTCCTGCGTCCGGCTCGTTGGTGGACAGCTCTTCGAGCTGCACCCCCAAGTCGAAGAGTCCCTTCTCGGTCTCGTTGCCGAGCCCCAGGTTCAGCATCGCATTGCACAGGGCGCGACCCATGAGAAACTCGAGGGACAGGTAAAAGGTGCGCTTACAGTTTGCCGCATCGTGGGCGTGGCGGGTCTTCTTCCAGCGCTCCATGAGGCGGTCGCGCATGACGACAGCCAGTGCGCGGTAGAAGTAATAAGTGCTGCGGGAGTCGCGGTCTCGTCCCAGCGTGTAGGCGTAATAGCGCTGGAAGTCTTTGGCGAGCCCTTCGGCATCCATGGCGAGTGGCGGAAGGTCGAAGAGCTTGGCGTTGGGCTGGCTCTTGGCCAGGTCCGTGTAGGGGGGAGACATAGGCGCGGCACCAGAATATTAGCGATTGCTAGATGACTAAGATATTCCCATGGTAACAACATGCCCAAAGCTTACCAAGCTGGGACTGAAGGCTACAGGCAAGAAAGATGCCTAACAGCAACGGGTGACCCGATTGTTGCGCAAAGCGACGGCGGACCTGAGCCAACTCGACCGAGCGTTCGGTGAGACCCTGGGGGAAGGTGTTCGGGCGTCGGAGCGGACCACAATCTGCTGTATTCAGTAATACACAGCCGTGATCTGCCACCGGAGCCCCTGTAGCGCCATGCGGAAGTGCACCGGGGCCTGGCCGGGCGCACCGAGGCGGACCTCGAACCCATTTGGGGAGTCAAAGAAGGCGTAGGAGACTTGGGGCAGAAAGCCTTGCCCGGGCGGGGAGTTTGCGGTCAGTCGCCCGCGCACCCAGTCCAGGGTTACCAATTCGTCTAAGGCACCGGTGCCGAGGCGGCGGATGCCGCCCTCCAGCCACTGAATGAAGGGGTCCGAGAGCTTGCCGATCACGCTCGGCGAGTCCTTGTTCAGCTTCCTGCCAATCTCGGCGCGTACAGTCTCCAGGTCGATACGGGCAGCTAGGACCTTAGGGTCGGGATCAGCGACGGCACGGCTGAGGTCCCAAAGTGCCAGGTAAGGCCACGCAAGGCCGACCACGCAGGCAAGGATGAACGCGAATCCCCAGCGTTCCAGAGCCGCATGCCTCGCGGGGCGCCGCAGGCGCAGACCCCGCTCGCCGCCGACCCTGACGATTGAGGGTGTCATGCCCGGTTCTCCTGCATGAGATCAAGGGCCTCGCTGGTGTCGAGCCAGGCCCCCTCGACCGCACCGAGTTCCTCATCGATGCGACGCTTGTCTTCGAGGAGCCCGAGCAACCGGGCCTTGGCGGACGCTTCATAAAGGTCCGCTGCGGCGAGTGCCTGCTCTAGCTCGGTGCGCCGCGCAGCAAGCGCGGCCAAGCGCTCGTCCAGGGCCTGGAGCTTGGATCGCAGGGGCTGGGTGCGGCGGCGCTGCTCCGCCTCCAGGCGGCGTTGGTCCTTGCGGGCCGGCGTCTCGCGTCCCGCCGCCTGGGCGGCTGCAGTCCCCTCGGGCGGGAGTGCGTCCCCCTCGGTCTGACGTGCGGCCAGCCAGGACGGGTAGTCGTCGATGGATCCGTCGAAGGGGGTGACGCCGCCAGCATCCACCAGAAGCAGGGCGTCGGTGGTCACGCGCAGCAGGTGGCGGTCGTGGGAGACCAGGACCAAGGCCCCCTCGTAGCCCTGGAGGGCCTCCGCCAGCGCCTGGCGCATGTCAAGGTCCAGGTGATTGGTGGGCTCGTCCAATAACAGCAAGTTGGGGCGCTGGCGGATCAGCAGCGCCAGGGCCAGCCTTGCCTTCTCCCCCCCGGAGAGGGGTGCGACGGGCTCGATGGCGCGATCGCCCACGAAGGCGAAACCGCCCAGGTAGTCGCGCAGTTCCTGTTCAGTGGCCCCCGGGTCGAGGCGCTGGAGGTGACGCAGCGGGCTGTCATCCGGGCGCAACTGGTCCATCTGGTGCTGGGCGAAGTAGCCGGTGCGCAGGTACTCGGCCGCCTCGCGCCGCCCACCCTGGAGTGGCAGGCTTCCGGCCAGGACCTTGATGAGGGTGGATTTGCCCGCCCCATTGGGTCCCAGAAGCCCAACGCGGTCCCCCGGGACAAGGGTGAGCGCGATACTTGTGAACACCGCCCGGTCGCCATAGCCCGCTGTCGCTTTGTCCAGCCGCAGCAGTGGGTGGGGCAGGCGCTCCGGGGGGCGGAAGTCGAAGCGAAAGGGGGAGTCGACGTGGGCCGGGGCAATCAGCTCCATGCGCTCCAGGGCCTTGATGCGGCTCTGGGCCTGGCGGGCCTTGGTAGCCTTCGCGCGGAAGCGCTCCACGAACGCGTGCATGTGGGCGATCTCGCGCTGCTGGCTGGCAAAGGCGGCCTGCTGCTGCGCCAACCGCTCGGCGCGCTGGCGCTCGAAGGCGCTGTAGTTGCCCGCATAGGCGTTGGTGCGGGCTTGGTCGATGTGGACGATCTGCGTGGCCACCGCATCGAGGAAGTCGCGGTCATGGGAGATCAGCACCAGGGTCCCGGGGTAGGACTTGAGCCAGGCCTCGAGCCAGATGACGGCGTCTAGGTCCAAGTGGTTGGTGGGTTCGTCCAGCAGCAGCAGGTCGGAACGGCACATCAGGGCACGCCCCAGTGCCAGGCGCATGCGCCAGCCCCCGGAATAGCTGTCCACCGCCCTGCACTCCTCGCCGGCGGCGAAGCCGAGCCCATGGAGCAGGCGTCCGGCACGGCTCTCGGCGGTGTAGCCGCCGATGGCCTCCAGGCGGGCATGGAGGGACGCTTGACGCAGCCCGTCGTCGGCGACCTCCGCCGCGAGGATCCCCGCCTGAACGTCGCGCAGCTCCCGGTCCCCGTCCATGACGAACTCGATGGCGGACTGGTCCCCGCTCGGGGTCTGCTGGGCGACATGGGCGATCTCCCATGCGGCCGGGAGGGACAGGTCCCCGGCGTCGGCGTGGAGATCGCCTCGGATCAGGGCGAAGAGACTCGACTTGCCGGACCCATTCGGCCCCACCAGGCCGACCTTCTGGCCGGGGTGGATAGTCAGGTCCGCCCCCTCCAGAAGGAGGCGCGAGCCACGGCGGAGACTCAGCTGACGCAGTTGCAACATGGGCGGGCTAGAACGTCCGGGGTGCCGCCCGGTCGAGTCGCCGGTAGCCCACGGCTTCCGCCAGGTGGGCAGCAGCGATGACCTCGGCACCGGCCAGATCGGCGATGGTACGCGCCACCTTGAGGACCCGGTGATAGGCCCGCGCCGACAGCCCCAGGCGTTGCATCGCCTGCTCCAGCAGGCTGCGTCCGGCGGTGTCCAGGGTGCAGTGGCGGTTGACCTCCGCGGTGCTGAGGGCCCCGTTGGGCTTGCCCGACCGCGCCATCGCCCGCTCCCGCGCAGCCGCGACCCGGGCCCGCACCTCGGCGCTGCCCTCCGCTTCGGTGTTTTCCGCGGCGCCGAGCTTGCCCGGCGGCAGCCTGGGGACTTCGACGTGCAGATCGATGCGATCCAGCAGGGGCCCGGAGATGCGGGCGCGGTAGCGTGCGACTTGCTCAGCGCTGCAGTGACAGCGGCCGCCGGGGTCGCCGAGGTAGCCGCAGGGGCAGGGGTTCATGGCCGCGATCAACTGGAATCGGGCTGGAAACTCGGCGTGACGGGCCGCGCGGGAGATGTGGATATGCCCCGACTCCAGGGGCTCGCGCAGGACCTCCAGGACGCGGCGATCGAATTCGGGGAGTTCATCGAGGAACAACACGCCAAGGTGAGCAAGCGAGATCTCCCCTGGTCGGGGGTTGCTTCCGCCCCCCACCAGGGCCACGCCGGACGCGGTGTGATGGGGGGACCGAAAGGGGCGCTCCCGCCAGCGCGTCGGGTCGAAGGCGTCCAGGCCGCCGACCGAGCGCACCGCCGCGGACTCCAGTGCTTCGGCCTCCGACAGCTCCGGCAGGATGCCGGGCAGGCGGCTCGCCAGCATGGACTTGCCGGTCCCTGGCGGACCCAGAAACAGCAGGCTATGGGCCCCGGCGGCAGCGACCTCCAGGGCGCGCTTCGCGTGCTCCTGACCCCGCACGTCGCGCAGGTCCGGGCAGTCGCTTCGAGGTGCGGCCTGGGTCGAGCCCTCCTGGCGGGGCAGGGCAGCGATGCCGTTGAGGTGCTCGCAGACCTCCAGCAAGTGTCCCGCGGGGCGGATGTCGAGTCCGCCGACCAGTGCCGCCTCCGCAGCGTTCTCGCGGGGCAGCACCAGGGTACGCCCCGCCTCGCGCGCCGCCACCGCGGCGGGAATGACAGCGGTGACGGGCCGCAGGTCTCCGGACAGAGCCAACTCCCCGAGGAACTCGCACCCCGCCAGGACCTGGGTGCGGACCTGCCCTGATGCCCCGAGAATGCCCAGCGCTATGGGTAGGTCGAAGCGCCCGCCCTCCTTGGGCAGGTCCGCTGGGGCCAGGTTGATGGTGACGCGTCCGGCAGGGAACCGAAAGTGCCCATTGAGCAGCGCCCCGCGGACCCGATCCTTGCTCTCCTTCACCGCCATCTCCGGCAGGCCGACGATGGATAGGGCAGGCAGGCCGGCAGCCAGGTGGACCTCCACCGTTACCGCCGGGGCTTGGATCCCCTCCCGGGCCCGGCTATGCAGGACGCAGAGGCTCATCCTAGCGCCTGCGGTGCAGCCTTAGGCGCCGGGCGCGCTGTCGCTCGCGGACCCGCCGTCGAGCTCCGCGACCCGCGCCTCGAGGGCTGAGAGCTTCTCACGGGTGCGCGCAAGCACCGCTGCCTGGACGTCGAATTCCTCCCGGGTGACCAAGTCCAGCTTGGATAGGCCCGCCTCGACCGTGGCGCGCAGGTTGCGGTTGATGTCCGACTGCAGCGCCTGCAGGCCCTTGGGCAGGCTGCCGGCGAGGCGTTGGGCGAGGTCGTCGAGGTGCTTGGGGTCCAACATGTGAGACGTCCGCGAGGGATGGTGGATAGGTCAAGCGGGAGTATACCCGCGGCGCTGGGATTGTTGCCCGACTGCACGCTACACGCACCGTTATGGTGCAGTCATCCTGTGCCTCTGGTGCATTAGAGTGCGCTAATGCGGCCTGAATGCCGTTGCGTATTAGCTACATCTCGCCGCGGACGTTGTGTTTTGGTCACATTCAAGGTCCTGGCATGGGTTCTGCATATCCCAGACTGCGCAACCGCTCGAACCCCGAATGCGCAGCAGCCAGGCGCTGCGGGATTCGACAACAAGTAGTCCAACAGCAAGACAGAATAGGTATTCACCCATGAACGCAAGACAACTCGGCACTAGCTGCGCCACCGGCGCCCTCTTGATCGCCTCCTTGGGCACCCTGAACTTGGCCCGCGCTGAGGGTGAATCGCCCAATTCCTTCAGCGCCAACATTGCAATGACCACGAACTACTTGTTTCGCGGCACCAGCCAGACAGGGAATCAGGGGGCCATCCAGGGCGGCTTCGACTACAGCTACAACCCATTCAATATAAACCTCGGGGTCTGGGGGTCCAACGTCGCCAGTGAGGGCTTCGGCGGCGCCAACATGGAAACGGATTTCCTGGCCAGTTGGACGCCAAGCTGGGACAAGCTCGGATTGGACTTGGGGTATGTCCGCTACCAGTATTTCCAGACCGACAACAACGACAACAACACCAACGAGTTCCACCTCGGCCTGAGCTACGACCTGACCTACCTCACGCCCAGTTTCACCGCGAATTACAGCGATAACTGGTTCGGCGACGGGGACTCCTGGTACTACGACCTCAGCGTGGATGTCCCGCTGCCCTACGAGCTCACATTGAGCGGCCACTACGGCTGGAACCAGTTTTCCGGCGACCTCGGCTTCAACGACTACGAGGACTACAAGGTCGGCCTCTCCCGCGAGTTTGGCGGCTTCGGTTTCGAGGTGGCCTGGGTTGACCGCACCAAGCACGATGACTGCATCAGTCCCTTCGACTGCGGCAGCACGGCGGTCTTCACTGTCTCCAAGACGTTCTAAACCCAAGTCCCAATGGCGGCCGGGGTGCGACCCCGGCCCAGTTCCAAATCCAAGGAGTCTTCGCTATGAAGCTAGTCGCAGCCATCATCAAGCCATTCAAGCTCGACGACGTGCGTGAGGCCCTCTCCGACATCGGCGTTTCGGGCATCACCGTCATCGAGGTCAAGGGCTTCGGGCGCCAGAAGGGCCACACCGAGCTCTACCGCGGCGCCGAGTACGTGGTCGATTTCCTGCCCAAGATCAAGGTCGAGATCGCCGTGGACGACAGCCTGGTGGACAAGGTTATCGAGGCCATCACCTCCGCCGCACGCACCGGCAAGATCGGCGACGGCAAGATCTTCGTCTACGACCTGGATCAAGTCATCCGCATCCGCACCGGCGAGACCGGCCCGGACGCCCTGTGAGCCAAGCCGCGGAGGTAATCGACATGCATATCACCCCCAAGCCCCTCGGCAAGGTCCTGCTCGGGTCCCTGCTGCTACTGCCCACCCTGGCGCTCGCCCAGGACGCCACACCGACACTGGACCACGGCGACACCGCCTGGATGCTGACCGCCACGGCCCTGGTGCTGTTCATGACCATCCCCGGCCTGGCGCTGTTCTATGGCGGCCTGGTGCGCTCGAAGAACGTGCTGTCCGTGTTGATGCAGTGCTTCGCCATCACCGGCCTGATGACCATCCTGTGGAGCCTGTATGGCTACAGCCTGGCCTTCTCTACCACCGGAATGGAAACGGGGGTTATCAACCTGAACACCTTCATCGGAGGTCTGGACAAGGCATTCTTCGCCGGATTGACCCGGGAGAGCCTGACAGCGGCTATCCCGGAGTCGCTGTTCGCTACCTTCCAGATGACCTTCGCCATCATCACACCGGCGCTGATCGTCGGCGCCTTCGCCGAACGCATGAAGTTCTCCGCCCTGCTGTGGTTCATGGGGATCTGGTTCACGGTGGTCTACACCCCCATTGCCCACATGGTCTGGAGCGGCGACGGCGGTCTGATGTGGGATTGGGGCGTGCTCGATTTCGCCGGCGGCACCGTCGTGCACATCAACGCCGGTGTCGCAGGCCTGGTGGCCGCTCTGGTGCTGGGCAAGCGCAAGGGCTATCCGACCACGGCCATGCCGCCGCACAACCTGACCTATACCGTGATCGGCGCCTCGATGCTGTGGGTGGGCTGGTTCGGCTTCAACGCCGGCAGCGCTGTGGCGGCTAACGAGAGTGCCGGCATGGCCATGCTCGTCACGCAGATCGCCACCGCCGCCGCCGCCCTGACCTGGATGTTCGCGGAATGGATGACCCACGGCAAGCCCAGCGTGCTGGGTATCGCCACCGGCGCCGTCGCCGGCTTGGTCGCCATCACCCCGGCCTCGGGTACTGCCGGGCCCATGGGTGCCCTCGTCATCGGTTTCGCGTCTGGCGTGGTCTGCTTCCTCGCCGCGACGAAGGTGAAGCGGATGTTCGGCTACGACGACTCGCTCGACGTCTTCGGCGTCCACGCCGTCGGCGGGATCGTCGGCGCCATGCTGACCGGCGTCTTCGCCGACGCGAGCCTCGGTGGGGCAGGTCTGGCCGAGGGCATGACCATCGCCAGCCAGGTCGTGGTCCAGGGCAAGGGTGTCCTGGTCACGCTGGTCTACACGGCGGTGATGAGCTTCATCATCCTCAAGGTGATCGACGTCATCATCGGGCTGCGCGTCAACGAGGAGGACGAGACCCAGGGCCTCGACCTCTCCGAGCACGACGAGCGCGGCTATATCCTGTAAAGCCGATCGGGTTGGCCGGGTCCGACCGGCCGCAACAACGACACGGGGCCGCAAGGCCCCGTTCTTTTTGGCCCGCTCGGACGGCTCACAGAAGCTGCTTGTGTGCCCCGTCGCAAAAGGGCTTTTCGCCGCTGCGCTTACAGCCGCACAGCCAGACCTTTTCGGCCTTGGCCAGATCGAATTTCATCGGGGCGAAACCTGTCTCCTTGTGGGAGCCGTCGCAGAACGGTTGGTTTTTGGAGCGCCCGCAGCTGCACCACCAGTAAGTGCCGGGCTCGAGCTCCAGGGCGTAGGGGCCGGTCTTGGGGGTCTCTGGCTCTTGCATGGGTTGCTCCAGGGCTGCGCGAGGGATGCTCGGATCTGGTGTGTCAGTGGCGATTGATTGGGTTTTGCCGCAAGCGCACCGTTGCTGACCATGCGGTCGTCGAGGCCCAAAGCAGAAAGAGCCAGGCGCGTGGTGCGGGACCATACGAGTAACAGGACCGTCGGTGCAAGCGTGGCGTGACGAGTGGACTTGCCAACGGCCAAGGCGCCACCATCCAAGCTGCTGGAGCTGGTTGGCCTAATCGTGGGCCCACAAGGGCTGCCGTAGCGACCTCAGGGCCCAGTACTACGGCCAACGCGCCCCCCGCCGGGCTCATGATTATCGAGGGTTCCTTGCCCTCTCCCTGCGGCCTGGGCGACCCGCGCATCGCCGGCATCTTTTCCCAGGCGCCGGCTGTTTGGGGGGTGCGCTTGTCCTGTCCGGCGGGGACGGCGCCGAACGGGCGCAGCGGGATATCGACACCGGAAAAGGGAACCCGGTCGCCGTGGGCCGCGACTTTCTGCCAGACCGGTCCTGCGCGCCCGCTGGCAATAGGGCTCCGCCCTCAACAAGCCGGACACGGACTCTTTATTACAGGCCGGGATCGGAGGGCTACTGGGACGACCGAGCGATGTGGCCGGCCAACACATCATTGGCGGCCCAGTGAGGCCCAGATCGGCCAGACAATGAGCGGTCCCGCTCCGTACTCGACCCTGCATCCGCTGCCCCTGTAGTGACGGACAGTGAGGAACAGGCCGTGCCTTGGCCTGGGCGGCGAGACCGGACGCGGTTGCCGTTCTCGCAGCGACCTTAGTCGCGACGCGACGCCCGTTGGCAGCGTCGCCTGACCCCGTCAGACTCGGCACGCTGAGGTAGGCGCGCATTGTGTTAGCCTGCCGGGGCACAATCGATGCGCAAGGCCGGCTTGGGCCGCCAGCGACTCCGCCAGCGGCGAGTGGCTGTTAATCAACGGTCAAACCTGAACCCGGGTAAGGGATTTTTCGATGGTAGACCTCGACACCCTCTACGAGGCGTTGCAGCGCGGCGAGTTTTTTCTTGAGTACCTGCCCCTAATGTCCGTACCTGACGGCCGCTGCGTCGGTGCGGAGGCACTCACGAGGTGGCGCCGCAATGGCCACGTCGTCATGCCGGATGACTTCATCCCGATGATCGAGGAAACACCGATGTCGGGACTCCTAACCTATTGGGTTATCGAGACCATTGCCGCAGAGGTCGGATCCTGGCTGAGGGCCCATGAGGGTGTACGGATGGCAATCAACGTGCCTCCGGAGATCCTTGGCCGTGGCGGTCTGGAATACGCCGTGAGCAAGGCCGGCCTTATGGATGTGCTGCATAAGCTGGTGATGGAAATCACCGAGCGCAGCGTACCTGACAAACTCGGCGTCGAAGCGCTGCATCGCGCAGCCCAGAGAGGAGTCAGCATCGCACTCGACGACGTCGACCTGGACACCGCAAGCGCTCTGGTTCTGTCAAGGTGTCCGGTCCATGTGATCAAGCTCGATCGCACGCTGATTGGACAGATCGGCCAAGGTGACGGCAACCCGGAGTGGGTCAATCGGCTGGCGGGACTACTGCAAATCAGTCCGCTCGACATCGTTGCCGAGGGCATCGAGACCGAAGAGCAACTACGGGTCTCCGTCGGCGCCGGCATCCGCCTGGCTCAAGGCTTTCACTTCTCACGCCCTCTAGGGGCGAGCGATTTCCTTGCTTTCTACGCCCGCCATCGTTGATTTCGGAGCGACTCAGGAAGGCAATGATCTACATGGCTTTCCGAGCAGTGGGCGCGGCGAAGTGAACTAGCCCGCATATCTGATTGGTTGATGGCCTATTGGCGGTTGGCCTCGGACAGCATGACCGCGATTTGCTCGGCCACGTTCGTTGCCTCCTGCCAGGCATCTTGCCCGCCCTTCGCATCTCGGCCGGCCCCGTTTTCGCTGTCAAGCCCGTCCAAGCCGGCAAGGTGGGCCTGTTCCATGTCGAGGATCTGCTCGGTACGTTCAGACTCAGCGCTCCCAGCGCCAAACCACCACCGAACTCTGACACCCTTCTCGACCAAATCCAGCCGTTCGCGCAACGCAAACGTGGCCTGATCCGGCTCGGCCTCCTCTTCTTGCTCCTGTTCGGCGCGGCGCTTTTCCTCCTCGGCGAGTACATATTCTTCTACGCTGCCATAGGAAAGTGGGTTGTCGGTACCAGGAGTCCCCTTGGAAGCAAATTCATGGGTCCCCGCGGCCATCTCGTCCTGCAATTCTCCGATGACCGATTTGTGGTCCCCGGTGACCGAGCCAAGACGCTCCGCCCATTATCCGGCATCCGCTGACAGACCGGAGTTTGACCGCCCCTCCGTGCTCTCGTAAAAATCCGAAAATTGCAAGCCAAGAGCTGTGAGAAGAGGCAGTCGCGCAGGCGACAATGGCCGCCTCTCTTCTATAGGACCGCCCCGACTGTTCGCTCGGAGCCACCCGGGGCAATCGCTGGGGGGAGCACCCGGGTGTCTGTGCTTCCTATCCGTCGCCGTCCCTGAAGACCCCGTGGTGGTATGCCCTTCGATAACGCCGCCGGTGTAGAAACCGTTTAGTCCTTTGAACCTGCCCTTAGCAAAATAGACCCTCAACTCAGGGTTCGCGTCGGTCGCCCTCTTGACGCTCGCAACGAGCTGGTCATCCGCGTTTCGCACGAGGACGCCGGAAAATCCCGCCGTGAGCGGGAAGACGTCATTGCCGCTGTCGCCGCAGAAGACGACATCCGGCTTGTCCGCGCCGAGCTGGGCGGCGACGTATTCAAGTGCGGTCTGTTTGGTCGCGCTTTGCGGCAAGAAATCGAGCAGGCATTTTCCCGTTTGCAAGTCGAAGCTGTACACGGTGACCTCGTCGAAATTACCCTTGACACGCTCGTTGGCTGCCTTTAGCACAGCCTCGCACCCTCTATGGTCGACGTAGTAGCTCTGCTTAAATGGACCACAGTGCTCGCTCTCCTGCTCCGTGAGGCCGTCAACCTCCGCGACGGCGATGCGGATCGCGTCCGCATCCCACCTTGGGCTGGTCTGCTTCACGTGGGCGTCCCAACCGTCATAGGGCTTCCAGCCGCCTTGGTCATACTTCCTGATTGAGGTGCCCACGTCGCCGATAAGCACGTGGGGACGCCGGATACCGTACTTTGCTATCGCGCTTTCGGCCAGCGTCAAATTCCGGCCGGTCACGTAAATGACGAGCACGTTGTGTCTTTCCGTCAGCTGATCGAATAAGACGATAGCGCCGGGGTCGGCCGGCCAGCGGCCGTTCGGGAGTAATGTCCGGTCAAGGTCGGTTGCGAGAATTCTCATGCGGGCTCTCCGCAGCCGGTGCTGTCGATCGTCGACCCAGACTGACTGGCGAGGTTTCCAATCGTCATTAAAGCCGCTTCCGCAGTGGAATCGCCCTCGTAAACTGTGAAGCTGTGGTCACGTAGATCGGCCTTCAATGTCGCGGTGGCTTTCGGATGCTTCCAGGAGATATGCAGCAGGTGGGGTTCGGTCTCGACGACCATCATCTCGCCCTCGAACGCCCGCGATAGGTTGCGCAGCCGGATCAGGTCGAGCTGGTCTCGCACGATCGGGAGCTTGAGGCCTGTTTCGACGTCGCCGAGGCTAAGCGTGGTTCGGTTGATCTCCTTGTGTCCGGCGACGCCCCCCCTGTCTGCCGCCTCGTAGTCGTTCTTGCCCGCGAAAAGATCTAGGTACCATACCTGCGGAATGCCGGGCATGAACATCTGAATGGCCCGGGCCAGCAGCAGCTTGCGCTCGTCCTCCCCCAAGGCGCTGAAGAAGGTCGCGTTGACCTGGTAGTAAGCAATCTGCTTGCCGTCGTGCCCGAACAAATTCTTGACTCTGCCGCCCCTGCGTATGATCCGCTCCATGGTGCTTTCGATCTGTTCATCGTCCAACAGGCCCGGTCTGAAGGTGCCGTCGACCTGCTTGCCCCTCAGGTCGAGCACTGGTATGCCGTCATGGCAGCCGAGCATGTTGATGGTCTGGAGTCGCTTGCCCTTGATCTCTGCAACCCAGCGCAGCAAGGCCTCGTTGGTTCCGCGGTCCAGGGCATCAATAACAAGCCCGGGAAAAAAGAAGTCGTAGATCGGGAACTTTTGTTCCGCGACCTCCAAGTGAATGCCACTGCCGTATTCGGCATGTACCTCGGGGAAAATGATCAGGTCATGCTTCTCCGCGATGTCCCTCAATTTTTCTAGATAGTCCCAGGTGCCGGGCCGATTGAAGAAATTGGCGGTGCCGGGCTCTTTGTGCAGGTATGCGAAGGCGTCGAGTCGGACGATTTTGGCACCGTAATCACCGAGCTTCTTCAGTGTCTCGTCGTAGAAATCCCAGACGAGCTGGGACCGCGCGTTCAAATCCATCTGGCCGAGGTACTGGCGCTTGTGACAGACGATTGCAAGTACATCGTCTTTATAACGGGCGAGGTCTCCCAGATCCAGCTGTTCCAGGTCGGCCTTCGCGTTGATCGCGTCCTGAACGGCAGCCGCGATGGTCGTCGCCTGTGCAAGATGAATCCCATCGATACCCACGAAGTCGTGAGGTGCGATCTCAACGAAGGTCACTTCCTGATAGAAGGTATTCCAGTAAAGCCTGCGGGAGCCATCCGGAAAGCAAACTCTCAGGATCGGTAGGTCGGGCTTTCTCATGAAGAGCTTCCCTAGATGCGCTTCGTTTGGTCTCACGGTCCCATCCGGCCCCATGGTGCCATGTTCAGACCAGAATTCGTTCCAGTCGAGGAAGAAGTCCTTGTAGGGCGAATCGTCGCCACACAGCAGGAGATCCTGAAACTGCGGAGAGCGTACGGACAGGTGGTTGAGTACAAGGTCGAGCTTGAGCAAGATGCCCATCGCGTTCAGCTCTTCCAGATCCTGCGGGCTGACGAGCTGCTCGTTGATGTCGTAGTCGATAATCGAAAAGCCGCGGTCCAGATCGCTGTTGAAAAAGGTGGGGAGGATATAAAACAGCGAGAAGGCGTCCTTCAGTTCCGGCCTTTTGAGTAGGTCCACCGTGTCTGCCAATCGGTTGCCAATGCTGTCTGGGTAGGCGTTCAGCATCACACCCTTAGCCAGGGTGTACTCGGCGGAGTCTAGATTTCTGTTCATGATATTCGCTATTGATGGGTTGCCGTTCTCTATGCTCATCCGCGAATCCCAATTGCGGGTGAGCGTATGCCGAGCCCCCGTGGGAGGACGCGGGCCTGGAGCATGGAAAACTGAATGCGCGCGATTGGACGGACTGGGTGCTTAACCGGCTGCCGCAATCTCGCGCCGGAAGAACTCCGGCTCTGCCAGGGCAGCGCGATGGATGTCGGCGTTGTAGTAGCGGGTGGCGAAGGGGCGGCGCTCCACCGCGTCCTCCCGGAACCCGGCGATGGTCTCACCTTTGCGGGCCAGGGTGGCGCTCATCCAGCCTGACGGATACACGGCCTGGGGGAAGAAGAGGGTCTTCACGGCCCCAAAGCCAGCCCCGCGCATGTCGACATGCATGCGGCGCAGGATGTCCATGTGCAACAGGGGCGATTCGCTCTGCTGTATCACAATGCCGCCGGGCGCCAGGGCACGCAAACAGCTCTCAAAGAAGCTCTGGGTGAAGAGTCCTACCGCCGGACCCACCGGGTCCGTGCTGTCCACGATGATCAGGTCGAGGGTGCCGGGAGCGGTATTCGCAACCCAGGCAATCCCGTCGTCGAACAGGAGCCGGGCGCGCGGGTCCGCATTGCTCGCGGTCAGTTCCGGGAAGTATTGCTCGGCCAGGCGCGTGACCCGCTCGTCGATGTCCACTTGGGTCACCTGCTCCACCTCGGGATGCTTGAGGACCTCCTGGAGGGTCCCGCAGTCCCCGCCGCCGATGATGCACACCCGCCGCGGGGCGGCATGGGTAAATAGGGCCGGATGCGACATCATCTCGTGGTAGAAAAAATTCTCTCTGGCGCTCAGCATGATGGCCCCGTCGATCACCATGAGGTTGCCGAAGGTCTCGGTCGCGTAGATCTCGATGTGCTGGTAGGGGGTCTGCTCCTCGTGCAGCTTGGCCCGGGTGCGCAGCGAGAATGCACAACCCTTGTCGGTCAGGACCTCGGAGAACCAGCCGCCGTGATCGATCACCATGTTTCACTCCGGTGCGGTGCTGCGAGGCGTCGGACTATCGATGGTAGGGCGGGCTCAATTCATGCACCGCGGCCACCAGCGCCGCGGCGTGCTCCGGATTCACGTCGGGGTGGATCCCGTGGCCGAGATTAAAGACATGGCCCGGGCCGCGGCCATAGCTCGCCAAGACCCGCGCGACTTCGGCGCGGACGCGCTCCGGGGAGGCGTAGAGGACGCAGGGGTCCAGGTTGCCCTGGAGTGCGACCCGGTCGGCGACCTGGCGGCGCGCGTCCGCCAGGTCCAAGGTCCAGTCCACCCCGAGCGCGTCGCAGCCGGACTCGGCCATCGCACCCAGCCAGTGGTTGCCGCCCTTGGTGAAGAGGATGACCGGCACGCGGCGCCCTTCCGCCTCGCGTGTCAGACCCGCGACGATACGGGTCATGTAGGCGAGGGAAAACTCGGCGTAGGCGCGCGGGTCGAGGGCGCCGCCCCAGGTGTCGAAGATCATCAGGGCCTGGGCCCCACGGGCTACCTGGGCATTGAGGTAGGCGGTGACCGCGTCGGCGACCTTGCCCAGCAGGGTATGGAGCAGGTCGGGGCGGTCGAAGAGCATGGCTTTCGCGTGGGCGAAGTTCTTGGTTCCGGACCCCTCGATCATGTAGGTCGCGAGCGTCCAGGGGCTGCCGGAGAAGCCGATCAGCGGGACGCGCCCGGCCAGGGCCCCGCGAATGGTCGAGACCGCGTCCAGCACGTAGCGCAGCTCGTCCTCTGGGTCGGGGACCGGGAGGCGCTCCACGTCTGCCGGCGTGCGCACCGGGCGCTCGAAGTGCGGCCCCTCCCCCTCGGAGAAGTAGAGCCCCAGGCCCATCGCATCCGGCACCGTGAGGATGTCGGAGAATAGGATGGCCGCGTCCAGGGGGAAGCGGTCCAGGGGCTGGAGGGTGACCTCGCAGGCCAGTTCCGGATTGCGGCAGAGGTCCATGAAGCTGCCGGCACGGGTACGGGTGGCCCGGTACTCCGGGAGATAGCGTCCCGCCTGGCGCATCATCCACACTGGGGTGGTGTCGACAGGCTGGCGCAACAGGGCGCGCAGGAGGCGGTCGTTCTGAAGCTCGGTCACTGGGCTTGGGCTCCCGGGGTGGGGGGTCTAATAGATGGCAGATGCGGGGATCTGGCCCGATTCTACAACGCCAGGCGCAACCGTGGTCACCAACCGTCTGCGCAAGCCCGACCCGCCGGTGAGTCGAAACTCGAACCTCGGTACGCGCCCCTCGGTAAAATGCACCGATGATAGAAGACGTCTCCAAGGTCCTCGACCCCCTCAATGACGCACAGCGTGAGGCCGTGGCCGCGCCGCCGGGTAACCTTCTGGTCCTGGCCGGGGCAGGGAGTGGCAAGACGCGCGTCCTGGTCCACCGCATCGCCTGGTTGATCCAGGTGGAGGGGGTGCCGCCTTGGGGGGTGCTGGCGGTGACCTTCACCAACAAGGCGGCCCGCGAGATGCGGGGGCGCATCGAAGAGATGCTCGGGACCCCCATCGGCGGCATGTGGGTGGGAACCTTCCACGGCCTAGCCCACCGCTTTCTGCGCGCCCATTGGCAGGACGCCGGCCTGCCACAGCACTTTCAGATCCTCGACTCGGACGACCAGTTGCGCCTGGTCAAGCGCTGCATCAAGGCCCTGGAGCTGGACGAGGCAAGGTACCCGCCGCGCCAGGTGCAGGGATGGATCAACCGCCACAAGGACGAAGGCCGGCGCCCCCAGCACCTGGACGACCGGGCGGACTACTACGAGCGCAAGCTGATCGAGGTCTATCGGGAGTACGAGGCGGCGCGTGAGCGGGGCGGCATGCTGGACTTCGCGGACTTGCTGTTGCGCGCCCATGAACTGCTGCGGGAACGCCCGGACATCCTGCACCACTATCGTGCGCGCTTCCGGCACATCCTGGTGGACGAATTCCAGGATACCAACGCCATCCAGTACGCCTGGCTCCGGTTGTTGGCCGGGACCAACGACAACCTCTTCCTGGTGGGGGACGACGACCAATCGATCTATGGCTGGCGGGGGGCCAAGGTGGAAAACATCCAGTCCTTCCAGCGCGACTATCCCGGTACCCGCTTGCTACGCCTGGAACAGAATTACCGCTCCACCAGCAACATCCTCAATGCCGCCAATGCGCTGATCGCCCACAATCCGACCCGGCTGGGCAAGAATCTGTGGACCGAGGACGGGGTCGGGGAGCCGATCCGCCGCTACGCCGCCTTCAATGAGGTGGACGAGGCACGCTTCGTGGTGGAGCGCATCCGGAACCAGGTCCAAGAGCAGGGCCGAGCGCGTAGCGCCTGTGCCATCCTCTACCGCACCACGGCCCAGTCTCGGCTCTTCGAGGAGGCCCTGATTCAGGCCGAGATCTCCTACCGGGTCTACGGCGGCCTGCGCTTCTTCGAGCGCGCCGAGGTCCGCGATGCCCTGGCCTACCTGCGCCTGCTGGCCAATCGGGACGACGACGCCGCCTTCGAGCGGGTGGTGAACACCCCACCCCGGGGCATCGGCGAGCGCACCCTGGAGATCCTGCGCGGCCAGGCCAGGGGGGCGCGGACCTCCTTGTGGCAGGCTGCCGAGGCTCTGATCGGTTCTGGCGGCCTCTCGGCCCGGTCGGCGGGGTCCCTGCGCGGCTTTTTGGACCTGATCCGCAACCAGCCGGAACTTGGCGACGACATGGGTCTGGCGGACCTGACCGCCCTGGTCATCGAGGCCAGCGGCCTGGTGGAGCATTACAAGAAGTCTAAGGATGGTAAAGGGGTGGACCGGGTCGAGAACCTGGAGCAGCTGGTCGACACCACCCGACGCTTCGGTCTGGAGCAATTGGAACTGGACGACGCCGAGGTATCGGCAGCAGGGGATGGAGCCGCCGACCGGCTCTCGACCTTCCTCGCCCATGCGGCCCTGGAGGCCGGAGAGGCCCAAGCCGACGAGTTCGAAGATGCAGTCCAACTC
Source organism: uncultured Gammaproteobacteria bacterium (assembly GCA_963709645.1). GTDB lineage: Bacteria > Pseudomonadota > Gammaproteobacteria > Chromatiales > Chromatiaceae > DYRB01. The sequence continues at coordinate 41,015 of CAVPXP010000046.1, forward strand.
ATGACCCTGCATAGCGCGAAGGGGCTGGAGTTCCCCCTGGTTTTCCTGGCCGGGGTGGAGGAGGGGCTCTTCCCCCATAACATGTCCAAGGACGATCCAGACCGCATGGAGGAGGAGCGTCGCCTCTGCTACGTCGGCATGACCCGGGCCAAGGAGCAGCTCTACCTGACCCATGCCGAGAGCCGCCGCCTGCATGGCTCCGAGAACTACCCCATGCCCTCGCGCTTCCTGCGCGAGATCCCGGCGGAGCTGATCGAGGAGGTGCGCGGACGGGGGGGCACGCGTCCGTCCCCTGGTGTGCGCAGCAGCGGGGGCTTTGCGGCCGGCCCAGCGTCGGCCCAAGCGACCGTCGGCAGCAGTTTGCGCCTGGGCCAGCGGGTGTCCCACCCCAAGTTCGGCGAGGGGGTGATCCTCAATAGTGAAGGCCAGGGGGCCGCGGCCCGCATCCAGGTCAACTTCGCCGGGGTTGGTGCCAAGTGGCTGGTCCTGGCCTACGCCCGCCTGGAGCCGGTGGCCTAGGTGTCACCCGACGCCCCAGGACAGGGGCTCAACACACGCCCGGCGCCGCCCCTCGCCCTCTACATTCACTTCCCCTGGTGCGTGCGCAAGTGCCCCTACTGCGATTTCAACTCCCATGCCAGTGGGGATGGCCCGCCGGAGAAGGACTATGTCTCCGCCCTGCTGCAAGATCTGGCCCAGGACCTAACCGGTGCAGTCACCGCTCGTCCCCTGGTTTCGATCTTCATGGGCGGCGGGACCCCCAGTCTTTTCTCCGGCGGGGCCATCGCCCGCCTCCTGCACGGCGTGCGTGTCCTGGCCGAGCTTGCCCCTGACGCCGAGATCACCCTGGAGGCCAACCCGGGGACCGCCGATGCCGCCAACTTCGCGGCCTATCGTGCCGCCGGGGTCAACCGTCTTTCCATCGGGATACAAAGCCTCGATTCCGAAAAGCTGCTGAGTTTGGGCCGCATTCACGACCCCCACCAGGCCCGCGCCGCCCTCCGCCTGGCCCGGGCGGCCGGTTACGACAACGTCAATCTGGACCTCATGTACGCGCTGCCGGGGCAGACCCTGGTTGATGCCTCGTCAGACCTGGAGGCGGCCATCGCCCTGGGCCCGGAGCACGTCTCGTACTATCAGCTCACCCTGGAGCCCAATACCCCCTTTCATCGCTCGCCTCCGCCCCTGCCCGACGACGACCTGGCGGCGGACATGCACGATCAGGGCCTTGAGATGTTGGTGGCGGCAGACTATGTGGAATATGAGGTCTCCGCACACGCCCGCCCTGGGCGACGCTGTCGCCACAACCTGAACTACTGGACCTTCGGCGACTACCTCGGCATCGGGGCTGGGGCTCACGCCAAGCTCACCGACGCCGCCACGGGCGCGGTTGAACGGACTGCGAAGCTCCGCCACCCGGAGGACTATCTCGCCGCGGCGCAGAGCGGGCGGTTTCTTAGCAGCCGCCGGGCGCTGGACGCTGACGACCTGATACTGGAGTTCGCCCTTTTTGCCCTGCGCCTCAACGAGGGGTTCGATCCGGCCCTTTTCGAAGAGCGCACCGGATTGCCCGTCGCGTGTCTCGCGGGGCCGATCGCGGCCGCCCGCCGTCGGGGGCTGCTGGTTGAGGATGGTGGGCGCCAGTGCTCAAGCGAGCTTGGCCGGCGCTTCCTCAACGACCTGATTCAGCACTTCGGCCCACAAGGGGAAAACTGACGGCCGTCTGGCCCCTCACCCTTGGCGCAGTTTCAGACCCAGGCCAGTCCTTGCATCCCTCTCTATCGCAGGCTATTCTGCGGCGTTTTCTACAAATTGAACGCCCAGGCTCAGGGCGCGGCAGGGCTATCATGAAAGAATCCATCCACCCCCAGTACGCCTCGGTCAAGGTTGTGTGCAGTTGCGGCAACACATTCGAGACCCGCTCCACGCTCAGCAAGAAGGAGCTGCATGTGGAGGTCTGCTCGGCGTGCCACCCGTTCTACACCGGCAAGCAGAAGGCTTTGGACATGGGCGGACGCGTCGACCGCTTCCGCCGCAGATACGCCCGCTGACCCATTGCCGCCGCTGGCTGCGGCCGTTACCTGGGTGGCGCTTCGCGGCCTGCTGCTCGCCAAGCCGCTTTGGGCCGCCGGCGGCGCGGCGGTGGCTAATGCGCGGCCCGCCGATCTTGTCGGCACTGGCCAGGCCTAACCTGACCGGGCAGCGGCGTCGCTGCGCCATGGCCTATCCGGCTGCCGCTCTGCCCAACCTGCGTTTCCTCGACGAATGTCCGTCCAAGGCCGGTCCAACACGCGCTTGCGCCGCCCGCCCGCCCCGACGGCGCGTCCGCCCAAGCCCTGAAACCCGCGTTGCGCCTTGTGGGCGCCTGCCCCGGCAGGGGGACCTGCCTCCGATTTCGCCTTTCAATGCTGCGTATAACTGGTCCGCAGGGGCCGGCATCTGGCAACATGCGCCCTTGACGCCCACCGGCCAAATCGCAGACATCAGGAGCACGCCCTGCCATGACCGACCCTGAGCCCATCGACCACCCTGATGCGGACGTCAACGCCCGCGCGCTGGATTATCACGCCTACCCGACGCCCGGGAAAATCGCCACGAGCATCACGAAGCCGGCGGAGACCCAGGGCGATCTTTCCTTGGCCTATACCCCCGGGGTCGCCGAGCCGGTGCGCCGCATCCACGCGGACCCGGACGAGGCTTACCGCTACACGAACAAGGGCAACCTGGTGGCGGTGGTCACCGATGGCACTGCGGTACTGGGCCTTGGCAATGTCGGGCCCCTGGCCGGCAAGCCGGTCATGGAGGGTAAGGCGGTGCTCTTCAAGCACTTCGCTGGCATCGACTGCTTCGACATCGAGGTCCATGCCCACCACCCTCAGGAGTTCGTCGAGACGGTTCGGCGCATCGCCCCGACCTTCGGCGGCATCAACATCGAGGACATCGCCGCCCCCCACTGCTTCGAAATCGAGCAGCTCCTGATCGAGGAGTTGGACATCCCGGTCTTCCACGACGATCAACACGGCACGGCCATCATCATTGCAGCCGGCCTGCTGAATGCACTGGATATCCAGCGCAAGCGGCTGGAAAACGCGATCATCGTGGTGCTTGGAGCCGGGGCCGCCGGCATCGCAGCCATGCGTCTGCTCATGACCATGGGCGCGCACCGCCGCAACCTGTTTGCGGTTGACCGGGCGGGGGTCATCCACACCGGGCGCAAGGACCTCAACCCCTTCAAGTTCGGCGTGGCCGCTGACACGGATCGGCGCACCCTGGCGGACGCCATGGTCGGGGCCGATGTCTTCATCGGGGTCTCGGGGCCGGACCTGGTCTCCCCCGACATGCTCGCCGCCATGGCCCCCAAGCCCATCGTCTTTGCTCTCTCCAATCCGGTGCCGGAGATTCGCCCGGAGGTTGCCCGGGAGGTCCGGGGCGACATGGTCCTGGCCACCGGGCGCAGCGACTATCCCAACCAGGTCAACAATGTCCTGGGCTTCCCCTATATCTTCCGTGGGGCCTTGGATGTACGCGCCTCGCGGATCAACGAGGACATGCAGATCGCCGCGGTGCATGCCCTCAAGGATCTGGCCCACCTGCCGGTCCCGGACTCTGTGCTCCAGGCCTACGGGTTGGACCACCTTGCCTTCGGGCCGGACTACATCATCCCCAAGCCCTTCGACCCGCGGCTGCGCGAGCTGGTACCAGCCGCCGTTGCGCGGGCAGCGGTCGCCAGCGGCGTTGCGCGGCTGCCCTATCCCGCCCACTACCCCCAGTGATCGAGGGCGCGACGTCCTGCCGTTTGCGTGGGTCGGGCCAGGAAGCGACCCTAGGGATCGGCGGTAGGGAGTTTTCGCAAGGCAGTGAGCCGGCGGCATAAGCCGGCCGCAGGCGGCGGGAGGCCGCACAAGGACGCAGACAGAGCCCCGCTGGGCTAACAGCCAACCACTAAATGAGGAACCGCCATGCGCAAGATCACCATCGTCGGTGCCGGCAGGGTCGGGGAGACGACGGCCCAGATCCTGGCCGAAGAGGAGCTTTGCCGGGAAATTGCCCTCTATGACGTCCGCGAGGACGTGCCGGAGGGCGTCGCCCTTGATATCTGTCAGACCGCCCCGTTTTTCGAGTTCGACTGCGCGCTGAGCGGCAGCAACGATCCACAGATCATGCGCGGCTCCGAGATGCTGGTGATTACTGCAGGTCTGCCGCGCAAGCCAGGGATGTCGCGTTCCGATGTGCTCGAGGCGAATGTCCGGGTCGTCGACGAGGTGATCGACCAGGCCAAGCGATACGCACCCGATGCCATGATCCTGATGGTCACGAATCCCGTGGATACGCTCACCTATCGTGCCTTCCAACGCAGCGGCTGGCCGCGCGACCGCGTCTTTGGGCAGGCCGGTGTGCTCGATGCGTCGCGAATGGCTAGCTTTATCGCTCACGAGACGGGTTTCTCCGTGCGGGATATCACCACCATCGTCCTCGGCGGCCATGGCGACACCATGGTCCCCGTATCTCGCTTTTGCACCATCAACGGGATACCAATCTCCCACTTCCTCGCTGCGGATCGCATCGAGGCTATCAATGAGCGGACGAGGAAGGGTGGCGCCGAGATCCTCGCCTTGCGGAAGAACTCCAGCGCCTACGATGCCCCCGGCGCCGCCGTGGCCGCGATGATCGATGCCATTGTGCACAACCGCCGCCGGCTGCTGCCCTGTGTGGCCATTTTGGAGGGCGAATACGGCGAGGCTGACATTGCCATGGGAGTCCCCTGCGTCCTGAGCGATCGAGGTCTGGAGTCCGTGGTCGAGCTCGATCTCAATCCCGAGGAGCGGGCCGCCTTCGAGGCATCCGCGGCGGCGGTGCGCGAGGATATCGCCCGTCTCGCCGACATCGCTTAGAACCGTCGAGAGATTGGCACGGGCTTTGCTGAACATATCAGGGGCGTGCGCACGACAGGCGCTGAAGGGCGATAAGCCCGGTCGCTGCTATCAGGGCGATTTGGACGGGGCAGTTGACGGCGCAGCCTTGGCCGGATTCTCAAGGAGAGTCGGGAGGCAAGTTGAGCGGTGCTTCATTGCTTCGGGCTCCCGCACCCCTCGGCCCTAGCCCATCCCTCGGCTGCGCCTGCGTGCCCGGCATACCCGCGTCCCGGGGGGCAGCTTTGGCACGCCAGAATCAAGCCAGGAGCGACTTTATGACGAACCAAACCATCACGGTCACCAACAATGTTACCGGCGAAAGCCGCGATTTCCCGCTGCTCCAGGGGACCCTGGGTCCGGCGGCGGTGGACATCTCTTCCTTGTACAAGGAGGGTGGGATCTTTACCTACGACCCGGGATTCATGGCGACGGCGAGTTGCCATAGCGCCATCACCTACATCGATGGCGAGCAGGGCATCCTGCTCTACCGCGGCTACGCCATCGAACAGCTCGCGGCCAAGGCCAGCTTCCTGGAGGTTGCCTATCTGCTGCTCTACGGCGACTTGCCGAACGGGCGGGCGCTGCGCGGGTTTGAGCACATCATCACCCGCCACACCATGCTGAACGAGAACCTGAGGAACTTCCTCAAGGGGTTCCACTATGATGCACACCCCATGGCCATGCTGGTGGGGGTGGTCGGCTCCCTATCGGCCTTCTATCACGACTCTTTTGACATCTATGACCCTCGCCACAGGGAGATCGCTGCCTACCGCCTGATCGCCAAGATCCCGACGGTTGCCGCCGCCGCTTACAAGCACACCGTCGGGGAACCCCTCATGTACCCCCGCAATGACCTAAGGTACTGCGCCAACTTCATGCACATGATGTTCGCCACCCCCTGCGAGGACTACAAGCCTGGGCTCATCGCCGAGAAGGCCCTCAACCTGCTCTTCATCCTCCACGCCGACCATGAACAGAACGCGAGCACGTCAACGGTGCGCCTGGCGGGCAGTTCTGGGGCAAACCCCTACGCTTGTATGGCCGCCGGGATCGCTTCCCTTTGGGGGCCCGCCCACGGCGGGGCGAATGAGGCGGTGCTGGACATGCTGCTCGAGATCGGTGACGTCAAGAACGTCGCCAAGTACATGGACAAGGCCAAGGACAAGGACGACCCCTTCCGGCTCATGGGCTTCGGGCACCGGGTCTACAAGAACTACGACCCGCGGGCCAAGATCATCCGCGAGGTCTGTCACCAGGTGCTCGAGGAGCTGGCCGACGCGAATAATCCCCTGTTCGAGCTCGCGTTGAAGCTGGAGGAGATCGCCCTCAGCGACCCCTATTTCGTGGAACGCAAGCTTTACCCCAACGTGGACTTCTACTCTGGGATCATCTATCAGGCACTGGGGATACCGAGATCCATGTTCACGGTCATGTTCGCCATCGCCAGAACGGTGGGCTGGGTCTCGCACTGGATGGAGATGATGGCGGACCCCACGAATCGTATCGGCCGACCCCGCCAGATCTACGACGGCCCAAGCGAGCGGGACTATCTGCCCCTCTCGCAGCGTTGATCGAAAAGGCGCATTCAGTGCTCCGCGGGGCTCTCTAAGTCTATCTGCGGGCGATCGTGTCAGCTCGCGGGCGGTTGCTCGCCATGGTGGATACCCAGTAAGGGCAGGCCAACGAAGGTCTCGGTCTGGCTTGGCTCGCCAGTAGATGCTTGAAACTCCCGTTTCCTATGGACGGCTGGGGCAAGGGCGACCGCCTTGGGCGGAGGAGTGGATCTATACGCTCGCGCCATGGTTTGGCGCCTTCGGGCCCGGATCCTGCAGCATCTTCCTTACTGCCTCCAGGTCGGCCCCTCGCTCCGGGCGTTCGGTGACGGGATTCAGGGGCGGACTGCGCATCGCCTGCAGGGGAAGCACCACCAGCGTGAAAGGGATGTCGCCGGCAATGAAGGCAAATGCAGGCTGAACCCTGCGCAGGCCATCACCGTACCGCAGGGGCTCCTCGCGCTCCTGCCAAGGTATGCCTCGATCGATCAAGGCGAACATCAGTTCCTTCGGACTTTCTGCGAACACATGCATGCGCACCCCCAGGCGCAGGTCTCCTGTTCCGGACAACACGGGTCCCACCAGGCGCGGCAGGAAGCGCGCAAAGGACTGCATCGCAACGGCGGCCTGCTGGCGCAAGCGGTACAGGTCGGCTACCGCCCGCTCGGACTTGAACAGCCGCCGCTGTTCCAGCAGGGCATCCTGGATCTCCACGTTTGTCGGCCACTCCCTCCGATTTGCGATCCCGGTACGCTCGGCGGCCTTACGTCGCGCGCGGTCGAAGGCCTGATCCCCCTGTTCAGCAAGGATCCGAGCCGCCTCATAGGCGAGCCGACAGCGCTGAGGCGAACACCGATTACGCCCGCTCACTCGGCTGTCTCCCGTCGGCCGTTTTTTGGTTAGATAAATCGATATGTTTGATCGCTGGCATTGTTATGATCCGTTGCGGCTCGGTGTCGGCCAGGGCGCCAGGCCAGAAAGGGTCGCTGGAACACACTATAAGCGGCAGGGCGGCGGCGGCGGGGCACGAAATCGGCGCAAGACTATTTTTGCCGACCCAGTTCCGCTATGCGTGAGTCCGACTGTCTATAATGTCGCATGCCGACCAAGATGTATTCTTTTGACAAATCGCGCATACTTCGTATAGTTATGCTGACTTTCGTACAAAACGCCTGAGGATTTTCTCGGGATTCCCGCAACTCGAATAGGCCGCCATGTTCAGTTTCGGTCGAAAAAAGACTGCCCTGTTGGGCGTTGATATCAGCTCGACTACGGTCAAGGTGATCGAGTTGTCGCAGTCCGGCGGCGCGTCGGCCTCCCTGTTCCGGGTCGAGGCCTATGCCGTCGAGCCGCTGCCGCCGAACGCCGTAGTTGAAAAGAAGATCGCGGACGTCGACGCCGTCGGACGAACGATCCAGAAAGCGGTCGCCCGCAGCGGTACCAAGGCGACTCGTGCCGCCGCGGCTGTTTCCGGCTCGGCCGTCATCACCAAGGTGATCGCGATGGGCGCGGCGCTGAGTCCCGCGGAGATGGAGGCGCAGATCCAGCTCGAGGCGGATCAGTACATCCCTTATCCGCTCGAAGAGGTCAACATCGACTTCGACGTCCTGGGGCCTTCGTCATCGAGCCCTGAAATGGTGGACGTCTTGCTCGCAGCCTCCCGGCGCGAGAATGTGGACGACCGCGTTACCGTGCTGGAGGCCGGCGGGCTGACGGCGGCGGTGGTCGACGTCGAGGCCTACGCCATGGAGAACGCCTGCGCGCTGTTGCTAGGAGCCCGCGGGGACGGGCGAGCGACGCAGACCGTGGCCATCGCCGACGTTGGCGCCGCCACCACGAATCTGCATGTGCTGCATGAGGGCCGCATCGTCTACACCAGGGAACAGAATTTCGGCGGGCAGCAGCTCATCGAGGAGATCCAGCGCCGCTACGCGGTGCCGCAAGACCAGGCGTTGCGAGACCTGATCGAAGGCAACCTGCCGGCGGGTTTCGAGCCGGAGGTCCTTACCCCGTTCAAAGAGATGCTGTCCCAACAGATTGGCCGGGCGCTCCAGTTTTTCTATTCGTCCAGTACCTTCAACCGGGTTGACCGGCTCGTCGTTGCGGGCGGTGCCGCAGGACTCAGGCAAGTGGACAAGCTCGTTGAGGATCGGCTGGGTATCAGTACCAAGGTGGCTAACCCGTTCACCCATATGTCACTGGCAACGCACATCAAGGCCCAGGACATCGCCCGGGACGCCCCCTCGTTGATGATCGCAGTCGGGCTGGCCCTGAGGGGGTTCGACTAAATGGCGCGTATCAATCTGCTGCCGTGGCGTGAGGCCGAGCGCAAGCACCGGCAACGGGAGTTTGCCAGCGCTGCGGGCCTCGCCCTCGCCGCCACGGTCCTCTTGGGGCTTGCAGTGCACGTCCAAATCGAGGCCACCATCGCCGCGCAACAGGAACGCAACCAGTACCTCCAATCTCAGATCGCGGCCTTGGATGTCCAGATCAAGAGGATACAGGATCTGGACGCAACGAAGGCCAACCTGATTGCGCGTATGAACGTCATTCAGTCGCTCCAGAAGAGCCGCCCGGAGGTCGTCCACCTGTTCGACGAGCTGGTGATTACGGTCCCGGAGGGAATTTTTCTGACCAAGGTCGAGCAGAGCGGCAAGTCGGTCATCGTCGAAGGTCAGGCACAGTCCAACGCCCGCGTCTCCTCGTTCATGCGCAACATCGAGGCATCAGCCTGGGTGGGTGATCCCTCCCTGCAATTGATCGAGAACAAGGATCAGACTGGCACGGGCTTAAGCCGCTTCCGCTTACGTTTCGACCAGCGTCCGGTCGGTGACGCGGGTGAGGATGGTGCGGCCAACCCGCCAGGGGTTAAACCCAAAGCCGCAATGCCTGCGACCTCCGCCACATCCCAGAAACAGACATGAACGTCAGCCAACTCAACGAGCTCAGTTTCAGCAACGTCGGTGACTGGCCGACACCGGTCAAGGCGCTGGGGATCCTGGTACTTTGTTCCGCGGTCGTTTTCGCCTTGTACTACTTCGATACCAGTGATCAGCTGGTCCGTCTGGACGCAGAGCAACAGAAGGAGCCCGAGTTGCGCACAAGCTTCGAGACGAAGCAGGCTAAGGCCGCCAATCTCGATGCCTACGAGCAGCAATTAGAGGCGATGAAGGAGTCCTTCGGCACCATGCTTCGCCAGCTTCCAGACAAGACCGAAGTGGCGGCCCTGCTTGTGGACGTGTCTCAGACGGGTCTCGCCGCCGGCCTGGAGTTTAAGCTGTTCCAGCCCGAGGGGGAGGCACTGAAGGATTTCTACGCGGAGCTCCCGATTAAGGTCAATGTTACCGGGCACTACCACGAGTTTGGGCGTTTTGTCAGCGGCCTGGCCGCTCTGTCGCGCATCGTCACCATCCACGACGTGAAGATCGATGCCCCGCCGTCGCAAACAACACGCACGCCTGGCGCGGACCCGGCCGGCCCCCGGCTCAGTCTTCAGGCAACCGTGAAGACCTACAGATACCTCGACGAGGCCGGACTCAAATGAGGGCCATACGCTTGTCAGGCCTGCTCGTAGCCGCGACCCTCGTCGCATGTGGCGGCGGCGGCATGCAAGACCTTGAAGATTACGTTGCGCAGGTGCGCCGCCGCCCGCCTGGGCCCATCTCCGCGCTGCCCGAACTCAAGCCGATTCCGACCTTCCTGTACGACCCGGGCGATCGGCGTGACCCCTTCGTTTCGGACGCCTTGGTCGAGAGCGCCGCCCTCCCCAGAGTGCCTGGGGGCCTCGCCCCAGATCCATCGCGCCGCAAGGAGGAACTCGAGCAGTACCCCCTCGATTCCCTGGCCATGGTCGGGACCCTGTCCCAGGGGGATACGCAGTGGGCACTTATACGGACACGCGAAGGTGTCCTCCACTACGTGCGTGTGGGCCATTACCTTGGCCAGAACAACGGACAGATCACCCGTATCGATGAGGGTCAGGTCCAGCTCACGGAGATCGTCAACGATGGCGGGGGCGAGTGGCGCGAACGGCAGGCCACCGTCGCACTGAAGCAATAGATTGCCGGAGATCACGTCGCGATGAACCACTTGCCACAGATGTACGATGTCCCCGGCGGTCCGGTCACAACCCGAAGCAGAGGGCGATGGACGGGGCTACTGACGCTGCTGATTCCGGTCATGCTCGCTCCCTGGGCCGGTGCAGGGGCGGCGACCGTCTTGCAAAACGTCGAGTTTGCGGGGCTTCCGGGCAATCAGGTTCAGATCGATTTGGTCCTGTCCGGCGCAGTCAAAGCACCTGAGGCCTTTTCCACGGAATCCCCTGCGCGGATCGCCCTGGACCTCCCGGGCGTTACCAGCGGTCTCCAGAACAAGACCGTAACTGTCGGCGTCGGGGTCGTTCAGAGTGTCGTTGCGGTGGAGGCGGGCGACCGCACCCGCGTGGTGGTCAACCTGAACGAATCTGTTCCCTACCAGGTCACGACTCGCGGCAACCGGGTCACGATTGGCGTGAACACCCAGCAAACCTCCGCTCCGGCCTCTCTGGCTGAGCCCGTTGCCGCCACCGTCAGCCAGGGAAAACAGGCACGCGCGCCCAGGCCAGCGGCCCGTTCGCGCGCCAGCCGCGGCGGCGCCCTGCGGGACCTGGATTTTCGCCGCGGCGACACCGGCGAGGGGCGCGTCATCATCAAGCTGCCCGATGCGAGCACACGGGTCGCGGTGCGGGAGCAGGGGACACACGTGCTCGTCGACGTCTTCGATACCGCCCTGCCGCAGCGCCTGTTCCGCCGGCTCGACGTGGCAGACTTCGCGACGCCGGTGGCCAGCGTTGAGACCAAACCCAAGGGGCGCGATGTCGAGATCGACATCAAGGCGGGCTCCGACTACGACTACCTGGCCTACCAGACCGACGACCTCTTCACGCTCGAGTTCCGCACCCTGACCAAGGCCGAGAAGGAGCAGGGGCGGAAGAAGGACGTGGTCTACTCCGGTGACCGCCTCTCGCTCAATTTCCAGGACATCGAGGTCCGCGCCGTCCTGCAGCTTCTGGCCGACTTTACCGGGCTCAATCTGGTGGCGAGCGACACGGTCACTGGAAACATCACCCTGCGGCTCAAGAACGTGCCCTGGGACCAGGCCCTGGACATCATCCTGAAGACCAAGGGTCTGTCCATGCGCCAGCAAGGCAATGTGGTCATGATCGCCCCGACCACGGAGGTCGCCGCTCAGGAGAAGCTGCAGATGGAGTCCGAGCAGCAGATCGAGGAGCTCGCACCCCTGCGTTCGGAGTTCGTCCAGGTCAACTACGCCAAGGCCGGCGAATTGGCCGCCCTGCTCAAGTCCGCGGAGAACCAGCTGGTGTCCGAGCGCGGCGCTGTGACCTTCGACAAGCGCACCAACAGCCTGCTGGTCAAGGATACGGCGGCCAATCTGGAGGACGTGCGCAAGGTGGTTGCACGCCTCGACATCCCCGTGCGGCAGGTCATGATCGAGTCGCGCATCGTCATCGCCAACAACGATTTTGCGCGCGACCTTGGCGTGCGGTTTGGCCTGTCGTTCGCGACCGGTTCCCTCAGTGGCAATCAGCTGCTCGTCGGCGGTACCCAGGGCGGCGGGCTGGAGAACAGCTCCCTCTACAACGCGGGCGCCTTCGGTCAGAACATCGAGACTGGCACAGCCTACAACCCGATCATTGTTAGCGGTTCGGGGACAGGCGCCAACCAGCAGGGCCTGATGGTGGACCTGCCAACGACCTTGGGCACCTCAGGCGCGGTCAATTTCCTGGTCGGCAAGGTCGGGTCCTACCTCCTGAACCTGGAACTCTCGGCCATGCAGAAGGAGGGTCGCGGGGAGATCATCTCCAATCCTCGGGTCGTGACCTCCGATCAACGCAAGGCGACGATCAAGGTGGGCCAGGAGATCCCCTATCAGGAGTCGTCTCAGAACAGCGTCACGAATACCGTGTCTTTCAAGGAGGCGGTCCTGAAACTCGATGTGACACCGGCCATCACCCCCGACGACCGCATCATCATGGATCTCAAGGTGAACAAGGACAATCCGGACTACAGCCGCGAGGTCAATGGCGTGCCGCCCATCGATACCCGTGCCCTCGAGACCTCCGTGCTGGTCGACAACGGCGAGACGGTGGTCCTCGGCGGCGTCTACGAGCGGACCAAGACCTTCAGCAAGGAACAGGTGCCCTGGCTTGGGGATATCCCCATCCTGGGCAATCTGTTCAAGCAGAGGAACAATCAGGACAACAATTCCGAGCTGCTGATCTTTGTGACCCCCAAGATCCTCAAGTCGGAGATGGCAATCAACGACGGCATGTATCAGCGGACCACGTCCAACGAGCCGTATCAGCAGACCATGTCCAACGAGTTGTATCGGAAGACCATGACCAAGGAGTGACCCGCCAGGATCCGCGAGTCGGAGGTGGTAACCCGTTGATCTGATAGCCGCCGACAGGCCCCGCCGGGGGCAGGTGCTTGCCCCCCAGGACGGGGGGTATGCCGGGCGCGCAGGGAGCGACGCCCGGCTTGCCCCCGCGGCGGAAATCTGGCATACCTGTCGCGCATGATGCGACCACAGAATATCTTCCTAGTGGGTCCGATGGGGGCTGGCAAGAGCACCATCGGGCGCCAGCTTGCCGAGGCCCTCTCCTACAGCTTCCGCGACAGCGACCACGAGATTCAGCGCCGTACCGGCGTGGACATCTCAACGATCTTCGAATACGAGGGCGAGGAGGGGTTCCGCGAACGGGAACGCCAGGTCATCGAAGAGCTGATCCAGGAAGACGGGATTGTGCTCGCCACTGGGGGCGGCGTCGTAATGCGTCCCGAGAATCGCCAGGGCCTGACCGCACGTGGGGTTGTGATCTACCTCTATTGCAGCCCGGAACAGCAGTACGTCCGGACCTCCCGCGACCGCAACCGCCCGCTCCTCCAGACCGAAGACCCGAAGGCTCGCCTGCGGGAGCTGATGGAGGAGCGCGACCCCCTCTATCGGCAGATCGCTGACCTGGTTGTCTCCACCGAAAAGCGGGGCACGGCCTCCGTGGTGAAGGAGATCCGGCGCCGCCTGGAGGCGGAAGACCTGTGAGTGCGGCGCGACAGACCGCCCGCCTCGATGTCGATTTGGGCGAGCGATCCTATCCCATCTTTGTCGGCAGCGGGCTCATCGCCGACCCTGCCTGTTACGCCCCCTACCTCGCTGGCCCTCAGGTCCTGATCGTCACCAACGTGACTGTCGCGCCTCTGTACATTGGACAGGTGCGCGCAGCACTGTCTGGCCATCAGGTCCAGGAGGTCATCCTCCCGGATGGGGAGAAGTACAAGACCCTGGAGGTCTGGAACCGCATCTTTGACGCACTGCTCAGGTCCCGCTTCGCCCGTGACTGCACCATCCTTGCCCTCGGCGGGGGAGTGGTTGGGGACATGGCCGGCTTTGCGGCGGCCTGCTATCAACGGGGGGTCGCGTTCATCCAGGTCCCGACGACTCTGCTCGCCCAGGTCGACTCCTCCGTTGGCGGCAAGACTGGGGTCAATCACGCCCTGGGCAAGAACATGATCGGGGCTTTCCACCAGCCCAGCGCCGTCATCGCCGATACCGATACCTTGGCGACCCTGCCCGACCGCGAGTTATCCGCTGGGATCGCCGAGGTCTACAAGTACGGTCTGATACGCGATCCCGGGTTTTTTGACTGGATCGAGACCCGCATGGGGGCCCTGCTCGACCGCAACCCCGCTGCCCTAGTTGAGGCCATCCAGCGCTCGTGCCGGAACAAGGCGGAGGTGGTGGGGGCCGACGAGCGGGAGTCGGGCGAGCGGGCCTTGCTGAACCTCGGTCACACCTTCGGGCATGCTATCGAGACCGGCACTGGCTATGGTGCCTGGCTCCACGGCGAGGCCATAGCTGTGGGCATGTGCATGGCAGCTGACCTCTCGCATCGCCTTGGCTGGATCGGGCTGGCCGACTTGGAGCGCATCCGTGCCCTGACGCTGGCCGCCCGTCTCCCCGTTGCGCCGCCGCCGGGGCTCGGACCGGAGCGCTTCCTGGAGTTGATGGCAGTCGACAAGAAGGTCCTCGGCGGGCGTCTGCGGTTGGTCTTGCTGCGGAGCATCGGTGATGCGGTCGTGACCGGTGACTTTGCCTCCGAGGCTCTCAAAGACACCCTTTCGTCCTGCTATACCCCGGCGCGCTAGCGCGGCCCGGCGTCAGGTGCGCCAGGCTGGTGCGAGCTGACTGGGTCTGCACCATTCCGGTTCGCGAGGCGCGCTCGCGTGCCTGCTTCTGCGCGGCGACCGACCGCACCCAAAGCAAGCCCGCCGATGCCACGGTCTTGGACTGGGGTGGCATGCATTCTGCACGTTTAGTAAGATCGGCGGTCCGACGCAGCCAGGACCGCATCACAGGTCTGTCGGCTCGCGCTTCATGGCACCCGAGTCAAGGCCAGGATGGGCCTAGGCTTCAGCAGGGGCGTTGCGAGCGCCGCACACACGACCGCGGGGATAACCGGACCCGGCACCAGGTGTCACGCAGCGCAGGGGCAAGCGCCCCGGGTCAAAGCACAGCGCGCCACAATCCGCCACCCAGATACAGGATCCAGCGAGGTCAGCGATGAGCCTTCGTGCCCTACCCGCAGCCCACGGGTTGTACGACCCTGCCAACGAGCACGATGCCTGCGGCGTCGGCTTCGTTTGCAACATCAAGAACGCCAAGAGCCGCCGTATCGTCGAGCAGGGCTTGGAGCTATTGGTCCGCCTGACCCACCGCGGAGCTGTGGGCGCAGATCCCAGGGCCGGCGACGGGGCTGGCATCCTGGTGCAGATCCCCGACGCCTTTTTCCGAGCCACAGTGGAGTTTGATCTCCCGCCGGCGGGCACCTATGGGGTCGGCATGGTCTTGCTGCCCCAAGATGCGGCCTGTCGGGTGGAGATGCAGGAAACTATCGAACGCCATCTCATCGAGGGCGGGCAGCGTGTCCTCGGCTGGCGCGACGTACCTGTCGACAACAGCGTACTGGGGGCAAGCGTTATCCCGACCGAGCCAGTCATCCGGCAGGTCTTCGTCGGTTGCGGGGAAAACTGCTCAGATCAGGATGCCTTCGAGCGCAAGCTGTTCGTCGTCCGTAAGCGCATGGACAATGCCATCCGTGCGGCGGGCCATGCCAAGACGGCCTACTACGTCTCGTCCATGTCCTCTCGCACCATCGTCTACAAGGGGATGCTGCTCGCGGACCAGGTGGCCGCCTACTACCTGGACCTTCAAGACTCGCGCTTCGAATCGGCCTTGGCTTTGGTGCACCAGCGTTTTTCCACCAACACCTTCCCGACCTGGGACCTGGCCCACCCCTTCCGCATGATCTGCCACAACGGGGAAATCAACACCTTGCGCGGCAATGTCAACTGGATGGCGGCGCGCCGCCACACGATGCGCTCCGAGGTCCTCGGTGACGACCTCGACAGCATCTGGCCGCTGATTCCCGAGGGTCAGTCGGATTCCGCTTCCTTTGACAATGCCCTGGAGTTGCTGGTCATGGGAGGCTACTCCTTGGCCCACGCCATGATGCTCCTGATCCCCGAGGCATGGGCCGGCAACAAGCTGATGGATGAACAGCGCCGCGCCTTTTACGAATACCACGCGGCCCTCATGGAACCCTGGGACGGTCCGGCGGCGGTCGCCTTCACTGACGGGCGACAGATCGGCGCAACCCTGGACCGCAATGGACTGCGCCCAGCCCGCTATCTCGTCACCAATGACGATCTGGTCATGATGGCCTCAGAGATGGGGGTGTTGGACATCCCAGAGGAACAGATCGTCAAGAAGTGGCGCCTGCAGCCGGGCAAGATGTTCCTCATCGACCTGGAGCAAGGGCGCATCATTGACGACGCCGAGATCAAGTCCAAGCTTGCCTCTGCCCGCCCTTACCGCCAGTGGCTGCAGCGCACCCAGATCCACCTGGATGAGCTGCCGACCGACGTGGCGCCCATGGCCCCGGACGACGACACCCTGATCGAGGCCCAACAGGCCTTCGGCTACACGCAGGAGGACATCAAGTTCCTGCTCACCCCCATGGTCCTGACCGGGCAGGAGGCGGTGGGGTCCATGGGCGCGGACAACCCCCCTTCGGTCCTGTCTGCACGCCCCAAGCACCTCTCGACCTACTTCAAGCAAAACTTTGCCCAGGTGACCAATCCGCCGATCGACCCGATCCGGGAGGAGCTGGTCATGTCCCTGGTCTCCCTCATCGGCCCGCGGCCCAATCTGCTCCGCCTCGACGAGGCGAGCAAGAACTGGCGCCTCGAGGTCACTCAACCGGTTTTGACCAACGAGGACCTTGAGCGGGTCCGGCACATCCAGGACAATTCCGGCGGGGCCTTCCGCACCCGTAACCTGGATATGGTTTACCTGGCCGAGGCCGGCGCGCAGGGCATGGCCCCTGCGCTCGATCGCCTCTGTGCCGAGGCCGAGCAGGCCGTGCGGGACAACTTCAACATCCTGATCCTGTCCGACCGCAACACGAACCGCGACCACATCGCCATCCCGGCCCTGCTGGCTACCTCCGCGGTGCACCACCATCTGATCCGCTGCGGGATGCGTACCAGCGTGGGTCTCGTGGTGGAGACCGGCTCGGCCATCGAGGTCCACCACTTCGCCGTCTTGGCGGGCTACGGGGCCGAGGCCATCAACCCCTATCTGGCCTTCGACACCATCGCGTCCCTGTTGCCGCGCCTTCCGGAGCCGCTCCAGTTCGAGGAGGCGCAGAAGCGCTACATCAAGGCGCTGGGCAAGGGCCTCCTCAAGGTGATGTCCAAGATGGGCATCTCCACTTTCCAGTCCTACTGCGGAGCGCAGATCTTCGACGCGGTGGGCCTGAATGGGGAGATCATCGCCCAGTACTTCACCGGAACCCAGAGCAGTGTGGAGGGGGTTGGCCTGGATGAGGTGGCCCAGGAGGCCGTGCGCTGGCATCGCCAGGGCTTCGGCAACGAGCACATCTACCGCAGGCACCTGGACGTTGGCGGGGATTACGCCTATCGCCTCCGCGGCGAGGACCACATCTGGACGCCTGAGTCCATTGCGGCCTTGCAGCATGCAACGCGCGCGAACTCTGCGGCCACCTTCGCCGAGTTCTCCCGCCTCATCGATGAACAGAACGAGCGCCTCCTGACCTTCCGCGGGCTGATGCAGTTGCGCTTCGCGGAGCAGCCTATTCCGCTCGACGAGGTCGAGCCGGCCAAGGAGATCGTCAAGCGCTTCGCCACCGGGGCCATGTCCTTCGGGTCCATCTCCTATGAGGCCCACTCGACCTTGGCGCGGGCGATGAACGCCATCGGCGGCAAGTCCAACACAGGGGAAGGCGGCGAAGAGCCCGAGCGTTTCAACCCGCTGCCCGACGGCTCGCCTAACCCCGAGCGGTCCGCCATCAAGCAGGTCGCCTCGGGACGCTTCGGGGTGACCACCGAGTATCTGGTCAACGCCGACGACATCCAGATCAAGATCGCCCAAGGCGCCAAGCCCGGTGAGGGTGGCCAGTTGCCCGGCCACAAGGTCAGCCCGCAGATCGCCCGGGTGCGCCACTCCACCCCGGGGGTCGGGCTTATCTCACCCCCGCCCCACCACGACATTTACTCAATCGAGGACCTGGCACAGCTCATCCACGACCTGAAGAACGTCAACCCCCGGGCCCGGATCTCGGTCAAGCTCGTCTCCGAGATCGGTGTCGGCACCGTCGCGGCCGGGGTCGCCAAGGCGCATGCCGACCACGTGACTATCGCCGGCTACGACGGGGGCACGGGGGCCAGTCCGCTCACCTCCATCAAGCACGCCGGCTCCCCCTGGGAGATTGGCCTGGCGGAGACACACCAGACGCTGGTGCTCAATCGCTTGCGCGGGCGGATCGCCGTCCAGGTCGACGGTGGGCTGCGCACCGGCCGCGACGTGGTCATCGGGGCCCTCCTAGGTGCCGACGAGTTCGGTTTTGCCACAGCGCCCCTGATCGTCTCCGGCTGCATCATGATGCGCAAGTGTCATTTAAATACCTGCCCCGTGGGCGTGGCCACCCAAGACCCGGAGCTGCGTAAGCGCTTTACCGGCAAGCCCGAGCACGTCATCAACTATTTCTTCTTCATTGCAGAAGAGGTTCGGGCCCTGATGGCAAAGCTCGGTTTTCGCACGCTGGACGAGATGATCGGGCAGCGGGATCGGCTGGAGATGCGCCCCGCGATTGACCATTGGAAGGCCAAGGGACTCGATTTCGCGCGCCTGCTCATGAAGCCTGAGGTCGGACCTGAGGTCGCCGTTCACCAGTGCGAGCCCCAGGACCACGGGCTCGACAAGGCCTTGGATTGCGACCTGATCCGTCAGGCGGCCCCGGCCCTTGAGCGCGGCGAGGCGGTCAAGATCGACATCGTGGTCAAGAACTACAACCGCACCTTTGGCACCATGCTGTCCGGGGAGGTGGCCAAGCGCTACGGCCACGCCGGGCTGCCGGACGACAGGGTCCACATCAAGGCCAAGGGAACGGGCGGCCAGTCCTTCGGGGCCTGGCTGGCCAGGGGCCTGACCGTGGAGTTGGAGGGAGTGGCCAACGACTACGTCGGGAAGGGCCTATCCGGTGGCCGCCTCATCATCTACCCGCCGGCAGAGTCGGGTATCGTGCGCGCCGAGGACAACATCATCGTCGGCAATACCGTCCTGTACGGCGCCGTCAGTGGGGAATGCTTCTTCCGCGGCGTGGCTGGGGAACGTTTTTGCGTGCGCAACTCAGGGGCGACTGCAGTGGTCGAGGGAGTTGGCGACCACGGCTGCGAGTACATGACGGGCGGGATTATGGTCTGCCTGGGGACCACCGGGCGGAACTTCGCTGCCGGCATGTCCGGGGGCATCGCCTATGTCCTGGACGAGGATGGCAACTTCGCCAGCCGGTGCAACCTGTCCATGGTCGAGCTGGAGCCCATCCCTGCGGAGGATACGGCCTTGGAGGCCCTCGACCACCAAGGAGGTGACCTCGAGACCCACGGTTTGGTGGACGTCAGCCGCGACATGACCCGCTTTGACGCCCAACGGCTGAAAGGTCTCATCGCACGCCACCTGCACTACACCAACTCGGATGTGGCGCGGCGCATCCTCGCCGACTGGCGAGACTACCTGCCGCGCTTCAAGAAGATCATGCCGGTGGATTACCGCCGGGCCCTGCAACAGATGCAGGCCAACCAGAGCCGCCCGCCCCAGCCATCCACCAGGTTGGGCCGGCAAGTCCAGGGGGTTGTCGAACATGGGTAAGCCAACCGGATTCATGGAGATCGACCGGCGCGACCGGCGCTACGAGCCGGCCGCGGATCGCGTCGTCCACTACAAGGAATTTGTGCTCCCGCTCCCCGATGCCGAGGTCAGCAAGCAGGGGGCCCGCTGCATGGACTGCGGCATCCCCTTCTGCCACCAGGGGTGCCCGGTCAACAACCTGATCCCGGATTGGAACGACCTGGTCTACCGGGGGGAGTGGCAGGCTGCCATCGAGGTCCTCCACTCCACCAACAACTTCCCCGAGTTCACCGGGCGGATCTGCCCGGCGCCCTGCGAGGCGTCCTGCACCCTGAACATCGACGATGTCCCGGTGACCATCAAGACCATCGAGTGCACCATCGTGGACAAGGCCTGGGAGCAGGGCTGGATCAAGCCCCAGGTCCCGGCCCGGCGCACTGGCAAGCGGGTGGCCATCGTCGGCTCCGGCCCCGCCGGGCTCGCCTGCGCCCAGCAGCTCGCCCGCGCCGGCCACCAGGTGGCCCTCTACGAGAAGCAGGACCGCATCGGCGGCCTGTTGCGCTATGGCATTCCCGACTTCAAGCTCGGCAAGCACCTCATCGACCGACGCATGAGCCAGATGCGTGCTGAAGGGGTGGAGTTCCACACCCACACCCACATCGGCGAGGACCTCCCCGCCAAGCGGCTCCAGGCAGACTACGACGCGCTGATCCTCACCGGCGGCGCTGAGAAGCCCCGCGACCTGGACGTTCCCGGGCGCAGCCTCGACGGCATCCACTTCGCCATGGACTTCCTGCGCAGCAATAGCAAGCGCGTCCAGGGGATCTATGTGCCAGACGAGGACTTCGTCAGCGCCCAGGGCCAACGTGTGGTGGTCATCGGCGGCGGCGACACCGGCTCCGATTGCATCGGCACCTCCAACCGCCACGGGGCCCGCTCGGTCACCCAGATCGAGCTCCTTCCCGAGCCTCCAGCGAAGGAGAACAAGGCCCTGACCTGGCCCCTCTGGCCGAACAAGAAGCGCACCTCCAGTTCCCAGGAAGAGGGCTGCGACCGGATCTGGTCCGTCGCCACAAAGGAATTTGTAGGCGACGGCAAGGGGCATGTGCGGGCGCTTCGCTGCGTCAAGCTCGACTGGGCCAAAGATGCGGGCGGCCGCTGGCAGTCCAGCGAGGTGCCGGGCTCCGAATTCGAGCTCAAGGCTGACCTGGTGACCCTCGCCATGGGCTTCATCCACCCGATCCACCAGGGCATGCTCCAAGAGCTGGGGGTGGACTTCGACCCGCGGGGCAACGTCAAGGGCACCACCGAGGGGCCCAAGGCCTACTACACAACACTGGACGGCGTGTTCGCCGCTGGCGACATGCGCCGCGGCCAGTCGCTGGTGGTCTGGGCCATCCGCGAGGGGCGGCAGTGTGCCCGGGCGGTCGATGAGTGGTTGATGGGGGCCTCCGACCTGCCGCGGTGAGCGAACGCAACGGCGGCCGGATAGCACAGCGGTCTTCGCGCCGCTTTTTCTTATCGATAGTCGTACGACTGGGAGGGAGGTCATGACCGAAAGTGCTAGGGTGCGCGACTGCTACTTGGGCACCCCGATGGCGTTGGTGTTCGGGGCGCTGTTTGCGCTATCTCCGGGCGTCATTGCAGGACAACAGGTGTTGCCGGTTGAAGGGGTTGGCTACAGCGTTGGCTCGTCGCTGGCAGATAACCTCAAGTTGTTCGTCGGCAAGAAGGTGTCCCTGACACTGGATTCCGGAGTGGTCATGGCTGGGTTGGTAAAGGAAGTGGGCGATCATCTGGTTCACTTGGAAAAGCTCGACGGCAAAGACTATTTCGATGCCTTGATCCGGGTGGAGAATATCAGTGCGATGGATACCAGATTCCGCGAGGCGCAACGCTGACCGATCTACGAGGTAGGGGGTACGGGGTATGGACCATTGGGGTAGGTCTTTGCGAGTCGGGTGTTAGTATGCCCGGCTGGCAGCAGTAGGACAGCAGATGAAGGTTGGCATTCTCGCCGGGGGCTTGGGTACCCGGCTGGCGGAAGAGACGGAGGTCAAACCCAAGCCGATGGTAGAGATCGGCGGGCGGCCGATCCTCTGGCACATCATGATGTACTACGCCCAGTACGGCTACGACGACTTTGTCATCGCCCTAGGTTACAAGGGTGAGTACATCAAGCGCTGGATGCGGGAGTACGCCTCACTGCACGGGGACATGACCGTGAGGCTTGGCACCGGTGCCGTGACTCTGCACGACCGCGTTCGCCACGACTGGACGGTGGACCTGGTCGAGACGGGGCAGGATACGGCGACCGGCGGGCGCATCAAGCGGCTCAAGCCTTGGATGGGCGAAGGCACCTTCATGCTGACCTGGGGTGACGGTGTCTCGAACGTCGATCTGAACGCCCTGCTGATGTTCCATCGATCCCACGGCAAGCTTGCGACCCTCACCGCGGTACGACCGCCGGCGCGCTTCGGCCACCTCGATTTCGACGGCGACCGGGTGGTCCAGTTTACAGAGAAGCCGCAAACCAGCGAAGGCTGGATCAACGGTGCCTTCTTTGTGCTGGAGCCCGGCGTATTCGACTACATCGACGGGGACGACACGCAGTTCGAGAGAGAGCCGCTGGAGGGGCTTGCGGCCGAAGGCCAGTTGATGGCCTACCGCCACGAGTCGTTCTGGCAGTGCATGGATACGATCCGCGACAAGAAGCGGCTGGAGAAACTCTGGCAGAAGCCATCGCCGCCCTGGAAGAACTGGGACTGAGCAATGCGCGTACTGGTTACGGGACACAATGGTTACATCGGCACCCTGTTGGTGCCCATGCTCCGGGAACGCGGCCACGACGTGGTTGGCCTCGACACCAATTATTTCGCGGACTGTCTGTTTACCGGACAGGTCCCCGAGTTGGAAACCATCGAGAAGGACATTCGCGATGTCGAGGCGGCGGACGTCACGGGCTTCGACGCCATCATCCACCTTGCGGGGCTCTCTAACGACCCGCTTGGCGACTACCGGCCCCGCCTGACCGCCAACATCAACGAAAAGGCAGCAGTGAAGCTCGCCGAGTTGGCCAAGGCGGCCGGAGTGCAGCGCTACCTGTTCGCCTCATCGTGCAGCAACTATGGCGCAGGCGGCGCCGATTTTCTGGACGAGCACGCGGCCTTCAACCCGGTCACGCCTTATGGCGTCTCGAAGGTCCAAGTTGAAGCTGCGCTGGCGCAGATGGCCGATACGGACTTCTCCCCGACGTACCTGCGCGCATCGACGGCCTATGGTTTGTCGCCGCTCATCCGCTTCGACCTCGTGATCAACAACCTCACTGCCTGGGCCCTCACTACCGGTCTGGTCTACCTCAAGAGCGATGGGACTCCCTGGCGGCCGGTCGTACACGTAGCCGATATCGCGCTTGCCTACATCGCGGCGCTGGAGGCGCCGCGCGAGGTGGTCCACGACCAGGCCTTCAACGTCGGCAGCACCACCGAGAACTACCAGATCCGCGAGTTGGCGGAGATCGTCAAGGACGTGGTGCCGAACTGCCGCATCGAGTTCGCGCCGGATGCGGGCCCCGACACGCGCTGTTACCGCGTGGACTGCAACAAGATTGCCCGCGTCCTGCATGGGTTCAAGCCGCAGTGGACGGCGCGGCGCGGTGTCGAGGAGTTGTACGAGTCCTACCGGCGGGTTGGGCTCACGCTCGAAGAATTCGAGGGCGAGCGCTTCAAGCGCATCGCGCACATCAAGAAGCTGGTAGACGACGGTCGGCTCGACGCTGAGCTGCGCTGGCGCCGGCCGGCGACCCGATGAAATGATGGTGAGCACAGCAACGACTTGCCGCTCCTGTGGCCATGCCGGCCTCGATCCCGTCCTGGATCTCGGTCGCACCCCCTTGGCGGACCGTCTGGTTACGGCGGCGCAGCTTGGCAAGCCAGAGCCGCGATACCCGCTCCAGGTGGTGTTTTGTCCGCGGTGCAGCCTACTGCAAATCCTCGAGACAGTGCCGCCGGAAGTCCTCTTCTGTGAGGACTACCCCTACTACTCGTCGTTCTCGGATGCCCTGCTGCGCCACTCGCGGGACAACGTCTTGGACCTCATCGCGCGACGTAAGCTCGGTCCCGGCAGTCTGGCGGTCGAGCTGGCCAGCAACGACGGTTATCTTCTCAAGAATTACGTCGAGGCCGGGATAGCCGTGCTCGGCATCGACCCGGCGGAGGGGCCGGCACGCGCGGCCGAGAAGGTCGGCGTGCCGACGCTGAACCGTTTTTTCACGGCGGACCTCGCAAGACAGCTCGCCGGGGAGGGGCGCCGCGCGGATGTCATCCACGCCAACAACGTGCTCGCCCACGTCGCCGACACCAACGGTTTCGTCAGCGGTATTGCGACCCTGCTGAAGGAGAGCGGCCTTGCAGTGATCGAGGTGCCCTACGTCAAGGACCTGATCGACCACCGCGAGTTCGACACCATCTATCACGAGCACCTTTGCTATTTCTCGGTGACGGCGCTCGACCACCTGTTCCGCCGTCACGGCCTGTTTCTCAATGAGGTCAGACGCCTTCCCATCCACGGTGGCTCGCTGCGACTCCATGTCGAGAAGGTCGAGCGGGTGGGCGACTCCGTGAAGGGGTTGTTCAAGCTGGAGGTTGACGACCGCGTCGACCGCATCGACTTCTACCGCGACTTCGCCCGTCGAGTGGAGCAGTTGAAGACCGATCTGCGCGCGCTGCTGCGCGACCTGCGTGCCCAGGGCAAGCGCATTGCCGCGTACGGGGCGGCCGCCAAGGGCGCGACCCTGATCAACTATGTCGCCATTGGGCCGGAGCTGATCGACTTCGTGGTCGATCGCAACGTCCACAAGCAAGGCAAGTTCATGCCGGGGCAGCAGATCCCGATCTTCGGTCCGGACAAACTGCTCGAAGCGCAGCCCGACTATGTGTTGCTGCTCGCCTGGAACTTCGCGACGGAGATCATGGACCAGCAGGCCGAGTACCTGCGGCGGGGTGGCCGGTTCATCGTTCCCGTTCCTGAGCCGAAAGTCATCTGAGGTGCCGCGTTGCAGCCGGAGACCGACATGACGACCTGCCCGAGTTGCGGCGCAGGCCCGATGACTGTCTTCCACAGGGCGCGGCGGGTGCCGGCCAACAGTTGCATCCTGCTCCGCTCGCCCGAGGAGGCCCGCTCCTACCCAACCGGTGACATCCAGCTCGACTTCTGCTCGGACTGCGGCTTCATCTCTAACGTCGCCTTCGATCCCAAGCTGACCGAATATTCCGCCCGCTACGAAGAGACGCAGGGCTACTCCCCGACCTTCAACGCCTTTCACCGCGCCCTGGCAGAGCGGCTGATCGAACGCCACGACCTGCACGACAAGGACATCATCGAGATCGGTTGCGGCAAGGGCGAATTCCTGATGCTGCTCTGCGAGCTTGGCGGCAATCGCGGCACCGGCTTCGACCCCGGCGTCCAGATCGCGCGCATCCAGGGGCCGGCGGCGGACCGCGTGCGGTTCATCGCGGATTTTTACTCCGATAGGTATGCAGAGCACCGTGGTGACTTCGTTGCCTGCAAGATGACGCTGGAGCACATCCACCCGACCGGCGAGTTCATCGGGACTGTACGGCAGGCGATCGGTGACCGTCTGGGCACGGATGTCTTCTTCCAGATCCCTGATGCCACCCGCATCGTCCGCGACTGTGCATTCGAGGACATCTATTACGAGCACTGCTCCTATTTCTCGCCCGGCTCTTTGGCGCGCCTGTTCCGCCGCAGCGGCTTCGAGGTTGTCAGCCTCGACACCGAGTACGCCGGTCAGTATCTGACCATCGAGGCCCGCGCCGCCGAGCGACCAGTGCAGCAGGCACCGCTGCCGGCGGAGGACGACATCGCGGTGCTTGCCGGCCACATACAGACCTTCCCCGATCACTTGGCCGCGAAGCTTCATCACTGGCGGGCGCTGCTCGGCCGGTTCGCCGAGGAGGGCAAGCGGGTAGCGCTCTGGGGGGCAGGCTCCAAGGCAGTCGCCTTCCTCGCAACACTGGGCGAGGCGGCGGGTGTCGTGCAGTGCGGCGTCGACATCAACCCGTACCGCCAGGGCCACTACCTGCCTGGAACGGGGTTGCCGATCGTAGGGCCGGAATTCCTTGAAACCTTCCGCCCGGATGCCGTGGTGATCATGAACCCGATCTACCGCGACGAGATCTCCCGGGACCTCCAGGGCAGGGGCCTGCAGCCCGCCCTTCACACGCTGTGACGGCACCGGTGCGGCACGTCTCAGCGCAGGAGACCTGTCCGATCTGCGGGTCGTGCAACGTCATCGATTGCGTTCGCATCGCCGGCATGCCGGTCTACTGTAATGTCCTCTTTGCAAGTCGGGACGATGCCCTCACTGCCCCGACCGGTGATATGGACCTGGTGTTCTGCCGCGAGTGCAGCCATCTGTTCAACGCCGCCTTCGATTCGACCCGGCTGGAGTACGGCAGTGACTACGAGAACTCACTGCACCATTCCCCGCGCTTTCAAGCCTACGCCCAGGCGCTCGCCGAGCGACTGGTTGCCGATTACGATCTGCGCGGCAAGAGCATCGTCGAGATCGCCTGCGGACAAGGCGATTTCCTGAGCTTGATGTGCGAGTTGGGTGGCAACCGCGGCATCGGTTTCGACCCGAGCTACACGCCCGGACGGGGGTTGGCGAGTCAGTCTGGTGCGGACCTCAGCTTCGTGAAGGCCTATTACACCGAGGCGTATGCGGATGTGCGGGCCGACCTGGTCTGCTGCCGGCATGCGCTCGAACACATTGCGCAACCCTTGCCGTTCTTGCGGGCAATCCGGCAAGCGCTCGGAACCCAGTCGGCGACCGTCTATTTCGAGGTGCCGAATGTCGCCTACAACCTGGTGGACCTCGGGGTGTGGGACCTGATCTACGAGCACTGCGGCTACTTTACCGCAAGCTCACTCGCCGGGGCCTTTCGGCTCAGCGGATTCAGGGTGACGCGGCTCGCGAGTGAGTTTGGTGGCCAGTATCTTGGGATCGATGCGGTGCCGGTAGCAGAGGCGGGCGGATCGAACGGACCCGTCGCCCAGCACTTAGACCTATGGCCCGATATGGGGTCGGCCCCAGCGTATCTGTTCCGCCTGGTCGCCCAGTTCAGTCAGGCCTACAGTGCCAAGGTGGAACGCTGGCGTCGGACCTTGGGTGATCTGAGAAGTGGCGGCCAACGCGCCGTGTTGTGGGGTGCCGGCTCAAAGGGTGTGACCTTTGTGAACACGCTCGGGGCGGGCCCTGAGATTGCCTGCCTCGTCGACCTCAATCCCCACAAGCACGGGCGCTTCGTGCCGGGCACCGGTCACGAGGTGCGCGCTCCAGAGTCACTGGCCAGGCAGCCTCCGGATGCCGTGATCGTCATGAACCCCCTCTACGCGGACGAGATCGGCGCGTCGCTGCGTGCCATGGGAATCCATGCCGCAGTCCTTGTCGACGGTCCGGTGTGAGTGTCAGGGCTTGGGGATTGAGGTGACGTCTGACCGCCCTGGTGGCGTCGTGCGTCCATCCGCCGACCTAGGGTTCCCATGAATCCTGACGTCGTCAGCCCGGACCTGTCTCCGCCCGGCACGGATGTCCCGCGCCCACGGTTGAGCTTTGCGATCCCGGTGCGCAATGGCGAACAATTCCTCGGCCGCGCGCTCGATTCGCTCCTGGCGCAGGACTTCGAAGACTTCGAGATCCTTGTCTGCGACAACGCCTCAAAGGATCGAACGCCCGACATCGTGCAGCGCTATACGGAGCGCGACCGGCGTGTCCGCTATGAACGCAACCCGGAAGACATCGGGCAGATCGAGAATTTCAACCGGGCCCTCGAGCTTTGCCGCGGTGACTTCATCCGTTGGTTGGGTGCGGATGACTGGTTGGAGCCATCCTACGCGCGCAAATGTGTGGCCGCCCTGGATGCTCGACCCGATGCTGTGGGGGTCACCACTCAGTGGCGGTTCGCGGACGATTCAGGGCGAATCACCTGGCTCGATATACGCGGGCCACGGGTCGACGCTCTGACTCCCTTTAAGCGCCTTCGTCTCACACTGCGACTCCTGCAGAGCGTCCAACCAACCCTTTTCGACCCCATCTACAGCTTGCTCCGTCGCGACG
The DNA here is from genome assembly GCA_963709645.1 of uncultured Gammaproteobacteria bacterium. GTDB lineage: Bacteria > Pseudomonadota > Gammaproteobacteria > Chromatiales > Chromatiaceae > DYRB01. The sequence goes on from CAVPXP010000046.1 coordinate 68,887, forward strand.
CCCTCCAACGCACCCGATTGCTGTTGATCGATCCCTGGACAGACCGGCTCTTGGCCGTCGAGCTGTGCCTCTTGGGATCCTTCTGCCACATCGACGATTGCCTGGCCACGCGGCGTAGCTTCTTTGAGAAAGCAGAAGTCCGTCTGCCGCGCTACCACAAGAGTCTGGGCACCAAGCGTGGCAAGCGCATCAGGATGTATATCGGCTTTGCCGACATTGTGCGCCGCGCGTCCCTCGCGTTGCCGCAGAAGGCCGCCTGTCTGGGCGCAGTCCTCTTCTACTGGTTGCGTGATGTTGTCAGGCGTCATGCGCCGTGGCTGACGCCGTCATTCGACGAGTAGTGGTGCGCGTTTCACGCAAACCGCAGGCGCTGATACGGCACTACGCCTTGCCGACCACTCTTGTCACCGATACCATGAGGTTGGCACGCAGTTGGCGTGCCGCTGGATGTCCCGCCACTTAAGCAACGTGCCCGGTTCTTCCTGACTACGAAGCTTCTGTCCGAGATATCCGAGTGGCTGGGCCTGGGCCAGCAGGCGGCTTTGGGGGCCGCAGGTCCAGCGCCGGAGCGCCTGTCTGAGTGCAGATGAGTCCGTGGGTTATGCCTGCGCTTTCGCCTTCGCAGGCTACCTGCGGGGGTGGGACTCCCCTTCGAGACAGTAGTGGTGAAAACGATGAGAAGATTGCTGTTGACCCTTTTGCTTTTCAGCGGGTTTTCCGCGCAGAGCGCGTTTGTTCTGGCGGCCCCTCCCCCCCCCCCGCGATGCCGTCGCAGCCGGCGTCATTGGTGGAATTCTCGGTGGGTTGCTCGGACCGCCTCGGCCGCAGCCTGGTCCGCCACCCCGGGGTGGACCGCCGCCTCGAGGCGGACCCCCGGGCTTCGTGCCGCCTGGCCGGGTGGCGCCCCCGGGGCGTGGCGGGCCGCCGAGGGTTGCGCCTGGACCCAGCCGGGGCGCGCCGCCAAAGGTCGGGCGCGGACCTGCTCGTGGCGGGAAGCCGAAAGCTGGGCGGGCACCTGCACCCGGCAAGCAGGCAAACGTCGGGCGCGCACCCAGTCGCGGTGGGAAGCCACAGTCCGGGGGCGGACCTGGCGGTAGGCAGCCGAAAACGGGCGGCGGACCTAGCTCCGGGGGCGCGCCGGGGGGGCGGCCTCCCAGATAGGAGCCCCGTATCCGGGGCGGTGGGCCGGGGGGTTCGCGCTGAAACCCTCGGCCCGTCTCTCGATCTGAACCCTCTCGTCGCCTCCTGCCGGCTCACTTCGCTCGGGGCGGCTCGGGACGGTTTCCTCGCGAGCGCTCATGCGTCCTTCTGGCCGTTCTCCTTGCCATTCTGCCGGCCATCGTCGCCTGCTTGGCGGCCCGCCACTGCGAACGCCTGGCGTAGAACCGACAGCTCGGCCAGCTGCGCCGCCACCAGATAGTTGATCGTGCCCTCGGGTACCAGGCCCTTTTCGTTCGCTTCGCCGGCAGGCAGGCCGGTGAGCAGTGCGATGGCCTGGTCCACATCCTCGACCGGATAGATGCTGAATTTGCCTTCGGCACAGGCGGTCACAACGTCCTCCCGCAGCATGAGGTGCTTGATGTTGGAGGCAGGGATCAATACCCCTTGCTCGCCGGTCAGTGCCCGAGCCCGGCAGATATCGAAGAATCCCTCGATTTTTTCGTTGACTGCGCCGATGGCCTGCACCTGGCCGAATTGGTTCACCGAGCCGGTGACTGCCAGGGCTTGCCTGATGGGCACGCCGGCGAGGTTCGACATCAGGGCGCACAACTCCGCCAACGACGCGCTGTCGCCCTCCACCGGGCCGTAGGACTGCTCGAAGACCAGGCTGGCTGACAGGGATAGCGGCACGTCACGGGCAAAGCGCTCTCCCAGGAAGGCGCTGAGGATCATCACTCCCTTTGAGTGGATAGCTCCTCCCAGTTCGGTTTCGCGCTCGATGTCGATGACATCGCCCTCGCCGATGCGCACCGTCGCGGTAATGCGGACCGGGTGCGCGAACATGAAGGTGTCCAGAGCTATCACCGCAATGCCGTTGACCTGACCGACTTGACCCCCGCTGACCGCGATGAGCACGTTGTCCCTCAAGATCTGCTCCTGGAACTTGCCGCGCAGCCGGTCGACGCGGTGAATCTGCGCCTCGAGTGCGGCCAGAACGTCGTCCCGCAGGACCGTCTGGCGCCCGGCTTTGGCCGCCCAATAATCGGCCTCCTGCAACAGGTCGGTCAGGCGTCGCCGGCTGGCTGTCAGCCGCTCGGCATCACCAGTCAGGCGCGCGCTGTGCTCGACCACCCGCGCCACCGCGGCACGGTCGAAGGGGCGCAGATCTGCGCTGCGGACCAGCGTGGCGATCAGCTCGGCGTAGAGGTGCGTGCTTTCCGCGTCACGCACCACTTCGTCATCGAAATCCGCACCGATCTTGAACAGTTCCTCGAAATCCGGGTCCAGGGCCTTCAACAGGTAGTAGACCCGCGGCTCCCCGACCAGCAGAACCTTGACCGCCAAGGGGACGGGTTCGGGTTCCAGGGAAAGGGTACTGATCAAGCCGTAGACCTGACTCAGAGACTCGATGCGTACCTGGCTGGACCGCAGGGCACGTTTCAGGCCCTCCCAAGCATAGGGCTGCGTCAATAGCTTCAGGGCATCCAGCACCAGATAGCCGCCATTGGCGCGGTGCAGAGCGCCGGGTTTGATGAGGGTGAAGTTCGTCAGCAGGGTACCCATCTGGGCGATGTGGTCGGCCCTGCCCACCAGGTTGGGATAGATCGGGTTGTCCTCGAAGATGACCGGTGCAGCGCCGGTCTCCGAGTTGTCCACCAGCAGATTCACCTGATATCGAGTCAAGGTCAGGTTGCCGCTGAGCACGACGCCGGCCAGGTCGTCATCGCCTTTGGGCTGTTCACGCAATTGCTCGCCGACCTCGATGACATCGTCCGTGACCTCGTCGAGGAAGGCGAGAACGACGTCCAGGTCCTTGTAACGCTCCTTCAATTCCTCGATGAGATGCCCCACCGCCAGGCCAAGGGTATCCCGGCTCGCCTGCTTGATCTGGGCCTGCAACTCGCGCCGCCAGCGGGGAAACTGCAACATGAGCAGCTTCAAACGCTCACCGAAGGCCTCGATCAGCCCTCCGATGCGTTTTTTGTCCTCGTCCGGGAGCTGCTCGAACTCGGCCGGTTCCATGGCCTCATCGCCCTTCATGGGGGCGAATCCGAAGCCATTGGGGGTCCGAAGGAGCGCGACTCCCTGCCCGGCGGACTCCTGGCCGAGCTCGCGCAGGGCATTCTCCTCTTTCTCCTTGAAGGCCCCGTGCAGGGCCTCGATGCGTTCCCTGTATTCGTCGCTTTCGAAGGCGGCCGCGATTGCTTTCGCCAGTTCCGAGACGAACTGCTGCATGTCCCGCTTCAGCTGTATGCCGCGTCCGGCCGGCACTTGCAGGAGGCGCGGCTTGTTGGCCTCGACGAAGTTGTTGACATAACACCAGTCGCTCGGGGTGGTGCCCTCCGCGGCCTTGGCCTCGATCAGGCGGCGCACCAGCGAGTGACGTCCGCTGCCCGGCTCGCCGTAGACGAAGAGGTTGTAACCCGGCCGCTGCATGTCGATTCCGAATTGGACGGCCTCGACCGCCCGGGCTTGGCCGACGATCTCCGTGGTCGTTTCCAGCTCTGCAGTGGTTTCGAAGGGGAGCAGGGACGGATCGCAGTGCCGGTAGAGGGACTCTGTGTCCAGTGCCTTGACGGTGGCCATCGGGATTCCTTTGTTCGTGGTCTTGTTCGGAAGCGGGTCGTCACTCAAGGGGGAAAGCCGCAGCCGTTCGGGCAGCTCAGGCAACGGCCTGCGCATTGGCTCGTGGCGCTCCGTACCGGCGGCGTCAGCGGTAGACCAGCACCGGAATCTTGCAGTGCGTGAGCACCTTCTGTGTTTCCGACCCGAGCAAGAGCGCACTCGCCCCGCGGCGGCCGTGCGAGGCCATGAAGATCAGATCGCATGCCTTGCTCTTGGCGGCCGCGATGATCCCCTCATGGGGTGCATCGAACTCCGTGCTGAGCGTTTCGCACCCGACACCCGCCTCGCTGGCCGCCTGTGCCGCCTCGGCCAATATGCCTTCGGTTTGTTTATCCATGGCGGCCAGGAACGCTGCATCGATGTAGACATCGCCGATGGCGACGTCGCCGACATAGTAACCGGGCCAATAACCGGGCTTGGCGTAATAGAACGTCAGTTGTGCATTCGCCTCCTTGGCGAATGCACAGGCCCGCTTGACCGCGGCGTTGGCGAGCTCACTGCCATCAACTGGTACCAGGATATTCTTGAACATGATTCCCCTCCACTTGTCATTGCAGCCTAAGACAGGGTTCGCGAAGCCGCGCTACGAAGCAGATAGCGTCAGGAGGTCGACGAGGGACCGTTGCCATGGTAAAGCAAACCCGATCCGACTTGTTCTGACGCGGCGACCCGGCGGACCTGGGGAGCGGGGGATCGCTCTACGGGGCCATGACGGCGACGGCGGGGTGTCGGGACTCCCGTCGGAGTCCGCCTCACCAACCCCTTGGACCGCAATCGAAGGTGCCCAGAACCCCCCTCCGTGGTATGCTTTTCCGCTTTTAGAACAGGCACAATCAGGCCGCTGAGGGGTGCCCTCCGAGGCACCTCCCCGGGCAGCGCTCAGCCCTGCCCCCGCCCGGGGGACCGGGAGGGCTCCAGCGGCCGCGCACACCTCGGTTCACCACACCTATGCCGGATTTCGCAAGAGAGGTCGTCCCGATCCGCATCGAGGACGAGATGCGCCGTTCCTACCTCGACTACGCCATGAGCGTGATCGTGGGACGCGCCCTGCCCGATGTGCGCGACGGGCTCAAGCCGGTCCACCGGCGCGTCCTGTTCGCCATGCACGAGAGCAACACCGTCTGGAACCGGCCCTACGTCAAGTGCGCCCGTGTGGTCGGTGACGTCCTCGGCAAGTACCACCCCCACGGCGACACGGCGACCTACGACGCCCTGGTGCGCATGGCCCAGCCCTTCTCGCTGCGCTACATGCTCATCGATGGGCAGGGCAACTTCGGCTCGGTGGACGGTGATCCCCCGGCGGCCTACCGGTACACCGAGTGCCGCATGTCACAGATCGCCGGGGCCCTGCTGGAGGACATCGACAAGGAGACCGTCGATTTCGTCCCGAACTACGACAACAAGGAGCAGGAGCCAACGGTCCTGCCCAGCCGCATTCCCAATCTGCTGGTCAACGGCTCGTCCGGCATCGCGGTGGGTATGGCCACCAACATCCCGCCCCACAACCTGCGCGAGGTCGTCAACGGCTGTCTGGCCCTCATCGAGGACCCGGACCTCACGGTGGACGACCTCATGGAGCACATCCCGGCGCCTGACTTCCCCACGGCCGCCATCATCAACGGCATCCGCGGCATCCGCGAGGGCTACCGGACCGGCCGGGGGCGGGTGGTCATGCGTGCCCGTTCCCACATCGAGATGGAGAAGGGCGGGACCCGCGAGTCCATCGTCGTCACCGAGATTCCTTACCAGGTCAACAAGGCCCGCATGCTCCAGCGCATCGCCGAGCTGGTGAAGGAGAAGAAGATCGAGGGCATCGCGGAGATGCGCGACGAGTCCGACAAGGACGGCATGCGCGTTGTCTTCGATCTCAAACGCAACGAGATCGCCGAGGTTGTGCTCAACAACCTCTACCAGCACAGCCAGCTGCAGTCGGTGTTCGGCATCAACATGGTCGCCCTGGTGGACGGCCAGCCGCGCACCCTGAACCTGAAGCAGTTCCTGGAATACTTCCTGCGCCACCGCCGCGACGTGGTCACCCGCCGGACGCTCTACGAGCTGCGCAAGGCCCGGGGTCGGGCCCACATCCTGGAGGGTCAGGCCGTCGCCCTGGCGAATATCGACGAGGTCATCGTGCTGATCCGCGCCGCCGCCAGCCCGGCGGAGGCCAAGGTCGGCCTCATCGCCCGGGCCTGGGACCCGGGGGCCGTGATCGCCATGCTCGAGCGCACCGGGGCCGGCGACACCCGCCCGGACGACCTGGCCGCGGGGCTCGGCCTGCAAGACGACGGCTATCACCTGAGCGAGGTCCAGGCCCAGGCGATCCTCGACCTGCGCCTGCAAAAGCTCACCGGCCTGGAGCAGGACAAGATCCTCACCGAGTTCGAGGAGATCCTGCTCAACATCGCCCGGCTGCTCAACATCCTGTCCAGCACCGAGCAGCTCATGAAGGTGATTCGCGAGGAACTGGAGGCGATCCGCGACCAGTACGCCGACCCGCGCCGCAGCGAGATCGTCGCCGACCACATGGACCTGACCCTGGAGGACTTGATCGCCCCGGAGGACGTGGTGGTCACCCTGTCCCATGGCGGCTACGTCAAGGCCCAGCCGCTCAACGAGTACCAGGCCCAGCGCCGTGGCGGCAAGGGCAAGGCGGCTGCGAGCACCAAGGACGAGGACTTCATCGACAAGCTGTTCGTCGCCAATTCCCACGACACCGTCCTGTGCTTTTCCAGCCGGGGCCGGGTTTACTGGCTCAAGGTCTACGAGCTGCCCCAGGCGGGCCGCACGGCACGCGGGCGGCCCATGGTCAACCTGCTGCCGCTGGAGGAGGGGGAGCGCATCAACGCGGTGCTGCCGGTGCGCGCCTACGAGGCCGGGCTCAACGTCTTCATGGCCACCCATCAGGGCGTGGTCAAGAAGACACCCCTCAGTGCATTCTCCCGCCCCCTTTCGCGGGGCATCATCGCCATGAACCTGGCCGACGACGACCACCTCATCGGCGTGGCGCTCACCGACGGCAAACAGGAGCTGATGCTCTTCACATCCGCAGGCAAGGCCGTGCGCTTCCGCGAGGGACAGGTCCGCCCCACCGGGCGAGACACCCAGGGAGTGCGCGGTGTCACCCTGGAGCCAGGGCAGCGCGTCATCTCGCTGGTGGTCGCGGAGCCTGGCGCGGTTCTTACGGTGACCGAAAACGGTTATGGTAAGCGCACCCCGGTGGAGGATTTCCCGACCAAGGGGCGCGGCGGCAAGGGCGTCCTCTCCATCAGCTGCTCCGAGCGCAACGGCGAGCAGGTCGGCGCCGTCCTGGTCAATCCGGACGACGAGATCATGCTCATCACCGTGGGCGGGACCCTGGTACGCACGGCCGTGAGCGGGATCTCGGTACTCGGGCGCAACACCCAGGGGGTCAAGCTGATCGCCCTGGCCGAGGGGGAGCACTTGAGCAGCATTGAGCGCATTGTGGGCCTGGATGAGGGTGCCGATGCGTCCCAGTCCCCGGATGACGCGCCGCCGGATTCAGACTCGGGCCCAGATTCGGAGCCTGCCCCGACGTCGGACTCCGGCCCGGACTCCCCTTCCGACAGCGAGTGAATTCCAACGGTTAACGAGGAGCGTCAGTCAAATGGCCCGTGCTTACAACTTCAGTGCCGGTCCGGCCATGCTGCCGGAGCCCGTGTTGCGTCAGGCCCAGGAGGAGATGCTGGAGTGGCGCAAGAGCGGCATGTGCGTGGCTGAGATGAGCCACCGGGGCAAGGAGTTCATGTCCATCGCGACCCAGGCCGATGCGGATCTGCGAGAGGTCCTGGAGATCCCTGATAGCTACAAGATTCTGTTCCTGCAGGGCGGCGCCTCGTCCCAGTTCGCCATGGTCCCGATGAACCTTTTGCGCGGGGGCGGTCAGGCGGACTACATCAACACCGGTTCCTGGTCCAAGAAGGCGATTGCCGAGGCCAAGCGCTACTGCACGGTCAATGTCGCCGCGAGCACCGAGGCGCGCCGCTTCACCGGAGTCCCGGCCGCGGAAGACCTCAAGCTCAGTGCAGACGCGGCCTTCGTGCACTACACCCCCAACGAGACCATCGAGGGTGTCGAGTTCCCCTATATCCCGGACGTGGGCGACAAGCCCCTCGTCGCGGACATGTCCTCCACCCTGCTCTCGCGCCCCATCGATGTCTCGCGCTATGGCGTCATCTACGCCGGGGCCCAGAAGAATATCGGCCCGGCCGGGCTGACCCTGGTCATCGTCCGCGAGGACCTGATCGGGCAGACCCTGGCCGGCACGCCGACCATGTTCGACTACCAGATCCATGCCAAGGAAGGGTCCATGTACAACACCCCGCCCACCTATGCCTGGTACCTGGCGGGCCTGGTCTTCAAGTGGCTGAAGGACATGGGCGGGCTCGACACCATGGCGGTGATCAACGAGCGCAAGGCGGAGCTGCTCTACGAGGCCATCGACGCATCGAGCTTCTATGCCAACCCCGTGGACCCCGAGGCCCGCTCTTGGATGAACGTCCCTTTCACCCTGGCCAAGCCGGAGCTGGACGACACCTTCCTGGTCGACGCCAAGGCCGAGGGGCTACTCACCCTCAAGGGCCACCGCTCCGTGGGCGGGATGCGCGCCAGCATTTACAACGCCATGCCAGAGACTGGGGTCCTGGCTCTGGTGGACTTCATGCGCGAGTTCGAGCGGAAGCACGGTTAGCAGATTCGCCGGATGGCGCCGAGCGGGCTGCGGGGAATGGGGCAGGATTAACCGGGCAGGACTCCACAAGATTGACAGGGCAGGTAGGTTGGGGTGAGCGTTAGCGAACCCCAACGTCAGGCGTCGCGTTGTTGGGGTTCGTTCCTCACCCCAACCTACGGCCCTGGCCTGGTCCGACGGATGAAGGGCAGTAGGTTGGACCGGTGGAGGCCGTGCTCCCCTTCGTCGCGCGGCCAAGTCGCCACTCGCCCGCGGTGGATGTTGCTAGCGCAATCAGCCGAAAACCCCCGGCTACCCTCTTTTCTGAAGAAATAGGTGCATAAGAAGGAGTCAGTCAGGCAGAAAAGGGATCTGACCCCATTTTTCCCATTTTTGACGATTTTTCGCTGACCCCATTTTTCGCTCGCGCGCGCGAAAGCGAGTACAACCGAAGAACCGGGTGCGGGAAAACCGCACGTCCGGGACTGTGCCGAGGGCGCCGGGCGACCGGCGTCCCTACGGCTGAGAGCGCACTTGCAGCTTCCAGGGGAATACATGAAAACACTTGGCCGTCTATTCGCTCTTGTAGCTCTCGCGTTTACGGTTGCTGCGTGCAGCGATGGCCCTGGTGCGGCGAATAGCGAATAGGGGTCAGATCCCTTTTTGAATCGCTCGAAGAACCACGGAATACTGGGGATGGGGGCAAGTCTTGCAATCAAGCACTTTACCACATGCAAGTTGCCGGAAAGAATAAGCAGTCCCGAATGACGCGGTTCCTTCGTTACTGCATACCACGGGCTTAGTCGCTGTCCCATGGTCACAGACTCGGTGGCTGCATGAAACGAGGAGAGAGGCATGAAATATAGCGTCATACTCGAGCCGTCTGAAGAAGGGTTCGCCGTATCTGTACCGGGACTTCCAGGGTGCCATTCTGAAGGAGCCACCGAGGTTGAAGCCTTGGAGAATATTGCCGATGCTATCGCCGAATATCTAGCGGTCGTCGATGATCTTGGTCGCGGCAAAATGGTTCGTCAGGTCGAAGTTGCCGCCTAGCGATGCCGAAGTATCCCGGCGTACGTCACTTGAGTGCGGTAAAGGTTCTGGAAAAAGCAGGGTTCTGGGTCGCGCGGCAGGGGAAGCACATCGTGATGACCGACGGAAATCGTGTCGTCACCGTCCCTCGGCACAACCCAATCAACGCAATCACGATGGGGGCGATCATTCGGGACGCAGGGTTGGATAACGACGGATTCAAAAAGCTTCTGTAATACCGGAGAAAGCCTGCAAATTGAGTTGCGCATAGCGAAGTTCTCGGCATTGTCCGCCCAGCCTGGGAACGCGGGGTCGGCCAGATGATTATCACATCGGGGCAATGGGCTCGGGTCTCGCCTTTTGCTTTTCTATTGTGATGCCGCAAAACCATAGGTTCGGTACGCAGCGAAACCCATCCTACGACCTCACCGACAGACCACAGAAAAATCCTGTTACTCCTGCGAATTCTGGTCAATTCCGCCCTATTTACGGCAAGCTGCTCCGAGGCGGCCGGTCGACACATCCACAAACCGAAGGTTTGCCATGTACAAGATCCTCACCCTGAACAACATCGCCGTCGCCGGGCTGGACCGCTTGCCCCGCGAGCGGTACGAGGTCGCCTCGGAGATCGCCCACCCGGACGCCATCCTGGTCCGCTCGGCCAACATGCACGACATGCCGCTTCCGGAGTCGGTGCGGGCCGTCGGTCGGGCCGGGGCCGGCGTCAACAACATCCCGGTGGCGCGCATGACGGAGCTGGGTATCCCGGTGTTCAATGCCCCGGGGGCCAACGCCAATGCGGTCAAGGAACTGGTGCTTGCGGGGATGCTACTGGCGGCGCGTAACATTGCGCAATCCTGGGAGTTCTCCCGCGGCCTGTCAGGGGAGGACGGGGAGATCAATAAGGCGGTGGAGGCCGGCAAGAAGTCCTTCGTCGGCTTCGAGCTGCCGGGCCGCACCCTTGGTGTTATCGGGCTGGGGGCCATTGGGGTCCTGGTGGCCAACGCGGCGCGGGCCCTGGGAATGAAGGTCATCGGGTACGACCCGACTATCACAGTCCAGCGGGCCTGGCAGCTGGAGTCCGATGTCCAGCCGGCAGTGAGCGTGGATGACCTGCTGTCCCGGTCTGATTTCGTGACCTTCCACGTCCCTCTCACGGACGAGACCCGCCACATGATCAACGCCGAGCGCATGCGGACCATGAAACGGGGAGCCGTCCTGCTCAACTTCGCCCGCCACGGGATCATCGACGACGCTGCGGCTGTGGCCGCCCTGGACTCAGGCCAGCTCTACGCCTATGTCTGCGACTTTCCCAGCAACCTGCTCAAGGACCATCCTCGGGTGGTAACCCTGCCGCACCTGGGCGCCTCGACGCGCGAGGCGGAGGAGAATTGCGCCGTGATGGTCGCGGACCAGGTGCGCGACTATCTGGAGGACGGCAACGTGCACAATGCCGTCAATTTCCCGGAGATCCACCTCCCGCGCAACGGCGGCTACCGAATGGCCGTGGTCAACCGAAATGTACCCAATATGCTGGGGCAGATCTCGACAGACCTGGCTCAGGTTGGACTCAACATCCTGGATATGCTCAACCGGTCCAAGGGCGAGATTGCCGTCACCCTGATCGATGTGGATCGCCAGGCCCCGGAAGAGACGGCGGGCCGCATCCGCGACATCGCCGGCGTTCTCTCCGTGCGCTGCCTGGGCTGCTGACGATTGCTGGGCCATGCCGGTGACCAACGACCAGACACTGCAGCCGATCCGCGAGCGCATCGACGCCATCGACGCGGAACTCCTGCGGCTCATCAGTGAGCGCGCCGAATGCGCCCGGCGGGTCGCTGACATCAAGGCCGCGGACGGCACCGGACCGTTCTACCGGCCGGAGCGCGAAGCCCAGATCCTGCGGCGCATCAAGGAGCAGAATCCAGGGCCGCTGGACGGGGAGGAGGTCGCCCGGATCTTCCGGGAGATCATGTCCGCCTGCCTCGCGCTGGAGCGTCCTGTCACCGCAGCCTTTCTGGGGCCGGAGGGGACCTTCACCCAGGCCGCGGCGCGCAAGCACTTCGGGCATTCGGTTCGGACCGTGCCCATGGCGACCATCGGGGACATCTTCGGCGAGGTCGAAGCGGGGGCCTGCGACTACGGGGTAGTCCCGGTGGAGAATTCCACCGAAGGGGTCATCAGCCACACGCTGGACCTCTTTATGACATCCTCGCTGCGCATCGTCGGCGAGGTCAGCCTGCGCATCCACCACCACCTGATGGGCTTGACTCCGAATCTGCAATCCATCCGCACCGTGTACTCACACCAGCAGTCCCTGGCCCAATGCCGGGGCTGGCTCGACCGCAACCTGCCCCAGGCCGAGCAGGTTGCGGTGACGAGCAACGCCGAGGCGGCTCGCCTGGCGGCGGACCAGCCAGGGTCCGCCGCCATTGCCGGGGAGACGGCGGCGGAGATCTATGGCATCAAGATCATCGCCCGGCGCATCGAGGACGAGAAGGACAATACCACCCGCTTTCTGGTGATCGGTGACCAGGAGCCGCGCTCCTCGGGGCGTGACAAGACCAGCCTCCTGCTCGCCTGCCGCAATGAAGCCGGCGGGCTGCATACGCTGCTCAGTCCCCTGGCGGACCACCACATCAGTATGACCCGCATCGAGTCGCGCCCCTCCCGGCGTGGCATTTGGGACTATGTCTTCTTCGTCGATATCTGCGGCCACCGCCAGGACCCCGCGGTTGCGCCGGCCCTGGAGCACCTGAAACGCGAGGCCCTGCTGTTCAAGGTCCTGGGGTCCTACCCCGAGGCCGTGCTGTAGGTCGGCCTTCAGGCCGACCCTATCCGTCGGCGGCATGTTCTCGTCGTCGGCCTGAAGGCCGACCTACATCTCCAGTCACCCGCTTAGCTGCCGGCAAACAATGACCAACCCTGCCAACCCCTTCCTCGCCATCGCCGCCCCTGGCATCGCCGGGCTGCAGCCCTACCTTCCCGGCAAGCCCATTGCGGAACTGGAGCGCGAGCTCGGTATCCGCGACTCCATCAAGCTCGCGTCGAACGAGAACCCCCTGGGCCCAGGCCGCCTGGCCCGGGCGGCGGTCCAGGCGGCCCTGGGGGAATTGGGTCGCTACCCGGATGGGGGAGCCTTTGCGCTGCGCGCCGCCTTGGCCAGGTGCCACGGGGTTGACGCCTCCGCCATCACCCTGGGCAATGGCTCCAACGATGTGCTCGACCTCATCGCCCGCACCTTCCTCCAGCCGGGGGTCGAGTCGGTCTTCTCCGAGTATGCCTTCGCCGTCTACCCCATCTCCACGCAGGCGGTAGGGGCCACCGCCAGAGTCGCCCCAGCGCAGGCCTACGGCCACGATCTGGACGCTATGGCCGACCTGGTCAACGACCGGACCCGGGTGGTCTGGATCGCTAACCCCAACAACCCCACCGGGACCTGGGTTCCCGCCGACCGGCTCTGACGCCTTCATCGCAGCCCTTCCCAAGACCTGCGTGGTGGTGGTGGACGAGGCCTACACCGACTACGTCGAGGAGCCCGACTTTCCGGATGCCAGCCGGTTGGGTTGGTGAGTTTCCCAACCTGATCGTGACCCGCACCTTCTCCAAGGTCCACGGACTGGCCGCGCTGCGAGTGGGCTACGGGGTGAGCGACCCGCGGGTTGCCGATCTGCTGAACCGGGTGCGTCAGCCCTTCAACGTCAACAGCCTGGCCCAGGCGGCGGCCCTGGCGGCCCTGGGCGATGCCGACCATGTTGCGGCCTCTGTCGCGCTCAACCGCGAGGGCATGGCCGAGCTGCGTGCCGGCTGCGACCGCCTGGGCCTGGGCTACATCCCGTCGGTGGGCAACTTCCTCACCGTCGACCTGGGGCGCGCCGCCGCGCCCATCTACGAGGCGCTGCTGCGCGAGGGATGCATCACCCGCCCGGTGGCCAACTACGGGCTTCCAAACCACCTGCGGGTGACCATCGGGCTGCCCACGGAGAACGCGCCGCTTTCTTGCTTCCCTGGAACGGGTGTTGGCGACATGATGATCCGGCGCCTGGCGGTCATCGGGGTCGGACTCATCGGGGGATCCCTGGCCCGGGCCCTGCGTGCGGCTGGGGCGGTCGGAGAGGTGGTCGGGTGCGGGCGCTCGGCAGTCAACCTGCAGCGTGCCTTGGAACTCGGGGTGGTGGACCGCTGGAGCCAGGATCCGGCCCAGGCCGTTCAGGGGGCCGATCTGGTCTTCGTCGCCGTTCCCCTGGGAACCATGCGGCCAAGTCTTCACGGCGATCCGCGAAGCGCTGGCGCCGGGCGCCGTGGTGACCGACGGGGGCAGTGTCAAGGGGAGCGTGGTTGCGGACGCCCGCGCTGCCTTCGGTCAGGTCCCGCCGGGGCTGGTCCCCGGTCACCCCATCGCCGGGACCGAGCGCAGCGGGGTGGAAGCCTCCTTCACCGAGCTCTACGAGGGTCGACGCGTCATCCTGACCCCGCTTGCCCGAGACCGACCCCGCGGCCGTCGATCGGGTCTCCGCCATGTGGCAGGCCTGCGGGGCCCGAGGTGACCCTCATGGACGTCGCCCACCACGACGAGGTCCTGGCCGCCACCAGCCACCTCCCGCACATGCTGGCCTTCGGCCTGGTGGACGCCCTGGCGCGGATGCGCGAGAACGATGAGATCTTCCGCTATGCTGCGGGCGGCTTCCGCGACTTCACGCGCATCGCCTCCAGTGACCCGGTGATGTGGCGGGACATCTGCATCGCCAACCGCGAGCCTTTGGGTGCCATGCTGGAACGCTTCGGCGATGAGATGAAGGACCTGGCCGAGACCATCCGCCGAGGTGATGCGGCGCATCTCCTGGAGATCTTCGCCCGTGCCAAGGCGGCGCGGGACCGCTATGTGGATACCACGGCTCCGGGCAGCGAAAACGCGCCCATCTGACGCCAATCCTAGTGCGGAAAGGCGCCGCGCCTATCGCACCATGTTGACGCCCTGTCCGAGCATCTCCGGGGTCACCAGGGTCACGCCAGTCGCCGTGATGTGGAAACCGCGCGCCCGGTCGGCCTCGGCGTCGATGCCGATACTGGTCCCTTCCGCAATGTGGCAGTGCCGGTCGATGACCGCCTTGTGGATGTGGCAACGCCGGCCGATGTCGACGTCCGGCAGGATCACCGAGTCCTTGCACCCTGGCATAGGAGTTGACGCGCACGTTGGAGAAGAGCAGGGAGTGCCGGACCACGGCGCCGGAGATGATGCAGCCCCCGGAGACCATGGAGTCGACGGCCATACCGCGGCGGTCCTCGTCGTCGAAGACGAACTTGGCCGGCGGCAGTTGCTCCTGGTAGGTCCACATGGGCCAGGTCTTGTCGTACAAGGTCGAGCGGCGGGGTGACGCCGATCAGCTCCAGGTTGGCCTCCCAGAAAGCGTCCACGGTGCCCACGTCGCGCCAGTAGGCCTGGGCCCCGCTGCGCACGTCGCGGAACGGGTACGCCAGTACCCGGTACTTGTCGATGACGGCCGGGATGATGTCCTTGCCGAAGTCGTGGCTGGATGTGCGAATGTCGGCGTCCTTGATGACCTGTTCCAAGAGAAAGTCCCGGTTGAAGACGTAGATGCCCATGGAGGCGAGGGCGACGTCGGTCCTGCCCGGGATCGGCTCCGGGTCCTGGGGTTTCTCCCGGAAGGCGCCGCACGCGTCCGTCGGAATCGACGGACATGACGCCGAAGTCCCGTGCGCCGCTCCAGATCGACCTCGATGCAGCCCACGGTCATGTCCGCGCCGGTTTCGACGTGGTGGGCGACCATGGTGCCGTAGTCCATCTTGTAGATGTGGTCGCCGGCCAGGATCAGGATGTACTCGGGGTTGTGATTGCGGATGATGTCGAGGTTCTGGAAGACCGCGTCCGCGGTGCCCGAGTACCAGGCCGATTCGATGATGCGCTGCTGCGCCGGCCAGAGCTCGACGAACTCGCCGAACTCCCCCCGCAGGAACCCCCAGCCCTTCTGGATGTGCAGTATCAGGGAGTGGGCCTTGTATTGGGTCAGGACGGCGATGCGGCGGATGCCCGAGTTGATGCAGTTGGACAGGGGAAAGTCCACGATGCGGAACTTGCCGCCGAAGGGCACCGCTGGCTTGGAGCGCCAGTTCGTCAGGTGCATGAGGCGGGAACCGCGGCCGCCGGCGAGGATGAGGGCGAGGGTGTTGCGGGTGAGACGGCTGACGAATCGCGGATTGGAGCCCGGCATGACGATCCCCTCCTGATGTTGGCCCGGGGCCGCGGATGGACCGGAACGCGCTGGCCCTGGGGCACCTCGGGCGAAGGACCTATGGTACCATTTCGGCTGTTCGGACGCGTGGTTTCGTCGTCCGGGTCGAGGTCCAAGGCCCTGGGTGCCATTGGTGAGACCCTCTGATCGGGGCTCGCGTCCGCAGCGATTACCACGCCCGAGCCGGGTTGATCCCGCCCAGACAATCGGGCTGATGGACTCTCTGCTTCTCTGGCGCCGGGCGTATGCTGCAGGTTCGACGTCAACAGGAAACCAGGCAGCCATGTCTACCCGTAAGCCCGTCAGCTCGCCGCCCGCCCGCAAGTTCCCGGAGCCGGTGCAGGCACTCATCGAGGCCCGTCACCAGGATCCTTTTCGGATTGCTCGGACGTCATGTCCAAGGGGATGGCGTGGTGGTTCGCGTCTATCTGCCGCAAGCCGAGCGGGTGCGGGTCGCCGATGGCGGGCCAGACCTGACCCGACTCGAGGGGACGGATCTGTTCGTGTGGGAGGGGGATGCCAGCCTAGTCCCGCCAACGGTACCGGCTTGAGTGGGTCGACCGGGGCGGGGCGACCCATTGCGAGTACGACCCCTATTGTTTCCCGACCCAGTTGCCGGATTTCGATCTGCACCTTTTCGGCGAGGGCCGACATTGGCACGCCTATCGCTTCATGGGTGCGCACCTGCGTACCGTCGAGGGAGTCCGCGGAGTCCAGTTCGCCGTCTGGGCGCCCGAACGCGACGCGGGTCAGCGTGGTGGGGGACTTCAATGCCTGGGACGGACGGGCCTACCCCATGCGGAGCCGGGGCGGGTCCGGCGTCTGGGAGCTCTTCATGCCCGGGCCTGGAGGCCGGCGCCCTCTACAAGTTCGAGCTGCGCGATGGGGCGGGGAACGTCCATGTCAAGATCGACCCCTACGCCAATGCCTTCCAGGTGCGGCCCGATACGGCAGGTCTGATCTGCGCCGAGGACTCGTACACCTGGGGCGATTCGGCATGGATGGCAGCACGGGCGAAGTGCCGACTGGCGGCGGCGCCCGATGTCGGTCTACGAGGTGCATCTCGGTTCCTGGCAACGCGACGCCGATGGTGGCTTTCTGGGCTACAGGGAACTGGCGTCGCGCCTAGTCGACTATGTCCTCGACGCTGGCTTTACCCACGTCGAGCTGTCTGCCCATTACCGAGCACCCTCTGGATGCCTCCTGGGGCTACCAGACGACCGGCTATTTTGCTCCCACCAGCCGCTTCGGCACCCCTGACGACTTCCGTTACTTCGTCGATCACCTGCACCGCCATGGGATCGGCGTCCTGCTGGACTGGGTGCCGGCGCACTTCCCGCGGGATACCTTTGCCTTGGCCCGCTTCGACGGCACCGCCCTCTACGAGCACGCCGACCCGCGCCAGGGGGAGCATCGGGACTGGGGCACTCTGATCTTCAACTACGGGCGCAACGAGGTGAAGAACTTCCTGCTATCGAGCGCCCTCTACTGGCTCGACGAGTTTCACCTGGATGGCCTGCGGGTGGACGCGGTGGCGTCCATGCTCTATCTGGATTACTCGCGCCAGAACGGCGAGTGGATACCCAATAAGTACGGCGGCAACGAGAACCTGGATGCGGTGGACTTCCTGCGCCAGCTCAACGTGGTCGCCCACGAGCAGCACCCGGTTCCCTGATGATCGCCGAGGAGTCGACCTCCTGGCCAGCGGTCTCGCGGCCCGACCTATCTCGGGGGCCTGGGTTTCAGCATGAAGTGGAACATGGGGTGGATGCACGACACCCTGGCCTACATGGCCAACGACCCGATCTACCGCCACTACCACCACGACATGCTCACCTTCGGGCTGCTCTATGCCTTCACGGAGAACTTCGTTCTGCCCTTCTCCCATGACGAGGTGGTTCACGGCAAGCGGTCCATGCTGGACAAGATGCCCGGAGATGTCTGGCAGAAGTTCGCAAGCCTTCGCCTGCTCTACACGCTCATGTTTACCTATCCGGGCAAGAAGCTCCTGTTCATGGGGTGCGAGTTCGGGCAGGGACGGGAGTGGAACGAGGACGCGGCCCTGGACTGGGAGCTGCTGGAACGCCCGCAGCACCAGGGAGTGCTCAGGCTGGTCTCCGACCTGAACCGCCTGTACCGCGACGAATCCGCCCTGCACGAGGTCGATTTCGAGGGCGCCGGTTTCGAGTGGATCGACTGTCACGACAGCTCACAATCGGTGCTGAGCTATCTACGCAAGGACCAGGGCGGAGCCGTATGGCGGTCGCGCTGTTCAACTTTACTCCGGTGCCTCGGCAACAACTATCGCATCGGTGTTCCTCTTGAGGGGTTCTATCGCGAGGCCGTCAACTCCGATGCCGAGCTCTACGGCGGCAGCAATGTCGGCAATCAGGGGGGCGTCCACTCCGAGGCGGTGAGCTGGATGGGGCGGCCCCACTCGCTCCCGATCACACCTCCCGCCCCTGGGCGGACTGGCACTGGTCTATGAGCCGGCGCAAGGAGCGGGGGAGCAGGAGGCCACGGACGAAGGAGTCATCGACGAGGGCCTGGACGCCGACCCGGACTAGGGCGCGGCGGGCAGGCCGGCCGCTTAGGGCGGCGTTGTCAGCGCGATGCCGGTCCGGTCAGGCGCAGGTAATGCTCGGCGGAGTAGTTCAGGTAATCCAGTTCCGTCTCCGATAGCGGGCGGGCGCGCCGCGCCGGGGAGCCCACCCAGAGATATCCGCCCTCGAGGATTCGCCCCGGCGGCACCAAGGCACCGGCACCGAGCATGGTGCGCGGTTGCAGGACCGCCCCGTCGAGCACCCTGGCCCCGATGCCGATCAGGCACAGCTCTCCGATCTCGCAGCCGTGCAGCACGGCCTGGTGGCCCACGGTGACGCGCGAGCCGATGGTGAGTGCCGCGCCGCCGGGACGGAAACGGCTGTCGTGGGACACGTGCAGAATGCAGCCGTCCTGAATGTTGGTCTCCGCACCGACCTCGATCCGGTGCACATCGCCGCGCAGGACGCAGAACGGCCACACGGACACCCGAGGGCCCAGGATCACGTCCCCGATGACCAGGGCGGTCTCGTCTATCCAGGCGTCCGGGGCAATGGTCGGCGTCTTGCCTTCGAAGTTGCGTACCTGGGACATGGAGCTTCCCTGTTGAGCTGGCGGGGGCGAGGCGCCATGTTAGCAACATTCCGGCCGGCTTCGCCCGCAGGCCGCCTCTCCACTAACCCGAGTCGCCATGAGCCCATCCAAGATCCCTGCCAAGACCCTCGCCCTGATCTTTGCATTCGCCGGCGCTGGCTCCCTGTGGGCGGCGGATCGGGATCGCTTCATCAGCGAGCCCATGGACACCAACCCGAATGCCCGCGACCTGGAGCCCTGGAAGGAGCAGGCCGCCGCCAAGCTGCCGCCCTGGCCGCAGGATGCCGACCTCGTCGAGTTTGGCGTCAGCGATCCCGCCACTGCGTTCCGGCATTACATCGACACCAAGAGTCTGTCGGTGGATGCGCAGAAAATCGTCCGCTACACGGTAGTGGTCGAGTCGGGGTCTGGGGCCCGCAACGTCGCCTACGAAGGTATCCGGTGTACCCCCACCGGCCAGCACCGGATCTATGCCTACGGCGTGTCAGGCAAATTTGAGGCAGTCCCGGATGCGCCCTGGCACGGGGTCACGGAGTCGACGGTCCCGCGCTATGCCCGGGACCTCCAGCGGTTCTACCTCTGTGTCCCCCTCAAGTTCGAGCCGCGACCGGTCAAGGAGATGCCGCGCATCCTGAGCGGGCGCGGCAATCCCCGTGACCAAAGCGGATTCCTGACAGACTGAGCCTCGACCAACACCCAGGCCGCATGCGGAGTCACCCATGAGTAACCCCCTCCTTGACATGATCGGGCTGCCCCCGTTCTCGCGTATCCTCCCCGAGCACGTCGAGCCCGCCCTGGATGCGACCCTGGCCGATTGCCGGGCGCGCATTGCCAGTCTGACGTCGGGCGAGGGCGTGCCGACCTGGGAGGGTTTCGTTGAGCCGCTGGAAGAGCTCGACGACCGCTTGAGCCGGATCTGGTCTCCGGTCGGGCATCTGAATGGGGTGATGAACAGCGAAGCCCTGCGCGCCGCCTACAATGCCTGCCTGCCCAAGCTCAGCGCATACGGCACCGAGGTCGGGCAGAACTCGGATCTCTTTCATGCTTATCAGGCCGTCGGTGCCCAGGAGCACCTGGACCCGACCCAGCGCAAGCTCATCTCCAACGCCCTGCGCGACTTCCACCTGTCCGGGGTCGATCTCCCGGCCGACAAGCAGGCCCGCTACAAGGAGATCAGTCAGGAGCTCTCCGCCCTGACCAGCAAGTACGCCGAGAACGTGCTGGATGCCACCAACGCTTGGAGCATGCGCATCGACGACGAGGCCCGTCTCGCCGGTCTACCCGACTCGGCCAGGGCGCTGGCGCGGCAGACCGCCGAACAGCGCGGCGAGCCCGGATGGCTGCTGACCCTGGATTTTCCCTCCTATCAGCCGGTCATGACCTACGCCGACGATCGGGCCCTCCGACGGGATCTGTACGAGGCCTACGGTACCCGCGCCTCGGACCAGGGCCCCCACGCTGGGCAGTGGGACAACACCGACGTCATGGGCCGCATTCTGGCCCTGCGCCACGAGCTGGCCCAACTGCTCGGTTTCGCCAACTACGCCGAACGCTCCCTGGCCACCAAGATGGCCAAGGACCCGGCCCAGGTGCTCGCCTTCCTCGATGATCTAGCGCTACGCTCGGTGGAGCGGGCTCGCGCCGAGCTGGCCGAGCTGGTTGAGTTTGCGCGGGCCGAGCACGGGCTGGAGACCCTGGACCCTTGGGACCTGTCCTATTACTCGGAGAAACTCAGGCAACACCGCTACCAGGTCGGGCAGGAGGAGCTGCGCCCCTACTTCCCCATCGACCGGGTCCTGCCCGGTATGTTCGCGGTGGTCGAACGCCTCTTCGGGCTCAGCATTACAGAGGTCGCCGAGGTCGAGGCCTGGCATCCGGAGGTGCGGTTTTTCGAGATCCGGGATTCAGGGGGTGCCCTGCGCGGTCAGTTCTACCTCGATCCCTTTGCCCGCCAGAACAAGCGCGGTGGCGCCTGGATGGACGTCTGCACCAACCGCCTGCACACGGTGCGCTGCGACCAGATCCCGGTGGCCTACCTGGTGTGCAACTTCAGCCCTCCGGTGGGCGGCAGGCCGTCGCTGCTGACCCACGACGAGGTTCAGACCCTCTTCCATGAGTTTGGTCACGGCCTCCACCACATGCTGACCAAGGTCGATTACCCGGCGGTGTCAGGGATCAATGGGGTCCCCTGGGACGCGGTGGAGCTGCCGAGCCAGTTCATGGAGAACTGGTGCTGGGAGCGCGAGTCCCTTGACCTGATCGCAGGCCACGTGGACACCGGTGCGCCGCTGCCGGAGGACCTCTACCGGCGCATGCGTTCGGCCAAAAACTTTCAGTCCGCCATGCAGATGGTGCGGCAGTTGGAGCTTGCCCTGTTCGACTTCCGTATCCATCTGGAGCACGACCCCGACCGCGGTGGGCGCATCTACGAAATCCTCGACGAGGTCCGCGACCGGGTGGCGGTGATGAAGCCGCCGGCCTTTCATCGCTTCGCCCACGGTTTCTCGCACATCTTCTCCGGCGGTTATGCGGCGGGCTACTACAGCTACAAGTGGGCCGAGGTCTTGTCGGCGGATGCCTTCTCCCTGTTCGAGGAGCGCGGGGTCTTCGACTCCGACGCAGGCGCGAGCTTTCGGCGGAATATCCTGGAGAAGGGCGGCTCGGAGGAGGCCATGGACCTCTTCGTCGCCTTCCGCGGTCGGGCGCCTACCGTGGACGCCCTCTTGCGGCACTCGGGTATCACGGCCTGATGGACACGCGCTCTGTTCTTTCTCAGCGGAAGAAGGGCCGGCGACTCCGGAGATGGATGAGGTCGAGTCTCGCCGCGAGCCGCGGCCGAGATTGAAGGGGAAGAACTCGCCGAACCCTCCCAAGCTTCGCCAGGAGTTGCCTCAACCACCCTCACCCGCCTGATACAGTGTTGATACCGGGGCTAGAAGCCACACCATGAGGAGGACCGAGGTTAGGGCGGGACCGTCCGGACTCGCCCAGGAACTCGTCCAAGAGATTGGCAAATTGCGACGGGACGCAACGAGACAGGCAGCACAGGTTTCTTGTTTGGCCATTGGCTGCCCCGGGGGAATCCGGTCCTCACCAACCGACCCTTGGCGGCGATCTGGCCCCGTAGACTAGGGGGCCGAACCCCAACGGGCCGATAACTGACCCTAGGGCACAAGAGGTGGATCTCGGCCCGCCTGGTCGCGACCTAACCGGGCCTGGCCCTAAAGATCGCCAAGACCTCGCAGAGGCCCGTAGGCTGCGACCGTGCGGTTAAGCGCGGCGTTGCAGGCGTAGGGGAAGCGGATGTCGGCAATCTCTTCTGAGCGATGGCTGGTTGCCGCCTGTTATTGATGTTGTTTCTCACAACTGAAAGATAACCGTAACCTATGGCATGCAAAAGCTTTTTTTATTCACCGCGCCTGTGGATAACCCTGTGGATTGGCTTCCCGCCATCCATCTGAGCCCCCCGAAACATGACAGTCTTGTTAGATTGGTCAAATTCTAGCCAGCGCGATTTCACGATCAAATTCAGGAAGCTACGGAATATCACCGAGTATTGAAGTTGCCTGAGCGGATAGCATGCATGACATTCGGCGTCAAGGCAGCTTGTGTACAAAACATCGCACTTGCGGAAATCTGCTGCACCTGAACCTGGAACTCGCCCTACCGGCCGGATCGCTACCTCCGGGAAGGCGAGATGGACCACTGCAAGAGGGACAGAGTAACGTAACTGACTGGCATGAAGCCTGTTTCTTCAGACGTCTTGCCCCATCGATCACCTGTACGCGCGCGGCGTAACCATGTGAGCTTGCGGGAATGGCGTGGGCTCGACGCGACAATCTCAAACTACCGGACTGCATGACAGGGCCGGTCGACTACGCTGCCGAGCCGTAGGAAAAAAGAAGCCCCGCATGGGCCGGGGCTAGGGCTCCTTGAGCGACCCCCATCTTCACAAATGAGTCAAATTTTACAGGGCTCCAGTTTTGCCTGATGGAACAGCGCTTCCAAGGCTTGGTCCAGCCGGCGCATGGCGGTGGCGACGGGTCGGTGGGGCGCCTTTGGGCAACCGTCGAATAATTGGGACAGCCCGGGGCGCAGGATGCGGCTGTGGACCTTGGTGAAGAACAAGGCGACGCGGGTGCCCAGATTCGTAAGCCGGTAGCTGTGACTGTGGGGGATGCGTTCGATCAGGCCATGTAGGCGCAGACGACGCAGGTCGTAGGTCATGCGTCCCGGGGAGTAGGCCGCGACAGGAATGGCCAACGCCTGCGCCATCCATTCCCGCATGGAAGCGTTGCGGAACCCCTCGGGCAGACCGAGGAACAGACACAGGACCTGCAACAGCGTTTGCACCCGAACATCGTCGAAACGCAGACCGGAGACGCGTTGGCCGTCGACCACCTGCGCCTGGGTGACCTGATCGAACAGCCCCTCGGCCACGGTGCAATCCTGGGCGATGGTCTCGACCTCGAGCAGACGGCGGTTGGCATTGAAGCCGATGGCCCGCAAGGCGGGCAGGTTGGAGAGGTTGCGTCCGACTCGGAAGTCATGGGTGTTGTTGATCGTGGTCTCGGTGCGCAGGGCGCGCCCTTCCTTGAAGTACTGCTTGATCTTGGAGGATTTGTAGCTGATATGCAGCGAGGGGATGACCCCTTGGGTGACGACGCGGGTGTGGAAGGTCTCCGGCGTGCGTTTGACGATCCTCCGCTCGAAGATCAGGCTGACCTTGGAAGGCCGTCCCAGGTCGAGGTTTTCGCGGATGATCTCCTCGAACAGGTGGCGTCCGGACAGCGGTCGGTCGAACACCTGAGTGCGTGAGAACTCCGCTTGCAAGATGGACAGCTTGGGATTGAAGCCCGCCGCATGGTCCGCGGCGGTGAAGGGATCGGGCAGGCGAGACAGCCACTTGCTCAGCACGGCCGCGATCTTGGGCGCATCCAGCCCGTCGGCGATTTCCTGCAGACGCAGCGGGTCGGGGCAGGACAGCACCCCATTGTCGAGCGCCTCGAAGGCGATTCCCTCCTTGGCCAGTTGCCGTTTGACGTACTCGTGGCCGTTGAGGCAGACCCGAGCGGTATAGGGGAAATAGGAGGCGAACTTGACGAACAGCGGCCCGAAGTCCTCGTCGACCAGGTAGAAATAGTAGTGGTTGCACATCACCGAGCCGCGGGTCAGCCAGGGATAG
This sequence comes from uncultured Gammaproteobacteria bacterium, assembly GCA_963709645.1. Lineage (GTDB taxonomy): Bacteria > Pseudomonadota > Gammaproteobacteria > Chromatiales > Chromatiaceae > DYRB01. The sequence continues at coordinate 92,963 of CAVPXP010000046.1, forward strand.
GGCTGGCCGGTGTGTACGCTGATCTTTTTGATGACGCGGAAACTGGCGAAGCGCTCCTGTGCCTTGCCGATGTAGAGCACGCCCTCGGGCGCGGAGAATTTGGTCAGGCGCTCGCGGGTTACCTCGTCCTTGCGCTGCCCCTTGACGAAGGGGACGATCTCCACCCCCTCGCGATGGGCGAAGTCGTGGATCGCCTTGACGAAGGCGTGGCTTATCGGCCCCATCAACGCGGTCGAGGCGACCTTGGCCCCGCGATGGACCTTGAAG
>CAVPXP010000047.1:0-54637 GCA_963709645.1 uncultured Gammaproteobacteria bacterium
CGAGGTACTGAAGCCGCTTGGGTATGCCACTGGTCAGTTTGGCAAGAATCATCTGGGCGACCGTAACGAGTTCCTGCCGACCGTGCATGGCTTCGACGAATTCTTCGGGAATCTCTATCACCTCAATGCCGAGGAAGAGCCGGAACAGCTCGACTATCCTGGCGTCAAGAATCCTGCGTTTCTGGAGAAGTTCGGTCCGCGCGGCGTGTTGCATTGCTGGGCGACGGACAAGGACGACCCGACCGAGGATCCGAAATTCGGCCCGATGGGCGAGCAGCGCTGTGAGAATACCGGCCCTCTGACCCGCGAACGCATGAAGACCGTGGATGCGGAGTTCCTGAAGGCGACCGAGGCGTTCATCGATCGCAGCGTCAAGGACGACAAGCCGTTCTTCGTCTGGTTCAATCCCACCCGCATGCACATCTGGACGCACGTACCCCAGGAGTACATACAGAAGACAGTGGACGAGGGACGTCCGGAGATCGACGTGTACCGCGCCGGCATGATCCAGCATGACGAGCAGGTCGGTCAGCTGCTGAACAAGCTGGATGACTTGGGAATCGCCGACAACACCATCGTGGTCTATTCAACGGACAACGGCTACGAGCTGATGTTCTGGCCGGATGGCGGTTATTCACCCTTCCGGGGTGAGAAGGGCACGACCTGGGAAGGTGGCGTACGTGTTCCCATCGTCGTGCGCTGGCCCGGCAAGATTCCGGCTGGAAGCAGTTCAAACGGTGTCCAGAGCCACGAGGACCTGTATGTGACGCTCGCTGCCGCCGCGGGCGACACCAATCTCAAGGACGAGCTGCTGCAGGGCAAGAAGATCGGCGACATGACCTACAAGGTGCACCTTGACGGCTTCAACAACCTCGACCTCTGGACCGGCAAGACGGACAAGTCGGCCCGCAACCAGTACTTCTATTACGATGAGTCTGACCTCACCGGTGTGCGCGTAGGGGACTGGAAGATGTCCTTTGCGATCAAGGAGGAAGGCCTGTGGTGGGACCCACTGATGTATCCCCGCGCGCCCTACCTTTTCAACCTGCGCATGGATCCCATGGAGCGATTCGATCCGCATTCGCCGGAATGGGGCTACATGGCTCGCAAGCTGTTCGCCGAGAAGCTCTGGACGCTCGTCCCGGCACAAGGGGTCATCGCCGAGCATATTCAGAGCCTGCAGGAATGGCCGCCACGCCAACGGGCAGAATCGCTGAGCATGCAAAAAGCGATGGATGCGGTGATGCGGCAGCTCGAGCAGGCCCCCGGTCAGATTCAGTGAGTTGCTGGCTGAATAGGACCGGTGTTTCGGGTGACCGAAGGCCAAGCCCGACGTTTGCAAACGCGTTGTTGGTGTTCGGTCCTCACTCAATTCTGCTGGAATCGCACAGGAGGTACCTGAGATGAGAGATCAGCCAAACAGTGCCGCCCGAGTGGGCGCTGCAGTATTCGTGATCCTTGTTTGCATCGTCGGGCTCATCGGCGCCGGCGCGCTGGCCGCAGCAGACAGCGGGCCGCGCAAGCATGCCGAGGGTCAATACGATGCCGCCACCAACACCTACACCGTGAAAGCGGGCGACGATCTGACCGAGATTGCCGAACGCTTCGGCACCACCGTCGAGGCGTTGGAGAAGACGCTCAACAAGCAGAGGGGAGACAAGATCTTGGCGGGCCAGACGCTGGTCGTTGCCGAGCGCGCTGCCGCTGCCGACCAGGCCGATCCGCTGCCCTCCTGGAACGACGGTCCGGCCAAGCAGGCGATCCTTGACTTCGTGAAGGAGACCACGACGCAGGGAAGCCCTGAGTTCGTGCCGCCGGCAGAGCGGATCGCCACCTTCGACCAGGACGGCACGCTGTGGGTCGAGCATCCGATGTACTCACAGGTGGTTTACTGCCTGGATCGGGTGCCGGCGGTCGTGAAGGAGAAGCCCGAGCTGGCGAATGTCGAGCCCTTCAAGACGGTCCTGTCCGGCAACCGCGAGGCCATGGCGAAGCTCTCGAAGGAAGATCTCTACAGGATTCTCTCCGCCACGCTCACCGGCATGAGTGTCGACGAGTTCAAGGCCGAGGCGCAGAAGTGGCTCGCTACTGCCAAGAATGGGCGCTGGAAGCGCCCCTATACCGAGCTGACCTATCAGCCCATGCAGGAAGTGCTGCAGTACCTGCGCGACAACGGCTACAAGACCTACATCGTCACCGGCGGCGGCCAGGACTTCGTGCGCGTCTATGCCGAGCAGACCTACGGAATCCCGGTCGAGCAGGTGGTCGGGACCGCCGGCGGCACCAAATACGGCTACGGCAAGGACGGTAAGCCCTTCCTCACCAAGGAGCCCAAGCTGCTGCTCAACGACAACGATGCCGGCAAGCCCGAGGGCATCCATCTGATGATCGGGCGCCGCCCCAACGCGGCGTTCGGCAACTCCACCGGCGACCGGCAGATGCTGGAATACACCAAGGCCGGCGAGGGCGCGCGGCTTTCGATGGTCCTGCTGCACGACGACGCGAAGCGGGAATACGCCTATGGCCCGGCTGAAGGGTTGCCCGACACCAGGGTAGGCACCTTTACCCAAGCGCTGTACGACGAGGCGAAGAAGAAGGGCTGGATTGTCATCAGCATGAAGGATGACTGGAACCGCGTCTTCGCGTTCGAGCAATAGCGCGGCAGAGGCATGGCAAAGCAACCGACTAGAGGCGAGAGACCGACGACGGCAGCGTTGCTGCGCGTCGCTACGAGAATCTCAGGATCACCGTCGTCAGGCAGAATGCCCACGGCCTAGATGTCTGGCTGCAGCCCTTCGAGGAACTGCGCGCACCCCTGGCGAGTTGTCCGTGTATGGACCCCTTCGAACGCGCCAAATACGAGGGCATGGGCTACGACCGCTGGTTCATCGCGCACATTTGGGCCATCGCGCCGGCGGCGAGTGGCTACAGAGATTCCGTGAATTCCCGCCCCGCCAGAAGCCGGGCAGATTCAACCTGGATCGGGTGGCGCAAGCGGTGACGTCCGGCCAGACCGGCGCGCAATGATGGCGCATATTACTGCCTACCCGGAGCGGCCGCTTTGCGATCGTCTGCTGCCTCTCTGCGTTTGCATTGGGCTGTCCGCACCGGGTCGCAAGGGCCTACTCAGCCCCAGTCGTGGTGGCGGCCGGTTTCAGCGGGCGACGTGAAGGGTGCCCTGCCCACCGAGCTTGTAATGGATAACGTCGTAGCCGACCGCAGTCATGCTGCGAGGACACTCGGGCGAGCGGAGCCGCCGCCGAACAGTCCGCTGCGTCCGGGGCGGTTTCCGACAACCGCGCCTGCTGCTCCTCCCACAGCACCGGCGGATTGGTCGCAAGGTCCAACAGCGTGACGTGGCTCGGCAAGGTGTCGTCCAGGATAGTTGCAACGATGTCCGGGGCCAGGGTGGTCAGGTTGAGCATCCAGCCCAGGTAGCTGCCGTCGACCCCCTCGCGCGCGGCGATCTCCTGGCGCCGCTGGGTCGGGGTCATCGCAGTGGGTGGAATGTGTTTGATGGCGTGCACGGTGGGCGCTCTCGGGTGTCAAACTCGATTGCGCCGTTCTGAACCGCAGACAAACTCAGGTAAAACATGGGGTACGTGCGGTTTTTGACTTCTGCGGACGAGCGCGGACAGAGTTTCAGCCCGGCGGCCGTCCAGCCGGCGGCGGGGTGGCGGTTGCACAGATGTCCACCCCATAATGCGGGACCTTCCGCGCTGCGGTGTCGATACCGCCGTCGGCGCCCGCTCCGCATTCTGCACACTGCCAGTACTGGGATTCCGATGAAGCAACTCCTTGGCAATACCGATTCGCTGCAACTGTTCCCGTTGTCCTACCCCTGGGCTTGGGACATGTACCTCGAAAACATGGACAACCATTGGACCCCGCGGGAGATCCCGGTGGCGAACGATGTCGCCCTGTGGCGCTCGGATCGGCTTTCCGAGGCCGAGCGCCACTTGTTCCTCTCCGTCATGGCGCAGCTCACCACCTTCGACGTGCAGCGCGGCGACGAGACGGCCGAGTCGTTGCTGGGCATCATCGACCCGCCGGAGATCAAGCACTACCTCAAGCGATTGGCGGATGAGGAGGCCCTGCACACCTGGGCCTACCAGTTCATCATCGAGAACATGGGACTCGATCCGGAGGACATCTACTCCCGCTATGTGCGTGTCCCGCAGATGAAGGCACGGGTCGATCTCGCCAACGAGCTGTCGGCCCGAGCCAAGCGTGCATGGGCCAAACGCATTTTCACCCCGGAGGCAGCGTTGACGCTGCGCGAGAAGCAGGAAATCTTGTTCGCTACGATCTTCTGGTTTCTTTGCTTCGAGGGCATCTGGTTCGTCATGGGCCTTTCCGGGCCGATTCAGAACCTCGCGCGCAACGGCAAGTTCACGGGCGCCGCCGAACAGTTTCAGTACATCCTGCGCGACGAGTTCCAGCACATCCGGTTCGGTGTCCGCCTGATCAACTGCTACCTCGAGCAATACCCGGAGTGCATGTCCAAGAGCTTCGTGATGGCCATCGGACGGCTCTTTGAGGAAACGATCCGCCTCGAAGCCGACTACATCCGTTATTGCCTGCCCTCGCCAATCGTGGGTTACAACGCCGACGACCACATCGAGACCGCCAAGTGGTACGCCAACCAGCGGGCGGGTAGCATCGGGCTGCCCCCCGTTTATGAAGGCGCCGAGCATCGCTTTCCGTGGATGTCAGAGCAGGTCTCGATCCGCAAGGAGAAAAACTTCTTCGAGACGCGCCCGACCGAGTACCGCACCGGCGGGGCTCTGAGCTGGGACGATTGAGCTTCGCCGTCTTTCGGTCCTTGCCGCGTACGGAAACGTCGGGAGCTGAGCCGCGGCAACCTTCCCGGAGCAAACCGCGCGCGGCAGATTGGGGTGGCTGACATGCCTCGACCAATAGGCGGCGGGGCATCTTCGCCGAGGCAGAATCGCTCGAAAGATAGCCCCTTTGATATCCTCGCGCCCTGGTCAAGCCAGCGACAGAAGAGATGCCAGCCTCCCTCCAGGCCCTTTTTTTGGCCGCGGAGACACCACGGTCGGGTACTGGTGCGGGACTACGACCTTGGAAGGAGTGAACGAATCGCGGTTCGGCGGTGTTTGCATGCCAGAGCGTTGACGCAGTGGGTTTTGGCAGCCGGATTTCTGTAAGTCATCTACCTTTTCGCGCTATCCCCAGGGAGGGTGGTCCGCGCGTCCGTCAGTAGGGGAATGACGGATGTCAAGGCCAGGCCCTTGCCGCCTCGGGTTAAGCTGCAAAGCAAGCGACGCCGTTGCTGCAAGCCCTGGGAGGTTGTGGCGGAACGGTGGAACCATGACGGCCGACCAAGGTGCCATACATCTTTCGGCCTGGTCGGGGCGGGGCCGGGTTGGAGCGCTTGGGGCCGACCGACAGGCATTGTGAGAGACTCTGTCCGCACGGCGCGTGGCTCGGGCTTCAGCCCGACAGCGGGGGCCGAGGCGGCCCGCGAGGCCGCGTCGGACTGAAGTCGGACCCACAGGGGGCCAGATCCAGGGCCCGGAACGCTCTTAAAAGACTTCGCGGAAACATAGCCTTGGGAGAAGGGATCGGTCCTCTCTACGCAACACGACGGCGCCGCTGAGCCGGCGCCCGCGGGGGACGCTCGACCCTTGGTCTTGCCCGCTGCTGCTCCATCGCGCTCCCACACCTGGAGAAGACATTTCATGCCCGAAGCCCGCCTGTCTATCGACCTCAATCCCGTTCGCGGAGGCCTGAGTCCCTTCGCCCTTGGCTTTCGGCCTTTCTTCCTTGGGGCGGGGGCGGCGGCCCTGCTCTTGATGGCCGGTCTGGCTTGCGGTCCTGAGCGGATACCTGTCGCCACCTGGCTATTACCCGGGCACGGCCTGGCACGCCCACGAGATGCTGTTCGGTTATGTGGCAGCCGTGATCGCCGGGTTCCTGCTCACCGCCGTGCGCAACTGGACCGGGATGCCGACTCCCACGGGCCCCTGGCTGGCGGGGCTGTTTGGGCTCTGGCTCGCGGCCCGCATCGCCCCCTTCCTGCCCGTGCCTGGCGCGGCGATCGCGGCCTTGGATCTGGCCTTCTTCCCTCTGCTTGCGCTCGGGCTGGTGCGCCCCTTGTGGCGCGGTGACAATCGGACCAATCGGGTGTTCCTGGCGCTGTTTGCGGCCATGACCTTGGCTTGCCTGCTGGTCCACCTGGATGCGCTGGGGCTGACGCCGGGGACAGCCCCGGCCGGGGACCGGCTGATGCTGGACCTGGCTCTGGTGACCCTGCTCATCGTCGCCGGTCGGGTCATGCCCTTTTTCACGGAGCGCGGGGTGCCCGGGGCCAAGGCCAGCATCGGGCGCAGGGTCGAGGTTCTGACCTTCAGCCTGGCGCCCGCCTTGGCTCTGGCCCACCTTCTGGCGCTGCTGCCTTGGTCAAAGGGCGGGTTGGGCTCCGACCCTCGTAGCGGTCCTGGCGGCAGGGCTGGCAGTCGTTCAGGTGCTGCGGTTCTGGGGATGGCATGACGCGCGTGCCTGGCGCAACCCCATGCTTGCGGTGCTCTACGCCGGATACCTTTGGTTAATTGTAGGGCTGGCGTTGGATGCCCTGTCTGGGCTCGGTTGGCTCGCCCCGTTTCCGGCCATGCACGCACTCACCGCCGGGGCCTTCGGGGTCTTTACACTTGGGATGATGGTGCGGGTCACCCAGGGTCACACCGGGCGTCAGGTCGAGACCTCGCCTGCGACCAGTGTCGCCTTCATTCTGGTGAACGCGGCGGCACTGGTGCGGGTGCTGCCGCCATTGGTCGCACCGGCGACATACGGGATCTGGCTCGAGGTCTCGGGTGCCCTGTGGATGCTCGCTTTCGCGGTCTTTCTGGGAGTCTGTACGGTCCCATGCTCATGCGCCAACGAATCGACGGCCGACCGGGGTGAGCGAGGACCGGCGTGACTTAACGTCAGGCCGCAGCCGAGCGAACGACCCGCCCGGATGGCGGGGCTGGGCGATGCCCCATGGAAGGGTTGCGACCGCGATCTTTAGAGGACCGGCGTGACTTAACGTCAGGCCGCAGCCGAGCGAACGACCCGCCCGGATGGCGGGGCTGGGCGATGCCCCATGGAAGGGTTGCGACCGCGATCTTTAGAGGACCGGCGTGACTTAACGTCAGGCCGCAGCCGAGCGAACGACCCGCCCGGATGGCGGGGCTGGGCGATGCCCCATGGAAGGGTTGCGACCGCGATCTTTAGAGGACCGGCGTGACTTAACGTCACGCCGCAGCCGAGCGAACGACCCGCCAGGATGGCGGGGCTGGGGGATGCCCCATGGAAGGGTTGCGACCGCGAGTCGTTAGAGGACCGGCGTGACTTAACGTCACGCCGCAGCGGGTCTTACCCCAGGACGTTGGGCGGGTCCAGATCTTCGGTCGGGGCAACCTCGCATTGGGCCTCGTCGTTGATCCATGCCTCGAGGAGGAGGACGTGGCCGCCCTCCTCTTCGGCCATCTCGGCCGCTAGGGTGCGCACCTCGGGGTGCGGGGAGTCCACTGCCACCCAGGCGTAGAAGTCCCGGCTGCGGGTCTCGTTCAACAGGGCGACCTCAAGGACCTCCACGGCTGTCATCAGGTAGCTGATTTTGGCGTGGCCGCAATCCACCTCGGGGCTGCCAGGGCAGCGCCACTTGAAGCCCCAGGGCGGGATCTGCGGCAGTTGAAGCCCGGCGGCACGGTCTTGCACCTCCCGCGCATGGGTCTCGCTCATGGCAGCCAGTTGTCGGAACAGGTCCGCAACCCGGTGGTTGTTGTGTACTTCCATGCTCCCCGCCAACTCCAGGTAGCGCTCGGCGGACTCATGCTCCAGCTCCAGGGCGTGAACCAGGAATTCGGCTATGGACGCGATGGGGCCCTGCGGCCCCTGGATGGGAGATGGGCTCATTGCAGGAACTCCGCTTCGATCTCTGCGAGACTGGTGGGGCTCGCGGCCTTGGGTTGCCACACGGGCAGGTGCTGGGCGTAGAGCAGACCGAGGGCCATGCCGTCGTCGAGCTGGATGAGCCGCGCTGCCTCGGCGGGGCTGTCGGTCGTGTCCTCGCGGCAGGGGTGGACCTTGTCCTTCCATGCTTTCTGCTCGGGACGGAAGGTCTGGCAGGGGCTCAAGACCTGGACGAAGGCGAATCCCGGGGTGCTGGATGGCCTCCACCAGCAGCTGGGTCAGACCGTTGGGGTCGCCGGAAAACCCGCGTGCGATGAAGCTGGCCCCGGCTGCCAAGGCAATGGCGGCGGGCTGGAAGCGCGGTACCCCGGTCCCGTGAGGGGTGAGCTTGCTGTGGGCCCAGTCCGGCTGCGTGGTCGGGGAGGCCTGACCCTTGGTCATGCCGTAGACCTCGTTGTCCATGACGACGTACGTCAGGTCCATGTTGCGCCGGCAGGCGTGCAGGAAGTGGTTGCCGCCGATCGAGAAGCCGTCGCCGTCGCCGCCTGCGACCAGGACGGTCAGGTCTGGCCTGGCCGCCTTGAGTCCGGAGGCGAGCGGTAGGGCGCGGCCGTGGATGCCGTGGAAGCCATAGGCGTCCAGGTAGGCCGGCACTCGAGACGAACACCCGATCCCGGAGACAACGGCAACCTCCTCCTTCGGGAGACGGAGGTAGGCCAGGGCCTTGGTGACGGCCGAGAGGACTGCGAAGTGACCGCACCCCGGGCACCATACCGGGTTCCGGCCGGATTTGTAGTCCTTGGCGCGCAGGGTTGGCGCGGCGACTGCGGCGTCCATATCAGGCCTCCTGGGTCTCGGGGTGGAGGATGGCGGCGGCGATGGTCCCAGGGCGCAGCGGCAGGGGCCCTGGGCGGGCGAGGCTGCGGGCCTCGCGGGGCAAGGCCTGCTCGGCGTTCAGATAGCGGAAGAGCTGGGCCCCGTGGTTTTGTTCCACCACCAGAATGGATGCGGCGCCGGCGATGGCCGCGTCCAAGGCTTCCCGTTGCAACGGGGCGATCAGGCGCAGGGCCACGACCCGGGTCGGGCGACCGGCCTGGGTCAGGCGTTCTGCCGCCTCCCGACAGGCCCCGGCGGCCGAGCCCCAGGTGACGATGCAGTGTTCTCCTGCGGACCCCGAGCCTGGCTCGGCCGGAAAGACGTCGCCCCAGTGCGGCCCATAGTCGAAGCCCGTCAGTTTGTCCGCGCGCTTGGCGAGCTGCGTGCCGTGGTCTGCTGCGGCGGCGGAAGGGGTCCCAGACGGGTTGTGCTCCAGCCCGTCGGCGGTGTACATGCAACCTGGTGTTCCGGGGATGGCCATCGGGGAGACCCCGTTCGGACTCGCGGCGTAGCGCCGATAGGGCAACTCGGCGTCCGGTCCTGGGGCTTCGGCGGCCGACCGCCGCAGGTCGCCCGTAAAGGGGGTTGGCGGGTCGCACAGGGTGCGCGATTGCCCGAGGGCCTGGTCGGAAAGGCAGATGGCAACGGTCTGCAGGTGCTCGGCCAGGCGCATGGCCCAATGCAGGGTAAAGACGCAGTCGCGGATATCCAATGGGGCCAGAACCAGGTGCGGGGCGTCTCCGTGGAGGCCGTAGACGGCAATGTTGAGGTCCGACTGCTCCGACTTGGTCGGGATTCCGGTGGAGGGCCCGCCGCGCTGCACGTCCACGACCACGACAGGGATCTCGCTGGCCACCGCTAAGCCCAGGCCCTCCATCATCAGGCTCAGGCCCGGGCCCGAGGTGGCGGTGAGGGATGGAACTCCGCCGAAGGAACTCCCGATGATCATGTTGACCGACGCCAGTTCATCCTCGGCCTGCAGCAGGGCTCCACCGAGGCGCTCCAGGCGCGGGGCCAGCCATTCGAGGAGCTCCGTAGCTGGGGTGATCGGGTAGGCGGCGACGAACCTGAGGCCCCCGCGCAGCGCGCCGAGCCCAGCCGCCTCGTTGCCGCTGATGTTCCAGCGGTCGCCGCCACGAAGCGGTAATGGAGCAGCGCTGTCCCCGCCTGGCCCATAACCCAGCCGAAGACCGGCGACGGAGGTCTCGATCAGGTCGGCGGTCTTGGTCTTGCCGCCTAGCGTCTGCTCCACCCCGGCCTCCAGGGCCGCCAGGGGGAGTCCGATGGCCGCTCCCAGGGCACCGAGGGCCACCATGTTCACCCGGCCCTCTGGCAGCAGCTTGGCGTGGACATGGAAGGGCACCTCCAGCACGCGTGCCCCGCTGCGCGCCATGGACTCCGGAATGGGTCCGCCCGCCGGGTCGGCCAGGATCAGGCTCGCGGCATCCAGGGGTATTTCGTCCACGAAGCGGGAGACGTTGTTCCAGTCCAGGGCCACAAAGACGTCGAACCGATCACCCATGCAAAGGACCGGGCGGCGGGAGAAACGGACCATGGCCGCGGATTCCCCGCCGCGGATCTGGGGCCCTGCGGAGCGCATCAGCAGACCGTAGTAGCCAGCCCGGGCGAGGGCCGCGAGCAGGATCAGCCCGGCGGTGACAGCCCCGCTGCCGCCGGAGCCGGTGATGGCCACCGCGAGTCCTTGGTCGCCATCGACGGGAATGCATGTGTCCATGATTTGTGGATCCTGTACCGTTGTTGGCAAGGGATGGCCAATGTCTCAATGATGCGCTGGCGTCGCCGGAGGCAGGAGCCGAGAGCGGGGAGGCTAAGGCGGGGTATCCCTCCGTCTCCGGTCATAATACTCGGGGTGGGGCGGATAGGGTGCGGTTTGAATGCGCTGTCAGCGGCGCGCGAGCGGGCGCTGCCCCTGGGGCCGGGGGTATCATGACAAATTCCTGGCGTCCTCAACCGCAGCATCGTCCTGCCATGACCAATCAGTCCGAGCACAAGTCCAATACCGCCGGGACCCAAGGCACCGGTGCCGGTCTCTTTTTCGATGTCCTCACCGCCCTGGGGGTGGATGTCATCTTCGGCCATACCGGCGGGGCGGTGATCCCGCTGCATGTGGAGCTGAACAAGCGCTTGCGGCGCGGCGACCCCTGTCCTAGGTTCGTCCTGTGCCGCCAAGAGGGCGGCGCCGGGCACGCGGCCGAGGGCTATGCCAGGGTTAGCGGACGGGTCGGGGTGGCTCTGGCGACCTCTGGGCCGGGCGCGACCAACCTGACCACGCCCATTGCGGATGCTTACAAGGACTCGATCCCGACATTGTTCATCACCGGCCAGGTGCCGAGCCTTGCCATCGGCTCCGACGCCTTCCAGGAAGTCGATACCGTCGGTGTCACGCGGGCCATCTCCAAGCACAATTATCTCGTCAAGGATGTGCGCGACCTGGAATGGGTCCTGCGCGAGGCCCATGCGCTGGCCTGGACGGGGCGACCCGGACCGGTGGTGGTCGATATCTGCAAAGACGTGCAGTTGGCAAGGGTCACGGGTCAGAACCCCAGCCGCAAGCGCCACCGGGAGCCCATCCGCTTTGACGCGGCCGCGGCGGATGCCATCCTTACCGCCCTGACGGTCGCCGAGCGCCCCGTCGTCAAGGCCGGTGGCGGGATAATCCATGCCGGCGCCAGTGCCGCCCTGTGCCGATTTGCCGAGGCCTTCGACTGCCCGGTGACGACGACCTTCAATGCCCTGGGCGCCGTCCCCTTCGACCAGCCCCACAATCTCGGCATGCCCGGGATGCACGGCACCATCCCGGCCAACTATGCCCTGCGTGAGGCGGACCTGATCCTGACGCTCGGCGGACGCTTTGATGACCGCGTGGCCGTGCGCGGTTTCGCCGCCGGCAAGATCATCGCCCACGTGGACATAGACCCCTCGGAGATTGACAAGACTGTTGCGACCCACCTGAATCTGGTGGCGGGGCTCGACGCCTTTCTGGGCTACGCCCTGGCCAGCGGACGCACGGCGAATCATGCCGCCTGGATGGCCAGGGTTGCGGACTGGCGGGGGATGAATCCCATGGCCTATCTGAACGACGGTCACGTCAAGCCCCAGGCTGCGATCGAGGTGATCTCAGAGCTGACGGGAGGGGATGCCACCCTGGTCACGGGCGTCGGCCAACACCAGATGTGGGCCGCGCAGTACTACCGCTTCTGCCGCCCGCGCCAGTGGGTGAGCTCGGGCGGGTTAGGCACCATGGGGTTCGGGCTACCGGCTGCCATTGGGGCCTGGTTCGCCGATCCCAGCCGGCCGGTGGTGCTCATCGACGGCGACGGGAGCTTCCAGATGAACATCCAGGAACTGGGCACTGTCGTGGCCAACCGCATCCCGCTCAAGATGTTCGTGCTGAACAACAGCTTCCTGGGGATGGTGCGGCAGTGGGAGGACATGATGGACGACGGCCATCACTACGAGACCTGCCTGGCCCGCACCAGTGAATGCGACGCCGACTGCACCGACATGGATCAGACCTGCCGTCGCCAGATCCCCAACCTCACCGGGCTGCGCTACGTCTACCCCAGGTTGAAGACCCAGCGCATCCGAGAGTCCGGTCGGTTACGCGCTGGCATCGCCGCCGCCTTGGCTGAGCCGGGCCCGGTGCTGGTGGACATTTGGATCGATAAGGCGGAGAACGTCTTGCCCATGGTTCGCCCGGGTCACACCCTGGACCAGATGATCGAGTCTTGATCACCTCGACCGGACACGGTGGCCGTCCGGGACCGCCAGCCCCAGCAATGCCTCAAGTCCGGCCGGGTCGAGAAGCTGGACGTGCTTGCGATCGACCTTGAGCAGCCCCTCCTCCTGAAACCGGGTAAAGAGCCGGCTTACGGTCTCTACCGCGAGGCCGAGATAGTTGCCGATCTCGTGGCGCGACATGCTGAGGTGGAAGTCCGTCGCTGATAGGCCTCGCTGGTGCAGACGCCTGGACATGTTGACCAGGAAGGCGGCCAGGCGCTCCTCCGCGTTTTTCTTGCCGAGCAGCAGGAGCATTTCGGTGTCGTGACTGATCTCCTTGCTCAGGAGACGGTACATCTGGTGCTGAAGGGAGGGGATGGTGCCGCTGAGCTCTTCGAGCCGGTTGAAGGGCAGCTCGCAGATCGCGGTGGTCTCGAGGACCCGAGCGGAGCAGGCATGGACCTCCGTGTCGATTGCGTCCAGTCCGATAATCTCCCCGGGCAGGTGGAACCCGAGGACCTGCTCCCCGCCCTCCTCGCTGGGGGCGTAGGTCTTTACCGAGCCGGTCTTCACGACGTAGAGCGAGCGGAAACCCTCGCCGCTACGGAACAGGTAGTCGCCCCGGTGCAGGGGCTTGCTGTGCCGGACGATCTCGTCCAGCCGATCGACGTCTTCCGGCGCCAGCCCCATGGGCAGGCACAGGGTGGACAGGGTGCAGTTCTTGCACGCGACCCGTATCGTCTCGAAGGAAATCACCTTGTGTTGCGTCAAAGCCGGGTTCCCCGCAGTCACCTTCGACTATTTTGGGCCTTTGGTTGATCTGGATCAAGCGGATGCCCCATGACGGGCCCCCGGGTTGGGATCGAAAAAAAAGGCCGCGCACCCTGCGCAGCCTTTTTCATCCCCGAAGGGACAGGATCGGCGAGGCCGATCCTGGATTCAGGTTGTCTTACCTGGCCTGGGCTGGGGCGGGAGCTGCGGGAGCAACCGGGGCAACCGGGGCCGCGTAGGGCATCATCGGGGCACCGTAGCCATAGCCAGGACCACCACCCCAACCGCCGGGGCCGCCGTAGCCGTAGGGGCCGTAGCCGCCATAGCCGTAGCCGGAGTAGTCGCCGTAGCCGCGGCCATAGCCGTAGCCGCGTCCGCGACCGTAGCCGCGACCGCTGCCGCCGCCGCTCATGTTCATGTTGAAGTCGCCGGATCCGTCGCCCATCCAGTCATTCATCCAGTCGCCCATGCCGTCGCCCATGCCGCTGCCGTAGCCACGGTCACCACCGCCCCAAGGACCGCCGCCACCCCAGGGACCGCCCCAGGCCTGGGCGGAACTCATCGAAAAGGCGGCCGCGCCGGCAACCGCGGCAACACCAAGAATCTTTGCAAGCTTGCGCATATGACACTCCAGAAGGGGTCGAAATAGCAGAAAAGAACGGACCCAGCCGATTGAGTAGCATCGAGGCAGGGTCGGGAGAGTTCGCTTTGACGAACACCAGCACTATAGATTGTTTATGACCGAATAGATATGTTTATCTCGATGCCCATCGATTTCGGCGCGGCGGGCACAGGTGCCCTGCAGGTCTCCGGGTTGCGCCTGGGACGGGCGGCCGGGCGGGCGGGCCGCGCCCAGTCCAGGGTATCGGCTCGCGTTGAGGCGATCCCGGTTATTTGGTAGCGTGTCGCGCCATCCGGGCCGCTTCTTTTTCCACCTCCCCCTATGACCAAGTACATCTTCATCACCGGCGGTGTTGTGTCTTCGCTCGGCAAGGGCATCGCGGCCGCCTCACTAGGGGCGTTGCTGGAGGCCCGCGGCCTGGCGGTGACCATGATCAAGCTGGACCCCTACATCAACGTCGATCCGGGGACCATGAGCCCGTTCCAGCACGGCGAGGTCTACGTGACCGACGACGGGGCCGAAACGGATCTGGATCTCGGTCACTATGAGCGCTTCCTGCGCGCCCGTATGGGCCGCAACAACAACTTCACCACGGGGCAGATCTACGAGGCAGTCATTCGCAAGGAGCGGCGTGGGGACTACCTGGGACGCACGGTCCAAGTCATCCCCCACATAACGGACGAGATCATGGCCAGTGTGCGTCTGGGGGCGAAGGGCGCCGATATCGCCATGGTGGAGATCGGCGGGACCGTTGGCGATATCGAGTCGCTCCCCTTCCTGGAGGCGATCCGCCAGATGCGGGTGGAACTGGGGCGGGAGAACGCCCTATTCATGCATCTGACTCTGGTGCCGTACATCCGCTCCGCCGGTGAGATCAAGACCAAGCCGACTCAGCACTCGGTCAAGGAGCTGCGCTCCATCGGCATCCAGCCAGATGTCCTGCTCTGCCGGGCGGAGCAGCGCCTGCCGGACGCTGAACGCAAGAAGATCGCTCTATTCACCAATGTCCCTGAAGCCGCCGTCATCTCTGCGGTTGACGCGGACAACATCTACCGCATACCGCTCTTGCTGCATGAGCAGGGGCTGGACGACCTGGTCGTGCGCCAATTCGGGCTAGCTGTACCGGCGGCGGACTTGAGCGAGTGGCAGCGCGTGCTGCACGGTTTCGACTTCCCCCAGCGGGAGGTCGATGTGGCCATGGTTGGCAAGTACATGGACCTGACCGAGGCTTACAAGTCCCTTTCCGAGGCATTGGCCCACGCCGGGGTGCACACCAGTACCAAGGTCAGGGTCCACTATGTCGACTCCGAGGAGATCGAGCGGGATGGATGCGGCTGCCTTGCCGGGATGGACGCCATCCTTGTGCCCGGCGGCTTCGGACAGCGCGGGATCGAGGGCAAGATCCGCGCTGTGCGCTATGCCCGCGAGGAGCGCGTCCCCTACCTCGGGATCTGCCTTGGGATGCAGGTGGCGGTCATCGAGTACGCCCGCGATGTCGCTGGGCTCGATGGGGCCCACAGCACCGAGTTCCGGCACGAGACCCCTCACCCGGTGATCGCCCTGATCACGGAATGGCGAGACGAGGGTGGGCAAGTGGAGCGGCGCGACGAGCACTCAGACCTGGGCGGCAGCATGCGCCTGGGCGGTCAGAACTGCCGTCTGGAGCCGGGTAGCCTGGCCAGGCGTGTCTACGGCAAGCCGCAGATCCGCGAGCGCCACCGCCACCGCTACGAGTTCAACAACAGGTATCTGGACCAGCTGAAGGACGGCGGTATGCGCTTCTCAGGCTGGTCGCTGGACGGGCGGCTGGTGGAGATCGTCGAGCTTCCCGATCACCCCTGGTTCATCGCTTGCCAGTTTCATCCGGAGTTCACCTCCACCCCGCGCGACGGCCATCCGCTCTTCTGCGGTTTCATCGAGGCCGCCGTCGCACGCCGCGAACGGACACGGGCGGAGGCCGCCTGATGGATCTGGCTGGATTCGCGGTTGGACTTGATCGGCCGCTGTTCCTGATCGCCGGGCCCTGCGTCATCGAGAGCGAGGCACTGGCTCAGGAGACCGCCGGGCGGCTCAAGGAACTGACGTCCGGATTGAGCATCCCCTTCATCTACAAGTCCTCCTTCGACAAGGCCAACCGTTCTTCGATCAGCGGTTTTCGCGGCCCGGGCATTGAGGAGGGGCTGCGCATTCTGGAGGGGGTTCGCAGCCGCATGGGCGTGCCGGTTCTGACCGACGTCCATGAGGACACCCCATTGGGTGAGGTCGCCGCTGTGGTGGATGTCCTCCAGACCCCCGCCTTCCTCTGCCGCCAGACCAATTTCATTCGCGCCGTGGCGAGCCAGGGCAAGCCTGTCAACATCAAGAAGGGCCAGTTCCTTGCCCCCTGGGATATGAAGCGGGTGGTTGAGAAGGCGAGGACCACCGGCAACGACCGCATCATGGTCTGCGAGCGGGGTGTTTCCTTCGGTTACAACAATCTGGTCTCCGACATGCGCGCCCTGGCGGTGATGCGCGAGACCGGCTGCCCCGTGGTCTTCGACGCTACTCACTCGGTCCAACTCCCCGGCGGGCGGGGCGACAGCTCCGGAGGTCAACGCGAGTTCGTCCCCGTCTTGGCGCGTGCGGCGGTGGCGGCAGGGGTGGCGGGACTCTTTGTCGAGACCCACCCGGACCCGGAGCACGCCTTGAGCGACGGCCCCAATTCATGGCCTCTGGACCGGCTGCGCGAGCTCCTCGAGACTCTGGTGCAGATTGACCAGCTCGTGAAGCGCGCCGGCTTCATCGAGGATCACCTTTGATCCGTTGACCGATGCCGCGGTGCCCCGCCTGTCGCGAGTCCGACTCCGTCGGGCCGCCCCGGCCCCGACCGTTTATGCAGTCCCGTTATCCAACTTCAGAGGAAGCCCCCCATGTCCGAGATCATCGATATCCGCGCCCGGGAGATACTGGATTCCCGCGGTAATCCCACCGTTGAGGCCGATGTCATCACCGCCGATGGCGCCCTGGGCCGGGCAGCGGTCCCCTCCGGTGCGTCCACCGGGTCTCGCGAGGCCCTGGAATTACGCGACGGCGACAAGTCCCGCTATGGCGGCAAGGGCGTCCTCAATGCGGTGGCCAATATCCGGGGCGAGCTGCGCGACGCCTGCATCGGCATGGAGGTTGGTGACCAGGCGGGCCTGGACCGCAAGCTGATCGCCCTCGACGGGACCGAGAACAAGGAGCGTCTGGGCGCCAACGCCCTGCTTGGCGTTTCACTGGCGGCGGCGCATGCGGCGGCCCAGGAGCGCGCCATGCCCTTGTACCAATCCCTGGGGAGCGGCACCTACCGACTGCCGGTGCCCATGATGAACATCATCAACGGCGGGGCCCATGCCGCCAATAGCATCGACTTCCAGGAGTTCATGATTCTGCCGGTGGGCGCTGCTAGCCTGCGGGAGGCCGTGCGGAACGGGGCTGAGATCTTTCACGCCCTGAAGTCCGTGCTCGCCGCCCAGGGCATGGTCACCTCCGTGGGCGACGAGGGTGGTTTTGCGCCCAACCTCGCCTCCAACGAGGCGGCCATCCAGGTCATCCTCCAGGCCATCGACAAGGCGGGCTATCGGGCCGGCCAGGACATCTACCTGGGCATGGACGTGGCCGCCTCCGAGTTTTACAAGGATGGGCTCTATGACCTGGCAGGGGAGGGACGCAAGCTCGACGCTGGCGGCATGATCGACCTGCTGACCGGCTGGGTAGACAAGTACCCCATCCTCTCCATCGAAGACGGCATGGCCGAGGGCGACTGGGACGGTTGGAAGGCCCTCACCGAGCGTCTGGGCAGCCGCATCCAGTTGGTGGGGGACGACCTCTTCGTGACCAACACCAAAATCCTCCAGAAGGGCATCGACCTGAGCGTGGCCAACTCCATCCTCATCAAGGTCAATCAGATTGGTACTCTGACCGAGACCCTGGCGGCCATCGACATGGCCCACAAAGCGGGCTACACGGCGGTGGTCTCCCACCGCTCCGGCGAGACGGAAGATGCCACGATCGCCGACCTCGCGGTCGCCACGAACGCCGGACAGATAAAGACCGGGTCGCTCTCCCGCTCCGACCGCGTGGCCAAGTACAATCAATTGATGCGCATCGAGGAACAGCTGGGCGACGAGGCCGTCTACGCCGGCAGTGGCGCCTTTCGCTGGTTGTGAGCCTGACAGGCGCCGCGACCGGCACCTGCCGCGGCGCCTGCTACCGACATGCGCATTTTGATCTTCACACTCGCGCTCCTGCTCGCCTGGCTGCAGTATCGCCTGTGGGTGGGGGAGGGCAGCCTGGCGGAGATCCATGCCCTCAAGGCAGACATCGCCCACCAGACCCAGGAAATGGCCCAGTTGCGCGCGCGCAACCAAGCCCTGGCGGCAGAGGTTGCCAACCTCAAGTCCGGCAACGAGGCCCTGGAGGAGCGCGCCCGGATGGATCTGGGCATGATCAAGCCGGGCGAAGTCTTTCTGCAGGTGATCGAGGGCCAGCCGGCGACCCCCAATACCGAAACGAAACCTGAAACGAAGCCGGGATCGAAAGCGGGATCGGAGCGGTGAGTCCGAGTGCGACCGGCACCGGTAACGGGGTGACCCTGGGTGGCGCCCCTGCCTGGTGGGGGGTGGTCCCCGCCGCCGGGGTTGGGCGCCGGGTCGGCGCCGGGATCCCGAAGCAGTACCTCGATCTGGCGGGACAGAAGGTCATCGACCTCACCCTCGCTACCCTTCTCGACCATCCACGGGTGCGGGGAGTCGTGGTTGTGCTGCACCCAGACGGAGACGCCCTCTGGCCCGAGACTCAGCATGCGAACCACCCGCGGGTCTCGACGGTCTCGGGTGGTGCCGAGCGCTGCCACTCGGTGCTGAATGCCCTCTTCGGCTTGGCGGGGCGGGCTGCCGATGACGACTGGGTCCTGGTCCACGATGCCGCCAGGCCCTGCCTAGGCCGTGCCGACCTCGATCGCCTCATCGCTGAGTTGGAGAACGACCCGGTCGGCGGCATCCTGGGCGTCCCGGTGCGCGACACCATGAAACAGGCCCTGCCGGGAGACCGCATCGAGACAACGGTCCCGCGCGAGGGTCTCTGGCACGCCTTCACCCCGCAGGCCTTCCGCCTCGGGCTGCTGCGCCGTGCGCTGGAAGCGGCCCTGGATGCCGGGCATCGGGTCACGGACGATGCCAGCGCCGTGGAACTGCTGGGGCTTCACCCCAGGCTGATCGAGGGCCAGGGGGACAACATCAAGATCACTCGGCCGGAGGACATCCCTTTGGCCCTTTTTTTCCTGCAACAACAGGGGCGCCTATGCTGATCGGACAGGGCATCGATGCCCACCGGTTCGAGGCGGGGAGGCCGTTGGTCCTGGGGGGCGTCAGTATCCCCTGCGACGAGGGCATGGCCGCCCATTCGGACGGCGACGTGGTCATCCACGCCCTGTGCGACGCCCTCCTGGGTGCGGCTGGGCTCGGTGACATCGGCCGCCACTTTCCGGATACCGATGCGGCCTATGCCGGGATCGACAGCCGCGTCCTGCTGAGGCGCGTCATGGAGAGCCTGACGGCGCGGGGGCTGGCTGTACATAACGCCGATCTCACCGTCGTTGCCCAACGGCCCCGCCTTGCCCCCTATGTGGAGGACATGAACCGGGTCCTGGCCCTGGACCTGGGCTGTCCGATGGAACGGGTGAACGTCAAGGCAACGACCACGGAGCGCATGGGCTTTACCGGCCGCGGCGAGGGGATCGCGGCCTTCGCTGTCGTCTTGCTGCGGGAATGACTGCCGGATCGATGGCCCCATCGGCCCCCAGCTGGCGCCCTTTCGCCACCCTCCCGCGGGCCCACGGCGGTCCGGTCGGCTGCGGCCGCCTGCGCGAGCGCGCGGAAGACTTCGTCGTCGACGAGATCCTGGGCTTTGCGCCGGACGGCGAGGGAGAGCACCAGCTCTTGCGCGTTCGCAAGACCAATGCCAATACCGAGTGGGTCGCCCGGCAGATCGCGGCCTTCGCCGGGGTGCCCCGGCAGGCCGTGAGCTGGGCTGGGCTCAAGGACCGCTATGCCGTCACCACCCAATGGTTTTGTGTCCATACCGGCGTGCACGGCGGTCCCGACTGGTCTGCCTTGGTGGCGGAGGACTTCGCAGTATTGGAGTCACACCACCACCGCCGCAAACTTCGGCCCGGCGCTCTGGAGGGCAACCGCTTCCGTATCCAGGTGCGTGGCTTCGTCGGGGATCGGGTCGAGCTGGTCCGGCGTCTGGATCTGATCTCAGGGCGGGGTGTTCCGAACTACTTCGGAGAGCAGCGCTTCGGGCGCGGCGAGGGCAATCTCCATCGAGCCCAGGCCCTGTTCGCCGGAGAGATCCGCCGGCCCCCGCGCCACCAACGCGGCCTTTGGCTGTCCGCCGCCCGCTCACAGCTCTTCAACCAGGTCCTGGCCCTCCGGGTAGATCGCGGCGACTGGGATCGTCCCCTGCCAGGCGACTGCATGCAGCTCGCCGGTTCAGGTTCCTATTTTTCGGCTGCCACGGTCGACCAGGCCCTCATCGCTCGCACGCTGGCGGGAGATATTCATCCCAGCGGGCCCCTCTGGGGCCGCGGCACCTCGGCTGCTGCCGGTGAAGCCGCTCAGATGGAGGCAAGCGCCCTGTCCGGCCTGGCGTCCTGGGCGCAGGGGCTGGAATCCGCTGGGCTCGACCAGGAGCGCCGGGCTCTGCGTCTGCCCGTTGCCGATTGGGCCTGGAACTGGATCGGCGAAGACGGCTTGGAGTTGTCCTTCCGCCTCCGGGCCGGCGCCTATGCTACCGCCGTGCTCCGGGAGCTGATCACCTGGGAAGCGGCCGGCGGCGAGGACTGACCACCGTTTCTTCTCACCGGCTGGGACTTCGATCACCTCAATTGGCAGACCCCCTTGTCGGGTCTGGGGTCAATCGCTCTCTGAAGAAATGACCATCGGCGCAGACCAGGACCTCGGCGTGGTCCGGGTGCCAGTCAGCGAGGACGTGCCGCGCGACCTCCTGCCCGTCAAGGGTGAATCGGTGATCCGCCGGGCGATGGGTGTGGCCGTGGATCAGGGTCCGGGCGCCGTGGCGGCGCAGGTGGACATTCACCGTTTCGCTATTGACGTCCATGATCCCTTCGGCCTTGTTGGCCGTGGCTGCACCGCTCTTTCTCCGGTAGTCGGCGGCGACGGAGCGCCGGCTGGCCAGCGGTTTCCAAAGGAACAGCCTTTGAACCAGCCGGTTGCGAATGCGGCGGCGGAACCTTTGGTAGGCGACGTCGTCGGTGCACAGGAGATCGCCGTGCATGAGCAGGGTCGGGGTGCCGTCGAGGTCGATGCGCGTGGGATCGCGCAGCAGGGTGCAGCCCGTGTCGCGTGCAAACGCCCGCCCGATGAGAAAGTCGCGGTTGCCGTGCATCAGGAAACAATGGGTGCCGGACGCGGTCAAGGCGCGCAGCCCAGCTCGCACGGCCGGTCCCGGGGGGCTATCGTCGTCGTCGCCGATCCAGGCGTCGAAGAGGTCCCCCAGGATGTAAAGCTGCTGCGCGGACCGGGCCCGGGTCGACAGAAAGCGGAGGAACAGCTCCAGGATACCCGGGTGGTTAGGGGAGAGGTGCAGGTCTGAGATGAACAGGGTCTCGGACAAGGGGGACCTCGCGGGCGCCGACGGGGAGGCCGCCCGCCGCCTGGCGCCAGACCAGGACAGGGGCAACCCGGATCCTAGTCAGGACCGGCACCGCCTGTTAAGGCTCCGCGGTCTCCAGCCCTGACTGGGATTCCGCTAGGCGACGACCTCTGCCTTCTGAATCACCACGTCCTCCTTGGGCACGTCCGAATGACCCTGCTTGTTGCCCGTGGCGACACCCTTGATGGCGTCGACCACATCCATGCCCTCTACTACACGCCCGAAGACGCAGTAGCCCCAGCCGTCTTGGCCCGGGCAGTCCAGGAAGCCGTTAGTGGAGACGTTGATGAAGAACTGGGAGGTAGCGGAGTGCGGCTGGTTGGTGCGGGCCATCGCGAGGGTTCCGGCGGTGTTCTTGAGCCCGTTCTTGGCCTCGTTCTCGATGGGGGCGCGGGTGCGCTTCTCCGAGAAGTCGCTGGTGTAGCCGCCGCCCTGGATCATGAAGCCGTTGATCACGCGATGGAACAAGGTTCCGTCGTAATGACCGTCGCGGACGTACTGCTCGAAGTTGGCAGCAGTGAGTGGGGCCTTGTCGGCGTCGAGCTCGATCAGGATGTCGCCGTGGCTGGTGGTGAGCTTGATCATCGTCGGTGTCTCTCGCTTACTTGGCGTCGATGCGGGTAATCCCATCAATCGTGACAGGGGTCGTGGGGACGTCGGTCAGGCCCTTGGCGTTTCTGCCGGTGGGCATGGCGGCGATCTTGTCTACCACGTCCATGCCGTTGACCACGTGCCCAAAGACCGTATAGCCCCACCTTTTTGACGTCCTGGCCTGATGGTTGAGGAAGGCGTTGTCGGAATCGTTGATGAAGAACTGGGCGGTGGCAGAGTGCGGATAGCCGGTCCTCGCCATGGCGACGGTGCCGCGCTCGTTCTTGAGCCCGTTCTCGGCCTCGTTTTGGATGGGCTCGTGGGTGGGCTTTTCGGTGAAGTCGGCCGTGTAGCCGCCGCCCTGGATCATGAAGCCCTTGATGACCCGATGAAACTGAGTGCCCGCGTAGAAACCTTCGTCCACGTAGGCGAGGAAGTTCTTCACCGTACCAGGGGCCTTTTCGGGCTCGAGCTCGACGGTGATGTCCCCCGCAGAGGTCTTGATCAGCACCTGGGGGTTGGCGGTTGGGCCGGAAACCGTTCCTGTTCTTGCTGCATGTTCGCCTTCCGTGGCGGCCAGGGCCGGTTGGGTCAGCGCAATCAGGGCGGTGACGAGGGTCGCGGTCGCGAGCAGACGGCGCATGGGGTGGTCCTCTTGGAGTCGACGGGTGGAAGGGTCTGGAAAGAACCGCGAATCTTAGAGCCTTTGCTGCGGATGTGGAAGCTGCTGCGGCAGGGCTCTTCGTGGTAATGACGAGCCTTTGCTACCATACCAGCCCTGTCCTGCCCAGACCCGGCGGCCCCGACCCCATGCTCAAGATCTACAACACGCTCACCCGCGACAAGGCGGAGCTCCGGCCCATCGAGCCCGGTAAGGTCCGCATGTACGTGTGCGGAATGACGGTCTACGACTACTGTCACCTGGGCCACGCCCGGGTCATGGTGGTCTTCGATGTGGTTTACCGGTATCTGCGCGAACTCGGCTACGAGGTGACCTATGTCCGCAACATCACGGACATCGACGACAAGATCATCAACCGGGCCAACGAGCGGGGCGAGCCGATCTCTGCTCTGACGGAGCGGTTCATCTCGGCCATGCACGAGGATGCCCAGGCCCTCGGGGTTCTGCCCCCGAGCGATGAGCCCCGGGCCACGGGCCACATGCCTGAGATCCTGCGGATGATTGAGGCGCTCATCGCCCGCGGGCACGCCTATGTGGCGGACAACGGGGACGTCTACTACGCGGTGTCCAGCTTCACCGACTATGGGCGTCTGTCTGGAAAGGACCCGGAGGACCTGCGGGCCGGAGCCCGTGTGGAGGTGGGCGAGGCCAAGCGCGACCCGCTCGACTTCGCCCTGTGGAAGGCAGCCAAGCCAGGGGAGCCCGCCTGGGTTTCGCCCTGGGGGGACGGCCGCCCCGGCTGGCACATCGAGTGCTCGGCGATGTCGACCTGCGCCCTGGGCAACCACTTCGATATCCACGGCGGCGGGGCGGACCTGCAGTTTCCCCACCACGAGAACGAGATCGCCCAGTCCGAGGGGGCCACCGGGGAGCCCTTCGTCGACCTCTGGATGCACAATGGATTCGTGCGGGTGAACGAGGAGAAAATGTCCAAGTCCCTGGGCAATTTCTTCACCGTACGGGAGATCCTTGATCGCTACCGGCCGGAAGAGGTGCGCTACTTCATCCTGACCAGCCAGTACCGCAGCCCGCTCAATTACGATGACGAGAGCCTGCAAGCGGCCCGCGCGGCCCTCACCAGGCTCTACACTGCGCTGCGCGGGCTGCCGCAAGCGGCTCCCAGCGGCGGCGAGGCGTTCCGAGAGCGATTCATCGCGGCCATGGATGACGACTTCAATACCCCGGTGGCCCTTGCGGTGCTGTTCGATTTGGTGCGCGAGGTCAACCGGCTGCGCGCCGACAACGAGGTCGAAGCCGTAGGCTTGGGCGGGCTGCTGCGACAGCTCGGCGGGGTGCTGGGCATCCTCCAATCCGATCCGGACGCCTATCTGCAGGGCGGCGCTGAGTGCGGGGGCTTGAGCGATGCCGCGATCGATGCCCTGATCGTGCAGCGGCGTGCGGCCCGCCAGGCCAAACAGTGGGCGGAGGCCGACCGCATCCGCGACGCGCTCACGACGGCCGGGGTGCTACTGGAGGATGGCCCCCACGGAACCACCTGGCGACGGGGCTGAGCACGACCCGTTGGTGTGGTCCCGCGCTGGGCGTTCAACAGAAAAAGGCCCCGTGAACCTGAGGTTCACGGGGCCTTTTGTTATCCGGCGACTCTCGGCGAGCCGTCCGAATTCGGGTCAGGCGCAGGCCTTACTGGGCGGCCGGGGCCATCGGAGCGGCGGGGGCCATCGGGGCATAACCCTGAGGGGCAGCGGCGACCGGGGGCACCGGGCCGTAGCCGTAGGGGGCGCCGTAGTAAGGGCCGTAGCCGTTGTCCGTAGCCGTTGTAACCGTTGTAACCCTGGTAGCGGTTGTAGCCGCGACCATAGCCACGGCCGCTACCGGAGGCGCTGGTGTTCATGTTCATATTGAAGTCGCCGGCGCCATCGCCGAAGCCGTCACCGAAGAAGTCATTCATCATGTCACCCATGCCATTGCCATTGCTGTAGCCGTTGGAGGGGCCGCCCCACCAGGCGGAGGCGGAAGCGGAGGCAACGACCAGGGAGGTGACAGCAGCAAGCTTGACGATCTTGTTCATTGTTTATCTCTTTTAATTTGAAGGTTGGATTGGGAGTGGGTGAGGCGTCGTCGCCTCGAATGGTGAGCAGTATATCAGCAGATACTAATAAAGCAACAGATTTTTTATCCGTCTAATAAATTTTGTTTTTGATCAGGCGCGGATCGGGAGACGCGGGGGCCGCGCGTCCCGGCCCCGATGTCCGAGCCTCAGGCGGGGCGGCATACAGATTGGCGCGGCGGGTCTGGCCAGAAAGCGTTGGCGCGCCGGGCGTAGTCCGGGTACGCAGGGCGATGTCCCGCTCCACCAGGGCGATTCCGCCGAGGCGCAGCAGGAGAATCTGGACCAGCACGGGGGAGGGTAGGGACCATCAGGCCCCGGAACTCAGGGCCAGGAGATAGATCCTTCAACAGGAATAGGGTTCGCCGAAGTAGCTTGGTGGCGGCTGCAGGCCCACAGGCCACGGTCTAACACTTGGTCCCAGTTGCCCGGGCGGGTGGATCAGGACCCTCAGGCTCGGCGCGAGTCGTCCTCCGGGTCCCCGAGACACTGCTCGGACTCGTACCACATCACGTTGATCACACCAAAGGCCAGCGCCAGCAAGACGCCGAGGATCCAGGCGAAGTACCACATAGGTGACTCCTGACAATTGTTGTTTGTGTCGGTCTGCGGCCTGGGGCAGTCCCCCGACCAGAGTAATCAGTAGGCCAGGTGCTCCTGGGACTCGATTTCCTCGACCGTCACTCGGCGCCACATCTTGGAATAGGTCCAGGTGGTGTAACCGATGATGATGGGTACGAAGACCGCCGCAGCCCAGAACATGATGGACAGGGTCCGGTGGCTCGATACGGCGTCCCAGACGATCAGGCTGCTATTGGGATTGGTGCTGGAGGGCATGATGAAGGGGAACATGGCCGCCCCCGCAGTCATGATGATCCCCGTGATCCCGAGGCTGCTCAGGGCTAACCCAAGCCCTGGGCGGTCGAGCATGGACGCAACGACTGCGAGGCCCAGCCCGACGAAGCCCAACACCGGGAAGGCAAGGCTCAAGGGGTAGGTCTGATAATTGGCCAGCCAGGCCCCGGCCTCGCGCACCACCTCCTTGGTCAGGGGGTTGGGCATCGCATCCAGGGCGGGCATGGCGACCACCCGGTAGCCCTCGATGCCAAACACGAGCCAGACTCCCGCCAGGCCGAAGGCAACGATGGTTATCAGTCCCCAGACCTTCGCTGCACCTTTGGCGCGACTGGAGATGGGGTCGGCGGTGCGCAGCTGCAGCCAGATCGCCCCGTGTGCGGTCAGCATGCTGACACTGATCAGCCCGGCCAGGAGCGCAAAGGGCCCGTTTTCACGAGACCAGAGGAGCCCGAAGAAGCTGCCCGTGTAATACGACCGCAGCAGGGTATCCAGGTGAAAGGGCACCCCCTGCAGCAAGTTGCCGAAGGCCACGCCGAAAATCAGGGCCGGCACGACGCCGCCGATGAACAGTCCCCAGTCCCAGCCGTTGCGCCAGCGCGGGTCGGCGATCTTGCTGCGGTAGTCGAACCCCACGGGCCGGAAGAAGAGGCCGAACAGGGCCAGCAGCATGGCGAAGTAGAAGCCCGAGAAGGCCGCCCCGTAGACCAGCGGCCAGGCGGCGAAGATGGCCCCACCGGCGGTGATGAGCCAGACCTGGTTCCCGTCCCAGTGCGGCCCCACCGTATTGATGATGACCCGCCGCTCGACGTCCTTCTTGCCGAGGAAGGGCAACAGGATACCCACCCCCATGTCCATGCCGTCGGTGACGGCGAAGCCGATGAAGAGGATGCCGACCAGCAGCCACCAGGCGAATTTCAGAGTTTCGTAATCCAGGATCATGTCGCGCTACCTGTAGGTTGGATGCGATCGGCGGGGCCTAGTCCAGATGTCGCTGCGGCTGGGCGGCCAGGGTCGCGGTTCCGGCTGTGAGTGATTGCTCGTGGTAGTAACGTCCGGTGTGCAGGGCACTGGGCCCCATGCGCCCGAATTTGAACATCAGATACATCTCGATGATGAACAGCAGGGTGTAGAAAAGGACGAACCCAGACAGACTGATGATCAGGTCGGCGGATGTCAGGCTGGAGGCCGCGATGGCGGTCGGCAGCACCTCGCCGACGGCCCAGGGCTGACGACCGAACTCGGCGACGAACCAGCCCGTCTCGGCGGCGATCCACGGGACCGGGATGCTGTAGAGGAACAGCCGCAGCAGCCAGCGCTTTTTTTCGATGATCCGCTTGGCGTTGTAGTAGAACCCGAGCACGATCAGCATCAACATCCAGATTCCGGCCGCGACCATGACCCGGAAGCTCCAGAACAGGGGCGCCACCTCCGGGATGGAGTCCTTCGCCGCTTGCTTGATCTGCTCCTCCGTGGCCTGGGCAGGATTCGCGGTGTAGGCCTTGAGCAGGAGTCCGTAGCCCAGGTCCTGCTTGTGCTCCTCGAAGACGGCCCGATTGGCGTCCGTGTCCTGACCGCCGCGCAGGCGTTCCAGGTAGTCGTAGGCGATCATGCCGCTGCGGATGCGCCGCTCATGGTCAGCGATCAGGTCCTTGAGCCCGGTCACTGGGGTGTCCAAGGAACGCGTGGCGATCAGCCCCAGCAGGTAGGGGACCTTGATCGCACCATGGGTCTCCTGGGTTTCATTGTCCGGGAAGCCGATCAGGGTGAATGCAGCGGGCGGCGGCTCGGTCTCCCACTCCGCCTCGATGGCCGCCAGCTTGGTCTTTTGCACGTCGCCAACCTCGTAACCGCTCTCGTCACCGAGCAGGATCACCGACAGGATCGAGGCCAGCCCGAAGCCCACGGCCACCGAGAAGGACCGCTTGGCGAAGGCCAGGTCACGCCCTTTGAGCAGGTAGTAGGCGGAGATCCCCAGCACAAACATGGAGGCGGTGACATAGCCCGCGGCCACGGTGTGCACGAACTTGACCTGAGCGACCGGATTCAGCAGCAGTTCGCTGAAGCTCACCATCTCCATGCGCATGGTCTGGTAGCTGAACTCCGAGCCCACGGGGTTCTGCATCCAGCCGTTGGCGATGAGGATCCACAGGGCCGAGAGGTTGGAACCCAGGGCCATCAGGAAGGTGACGGTCAGATGCTGGACTCTTGTGAGTCTCTCCCAGCCGAGGAAGAAAAGCCCGATGAAGGTGGACTCCAGGAAGAAGGCCATCAGCCCCTCGATGGCGAGGGGGGCGCCGAAGACGTCGCCCACATAGTGGGAGTAGTACGACCAGTTGGTCCCGAACTGGAACTCCATAGTGAGCCCCGTGGTAACGCCCAACGCAAAGTTGATGCCGAAGAGCTTGCCCCAGAACTTGGTCATGTCCCTGTAGATCTCCCGGCCGGTCATGACATAGACGCTCTCCATGATGACGAGCATCCAGACCATGCCGAGGGTCAGGGGGACGAACAGGAAGTGGTAGAGGGCGGTGGAGGCGAATTGCCACCGCGAGAGCTCGATCATGGTGCTGTCTAGCATGTCTGCCTCACCAGCGATTCGGGTTGTAGATTGGTTGCATGTCGGGGTCCCTGGTCCCGGGACCGGGGGGCGAGCCGCAAAGCATACCAGCCCGGCGGTCCGCCGGAACACAAGAATTCGCAATGTCCATTAGGCACTTAGGAAACGCTGATTAAACAGCTTCCCGTGCGCCCCACCTCCCAAGGGGCATCAATCTGGCGGCTATAGCGGGCCATTCTGTCTTTGGTCGGGCCTCGCATGAGTTGGCGCGGACCGGCCCTCGGTTGGCGGGCTAGCCTGAGTCGCTGGCTGAGGGGTATGGACCCTGTGTTTCAGGGGCTGCCATGGGGCGGGCCTTCGCCTCCACGCTTTTGCCTCGAGGCTTGTCATGCGGGAAAGTGCAGCCCGCCTCCAGCCACGACCAGGCAACGCAGTGGCGTAAACGGCGCTATGTTCGGGCGGTGCTCACTCGCCGAGTGAGCAGGCGGATCGGCCGAGGGTATTGAACCTAGTGATCGGGTGTTTCGCCGCTGGCACTCTTCCCAGGGTCACTTGCCCAGGGTCACTGGAACCGCCTTTCCGGCGGCGGTGTGCGCGCGATCGTGATCATGCGCATGGTTGTGGGGCAGGGGCCCCGGCAACGGGTCTCCGGCTGCCACAGCCGCCGCCGCGGTCTGGGGGTCGGATGCGGCGGTGGCAATCACCTGCAC
The DNA here is from genome assembly GCA_963709645.1 of uncultured Gammaproteobacteria bacterium. GTDB lineage: Bacteria > Pseudomonadota > Gammaproteobacteria > Chromatiales > Chromatiaceae > DYRB01. The sequence continues at coordinate 29,092 of CAVPXP010000047.1, forward strand.
GCCGTGACGGGCCAGACGCTTGGCAAAGCCCTGGCCGTGCCCCTGCGTGATGAGGGCGTCCAGGGCGAACAAGGGGTGGTCGTCGCCGTGGTACTCATGCAGGGACATCTCGATCGGGAGGTCGATGCGTTCGACTTCCCGAGGCTCGCTCCCAGGGTTTGCCTCGAAGACCAGGAAGCGCCGGGTCTTCCCCGCGTGGCCTGTAATGGTCCGGAAGTTCTGACTGGTCACGCCGATGCGCATGCCGGGTCTCCTTCGGTGCTTGAATGGCCGGATCTGGGCAGGTTGCGCAGGCCTTTGGCCCACTCTTCCATGGCCGTGTTGGCCACGGGCATGGGGGCTTCCATGAAGGTGATCAGGAAGCCCTCGTTAGTCTCCGCCACCCCGATGGAGCGCGGGCGTACGGCCAGGACGTGGGGATCTGGCAAGGCGATGCCGAAGCAGAAGACCAGATTCCGGGCCGCCAGGATGCCCTCGCCGATTTGTCCCTGGGGCAGGGAGCGGGTGTGGGCATAGTGGTCGAAGTCCGCGATGAAGCAGGCCGAGTTGTGGGCCGCGATGCATCCCTTGAGGTAATCCATGATCTCATCCACGTTTCGGTGGCTGGTTTCGGCGCGGCCCAGCTCCAGGCAGTAGATCGGGTACTTCTCTTGCAACAGCGTTTGTTTCACAGGCGGTGGGCCTCGGGTGAGGGGGACTGGCTGGCCTCAATGGGCGGGCACACAAATGCTGTGTGCCTTCATCGCCCGGGCCGTGAGCGCAAGCAGGTAGACCACGACCAAAGTCACCAGGGTCAGCAAGACCCAGGCCAGTCCGGCGAAGGCACTCAGGCCGGTCTGCTCGTACATCACCAGCGTGGCGGTGGCGATGGCCGCCAAGGGGAAGGAGTAGGCCCACCAAGATAGATAGAATGGGATGCGCAGGAAGCGTCCGATCTGGGTTGCCAGCAGCAGGGTCAGGAAAAGGCCAATGTAATAAAGCACTCGGGCGAAGGGGTCCAGGTCCCCGGTGAGCTGCAGGTAGGCGAGAAAGCCCACCGCCGGAGGGGCAATCAGAATGAAAAAGGTCGGCATCAGCCGTTCCTCCAGGGGGTGATGGAACAGCATGCGGTAGACGATGATGGTGAACAGGATCAGCCAGAACAGGATGCCGACGCTGAAGTAGAACCAAGCCACCTCGGGAAACCCAAGCGGCCCCCCGGCAATGGGAACCAGGACGTTCCCCACCACCGGAATGAACCAGGCCGGATTGATGTGGTGGATCTCAAAATGGTCATGGTGGATCCATACCCCCATCACGTACAGGGTCAGCAGCAGGTGAAGGCTGCTGCCCGTTACCCACAATATCCCGGCGACTCCGGGCGAGTGGGGCAGGGTTGCCGCGGCCAGGAGGAGCATGCTGATGGAGATGGTCGGAAAGAAATTGAGTTGGATGGGGTTGTCCAACTCGGCAGTCACTGCGGTGCGCCAGCGCCTGACTTTGGTCAGGTAGAGGGCAAGCAGGACGCAGAAGAGTGCCCCCGCAAACACCAGGATCGGAGTGGCCAGGTCCAGCGGCAGGGCAAAAACGGTCTGGGCCTTCTGCCAGGCGATTGCAAGCCCGGCCAGGCCCATCACCATGGCGAAGATGGAGACAGGGAAATGGCGCAAGCGCGAGTCCGCGGTCGGCTGTGACATGGGGTGTGACCTCCAGGGCACGGGGTTCCTGGGAGACCCCAAGTGTTGGGGAAAGGCTACGGGCTGGCCGGCGGCGCGGCATTGAAAATAGTCAATTTCGAAGTCGGGCGTGGGGCTCTTTCGGACCCTTCGGTTGGCGAGCACTGAGTTCTCGGAACCGGGGAGGCCGTCGCCGACGCCCTCATAGCTGGAAGCCAACCAAAACGATTGGCTCGGAACGGCCAAGCCGCCGCTACTTGGAATTGGCGTGTGGCCGCAATTGACGGGCTCGCCACTGCTGGACCGACCTAGGGGTTTCCGACCCAGCCCCTCACTTAGGTCGATGCTGATCAAAGCCGTCCCTGGATTTAATCAGATCGCGGGCCTTCTGTGGCCCGCACGGGAAACGCTTCAATCAGCGTTTCCTTAGGCTCGCCGCCCTGATCCGGCCGCTCCCCAGTCGTCGCCATCGCTTCCGCTGGGCCGGCACTCCGCGCGCCTGTGCAATCGCTGGCTGCCCTTCCTGAGAGAGCGGGCTGCTGCGGCAGTGGCGGCGCCATCGTTGACCGCTTGGTTGGTGCCGGTATCGGCGACCGGGTGAACAAGCAGAACCACCGCATCGGCCTCGGCGCCAACTGGGGCTGCCCGTCCCCGGGCGTCGACCGGCGATAGGGTCGAAGATCATTGCGGCTTCGTTGCCTGCTATCGGATTCACCTTTTGCCACAGGCGGCGCTGACTCCCGATATCCAGTTCATCCGCAACCCGGCGCTTGCTCCGTCAACCGACAACCTCTGGGTCCCTGGGGTTCGGCTGCGCGCCACGTTTTGAGGGCCCGGTCGTGACTTGTCAGAGCTGCGGCACCAGCGATTGCCAGGCAAGACAATTTCGGCGGGCAGCCTGTGCGTTGTCGCCTCATTCCCGCCAACCTGCAAGACAGGGGACCTGGGTTCCCGGCGACCGAGCAGCGCCTCCCCGCTCATCGCGCAGTTGCGTGTGTGGCGTCTATCATGGGCATGGGTCGAGGCTGGCAGCCGAGCCGATCAAGCCACGGCGGGAACTGATGCCAGGGAATCGCGCGGTGCCTGCCGGACAGCGGCCGTTCCGATTTCACATTGCGCACCGCCTTGCGAGGGTGTTGCCGCGACATCCGTGCCGGGGCTCCGTTTGGAAGCCGGTGTGAAATCGACGCGGGCGAGGTCGATCAACAGCTCGGCTCTGCTGTCCGTGGTTACCCGCAATGAGCAACCTGAGTCCGGCTTGCGCCTGACTCCTGCCGTGCGGATCCGATTCTCGCGGGGGTAACCGGGATCGATTACCCAATCTCGACCTCCAAAACCAGCGTTTACCGCAACAGCGCGCATTGGCCCGAACATGCTCAAACCCGCTCGCAAGCCGGGTCCGGCCTTCCGCACGACCGGAGTCACCAAGGTCTACGGCTCGGGCCCGTCGGCCGTGCACGCCCTGCGCGGGGTCGATCTGGAGCTGCCGAGCGGCGAACTGGTGGTCTTGCTCGGCGCATCGGGCAGCGGGAAATCGACACTGCTGAATATTCTCGGCGGGCTTGACCGCGCCACCGACGGCACGGTGCACTTCTTCGACGACGACCTGACGGCGATGAGCGATGCCGAGCTCACCCAGTATCGCCGTCACCACGTCGGCTTTGTGTTCCAGTTCTACAACCTCATGCCCAGCCTGACGGCCCACGAGAACGTCGAGCTGGTCACCGAGATCGCCGATGACCCGCTGGATCCGGCCGAGGCCCTGGCCCTGGTCGGGCTGGATGCGCGGCTCCAGCATTTCCCGGCTCAGCTCTCCGGCGGCGAGCAGCAGCGCGTGGCCATCGCCCGGGCCATCGCAAAACGCCCGACCGTCCTGTTCTGCGACGAACCCACCGGGGCGCTGGACAGCACCACCGGACGCACGGTCCTGCGGGTGCTGCAGGACGTCAACGAGCAGCTCGGCGCCACGGTGCTGATCATCACCCACGCCGCCGCCACCGCGGCCATGGCCGACCGCGTCATCCACTTCTCTGACGGGCACATCCGCGAGGTCGTGGTTAACGAGTCAAAGCTGTCGGCTGAGGAGATCGCCTGGTGATGGCAGGCGGCTTAATGCCGGGCTTCAGCCCCCTCGATCGCAAGCTGCTGCGCGATCTCTGGCGCGTGAAGGGGCAAGCCATCGCCATCGCCTTGGTTATTGCCCTGGGGGTCATGATGCTGGTGATGATGGATGGGCTGGTGATTTCACTGGAGGAGACCAAGCGCGCCTACTACGAACGCTATCGCCTTGCGGAGGTGTTCGCGCCGGTCAAGCGGGCGCCGAACCATCTCCTTCATGACATCGCCCAGATACCGGGGGTCGCCACGGTGCAGGGCCGCGTGAATGGCGGGGCCCTGATCGATCTGCCGGGGATCGCCGTGCCGGTGCGCGCCCAGGCGGTGTCGCTGCCGGACCAGGGGCCGCCGCGCCTCAACGACGTCTACCTCTCCGCCGGACGCCGAATCGACCCGGCCCGGGAGGACGAGATCCTGCTGCTCGAGGGCTTCGCCAAGGCCCACGGCCTGGCGCCTGGGGACGCTCTGTCCGCCACCATGAACGGCGCGCGGCGCAGCTTCCGGATCGCTGGGCTCGCCCAGGCACCGGAGTTCCTCTATGCCGCCGCACCCGGCGAGATAGTCCCGGACGATACCCGCTTCGCCGTGATCTGGATGAGCGAGCGTTCTTTGGCTGCCGCCTATGACCTGGACGGCGCCTTCAACGAGGCGCTGGTGTCCCTGACGCGCGAGGCGCGGCTGGCGGCGGTGCTCGATCGCCTCGACCGCATGCTCAGGCCCTACGGCGGTGTCGGCGCCTATGGGCTCGCGGACCAGTTCTCCAACCGTTTCATCGTGGAGGAGATCGACGGGCTGCGGGTCATGCGCCGGGGCGCCCCGCCGGTCTTTCTCGCGGTCGCCGCCTTCCTGCTCTATATCGTCGTCTCGCGCATGGTCCAGGCCGAGCGGGAACAGATCGGCCTGCTCAAGGCCTTCGGTTATTCGAGCCGGGAGGTGGGCGCGCACTACCTCAAGTTCACCCTGGTCATCGCCGGTGCCGGGGCGATGCTCGGCTGCCTGCTGGGCGTGCTGGCGGGCCGCAGCCTCACCGTCGTCTACCAGGCCTATTACAAGTTCCCGTTTCTGGTGTTTCAGGTCGATCCCCAGGCCTTCGTCAGCGGGGTCGCCGTCAGTGTGCTCGCCGCCTCGGCGGGCGTCGTGTTCGTGCTGCGCGAGGTGTTCACCCTCACCCCAGCCGCGGCCATGCGCCCCCCGGCGCCGGCGGATTACAGCCGCTCGGTAGGACTCGGCAGGGTGCTCAAGGCCCTGCTCGACCAGCCGAGCCGCATGGTTGTCAGGCGTCTGATCCGCCAGCCTGGGCGGGCCGCGGCGGCGGTGGTCGGGATCGGTGCGGGCATGGCCCTGTCGGTGGCGATGCTCAGCGTCATGAGCAGTTTCGACATCACCATGGAATTCAACTTCAGTGTCATCGACCGCAGCGATGTCACCGTCAGCTTCATCGAGCCCCTGTCCGACAAGACGGTGCTCGAGTTGCAGCGTATGGACGGCGTGATCGAGGTCGAGCCCTTCCGCACCGTGCCCGCGGTCCTGCGCCACGGGCTTTACACCTATCGCGGCGCCATCAACGGCCTGGTCGCCGAGCCCCGGCTCAACCGAGCGGTCGACGATGCCATGCGACCCATCTACGTGCGAGAGGACGGCGTCATCCTGGCCGAGCCGCTGGCGGAGGTCCTGCACATCCACCCCGGCGAGCGACTGACCATCGAGGTACGGGAGGGCCGCCGGCCGGTGCTGGAGGTGCCCGTGGTCGGGGTTGCGGCGACCCTGCTCGGCTCACCCGCCTACCTGGAGATCGGCGCCCTCAATCGGGCACTGAAGGAGCCGAATCGGGTCTCCGGCGCCTATCTGCGCATCGACAGCGCCCGTGGCGACGCCATCTATCGCGCGCTCAAGGAAATGCCCGCCGTGGCTGGGGTGAGCCTGCGCAGTGAGGCCCGCGCGGCCTTCCAGAAGATGCTCGACACCGGCGCCGGGGCGATGCGCTTCATCATGGCGGCTATCGCTGCGGTCATCACCTTCGGCATCGTCTACAACAGCGCGCGCATCGCTTTCGCCGAGCGCGCCCGCGACCTCGCCAGTCTGCGGGTGATCGGATTCACCCGGGGCGAGGCCGCATTCGTCCTGCTGGGCGAGCTGGCCGCCATCACACTGCTGGCGCTCCCGGTGGGCGCGGGGCTCGGCTACTATCTCGCGCTCGCCCTCTCCGAGGGATTCAGTACGGACCTCTACCGGATACCCGCCATCGTCGTGCCAGAGAGCTACGGCACCGCTGCCCTCGCCGTGGTTGCCGCGGCAGCCATCTCCGGTTGGCTGGTCAAGCGGGACATCGACCGGATCGATCTGGTGTCCGCGCTCAAGATACGGGAGTGAGACGAATCGCCACTCAACGAAGATCGCGCGCCTGGATCACCCTCGGCGCCGGCGCCCTGCTGGCCGCCGTGCTGGGCTATGCCTTTGCGCCGCGCCCCATCGTGGTGGACATGGGCGAGGCCGTACGCGCCCCCATGGCGGTGAGCATCGACGAGGAGGCCAAGACCCGGGTGCGCGACGCCTACGTGGTGTCTGCGCCCATCGCTGGGCGCCTGCTGCGGGTCGAGGTGGAACCCGGCGATGCGGTGGATGGCGGCGAGACGACCATCGCCCGCATGTTGCCGCTCAACCCCTCCGCGCTGGACATTCGCACCCGCGAGCAGGCGAGGGCCTCCGTCGACGTGGCCGAGGCGGCGCTGCGGGTGGCGCGCGCCGACCTCAACAAGGCCATGGCAGACCAGGAGCTCGCCGACCACGAGCTGGATCGCTCGCGAGCCTTGCGCAAGAGCGGCACCGTCTCCCAGGCCGCCCTGGACCAGGCCGAGAGGGAATCGCGGGCCGCGGGTGCGTCGCTCGACATGGCCAAGGCGGCCATCTCCATGCGCGAGGCCGACCTGGCCAACGCCCGTGCGCGCCTCATCAGCTTCGGCGAGGGCGCAAGCGGTGTGGCTGGCGCATCGGCGGGCGCGGAGGCGATCCCGCTGACCGCGCCGGTGTCGGGGCGCATCCTGCAGGTCATGCAGAAGAGCGAGACGACGCTGGCCGCCGGCACGCCGATCCTAGAGATCGGCGATATCGCCAACGACCTGGAGGTCGTCGCGGAGCTGCTCTCGACCGACGCCGTCCGGGTCTCGCCCGGCGACCGGGTCATCGTTGAGAGCTGGGGCGGGCCCAACCCCTTGGGCGGCGTGGTGGAACGTGTGGAGCCCTGGGGTTTTACAAAGTACTCCGCGCTTGGTGTCGAGGAGCAGCGGGTCAAGGTAATCATCCGCTTCACCGACCTGATCGAGCGACGCGAAAGCCTCGGCCATGGCTTCCGTGTGGAGACACGGATCGTCGTCTGGGAGGCCGAGGATGCCCTCACCGTGCCATCCAGCGCGCTGTTCCGCCAAGGTGCCGGATCGGTGGGCGGATGGGCCCTGTTCGCCGTCCAGGACGCCCGAGCGCGGCTGACGCCGGTGCAGGTCGGGCGCAACAATGGCGTCCAGGCGCAGATCCTGAGCGGACTCGATGCCGGCGCCGAGATCGTTCTCTATCCCGGTCCGGGCCTCGCCGACGGGGCAGGGGTCGAACGGCGGGAGACCGAATAGGGACCGCCTGACCGAGTCCATCCTGTCGATCCAAGAAACGGCAGTTGACCACTGCGCGCCTCATGCAAGCGCCTGAGCCGCCGACAAATGGCGGGTCCTTGGGGCTTCACCTGTTCGGTGACGGCGTTACGACCCCGGGGGCAGGTCGCGCGCGGCCCCTGGCTGTATTGCAGCTCGTTGCAATAGGTCTACTACTGCGCCTCGTCGCGTCTTGCCAGACACCAGGCGCGACGTACCCTCGGGGCCGTCCAACTGCCGTTTCTAGGTGATGGATGGAATCAGCTCACTGGCCGGCTGGCTGTCCTGGCTGGGGGTCGGATGGCCCGATACTCGGGTTGGTGGGGCACCCCGGCGGTGACGCCTAGCCACCGGCCCGGCGCGCTCGGGACGGGTATCGGCCTCACATGGTTCTGCGCAGCAAGGCCAACAGCTCATCGAGGGCCCGGGCATTGAGGACGTCCCGCTTCTCCAGCCAGCCACGGCGCGCCTGGCCGATGCCGTAGCTCAGGTTGGCGAAGTCCATGGTGCTGTGGGTGTCCGAGGCGATGCTCACCAGGACAGCCTCTTCGCGCGCCATCTGGCAGTGGATGTCGGCGAGGTCCAGGCGCTCGGGGTGGGCGTTGAGCTCCAGGTAGCAGCCGCGGTCGCGGGCATGACGGATGACCCGGGTCATGTCGATGTCGTAGGGCTCCCACACGTCGATGAGCCGGCCCGTTGGATGGGCTAGGATGCTGAAGTGGGGGTGGTCCATGGCCTTGAGGATGCGCCGGGTCTGTTGCGCGCGACTCAGATCGAGCTTGCTAGGTCGTAGTGCAGGGCGTGGACGCGTCTGGGACCTAGACCCGGCAGGCGCAGCAGTTCGGTGAGATCCGCGCCCGTCTCCACCATCCCGGCCGAGCCCCTTGGGTAGACTCCGCACCTCTCGGGAGGCATTAGCGGTAGGCTCGGATCCCGAAGGCGTTTTCGCCTCGGATCTCCAGCAGATCCGCGATCTCGTCGAAGACCTTGGCGATGTCCTCGTTGTGGATTGGCATACGTTAAGTGCCTGCGGCCCCGGTATCGATGAGTTGCCCCCCTAACTCAATGGTAGACCTGCCATCCTGGCCTCGGCTTCCGGCATCTGTCTGCCGGCGAGCTAAATTTAAGGTGAGAGTCGCCCCCGCGGCGGTTGCCGATCGAGATCTGCGCCCGCCGCGTAGCGGCAGACAGGGCAACGCAGAGGCAGGAGGTTTTCCATGAAGACCTGGGTGTTGGTGGCGAGCGCCGCGCGCGCCCGCTTTTTCGAGGCCAATGGTCGGCGCGAGCCCCTTCAGGAGCTCAAGGATCTGGTGAATCCGGAGGATCGACTCCAGCCCCGGGCACTCAAGACGGACAAGCCGGGGCGGGCCTTCGACCATCTTGGCGGTCAGCGTCACTCCATGGGTACATCGGTGGACCCGAAGGAGCAGGTGGCCATCCGATTCGCCAAGCGGGTGGCTGACCAGTTGGACAGGGACCATTACAGCAAGCGCTTCAACGCCCTGTGCCTGGTGGCCCCGCCCCATTTCCTCGGTCTTCTTCGCGACCATATGGGCAATGGCCTGACACGGACGGTGAAGGGCGAGGTGACCAATGACCTGACCCAACAGGATGTCCGATCCGTTCATGAGCACGTGGCCCACTGGCTGTGATCGGGCGCCAATTCGTCGCGTTGTGGAGCGGTCGCCTGACTCTGTGGCTGGGGCTGGCTGGCCGGTTTTAGCCGGCATGCCCACTGCCGCCATGATGAGGTTGACCGCCGCCCCAAACAGCGACGAAGCAGCCGGCAACGGGCCCGACGCTTGGCGAAAGCCGGGATTGCCAACCTCAGTGCATCAGGACTTCGATGCAGAGGCGGCGGTTGCGCGCGGCCCTGGGGGCGAGGCGCTGGATACGGGCGCTCAAGCCCCGGCGGCGGTCGAGCAAGCAGGCGGCCATGAGGTTCTCTCCGCGGGGCAGATAGCCGAGCTTGCGTCCCCGCCAATACACGGCTACGGCAGCCGCATCGCTGTCGTTGTCGGCTTCGCGGACCAGGTCCAGCGGGGCACCAAGGCGCAGGGCGGGCCAGAGCAGAGGGGCCTCGTGGTGGCGAAAGCCCGACACGGCGCTGCGCTGGATGACGACCCGCCGGTCCCTCCGGGATTCGGGCGAGAGCAGGTCGAGTGCTGCTTGAGTTGGATTCTGGTTCGCGACTGCGGTGCGGACCTGGGTACTCGGCATCGGGCTGGCTCCGGTCAAGGGTTCCGGGTCCCTTTGTAACCCCGGGGGTGGCTCATTCCGTGAGCCTGGGCCGGACAGATCAGCCCAGCCGCGGGTCGGCCGCTGACCTCGCGGTTGGCTGCCCGCTCAGATCAGGATCCCCACCATGGCACCGGTCATCAGGGTGGCCAGGGTCCCAGCCAGGATGGACTTCATCCCCAGGGCGACGATCTCCCCACGGCGTTCCGGGGCCATGGCGCCCATACCGCCGATCATGATCCCCAGGCTGCCGAAGTTGGCGAAGCCGCACAGGGCGTAGATCATGATCAGCCGGCTGCGCTCGCTCAGGGCCCCCGGCGGGAGGGCGGCCAGGTCGAGGTAGGCCACGAACTCGTTCAGGACCGTCTTCACCCCCATCAGGGCCCCAGCCGTCTGGGCCTCGGCCCAGGGGATGCCGATGGCCCAGACCACAGGCGCCATCACCCAGCCGAGGACCCGTTGGAGCGTGAGCGGGGTCCCCGCGACTTCGGGCAGGAGCCCCAGGATCTGGTTGGCCAGGGTGACCAAGGCGACCAGGACCACCAGCATGGCCATGACGTTGAGCATCAGGGGGATGGCGTCCAGGGTCCCGCGGGTGACGGCGTCCATGGCGCTCTGCGACTGGCGGATCAGGGGTGTGGCGTCGCGGGTCCGGCCGGGGTCGCTCTCCGGGATCATGACGCCGGCCACCAGCAGGGCGGCGGGGGCGCTGATGATGGACGCGGCGAGGATGTGCCCCATGGCGTCCGGGACCACGGGACCGATGATCCCGGCGTAGAGGACCATCACGGTGCCGGCGATGGTGGCCATACCGGTGGTCATGAGTGCGAAAAGCTCGGTGCGGCTCAGGCCCCCTAGGTAGGGGCGGATGAGCAGCGGGGCCTCCGTCATGCCGACGAAGATATTGGCCGCGGCCCCGACCCCCAGGGCCCCGCCGATGCCCATGGTGCGGCGCAGGGCCCAGGCGAACCCCTGCACCACCGCCGGGAGTATGCGCCAGTGGAAGAGCAGTGCAGAGAGGGCGCTGACAACCAGGATCAGGGGCAGGGCGCGAAAGGCGAAGACGAAGGCGTTCTGTGGGTAGGCGAGGTCGAATGGGGCGGCACCCCCACCCAGGTAGCCGAAGACCAGGGCCGTCCCCGCTTGGGTCGCCTCCTGGAGGGCCCCGACCAGGTCGTTGAGCCGGAGGAACAGCCCCTTCACCTGGGGCAGCTTCAGCAGGAGGGCGGCAAGGGTGAGCTGGAGCCCCAGCCCGGCGACCACCAGCCGGACGGGGACGTGGCGGCGGTTCTCGCTCAGCAGCCAGGCCGCCGCGAGCAGAGCCGCGAGCCCGGTGGCGCTTTGAAGGCTCAGGAGGGGGTCGGGGTTCATTTCATCAGCGCCACTGGGGCCAGGCTTCGGCCCCGAACGCCGGCGTGTCCATTGCGCGCCGTCTTGCTTCCATGTCCGGCCAAGGCACCGCGCCGGCTCAGTGCCGCGCGGCCGGGGTCTCGTGGCGCGTGGCGGCGGCGAAGAGTTGTCTGGCGTCCACCAGGTCCCAGCGGTAGATGCGGTTGCAGAACTCGCAACTCACCTCCACCTGACCCTCCTGCTCCAGCGTTGCCTCGACCTCTTCCTGGCCCAGGGCGCGCAGCGTCTCCTCGATGCGTCCGCGGGAGCAGGTGCAGCGGAAGGCCACAGGCTCGCCCTCGAACAGACGGAGATTCTCCTGGTGAAAGAGCCGGTTGAGCAGGGTCTCGGTGGGGAGTCCGGTGAGCTCCTCCCCCTTCAGGGTGTCGGCCAAGGTCACGACGCGCGTCCAGTCCTCCTCGGTGTCGTGGTGTCCAGGCAGGCGCTGCAACAGGAGCCCGGCTGCCCGCTCCGGACCGGCGGCGAGCCACAGCCGCGTGCCGAGCTGTTCCGAGGTGCGGAAGTAGGTCTCCAGGGCCTCGGCCAGATTGGCCCCGCGCAACGGGACTATGCCCTGGTAGCGTTCGCCCCCTTCGGGCTCCAGGGTCAGGACCAGGCGCCCGGTCCCGAAGACGGCCTCGAGCCCGCTGGCGGGGACCTCGCCCTCCCAGCGGGCCAGGCCGCGAATGGTGCGACCGTGGGTGGCCTGGGCGACCAGGGTCCGCAGGGGCCCCTCGCCTTGGACCTGCAGGATGAGTGCCCCGTCGAACTTCAGGGTCCCGGTAAGCAGCACGGTCGCCGCCAGGGCCTCGCCCAGGGGCCCGCGCACCGTCTCCGGGTAGGGATGGCGGTCCAGCACGGCGCGCCAGGAGGCGTCCAGGTGGACCAGCTCGCCGCGTACTTCGGTACCTTCGAACAGGAAACGATGCAGCGCGTCGCTGTCGGACATGGGGACTGGCCGGTTGAGGATGGTGCTCCTATTGTGCTGGAAAAGACGCGGCGGGTGCACCCCGAGGCTGCCAGTCCAGTCCAGTCCTGGCCCCAGGGACCGTGGAATCAGTACAATGCCCGGTTCGCCGGCACTGACCGCAACCCACTCGAAGGCCCATGAGCGAGCTTCAAGACCAAATTTCCAGGCGACGTACCTTCGCCATCATCTCGCACCCGGATGCGGGCAAGACGACCCTCACGGAGAAGCTGTTGCTCTTCGGCGGGGCCATTCAGATGGCCGGGACGGTCAAGGGGCGCAAGGCGGCGCGCCACGCCACTTCGGACTGGATGGAGCTTGAGAAGCAGCGCGGGATCTCGGTGACCTCCTCGGTCATGCAGTTCCCCTATGGCGAGGCCGTGGTCAATCTGCTCGACACCCCTGGCCACGAGGATTTCTCCGAGGATACCTACCGGACCCTCACGGCGGTGGACTCGGCCCTCATGGTGATCGATGTGGCCAAGGGCGTCGAGGAGCGCACCATCAAGCTGATGGACGTGTGTCGGCTCCGCGACACGCCGATACTCACCTTCGTCAACAAACTCGATCGCGAGGGGCGCGACGCCATCGAGGTGCTGGACGAGATCGAATCGGTCCTGAGTATCCGGTGCTCTCCGGTCACCTGGCCCATCGGCATGGGCAAGCGATTCAAGGGTGTCTATGACCTGCGCCACGACACCACCCACCTGTTCAGCGCGCAGCACGGCGGCAAGATCCGTAGCGGCGAGGTCATCCAGGGGATCGGCAACCCGCGCATGGACGAGCTCCTGGGGGACCAGGCCGACGAGCTGCGCATGGAGATGGAGCTGGTCCAGGGGGCGAGCCACCCGCTGGATCTGGACGATTATCTGGCCGGGCGCCAGACGCCGGTCTTCTTCGGCTCGGCCATCAACAACTTCGGCGTCCAGGAATTGCTCGATGCCTTCGTCCAGTACGCCCCCCCGCCGCGCACTCGTGCCACCAGCCAGAGGCCGGTGTCCCCGGACGAGGGGCCCTTCAGTGGCTTCGTGTTCAAGATCCAGGCCAACATGGACCCTGCGCACCGCGACCGGATCGCCTTCCTGCGGGTCTGCTCCGGCAGCTACAAGAAGGGCATGAAGATGCGCCATGTTCGCCTTGGCAAGACGGTGCAGATCTCCAACGCCATCACCTTTCAGGCCTCCGAGCGCCTCGACGTGGAGGAGGCCTGGCCCGGGGACATCATTGGGCTGCACAACCACGGTACCATCCAGATCGGCGACACCTTCACCGAGGGCGAGGACCTCAAGTACGAGGGCGTGCCCTACTTCGCCCCGGAGCTGTTCCGCCGGGTCGTCCTGCGGGACCCGCTGCGCATGAAGGCCCTGGCCAAGGGGGTACTGCAGTTGAGTGAGGAGGGGGCGACCCAGGTCTTCCGCCCGCTCAAGAACAACGACCTGATTTTGGGCGCGGTGGGGATGCTCCAGTTCGACGTTGCCGCCTACAGGCTCAAGGACGAGTACGGAGTCGATGCCGTGGTGGAATCCGTGGGTGTCTATACCGCACGCTGGGTGGGATGCGACGATCCCAAGATCCTCGCGCGCTTCCAGGAAAAGGCCTACGAGAACCTGGCGCTGGACGGTGATGGCGAACTCGTCTACCTGGCCCCAACCCGGGTCAACCTGGCCCTGACCGAGGAGCGCTGGCCGGAGATTCGGTTCCGGGCCATTCGCGAACTCTGATCTCGCAGCGGCGCGTCCTGCCCCGCAGGGCAGCCTAAACAACAATGGGTGGCTCAAGGCTGGTTGTCAGTCGGCCCGAGCCCACCTACTTGAAGTGCCATTTCATATGAGGTGAATCCGATGGAAACCGAAGCAGTCGCTAAGCTCATCCGCCAAGGCCTGATCGGGGCCGAGGTCCGCGTAACCGGTGACGGCAGCCATTTCGATGCCGTCGTGATCAGCCTCGACTTCGAGGGGCAGACGCCCATAAAGAGGCAACGCTTGGTCATGGAGACGGTTAGAGCGCAGATCGCGAGCGGGGAACTCCACGCCCTGTCCATTAAGACCTACACCCCGGGGCAGTGGGCCGAGCAGAGCGCCAGCGTTTAGCCCCATCTGGTTGAAAAGGCGCCCTCTGGGGCCATACTGAAAGGGGAAAGACAAACAACAAAGGAGGCCCGCCATGTTCCTCAAACAACGATCCAATGGAAAGCTCGTCGAGGTCTTAAGCATCCGCGACCTGTTCAACCCCATGCACCCGAACCTGGTCGGGCGATACCATGCCGGCGAAGAGCTCCAGGACCCCGAGACCTTCGACAAGGCCGATCTGACCTTCTGCTCGGACGAGTCTCTGCCGCGCTGCTGGACCGACGTCCACTACCGCGACCAAGAGACCGTGCGTCGCTGAACCCTCTGGAGGCCGGGTGGGTGCCCCTCCCCTGGTTGGGCCGGGTCGGCTATAGTGACGGGCGCCGATGGCGACATCGGCGCCCGTTCCATTTGCGGGCCCGTCAACCTTTCCGACTTCTAAAGGAATCCTCCATGAGCGAGTCCGCCCTGCGTGGCCCCCAGACCGCCGCCAGGCTCAATGAGCACCCGGTCGCCGACGTCGCGACGGCGGCACGGTTGGCGGGGACGATCCCCAACCAGCCGGACGTCCTGGCGCGCCTCAATAACCGGCATGTCCTCTCGGTCCGCGACCTGGAGCCCGCGATCCTGCTCCAGGTACTGCGCTTGGCCGCGCACTACGAGGCCCAACGTCGCCCGGATGCCTGCCCGCTGGGCGGGCGCATCCTGAGCAGCGTCTTCGTCCGAGGCGCCCTGAGCGAGACACGCCTGTCCTTTGCCAGCGCCTGGCTGCGCCTGGGCGGGAGTATCCTCGACTTCGAGGAGTCGCCGGCCCGTCCCAACGGGGACCACTATGGCCCGGACGAACTGGCCGAACTATGCAGCAACTACGGCGACATCGCCGTCTTGCGCACAGCCGACAGCGATTCCCTGGAGGGCATGGTCGATCACTTCCGGGTCCCGGTGATCAATGCCGGCAACGGCGACGACGAGCACCCGACCAATGCCATGGCTGACCTCTACACCCTGCTCAAGTGGCGCCCGGACCTGCTCGCCGCGCAGCCCGAGCACCCCCTGACCATCGCTGTCTCGGGCGACCCTGCCCGCACGCGCACCATCCGCAGCTTCCTGCTGATCCTGGCCAAGTTCCCGCAGATGGTGAAGCGCGTCTTGATCATGGACCGCCTTTCACAGCCCTTCGCCCCCGGGCAGCGGGAGGCGTTGGAGCAGGCTGGACTCAAGCTGGAATTGGTGGCGGAGTCCTTTCCGAACGAGACCATCATGGGCGGGTTCAAGAAGGTTCTGCCGGAAGCGGACGTCATTTACGTTCACCACCTCAGGGCCACCCGCG
Organism: uncultured Gammaproteobacteria bacterium; assembly: GCA_963709645.1. GTDB lineage: Bacteria > Pseudomonadota > Gammaproteobacteria > Chromatiales > Chromatiaceae > DYRB01. The sequence continues at coordinate 44,493 of CAVPXP010000047.1, forward strand.
CCCCGCGCATGAACTTCGTCGAGGGGATCGCGTTCCTGCGCCCCGAGACAATGGTTTTGTGTCCCGAGCTCCCAGGGCAGGTGTTCGGGGACTACCTCAACCACTCACGTCACAACGGGTATTTTGCGCAGGCCCGCGGGGCCAACTACCTGCGCATGGCACTGTTCTGCAGCATCATGGGCAAGCTTGCCCGCTAGTGAGCGCCTGACTCCTTGTACATCGATGACGCGCGAGTGCCGGGCCCCCAAACCCGGCCCGTCACGCCATCCATTCGCGTGCGGCGGGCGGCCGGCCTTGATGTGCGGCTGCCCAGCGCCAACTCTCTGCCACGCAGCAAGAAGAGACCGACTTGTCTTCCGATGGCCGGCGAACCAAGGAGCTGGACGGGCCTTCAGGGCTTCGCCGGTGATAGGCCGGTACGGCGTTGTACCACCGATCAAGCCATCGAGCTGCGAGGTCGCGTTCTCATCCGACCTGATCCAACCACCTGTTCGTGAGGAGTGAACAACCAATGAACGAGAAGACACCCGGAAACGACTTGGCGCAGGAAGTCTCAGTGCCGCGCAGGAATCTGCTGATTGGAGCGGCGGCCCTGGGCACTCTGTCAGGCATGGCAGTGTTCGGACGCGCGAACGCTGAGGAGCAAAGCCACCAGCATCACCAACATACGATCGACCAAGGGCGGGCGCGCATCATCGAGCACGCGGCGGACTGTGTCACGAAGGGAGAGATCTGCGTTGCGCACTGCCTTGAGCTCTTCAAGACAGGCGATACTTCGGTGGCGGAGTGCGCCGATACGGTCCATGAGATGTTGGCGTCATGCACGGCCATGGGGAAGCTCGCCGCGTACGATTCCAGGCACCTCAAGGACTTCGTGCGCGTGTGCATCGGAGTCTGTGAAGACTGCGAGAAGGCCTGCCGGGAGCACGAGAACAAGCACGCCGAATGCAAAGCCTGCGCGGACTCTTGCACGGACTGTATCCGGGTCTGCAAGGAGTATCTCGCCTGATCGGCCTGTCGATCTGGCCGCCTGGTCGTTGACGGAGCCTCGACCCGGCGGCCGTTCCGGAGGCGGCCAATCGGTGGCTTTTGGTCCATGGCCCCTGTCAATCGGTCAGGTGGGTCGCGGGACAATTGAACCGCCGCGGCCGAGCCGCATCGGACGCGTGCCTGACGAATGAGTTGTCGGCTCCGCAAAGCAACACATCCAATCCAATCCAATACCAGGCAGAAGAAATGCGTCGCGAATCGGACTTGTCGCACTGCAACTGCACTTTACAAAAGATTGGAACGGTTGCCAGGGGCCGGGTTCCTGGTCCAGTATGCTGCGCTGGTTTGGTTGTCGCCACTGGAGATAGGTCATGTCGTATCCAACGAGCATCACGCCCGGAACCTTGGTCAAGTCTGCGCTCGGCGCATTGGCGCTCGCGGGTCTGGTTGGCCTGCCAGCCGCCTTCGCCGAAGAGGCGGCCAGCACTGAGCACGACCATCACGCCCATCACCACCAGGCGGTTGCCGCGGGTGTCCAGCGCTCGGAGGTCTCCTACGCAATACCGGATGTGACCCTGGTGGACCAGAATGGGCAGCGGGTACAGGTTCGCGATCTCCTGAGCACCGACAAGCCGGTGCTGGTGAACTTCATCTTCACCACCTGCACGGCCATCTGCCCGATGATGAGTGCAACCTTCGCGCAAGTGCAGCAGGGGCTCGCCGGGGACAGTGAGAAGGTGATGATGGCTTCCTTCTCGATTGACCCTGAGCAGGACACCCCGGCGGTACTGACCGCCTACGCCAAGCGATTCGACGCGGGTTCGCAGTGGCTATTCCTCACGGGCAGCCTGGAGGATAGCATCGCGGTGCAGAAGGCCTTCGACGCCTACCGGGGCGACAAGATGAACCATGCGCCCCTAACCCTTCTTCAGGCCGCACCGGATGCCCCCTGGGTCCGCTACGACGGCTTTGCCAGTGCGGCGGACCTGGTGAAGGAATCACGCGCCATGATTCGGAATTGAGCGATGGGCCATGTAAGGGTGTCTGAGCCCGGGTTCACGAAAGCCGCCGTCGCCATGGATGCGCGTCGTCGCGTCCGGCCATTGGCTGGGCCGCGGGGCAACTGGATTGCCGCTGGCGCAGCCCTGTGCTGCGTTGCCCTCTGGTCAGGCGCATGGGCGGTGGACGCACCGGGGCCCCTGTCGGGAGCACAGGACAAGACCAACTACAGCCTGGGATTCGCATTCGGCCACTACCTCGCCGGCCTCAAGCGCCAGGGCACGGCTATTGAGCTGGAAGCGGTCGTCAGCGGCGTCCGGGATGCCTTGTCGGGTGCAGCTGCTCCGATGAGTGAGGCGGAGATGCGCAAGCAGCTCGACCAGCTCAAAGGCGCCCTGTCCGCGGTGGGCGAAGAAACCGGGCGAGCGCCAGCCAGACCGGCAGCAGCGCTGCGGGCGGGCGGATTCGTCGACGATTTCGCCGCACTCAACGCCAGGCGGGAAGGCGTGATCAGCCTGCCGAGCGGGCTCCAGTACGAGGTCCTGCGGGCGGGCGCCGGAAAGACACCCCAAGCGAGCGACCGGGTTGCGGTCCAATACCAAGGCAGCCTGGCTACCGGTGTGGTTTTCGACACTACCTATGACGACGGCCAGCCGGCACGGATGCGGATCGATGGGATCGTGGTGCCCGGTCTGCGAGAGGCCCTCCTGTTGATGAAAGAGGGCGACAAGTGGCGGGTCGTGGTACCGCCGAGCCTGGGCTTCGGGCGATCCGGCAGGAACCAGTTGCGCAAGCGGGATCTGATCTACGAGGTCGAATTGGTCGCGGTGGAGGCATCGACGCGAGGAACCGATCCGGTCGTCATGCCCGCAAGTCCACCTGCCGATGGCGTCGGCGAGGGTAACCCCGGCGCCGAACCGGCCAGGTAGACCGGGCCTCCGGCGACGGACGCCCCAGGGCGACGTCAAGGCACGATGCGGTTGCTGGCCGCAACCAACCTCTGGGAGTCGGGGGACGCATATCGCAGGAGGATGCCGCCGCGCACCGCCGTACGCTGCCGAGGGCCGAGGCTCATGCGCCCGTAGTAGGCGACGTGACTGTCGGGGTCGACGAGGTCGGTGCCGTCCGCGTACTTACTCACCCCCGTCTCCAGCGTCTCCAGGACATGCTCGCGGCCAAGGGGCACCTTCGGTCGGCGCAGCTCCTGACCCCGGATCTCGCCGAGCGCACGCGAGAAGAGGTAGCAGGCCGCGTAGGCATCGGCCTGGACGCGCAGATCCTGTCCACCTGGCAGTCCCTGCCGGTCGAGCCAGCTGCTCAGCCGCAGCTTCGCGATCTCGCCCTGTAGCCCAAGGTCATCGAACAAGGAAGCGTAGGTCACACGGGCCTTCCAGGCCGGCGGCAGTACGATGGACTCGGGGGGCGCGAGGAGCGATGAGAGGTAGAGGGTCCCGGTCTCTGGCCCCATCGGCAGGGCCGTCGCGAGCTGCTCGATGTCGGGCGACCGAAGCCACAGAACCAGCACCGTCCCATCGTCCACGCCGTCCAGAGCGGCGCTCGGGGCCGTCGGCCGGAAACGGCGCAGGCTCGAAGTCCCCGCGCCAGGCTCCAGGCTCGCCGCAAATGCCTCGGCCGCCCGGCGCCCGGCTGTATCGGAGAACACCTGGACGATGGGCGGCTCCGCCCCGCCTGCCGGTCTTGCCTCCGTACTCAGGTGGCGTGCCAGAAGGCGCGCCTCCAGAGGTACTCCGGGGGAGAAATAGACGGGGTAGAAGCCAGGCACGCCTTCCGGCGCCACGTCCACGACCGGCAGGACGCACGGGACGCGGTTTTCCTCGCAGAAGCGATGCACCGGGGTCCATTCACTGCCGCCGGCCCCCGATAGGAGCGCAAACACCGGCTGCTCCCGATAACGGGCCTCCAACTGTGCACGCCAGTCCGCGGCCGGACCGGAAAGCTCCCAGAGGTGCAGGCGCCAGTCGCTGCCGGAGGTCTTGGAAGCGGCGCTCCAGCTCCGCAGCACCCCCAGCATGGCGTCGGCGTACCCAGGGGGCGCATCCGGGGTCACGACCGTCGCCAGATGCAGGGTGTTTGCCTCCACCCCCGGGGCCGGTTCGGACCCGAGCTGTCTCAGGTAGGCCGTCAGGGCGGACAGGGCGGGCTCATCAAGGTCGTAGCGCGGCATCGGCGCCACCAGTCGCTGGCCGTCGGGAGCCACGCCCTCGCGCAGGGAGCGCCCGAGGCTGGTCTCGTCATAGGCGCCCCGAATGAGCGCCCGCGCCCAGGCGTCGTTTGGCACCCAATGGTGGGAGCGGTCCAGAAAGGTCCCGTGGAATCGCGCCGGGGCGAAGAGCACAGGCCCAGCCACGGGTGGGACCAGGATCGTGCGGTCGATCGAACCCTCGACCGACCCCATGCCGCTCTCCCGGTGACAGGTGACACAGGCCGCCTGCTCGCCCTCCAGGGTGAAGCCCTCGGGGCGCATGGCGCGCAGCGGACTGCCGTCAGGCAGCAGGCCCTGTTCGTAGATGCGGCGGCCCCTGTCCGCCAATGCGTCGTCCTTGACGGAAGGGCCGCTGGCCGCTGGGGCCGTTGCCGCCAGCAGGCCGAGCACCAGCAGGCCGCTCCGGGCCAGGGCGCCCGCGCTGGGCGGCGCGAACGACACCACCGCCGGCCTACTGCCCCGCTTTGGGCTCAGTTGGCTCGGCGGCCTCGGTCTTCTCAGGCTCTGGGCCCACCGAGATCAGCTCCACGTCGAACACCAGGGTCCGGTGCGCCAGCGGGCCGCGGCCGCCATAGGCAAGGCTCGACGGGATGAAGAGCTTGATCTTGCCCCCTTCCTTGATGAGTTGCAGCCCCTCGGTCCAGCCCTTGACCACGCTGTTCAACTTGAAGGTCGCAGGCTTGCCCCGCGAATAGGAGCTGTCGAACTCCTGGCCGTTGACCTGGGTGCCGCGGTAGTTCACCGTCACCTGATCGGTCGGGCCCGGGCTCTTCCCCGTCCCCGCCTCGACGATCTCGTACTGGAGCCCGCTCTCGGTGGTGACCACGCCGGGCTTTTTGGCGTTCTCCTCCAGGTACTTCTTGCCCTCCTCGGCCATCTGGAGCTCCTGCTCCACGGCTCTTTGCTTCTGTTCGGAGACGATCTTGGTCTTGAGGTCCGTGAGGGTCTTGCGCATGTCATCGGGCTTCATCAAGGGGTCAGCGCCGGATACGGCGTCCTCGAGACCCTTTAGGATGTCGTCGCGGTTCATCTCGATTCCCTGGCGCTTGAAGTCGCCGCCGATCTGGTAGCCCAGGCTGTAGTTGATACGGGCCGTTTCGCTGTCGAGGCTCAGGGCGTCGGCGGCGGAGACGATACCCGCGGGGACGGCCAGCACGGCAAGTCCAAGCAAAGTGGCGATTCTCATGTCTGTATTACTCCATGGTTGGTGGATTGCGTGATGCGGGGGCGAATACTAACAAAAAGGGGTTCTGTCGAGCCGACGAAAAAGGGCCGCCCGAAGGTGGCCCTGACTCAGGGCAGGCAGCGGCCGGGCGTGTCGGGCCCTCGGAACGGCCGCGCGTGCGGTGCATTCAGGGGTGAAGCGATGGGGGCGCCCGGGATCGACGTCTTGAGCTGGAGACGAAGGCGTTGACCCAGCGCAGCGGGCTCGGATCAACGCGTCTCGGGCAGCAGCGGGATTGCAGGCAGGCCCAAGTTGGCTTGGATGCCGGGGCCCTCCTGGCTCCGCCTTCGACAACGGGCGGTCGGGATGCGGTCTGGCCAGGGGCGTTCCCTCGCCCCTGAGCCTTCCGGGTTAGGGCAGGTCGATGGCACCCACGATATTCGGACCCAGACCATGCGCCGTTCCGTCGAAGAACAGCTCGAACCGCTGCTGCATGCGGTGGTGGGGCCAGTCGTCGGCGTCTTGCACACGAGGACATCCTCGTTCTGACCGGAGAGACCCGGCACAACGAAACTGCCGACGGTACTCATGTAGATGTCCCCATTGTTGGCGACGGTCGCGCCATTCACACCCTCGCCGGCGGTCGCGAGCCCGACATCGGAACCGTCGAAGTAGACCGCCCAGGTCCCCTTGGTGTTGGTCCCGAGGGTTGCCGGCGTGAACACCAGCAGATCCTGGTCGACGGCGTATAGAGGGACAACGCTGCCGGAGGGTACCGAGGTGCTGCCGTTGGTCGACACGACCAGACGCCCGTCAGGCAGGAACTCGATGGCGTCGACTAGCTCGGTGGTTGTTGTTAGTCCGACATCCGAGCCGTCGAAGACGAGGCTGAAGGTCTTCTTGACCAGGTCGTAGGCGACGATGTCCGATCCCAGGACATAACCGATGCCGCGCAGATAGAGCGTGGAGCGGAATGACATCAGGATGCGGTTGTTCGCCTTGTCGATGTCGAACGCGGAGATATCCGCGCTAGCTGGCAGCCCGGCCGCCGATCCGTCGAACAGCATCTTATAGTTGGCACCGTTCCAGCTCAGGATGTCCTCATCCGCGTAGACGAGGTCCGATCCGTTCGGACCCAGGCCCGTGAGGGTACCGCGCGCATCCGTCGACAGGTAAAGCACGTCTGGCAGGAGGGCCTGGCACCCGTTGGCGATGGGGCCTTTTGCGGGATCCATGTTGCCGATGCAGTAGGGCACCATCATCTCGTTGTCCTCGTGCTCGACGATGTGGCAGTGCCACACATAGAGTCCCTTGAGATCGAGCGTGCTCACGATGCGGGTGACCTCACCCGGGTAGGTGATCACCGTGTCTTTCCAGCCCGTCTCGGTGGCTCCGGATCGCGCAGGTGTCCGCGACCAGACCGCCGTTGCTGGGTCGAAGCCCTCACGATCGAGGACCTTGAACTTGACCTCATGCACGTGGATGGGGTGTGCGTCCGCGGTGTAGTTCCAGAACTCCCAGGTCTCGGTTGGCGGGGTTGTTTGCCGCGTCGTACAGCGGGTTGGTCTCGATCGGGTCGGACCACAGGGTGATCGTCGGTGCGGGCGACGACCCGTTGACGCCGAGCACGGCGGCCTTCGGCGCGAAGGGCAGCGAGGCGGCAGGTGCGCCGGTGGTCGCTGTCGACGCAGGTCCCAGGGTCGTTGGGCTCGGAACGGCGTCGGGTCGTGGATGATGGCACCGGTCACGGCGTCGATGTTCACGCAGATCAGCAGCGACTCTTCCTCGATCAGGGCCTGGTCGCGCGCGGTCGCGACGAGTTCGGGCGGCCGGCGGGGTAGGCGTCCACGGCGTCGACTGGGCCCAGCACCAGGCTCTTGGGCGCGGTGAAGTTTTCGCCGGGGTTGGCTTGGTTGTCTTCCTCGACCACGACGAACTCCATCACCTGGCCGGTGGTGGCGGGGTCCGCCGCGGGGCCCGGGAAGCCGCCGAAGGGCTCGTCCGGACCGGTGTTGATCATCCGCACGCGCGTTCCGGGCTGCACGCCACGGAAGTCGACGATCACGTCCGCGCGCTCGGCGTTGCCCATCAGCAGGCCGGGCACCGTCTCCTCCGGGGCCGCCGGTGAAGTCCGGGAGCGGCGCCGGCGTCAGGGTCGAGGTTGCTGCCGTCACCCGGGAGCACCGCCCGGTCGCCGCGAACGATCTTGACCACCTTGGGCAGCAGGCTCTGCTCGGCCCCGATCTGATAGAAGGGGATCTCCCTGACCAGGTCCGCCGTCGCCGTCGACCTCGTAGAGCGCCAGGTTGAGGAAGCGGGAGTTGCAGCCGTTCAGCAGCCGGAAACGGTAGAGGTCCGGCTCCACCTCGAGGGTCGGCCAGGTGACCCCGTTGACCACCATGGTGTTGAAGAAGGCCTCGGGGTTCCAGATGGCGGCGATGTCCGAGGGCGTCGGATCGCCGATGAAGGGCATCTGCCAGGTCCGTCGGGCGCCAGGCCCTCGAAGAAGGCCCGGTTGTCCGGATAGAACAGGGAGCCGTCGTCGTTGAACGAGCGGTCCTGGATGGCGATGGGGATCTCGCGGTACTTCTCCCGCGAGCCGCCGAGCGTGGCCGGCAGGTTCGTGGCCGCCAGGTCCTCGCCGTAGACCGGGCGGGGCGGGAGCTGGGCAGGGTGTCCGGAGGCAAGACCAGTCTCGCCACCCGGGGCGGTCGCGTCGCGCATGATCCAGAACCCCGCCGGGCCCGCGTAGACGTTGCTGCGGGTCATGCCGAGGGCGTGGTCGTGATACCAGACGGTCGACGAGGGCTGGCTGTTGGGGTAGCTGTAGCTGCCGACGCCCGGCGCGATTGTTGGTGGCGTGGCGAACTGGTTGACCAGGGTGCCGGTCGTCGCGTAGCCAGCGCGGGATGTTGTTGGCGTTGGGAAGCCACCAGGCCTCGGGATAGCCGTCGCTTTCAGGACCGGCGTGGGCGCCGTGCACATGGACGACCATCGGCACCGGGCCGTCGTAGGGCTGCTGCAGCATGGCGCCATTCCTCCGGGTCCGGGGCGCAGTCCTTGGTCTTGCCGATCTCGATGCAGGGTAACTGCTCGGGGTTGGCCCAGTGCAGGGAGCGGTCGACCGGGAGCAGGTGGGGCAGATAGTTGCACGCGGGGTCCGTGGCGGGGGTCGCGCTCGCCTTACAGGCCACGGGGTCCTTCACCAGCTGGTTGATCCAGTCCACGGTGGTCGATTGATAGGAGAAGTTCTCGACCGTGTAGGCGGGATAGTTGAACTGGGAGTTGGGCGGCCGGGGCGTAGCCCGCGGCGCCGCCGGGAGCGCCGTGAGGAGTCCGGCATGACATCGGCGTCCGGCCCGTAGCTCCACACCGTGGTGGCCGGGAAGGGATGTCGGTCGCGGCCAGTTGCCGAACGCGTTCCAGTATCCCGCCCGGCAGGATCTGCTGTTTGAACTGCCGCACCGCGATGTTGTAGTCGTTCGGCCGTGCCCGAATCCTGTTCATCACCGGCGGTATGACCAGCGGGGTCACGTACTTCGGGATGGTCACCGGGTCCAGGGTGCCGCCCGGCAACGCGGCCTGTGCGCCGGACATCGCCACCGCCAGCGGCGCAAGTAGGAACGCCCCTGGCCCGCAGGCCCGACGCATGGCTTCGGTCGTCTACTCGCTTTTTCATCAGTGTCAGTCCCCTCGAAATGTTATCGATATTGTCGTCTTGGTTTCTTCGGTGGCCAGGTTCCACCGGCCCGGGGCGGCGGCGATCGGCTGGACCAGCCGCGCGACTTCCGCCGGGAAGGGCACGGAAGCGACTGCGCCGGAATTGCGATGCCTGTCAAAGATAGTGTGCATGCAATGTGCATGCCAGTCGATCTTGGTGCGGTCAGGTGGCGGCTTCGGGTCAGGGCAGGCCGGTGCCGCAGGCGCCTTGACCGCCCGCTGAGCGGGGCGGATTCAGAACCAGTGAAGGTAGAAATGGCCCTCTCGCGATGCCGGCGGCGGGTCCCTCCGGACGGGATGGCGGGGGGGTTCCGGATCCGCTGCGGAGTGGCATTTCAGACACTTAGGGGCACCTCCGGGCCGGCGCCTGGGACCTGGCCTGACATTTGGGACAATTGCCCCATGTCACCTGACAATTTGACAGTGTCGGTATGACATTCAGCATGTAAGCTATGATCTGCGTCCCGAAACGACAATAAAGTTCCATCAGAGTCCCTGGAGCGCCAGATCTTGAATTTGCCGGTTGATCTTCAGTCGCTCGTTGATATCCACGATCAACCCTATGCCATCCTGGACGAAGGCCGTCGGGCCGTCGTCGTGAATCGGGCCTTCGAGGAGACGTATCGGGTTGACCGCGCGGGGATAGCGGGCACGCCCTGCCATGAACTGATGATGAATGGGGACGGCACTCGTCCGTGTGGGCCCGATTGTGACAGTTGTCCATTCGCAGAGACCTTTTCCAGGCAGGTCGCGCGTACCACCTCCTGCAGCTACCGCGATGCCGAGGGTCGGACACACCTGTTGCGGGCTCGAGCCTACCCAATCGGCGGGAAGAGTGGCCGGAGCTATGTTGGCTTGCTCATCGAGCGGGATGCGGCGCGCCATCACCCCGACGCGAACGACAAGGCATGCCCGGAAGCGCGGATGTTGGGAAGCTCCGCCGCCTACCGGGCGGCGTTGGATCGTCTGCTGGCGGCGGCTAACACCGATGCTCCAGTTCTGCTGCTCGTATATGTGCAAAAATTCGCCGCAATTTTCTAAGCACGA
>CAVPXP010000048.1:0-237658 GCA_963709645.1 uncultured Gammaproteobacteria bacterium
ACGCATCACGGGTTATTTGCGCGAGCGGATCGCACCGCTCGAAGATCCTCGCTCCGTGGGTCAGGCCCTGCGTGGAGCTCGCCTCGGTGAGCTGTGGAAGTACCGTGTCGGGGATTATCGGATCATCGCGCGACTGGAAGACGATCGGCTATGTGTCCTCGTTGTGAAGGTTGGCCACCGTCGCGATGTCTATCGACCCTGATCCAGGGGTCGATTCGGCATCTTCGATGCCGACCCGCTGCTAGCAGACGCCACGCCATTGCGCCCCGTGCAGTACTACGGTCAGCTGCACGCGATCGATGCGGTTCGTCCCTCACCGCATCCTACCGGCTGTGCTTGTGGGAGGCCCGCTCCGCGGGGCGACTGGTGTGGTGGGGGGTGCCGCGGGTCGCGGCGCGGAGCGCCCCTCCCACAAGCGCCTTAGGCTGGTGGGTTGAGGAACGAAACCCAGTGCTGCCCGGTCCGCAACCTGCCAATGCTCGGTTTTCAACCCAGCCTACGGCTCTGGTATCCGGGCACGTATCCGCACCTGGGCGGGGGATACCAAGGTGAAGGCGCCACGCAAAGCGTCACCGTGGGTGCGCAGCAGGTTCAGGATGGCCGCCGCCTTGCGCTCGCCGGTGAAGCCGGCGAGGCGATACAGGATGATGCCGGCGTGGACCAGGCCCTGGCGGAACACCAGCTCCCCGAAATCCTTGTCGGAGGTCAGCAGAAGGGCACCGCTGCGGTTGGCAAGGTCGAGAACCTGGTCGTCGTCGATACCGGGGTCGAGCTCCTGGACATAGACGGTGCGGTGACCGGCCGCCCGCGGGGCCGCGACGATCGGTGCATCCACATTCCCGTCGGCGAGCGGGTCCAACCCCTGTTCCCTCAAGCCGCGTCGGCCGCCATCGGATAGATCACGTCGGCGTGTAGCACCTGGGCTGCGAAGGCCAGGGCCGCCCGAATGTCGTCCGGGCTCAGTCGGGGGTTGGCCGCGATGATCTGCTCTTGCGACTCCCCCGCAGCCAGCCGCTCCAGGATCGACTCGACGGTGATGCGGGTACCTGCGATGGTGGGTTTGCCCATCATGATCCTGGGATTCGAGACAACAGGCATGGCGATGCGCCTCCGGCGATGGCGGTGTCGGCCCACCGGCATCGTCCGGTGTGGCGCCGCGGTCAGTGGGGTTCGCCCATTATGCCGCAGCGGGGCGGCCATCGTGCAGCGCCGAGGCTGGGTTGAGGCACGAACCCCAGCGCTGCCCGATCTACAACCTGCCGATGCTGGGTTTTCAACCCAGCCTACGGGTTGCGAAATATACGCTGGCGCTGTACCGGTGGATTCCTGGGCAGGGTGAGCGGCCGGGTGTGGTGAGGTTGGGTTGAGGGTCGGGGGCCTCGGCCGCATCGGTCGGGGCGCCCCTCCCTCCCACCGGTCATGGCTGTGGGAGGGCTGCTCTGCAGCGCGATTGCGGCGTCTTCCAGTATCCTCGCCGGGGACCTGGTCGCGGCGCGGAGCGCCCCTCCCACAGATGCAACGAGAGCGGCGGCGAGGGGTCAGGGCGTTGGGCGTCCTCTCCCTCCCCAGATTTCAACCTGCTCCAAGGTAATCTGATTCCTCCCCACCCCTGTCGTGGCCCAGAGCGATCGTCACGAACATGGCTATTTTGCCCATACCACCCATTTCGGAGGGCGGCATGATTGTGGTGACTTCGGTCGAAGCCCAGAGCCGCTTCGGGGAACTGATCGATCGGGCACAGCGGGAGCCGGTCGCGATTACTCGGCGTGGGCGGCCGGTGGCTTACGTGGTTTCGGAGCACGACCTCAGAGCGTTCGGTGACCTGCGAAGGCGCCGGAAGAGGCGGTGCGGTGGTACGCGAGCTATCGGCGCGCCGCGCGCTCCACCTGAAGCAGCTGGCCTGACGGACGGGAGGTCGACCGACTCGTCCATGAGCTTCGCTAGATGGGTGGTCTTGGACACGGGCGTTCTCGTGAGCGCCGCGATTCGCCCGGACTCCGTCCCGGCGTTGGCCTCGGAGAAGGCGCTGCTGAATTTGATGGGTGCGTCAGCCGAGACACCCTCGCGGAGCTGACGACGGTGGTGCTCGGTCGAAGTTCGACCGATACGCGCCGCCACAGCAACGCGATGATTTCCTGGCAGGGTTTCGGGCACGGGCCGTCGTCGTCGAAGTCACCACGACAGTCGGGGCATGGCGTCGATCCCAAGGACAATATGTCTCTGCACTGGCCGAGACGGCAGAGGCCGATCTCATTGTGTCCAGTGATCCGCACCTGACAAACCTGCATCCCTGGCATGGGATTCCGCATACTCCCGCCAGCGGCGTTCCTGGTCGGCATTCGCTAGGAGCGGCTGAGGTTCGACCCGATCACTTTGGCAGTTGGTATAACCTGCGGGTGGGCCGAACCGAAGCCGCAGCGCCGTGTTCAAAGCAGCGTATGGCTCAGTGTGCAGACATCAGGCTCCAGCGACCCATCGAGTCGAGGTACGGAAATGAAATTCAGCGTAACGATTGATCGTGATGAAGATGGTGTTTGGGTCGTCGAATGCCCGGCGATCCCCGGCTGCATCACGCAAGGGCAGACCAGGGAAGAAGCGTTGGCCAACATTCACGACGCCATCCAGGAGTGTTTGAAGGTGCGTTCCGAGATGGGATTGCCCTTGACGATCGAGACGCGTCAGATCGAAGTGGCCGCTTGATGCCCCCCGCGTTGCCAGTCCTCAGCGGTCGCGAGGTTGTGCGCGTCTTCGAGTCCTTGGGCTGGAGCGTTGCCCGCCAGAGCGGCAGCCACATCATCCTGGTCAAGGAAGGTGAAATGGCTACTTTGTCCGTTCCGGATCATCGGGAGGTGGCAAAGGGCACGCTTCGCGGGCTGATACGGGCGGCCGGGCTGACAGTCGCAGACTTCGTCGCCAGGACTTGAAACGCAAAGTGGCTGGAGCGGAACCGGTTGTGGGGACGCTGCCGGAGGCGATGGCGCTGAGCGGCGGGCCGCGTTGGGTGCTCGGCGGCGGGACTATGTGAGCTGGTTCAATTGGTAGCGGATTGCGGAGCAGGCGCTTGCGCTGTACCGGTGGGTTCTTGGGCAGGGTGAGATGTCGGATGTGGTGCGGTTGGGTTTGGGGGTGGCTAGGTATTCCGCCCCGGTCGTCGCGGCGCAGAGCGCCCCTCCCACGGGGAACTTCCCTCCCACTGGGACGCGTCTCGGGAGTGCGTTGTGGTGGGGTGGCTTGTTTAGGCTGGGTGATCGATGAGGTTGGTTGGGGATCCGTTGAGCTCGGTCGTAAAACGCTTCCTTGATCGATTAAATCGCGGCACTCACTGTAGGGAGGTGTTCCCAATGCTTGCTGTCACTGTGTCTTCCAAGTTTCAGGTTGTCATCCCTCAGCCCGTGCGCGAACAGTTGGGGATCCATCCAGGCGAACGGTTGCAGGTGCTTGCCTTCGGCAACCGCATCGAGTTGTTGCCTATCGAATCACCACAACAACTGCGTGGATTTCTGGCCGGCATCGACACCACCGTTGTGCGCGAGCCGGACCGCATATGAATCTGGTCGATTCCTGTGGTTGGCTCGAATATTTCGCGGGCGCGGCCAATGCGGACTTTTTTGCCCCAGTTATCGAGGACCTTCCACAATTGATCGTGCCGACGCTGTGTCTGTTCGAGGTGTTCAAGCGCGTTCTCCAGCAGACGGGCCAAGGGGATGCCTTACGCGCCATCGGCGTGATGCGGCAGGTGCGCTGCGTCGACTTGACCGACAGCCTGGCCCTGGGGGCGGCGCGGGTCTCAGTGGACCTGAAGCTGTCGTTGGCCGACAGCATCATTTTCCATACTGCCCAACAGCATGGCGCCCTGCTGTGGACTCAGGATGCCCATTTCGAAGGTCTCGGTGGGATCCGTTACATGCGTAAGAGTGCAATCCCATGACAATGATCCTCGGCTTCAACGCCTTCCATGCCGATTCCGCCGCTTGCCTGGTGGTGGACGGGCAGTTGGTCGGGGCGGTGGCGGAGGAGCGTCTTGGCGAGCGGCAGAAGCACAGCCCCGCGTTCCCGGCCAATGCGATTCGACACTTGTTGGCGGATGCGGGCCTGAGCCTGCGGGACGTCACTCATGTGGCCATGGCGCGGGACCCGAAGGCCAACGCGGCCGCGAAGATGGCCTACGTGGCCCAGCGGCCGATCAAGGCGGCGGGGGCGGTGGTCGAGCACCTGCGGCGCAACCGCAAGACCAAGGGCACGCTGGAGCAACTGGCGGAGGTCTGCGGCGAGGACCCGGCGCGGGTGCGGTTCGAGACCATCGGCGTGGAGCATCACCTGGCGCACATCGCCAGCGCCTATTACCTGTCGCCGTTCGAGGGGCTCACGGCCGGCCTTTCCTACGACGCCTCCGGCGACTTCGCCAGCATGATGGCGGCACGCTGCGAGGGGAACCGCATCGAGGTGCTGGACCGGGTCACTCCGCCCGACAGCCTGGGCCACCAACTCGGGTATGACTAGCAGGCGGACGTCAGAGTGTCCCCGTCCTTGATATCGAAGGCTGTCGCCGCCTGCGGCCGTACAGCCGCCGGGAGTATTTGGGGCGGGTATTGTGGACACTAGCGGGACCATTGTTCCGTTTCAGTCCGCGGTCCTTCTTTGGTTGGCGGCGGTTTCTGCTGCGGCTGTTCGGCGCCCGAGTCGGCCGCAATGCCCACGTATATCCCTCAGCCCGAATCTACATTCCCTGGCATTTGACGCTGGGAGCAGACGCGAGCATCGGTGAATGGGTGCTGGTATACAACCTCGGCTCGATTACCATTGGAGAGCGTGCCACGGTATCCCACCGTGCCCACCTGTGCGCTGGCACACATGACTACCGCAACCGCACTCTGCCACTGTTACGTCCGCCTATTGCGGTCGGTGCTCAGGCATGGGTGTGTGCGGATGCGTTTGTTGGACCGAACGTCCGTGTAGGAGAGGGGGCTGTAGTAGGAGCATGCGCGGTGGTAGTCCGCGATGTTAGGCCTTGGCAGGTCGTAGCAGGCAATCCCGCCAAGGAGATCAAGACTCGTCGGCTCGATGCAACCGACGACCTGTCGCAAGCTCAAACTCCACACAAGCCCGCATAGGCTCGGGGCGGTTCAGATGGCATTCTGTTGCAGCGCTCGCCGCGTTTATTTAGCCTTAGTCCGGTGACTTAGTCTTACGCAGGCGCCCAATGATGCCGATGATTGTCAATGTGCACGAGGCAAAGACCCAGTTATCGCGTTTGCTCGAAAAGGCCCACGCCGGGGAGGAGATTATCTTGGCCAAGGCCGGCAAGCCCTACGCCCGTTTGATGCCGCTGGCCCCGCAGATGGCGGCGCGTCGACCCGGCCGCTTGCCAGGCCGTACTGGAGATGCCTTTTTTGAACCCCTTCCCGACGAGGAGCTGGATGCGTGGGAGGTGCTGTGAGGTTTCTCCTCGACACACATGCCCTGCTGTGGTGGTTCACCGACGACCCAAGATTATCGCCTGCGGTCCGTGAAGCGATTCAGGATGCGTCCAACGAGCTCTTTGTGAGTGCAGCCAGTGCCTGGGAAATTTCTATCAAGCAACGGCTGGGCAAGCTCCCTGAATTACCGGATGTGACCAGCCGTTTTGCCGAATTGGTGGCTGCAGATGGTTTCGCGCACCTGGCCGTCAGCTATCGCCACAGCTTGCGGGCAGGGGGTTACGGCGCGGCTCATAGGGATCCGTTTGACCGCATGCTCGCCGCTCAGAGTGAGCTTGAGTCTCTGCCCCTGGTGACGCGTGACCCGGCCTTTGTCCATTTCGGTACCGAAACATTTTGGTGAAGACCTGAGCTGATGTCTGCGGGAGACATCTCTGGTTACCGGTACGGGGGGGCGGAGCTGGGCCACCAGCACGCCTACCTTCTGCCCACGCTGTTTCGGCTGCTGGACGGGCTGGGATTGCCGGATGGTCAGCGGCGGCTGTTCGAGCTCGGCTGCGGCAACGGGAGCGTGGCCAATGCGCTCGCCCGCCGCGGCTGGGAGGTCACTGGGGTCGATCCTTCCGTGGAAGGCATCGCTCAGGCCCGCGCGGCCTATCCCGGGCTGCGGCTCGAGTGCGGGTCGGCCTACGACGATCTGGCCAGCCGGTATGGGCCGCTTCCCGGTGGTAGTGAGCCTGGAGGTGGTGGAGCACGTCTATGCTCCGCGGGATTTCGCCCGCACGGTCTTCTGACTTGCTGTGTCCGGGGGGGGTAGCGATCGTCTCCACGCCCTACCATGGCTACTGGAAGAACCTGGCGCTGGCGCTCACCGGTCGGATGGATCGGCACTTCACGGCGTTGTGGGACCACGGCCACATCAAGTTCTGGTCTATCGCGACTCTGGGCGAGCTGCTGCGGGAGGCGGGGTTCGTCGACATTCGGTTCGAGCGGGTCGGGCGGGTTCCGGCGCTGGCCAAGTCGATGATTGCGGTGGCGCGTAAGCCAAGCCATGAGCATCTCGATCCTCCTTCTGACCCTCAACGAGGAAGCCAATCTGCCCGCGTGCCTCGCCGCCGTGGCCTGGTGCGACGACGTGGTTGTGCTCGACTCCTACAGTCAGGACGAGACGTCCGCCCTGGCCGAGCGTCTGGGCGCAAGGGTCTACCAGCGGGCCTTCGATAATTTTGCCGGGCAGCGTAACCATGCCCTGGATCATATCGATTTCAAACACGACTGGATCCTGCATCTGGACGCCGATGAGATCGTCACCCCCGAGCTTCACGCCGAGATGCTTCAGGCGGTCAGCGAGCGACCGTTACGATGCCTACCGGATCCCGTCCAAGATGATGTTCTTTGGCCGGTGGCTGCGGTATTCCGGGCTGTATCCCAGCTATCAGGTCCGGCTCGGGCATCGAGAGCGGTTCCGCTTCAAGCAGGTCGGCCACGGCCAGCGTGAGGATCTGGCTCCGGAGCGCGTCGGTACGCTGGCCCAGCCCTACCTGCATTATTCATTCTCGAAGGGACTGACCGAGTGGTTCGACAAACACAACCGCTACGCGACCGACGAGGCGCGGGAGACGGTGAAGCGGCTGGAGGCGAGTGCGGGTATCGACTGGATCGGGCCTGGGGTCGCGAGACCAGACCCGTCGGCGGCGGGCGCTCAAGGCCTTGGCCTACCGGCTTCCGTTTAGGCCGGCGCTGCGGTTTTTTTACATGTACGTGCTGCGCGGCGGGTTTCTCGATGGTCGCGCAGGGCTGACCTATTGCCGTCTACTGGCTATCTACGAATACCTGATCGTCCTCAAGACCCGGGAGCTTCTGATCGGAGCAAGGACCCGCGTCGCTGAAGGTCGACCGTCCTGGCAAGCCTCCCTGAGCCCTGATTCGCCCGAGCTGCTAACGAACATGACCGTCCGAGACAGCCGTAACATCTTGGTGACCGGCGGCGCCGGCTACATCGGCAGCCATGCCTGCAAGGCCCTTGCCCGCGCCGGCTATCACGCCGATTGCCTGCGACAACCTCGTCTACGGTCACCCGTGGGCGGTGCAGTGGGGGCCGTTGGAGCAGGGCGATATTGCCGACCGGCCCTGGCTGGACAGCGCTCATCGAGCGGTACCGCCGCTGGCGGTGATGCATTTCGCGGCCTATGCCTATGTCGGGGAGTCGGTGCAGGATCCGGGCAAGTATTACCGCAACAACGTCGTCGGCACGCTCACGCTGCTCGAAGCGATGCGCGACCACGGTATCTCCCGGCTGATCTTCTCCAGCACCTGCGCTACCTATGGCGTACCGCAGGCGATTCCGATCCCGGAGACGCATCCGCAGGCGCCGATCAACCCCTATGGGGCCTCGAAGTTGATGATCGAGCGGATGCTCGGCGACTTCGACGTCGCCCACGGCCTGCGCTCGGTCGCACTGCGCTATTTCAATGCCGCGGGAGCGGACCCCGATGGGGAGGTCGGCGAGAGCCATGACCCGGAGACGCACCTGATCCCGCTGGTGCTCGAAGCGGCCGCACGGGCGCCGGCCGCATATCACGGTCTTCGGCGAGGACTACGACACGCCGGACGGCACCTGCATCCGGGATTACATCCACGTAGCCGACCTGGCGGACGCCCATGTCCTTGCCCTTCGGTCCTTGGAGGCGGGTGCCCCGAGCACGGCTTACAACCTTGGGAACGGGCAGGGTTTCTCCGTCCGCGAGGTGATCGGGCGTGCCCGGCAGGTCACGGGAAGGGAGATCCCGGTGGTCTTTGGTCCGCGACGTGCTGGTGACCCGCCGCGGTTGGTGGGCGATGCCCTGCGGGCGACGAAGGAACTGGGCTGGCGGCCGCGCCATGCGGATCTCGACCAGATCTTGCAGACGGCCTGGGTTTGGCATAGCTCGCGTTGATGCTATGAAGCCCGCAGCCGGGTGGGCCTTTGGGGGCGCGAATGAGCCGACAGAGGATCACTGCAGGTGACCGCGGAGGCTCATCTGGTCAACCAGTCCACCTAGACCGCTTTGTCGCCGGGTCGTGTCGGGACGGGTTCCCGATCTATGGCGATTTCCCGTCCGACTCCGCGCTGTGGCCGACGATCCGCTGCTCCTTTTTCCGGTTGCATACGGTGGCTGCCAAGGTTGCAGTGGCTCTGAACGCGTCGGCCGCGCGATCCTGCAGAGCCAGCGTAAAGGCGCCCTGAACCGCTAGGGGTATGCCCGCGAGGCGCGTGGGCAGGTTGTGATCGATCCAGTAGGCGAGGTAGGCCCGCCGGAGCCGGCCTGGTCGGAGTTTGTGCAGCACCTCCGCTTCCACGGGGGTGGCCAGCATCGCGCGCAGCCAGTGGAGTGTGGCCCACGCCGCCGTGCGCAGACCGGCCTTCGCGACGATGGCGAGCACCTGATCCCAGTCGGGGTCCCTGGTTCGGATCAGGCGGTCAAGCTCCACCAGGCGCACCAGCTTTGCCGCGGGTCCGCACACGTGCTTGGCAAAGGCGGGATGGACCAGCATGACCAGCAGGTTCGCTGTATCGTCCAGGACCCAGAGGTGATTGCACTGTTTTCGGCGTTCGAGCAGGGTCGGCGCGAGCTCGAAACGGCTGCGTCCCGGTCGGAACAGCCGCCAATGCAGGTCCACATGCACATGGCCGTCGAAGAGGGCGACCTCGTGGCTGAGGTTTGTTGGATCGACCGCGAGGGTCATTCCGCAGCGTATCAGTGTCTTAAGCGCCGCGTCGCGCTGGTCCGTCGCAACCAGGATGTCCAGGTCGTCCATGGGGCGGAGCGTCGGATCGGTGTAAAGGCTCTCGCGGAGTCCGGCGCCCTTAAAGACCGAATACAGGATGTCCGCATCGCTCAGCGCGGCAACGGCCTTGCGAAGGGTTTGATCTTGCAGCAAGTACATCGCGGCAGCGCCTGCACGAGCCTTCGCCGCGGTGTTCCTCAACAGGGGCGGAACGGCGGGGAGATCATCGGCCGGTTGCCGCCGCAGGAAGTCGTTCCACAAGGGTCCGAGCCCGTTCTGAACCAGGAAATTGCAGAAGCCTGGCGTGTCGGACCTCAGTACGGCTTCGAGGCCTTCGCTGTCAGGACCGCGGCGCCATGGGTAGAGGGCGGCTCTATGCACCAGGAACGGGTCGGATGGGGGGCGGGTCACTCGTGGCACGGGATGCACCGCGTATGGTTGGCGCGGCGGGCGGGCTTGCACCGGTCCGCTGCGTGATGGGAACGTCCAGAGCACGCGGTCCTCGGCACATCGACTCCTAGACGTCCGGGATGCGAATCATCTTCGTCAACCGCTTTTTTTCCCCGGACCATTCCGCGACCAGCCAGATGGTGTCGGATCTCGCGTTCTTCCTGGCGAAGCGCGGGCACAGGGTCGACGTGATTACGAGTCGGCAACGCTACGATGCCCCGGATGCGCGCCTGGCAGCAACGGAGAATATCAACGGTGTCGAGGTCCACCGGGTCTGGACCTCCCGTTTCGGCCGCGGATTTCTCCCTGGTCGGGCGATCGATTACCTGACGTTTTACCTGAGCACCGCATGGCACTTGTTGCGGCTGGCGGGTGCTGGGGATCTGGTGGTGGCGAAGACGGACCCGCCGTTGATCTCGGTCGTCGCCGGCTGGGTGAGCCGGGTTGCGTCGGGCGCGGCTGGTGAACTGGCTGCAGGATCTGTTCCCGGAGGTGGCGACGGCCTGGGTGTCGGCCTGCGACGGGGCGCGACAGAGTGAGCTGCCTGACGCGGTTCCGCGACCGCTCTCTGCAGAAGGCGACGTGAATGTGGCCATCGGCGAGGGGATGCGCCAGCGGCTCGTCGCGCTGGGCGTGGACGAGGGGCGGGTGCGTGTGGTCCACAACTGGTCCGACGATGAGCGGATTCGCCCGCTGTTCCCTGCGCGTCGAACCCGCTGCGCGGGGAGTGGGGGCTCGATGGCAAATTTGTCGTCGGCTATTCGGGCAACCTTGGTCGGGCCCATGAGTACGAGACGCTGTTGGCGCTGCGGATCGGCTTGCGGGAGCGAGCGACGACCTGGTGTTTCTGTTCATTGGGGGCGGCGCGTCGATGGACGGGTTGCGGACCGAGGCCCGAGGCGCGCGGGCTCGGTAATCTGATGTTTCGGCCCTACCAGCCCGCCGAGCGCCTGGCCGAGAGCCTGGCGGTGCCGGATGTCCATCTGGTCGTCCTGCGGCCGGGAGATGGAGGGCTTGATCGTGCCGAGCAAGTTCTATGGGATTGCCGCCGCGGGACGGCCCACGATCTTCGTGGGCAGCCGCGAAGGGGAGATTGCGGGGTTGTTGGCCTCCGGGGAGGCTGGGCTCGCGGTTGCCCAGGGTGATGGATCGGGGTTGGCGGAGGCGGTGCTCAGGCTGCGGGACGATCCGGAGCTGCGCGAGCGCATGGGGCGCAACGCGCGGCGGCTGTGCGAGGAGCGATTCTCTCGGGCGGCGGCGCTGGAGCGGTGGGAGCAGGTGCTGATCGATGCAGCGGGATAGGCTTTGCGAGGCGTCTGGACATTCGATCCGAAGAATGGTCGCAGGCTTAGGCCGGGTGCAGCATGGTCGCGTTAGGCTGGCCTCGGCCTAGTCCGGCGTCCACGGGCACACGTGTGGCGTCCAGCCAATGCCTCTCTACCTGACCAAGGTTCTGTCGCTGCTCGCCCTGCCCTTGACCTGGGCGCTGCTCCTGGCGCTTGCGGCTCTGGTGCTGGCGGCCCTCGGGCGCAGGCAGGCGTCGGGCTGGACGATCGCCGTTCAGGTTGGGCTGTTATGGCTGCTTGGGATGCCTTGGACGGCCTGCTGCCTCACAGCCTGGCTGGAGGCACCTTTCCCACCCGTTGCGCTGGAGCAGACGCCGGTGGCCGATGTGGTCATCGTGCTCGGCGGGGCGGTGGGTCCCGTTGGGGACCCTCCGGTGGAGAACCTATCCGGCGGATCGAACCGCGTCTTGCGGGCAGCGCGCCTGTTCCGGGCGGGCAAGGTCAGTCACATCCTTGCATCTGGCGGCAACCAACCCTGGCTCGGCGACGGAGTGCCGGAGGCGGAGCTGATGCGCGATCTCCTGGTCGAGTGGGGGGTGCCGCGGGACGCCATTGTCACTGAGTCGGAGAGCCAGAATACGCGGCAGAACGCGCTGTTCGCTTCCGAGATCGTCCGTGCCGCGGGTTGGGAGCGTGTGCTCCTGGTGACATCGGCGTCACATATGGCGCGCGCGGTCGGCGCGTTTCGCGCGGTGGGTATCGACGTGATTCCCTCGCCGACGGCCTTTGGCGTGCTTGAGGCCCCGCCGCTCGATCTGCTGGACTTTCTGCCCAACGCGGGGGCGTTGGCGCAGTCGAGCGGCGTCATCCACGAGCTGATCGGGAGGTGGTTTTATTGCTGGCAGGGTTGGTCTGACGCATCCTGCGGCTGACGGCGCGAGACGGCAATGCACGCGGAGCCATTGCGGTGCATCATCGCCGCTTCTTCACTAGGCCACTGGCTACCCTGCGCTAGGGCTCCATTTTCAAGCGCTTAAGGCGCTTGAAAATGCCGGGCCATCCCTGGCCCGGACGGGAAACGCAATAAATCAGCGTTTCCCTAGTTGTCGGGGTGACGTCCAATGATGAGTCGGCGGATCGTTCGTGCGAAACGCCAGGCGGAGGACATGAACCAATGATGGAGCAGGATGAACAAGATAAACCCGGCGAACATCAGGGGCTCCGGGATGCCGGCCAACGAGGCCGCGATGGCAATGGTTCCGAATGACGCGGCGCTGCCCGCAATGATGAGCACGGTCCCGCTGACGCCGAATCCCGCCCGCTGCAGCACGTGATGGACGTGGTCGCAGTCTGGCCTGAACATCGACAGACCTTTTCGATGCCGGCGCCACATGGTGACAAGCGTATCGACCACGGGAAATGCCACCAGCCACAATAGGCCGATGGGGGGGAGCTCGGACTGCGGATGCTGAAACAGTACCAGCACCGCCCAGGCCACGACGAAGCCCAGCAGGTTACTGCCGGCATCACCCATGAAAACCGGTGCCTTGTCACGCCAGGGAAAGCGATAGTTGAAAACCAGAAAGCCGCAAATGCAGGCGATGACAAGCACGCCGGCGAGGGCGACCGGGGCGAGGCCCGCGTGGGATGCATACGCGCAAATCGGCACCAGCATGGCGATGACGACGGTCGCGGCAAGGCCATCCAGACCATCCAGCATATTGACGCCGTTGATGAGACCAACGACGGCGAATAGGGTAAAGGGCACCGTCAGGTAGCCGAGAGAAATGGGCCCCAGGCCAACGAGGTCGCCCAAGCTGTCGATGGTCAGCCCGCCCCAGATCGCGAGGAAGCCGGCGGCCACGCATTGCGCGGCAAGCCGGACCCGATAGCCGAGCGGCTTGATGTCGTCGATGACGCCGACGACCACCAGCAGCGTCGACCCCGCGGCGAGGGGGCCCAGGGTCTGCAACGGAATGTCGGCGAGCAAGAAGCTGGCCACCACCCCGAGGTAGATCGCGATCCCGCCGACGATCGGGGTGGGGGCGGTGTGACACTTGCGCTCGTCGGGATGGTCAAGGAGCGAGACCCGCTCGGCCATGGGGATGAAGAGCGCGATGAGGACGCTCGTCAGCCCCAGGCCCCCAAGGGCGGCCAAGTGAGTTGTTGTCAGCACGGTGGCTATCCTTACTGCTCGGCCTTAAGTGGTCAGTGTGGGGCCGCTGCCCGTCACATCCCCAGCTTTTTCTCGAGGTAATGGATGTTGACCCCGCCGGCCTGGAAGGCCGCGTCTTTCATCAAGATCCGCTGGAGCTTGATGTTGGTATTGATGCCGTCGATGACAGTCTCGCGCAGCGCATTGCACATGCGGGCCAGGGCGCATTCCCGGTTCTCGCCGTGGGCGATGAGCTTGCCGATCATGGAGTCGTAGTAGGGCGGGACCACGTAGCCGCTGTAGATGTGGGTCTCCATGCGGATGCCGGGCCCGCCGGGGGCGTGGAACTCCTGGATCCTGCCCGGGCTCGGCATGAAGGTCTCGGAGTCCTCGGCATTCAGGCGGCACTCGATGGCGTGCCCGCGCAGGACGATGTCCTCTTGCCGGATGCGCAGCTTCTCCCCGGCGGCGACGCGGATCTGCTCTTTGACGATGTCCACCCCGGTGACCATCTCCGTGACGGGGTGCTCGACCTGCACCCGGGTGTTCATCTCGATGAAGAAGAATTCGCCGTTCTCGTACAGGAACTCGAAGGTCCCCGCGCCGCGGTAGCCGATGCGGCGGCAGGCCTCAGCGCAGCGTTCGCCGATGCCGCGCCGCTGCTCCTCTGTGATCCCCGGGGCCGGCGACTCCTCGATGACCTTCTGGTGGCGGCGCTGCATCGAGCAGTCACGCTCGCCCAAGTGGACGGCGTTGCCGTACTGGTCGGCCATGACCTGGAACTCGACGTGGCGCGGGTTCTCCAGGTACTTCTCCATGTAGACCATGTCGTTATTGAAGGCCGCCGCGGCTTCGCCCCGGGTCAGTGAGACGGAGTTGAGCAGCGTCGCCTCAGAGTGGACCACGCGCATCCCGCGCCCGCCGCCGCCGCCGGAGGCCTTGATGATGATCGGATAGCCGATTGCTCTGGCCAACTCCACGGTTCGTTTCTTATTGTCGTCCAGGGGTCCGTCGGAGCCGGGGACGCAGGGCACCCCGGCCTCTTGCATGGCTTTGATGGCGGAGACCTTGTCGCCCATCAGGCGGATAGTTTCCGGGCGGGGGCCGACGAAGATGAAGCCGCTGCGTTCGACCCGCTCGGCAAAATCGGCATTCTCCGAGAGGAAGCCGTAGCCCGGGTGGATGGCCACGGAATCGGTCACCTCCGCCGCGCTGATAATGGCGGGGACCTGCAGGTAGCTGTCGCGCGACGGCGGCGGCCCGATACAGACGGTCTCGTCGGCAAGGAGGACGTGCTTCAAGTCCTTGTCCGCCGTGGAGTGGACCGCGACCGTCTTAATGCCGAGCTCGCGGCAGGCGCGCAGGATGCGGAGGGCGATTTCGCCCCGATTGGCAATCAGCAGCTTTTCAATCATAAGGTCAGGCGCGGGCCATGCGTTGAAGGGGCGGCGTGGCGGCAGGGCCGCGCCAGGGCCTGATCATAGGATGACGAACAGGGGCTGGTTGTACTCCACCGGCTGTCCGTTTTCGACCAGGATGCGCTTGACGGTCCCCGATTTCTCGCACTCGATCTGGTTGAGTATCTTCATGGCCTCGATGATGCAGAGGGTGTCGCCGGCCTTGACCACCTGGCCCTCTTCCACGAACGACTTGCTGCCCGGGGCTGGCGACCGATAGAAGGTCCCGACCATGGGCGAGCGGACCAGATTTTCTTCAGGCTCCTCATCGCTGGGGGCCGGCAGCACGTCATTGCCCGCCACTTGCGCTAGGCTCGGGACCTGGATCTGGGACGGGGTGCCTTGGGGCAGCATGCCCGGGGAGAAGTACATCGGCGGCGGCTGGGTGCCGTGGCGGCTGATGCGGACCGACTCCTCACCCTCGTGGATTTCGATTTCGGCGACGTTGGAGAGCTCCAGCAGCTCGATGAGTTTCTTGACCTTGCGGATATCCATTGACGTTATCGGTTCTCTTGGGCTTTGGCTGGCTCGAGCCGCGCGAGGGCGGCGAGCAGGGCGAGGTCGTAGCCCTGGGCGCCGAGCCCGCTGATGACCCCCACCGCCACGTCGGAGAAGTACGACTTGGCGCGGAAGGGCTCGCGGGCGTAGACGTTGGACAGGTGGACCTCGATGAAGGGGATGGCCACCCCCAGCAGGGCATCGCGCAGGGCAATACTGGTATGGGTAAAGGCCGCAGGGTTGATGATGATGAAGGCGACGCCGTCGCGACCGGCGCCGTGGATGGCGTCGATCAGCTCGTGCTCGGCGTTGCTTTGGACAAAGCGCAGGGCATGGCCCGCGGCCGCGGTCTGCATTGCCAAGCGGGCCTGGACGTCCGCCAGGGTGTCTCGACCATAGTGCCCAGGCTCTCGGGTGCCGAGCAGGTTCAGGTTGGGCCCGTTGACGACCAGGATTGCCGACATCGCTCGCAACTCGCGTATGAAGGCCCCGAACGGGGAGAACCCGGCCTGCGCGGCCTCGGGCCGGGGCCGGAAAACGTGTCGCGATTGTCCGGTTTTCGGCCGGGGCTGTCCAGTTGCCGGAAGGGGTCTCTTTACCGCCCGTTAACCGCCGTTGGCTGCCGTTTCGGGCGGGGCGGGGGCGGGGAGCAAGGGGGCGAGCTCGGCCTCGAGGGTTGTGGCGCTGACCTCGCCGACCTGGCTGAAAGTCCGCCGGCCGCGGCGGTCGAAGATCACCGTGAAGGGGAGCCCGTGCATGCGGTTTCCCAGGCTGCGCGACATTTCGATGGAGCTGACGTCGCCGATCAGGATGGGGTAATTCACGGGGTGGTCGATGAGAAACTGCTCCACGGCGTCCTGGGTGTCGATAGCGATCCCTACCACCTGGAGTTGGCTGGGGTCATAGGCCTGCTGGGCGCGGATCAGGGTTGGCATCTCGCGTACGCAGGGCGGGCACCAGGACGCCCAGTAATTGATCACCAAGACCTTTCCGGCCCAACTCGCGCTGGCGATCTCCCTCCCGTTGAGGTCAGGAAGACTGAAGTCCGGCAGGCTGTCCGTGCGGCCGCCGCGCGCCGCGGTCAGCGGGTGAATCTTGCTGTCTTGGAGCCAGTGCTGGCCGAAGATCGCCGCACCAATGCTGATGCCGCCGGCCAGGACGGTGACCAGAATGACTTTGACTGCGCTCACGGAACGGCCTTGCGCAGGTGAGCGGCGAAGGTCTCGGCGGGCTTGAACCCGACGACGCGGTAGCCCCGTAGCTCGGTGCCCGCGGGGTCGAAGATAAAGATGGCTGGGGGCCCCGGGAGGCCGAAGCGCTGCTGCATCAGGGCCTGGTCATCGGCGTCGTTGGCGGTCACGTCGGCCTGGAGCAGGACGAAGCGCCCCATCTCCGTCATGACCGCTGGATCGGAGAAGGTGTAGCGCTCCATCTCCTTACAAGACACGCACCAGTCGGCGTAGAAGTCGAGCAGGGCCGGCTTGCCGGCGGCCCGTGCGGCGGCGAGCTCGCGGTCCAGATCGGCGACGGTCTTGATGCGCTTGAAAGTCGCATGCGCCGCCTGGCCTGTGCCACCCATGGGGGCCAAGCCCCGCAGGGGCTGGATGGTGTCCTTGCCCCCGGCCGCGACGCCGACGAGCATCAGGACGCCGTAGACCAGGAGGCCCAGACCGAGCCCCTTCCAGAGCCGCCTCCAGCCACTGGCCTGAGCAGGCAGTGACTCCGTGGCACCCATGTAGACCGCGGAGCAGACCAGCAGAAGCCCCCACAGCAACAGGGCGACGGCGGCGGGGATGATGCGCTCCAGCAGCAGGATGGCCACCCCGAGGAGCAGGACCCCGAAGACGGCCTTGACCGCATCCATCCAGGCCCCGGCCCGCGGCAGGAGCTTGCCGGCGGAGGTGCCGATGGCCAAGAGCGGCGCCCCCATCCCGAGGCTGAGCGCGAACAGGGCAACCCCGCCGAGCACCGCATCGCCCGTGTCGCTGATATAGATGAGGGCCCCGAACAGCGGCGGAGCTACGCAGGGACCGACGATGAGGGCGGACAGAAAGCCCATGATCGCTACCCCGATGAGGGTGCCGCCTTCCTGCTTGTTGCTGATCTCGGCGATTTTCGACTGGAAGCTGGAGGGCAGCTGCAGCTCGTAGAAACCGAACATCGACATGGCCAAGGCCACGAAGACGAGGGCGAACGCCGACAGGATCCAAGCGTTCTGGAAGGCCGCCTGGAGATTGGCCCCGAACAGCCCGGCCAGGACCCCGGCGACGGTGTAGGTGAGGGCCATGGCGAGCACATAGACCAGCGACAGCGTGAACGCCTTGCGCGTGGTGATGCCCGCGCCCTGACCGGCAATGATCCCGGAGAGGATCGGGATCATGGGGAAGACGCAGGGGGTGAAGGCGAGCAGGAGGCCGAAGCCGAAGAACACCGCGATCACTGCCCAAAGGCTGTCGCCGGCGAGCACGGCGGCGATCTGGTCTTGCTCCGAGACGGTCGTGTCCGCTGCCGGCGCCGCGGCGCCCGCCTTTGCCCCTGTCGGTACGGCTGTTCCGCTCCCTGCAGATTGGGCTGCGGCGAGCGGGGCGGCCGGCAAGGCCGCGACCTGGGAAGCAGCCGGCAGGTTCAGGGTCACCCTCTTTGTAATCGGGGGGTAGCAGATGCCGCGATCAGCGCACCCCTGGTACTTGGCCACCAGGGTGACCTGGGTGGGCTCTGCCGAGGCGCGCAGGAGCGGGACCCGGACATCAATGGCGTGGTGATAGACCGGGACGTCTCCGGTGCTGCCGTCAGGGAGGATGGAGTCCTTCTTGATCTCGGGCTCAGGCCAGCGGTAGTCGCCCAAGGCCACGTCCTTGGCCCCCTCCAGCGAGATTTGGAGCTTGTCCTGGTAAAGGTAGGTGCCGTCGGCAATGCCCCAGAGGAGTTGGAGGCCGTCCGGGGCGATCACGTCGGCGTCGAAGCGGAAGGCGTCCTCCGGCTCCAGGATGTCGTCCTCTACGCCTAGCCCTAAGGCTTGATTGAGGTCGGCCCGGCTGGCGAGGGGTGCCGCAGCGGCTATCGCCGGCGCTTGGGCAGGCGTCGGGCCACTGGAGGCGGACTCTATCGGCGCCTGGGCTAAGGCCGAGGCCGGGGCTGACGCTGCGACCGCCGGCGCCGGCAGAGCGGGCGGCAGTTCCAGCAGCAGCTTTTGCCGGTGCGGGGGGTAACAGAGCCCCGCATCGGCACACCCCTGGGAGGTCGCCTCCAGCGTCAGGATGGCGTCGCTCCCGGGGGCGCGCTTGATCGTGGCGGGGACGCTGACCCGTCCGCGGTAGATCTTGACCTCGCCGAAGAACTCGTCCTGCTTGACCTTGGCCTCAGGCAGGTCCAGGGCGCCGATCTCGATCCCTTCCGTCAGGCTGCGCAGGCGGATCTTCGGCGCGTACATGTAGTAGCCGTCGGCGATGTCCCAGGACACCGTGATGGCCTCGGGGCCGGTTGTCGTTCCGGAGATGCGATAGGCCTGATCCGGCTGGAGGAACTCCTCTTCCGCCCCGGCGGCGGGACTCAGTGCCCAAACGAGGAGGGCGGCGAACAGGGGGATCAGGTGTCTGGTGAGGTACATGTGATGACCCATTGAAGGTAGTCTGGTAGGCCGCCGCTGACCGGTAGGGTGATAACCTCCGGCAGTTCGTAAGGGTGAAGCTGGCGTACGCGGTCCGTCA
This sequence comes from uncultured Gammaproteobacteria bacterium, assembly GCA_963709645.1. Lineage (GTDB taxonomy): Bacteria > Pseudomonadota > Gammaproteobacteria > Chromatiales > Chromatiaceae > DYRB01. Next base: position 18,739 of record CAVPXP010000048.1, read on the forward strand.
ACTCGATGAGCCGGACTTGGGTGGTCTTGATCAGCAACAGGACCTCGGCGTCCCGTTGGATCTCACCCTTCCACTGGTAGACCGACGTGATCCCTGGCACCGTATTGACGCAGGCCGCCAGCCCTTCACCCACCAGCGCCTCGGCGATACGTTCGCCAACGGCAGCATCCGGGCAGGTGCAGAGGGCGATCAGGACTTGTGCGCTCATGTCGGAAGATCACAACCGCTGGGTCGGCCGGGCGCATAGGGTACTTGATGCGGGCGGGGATTGAAAAAGCCCCGTCAAACCTCGAACTCCGTGAGGCAATAGCGCCGATGCCGGTACGACATCGGTCAGGCTTTCGGTGTCAACCTTGGGACCTAAGGCCCGGCGCCGGGGTTCCGCGTCTACAGAGGAGACCCCTCGCGTGCCCCTATTCTTTCTGCTCTTTGTCGGCGTCCCGCTGCTGGAGCTCTACCTGTTGATCCAGGTCGGCTCCGAGATCGGCGCCTTGCCCACCATCGGTCTGTCCATCCTGACCGCCGTCATCGGCACCTTCCTGGTGCGGGTGCAGGGGTTCTCGGTCCTGCTGCGGGTGCGCGAAATGCTCGACCGCGGCGAGGTACCGGCGCTGGAGGTCCTGGACGGGGCCCTGCTGCTGATCGCGGGGGTCATGCTCCTGCTGCCCGGGTTTCTCACCGACGCCCTGGGCTTCCTGCTCCTTATTCCGCCGTTCCGGCGGTTGCTGATCCTGCGCTTCGTCCGGGTGATTCCGGCGCACCCCCAACCCCGGGCCGAGCCTGGTCCTCGGGTGATTGAGGGGGAGTTCCGGCGGGAGCGGGACCAGTAGCCTCGTCGTGCGGACGCGGCTGTGACAGCCAAGCAGGTTGACACCCAGGTCTTTGCCCCTATCATTGGCACTCCCTCATGCTGAGTGCTAACAATATCCCTCTCTTCGGGGGTCTTGGCCGCGTCGGCCCGGTCCCCGGAACGCTATCTCATTGATTAAAGGAGCCACTGTATGAATATCCGTCCCCTGCACGACCGCGTCGTCGTTCGCCGGATCGAGGAGGTACGCACCTCTCCCGGTGGGATCGTGATCCCGGATTCAGCCGCTGAGAAGCCCGTTGAGGGCGAGGTGCTGGCCGTCGGCAACGGCAAGATCCTGGAGAACGGCGACCGCCGCGTCTTGGACGTAAAGGTCGGGGACCGGGTCCTGTTCGGAAAATACTCGGGCACCGAGGTCAAGATTGCCGGCGAGCAGTACCTCGTGATGCGCGAGGAAGACATCATGGGTGTCATCGATGCCTGAAGGGCCCGGCACTGAGCCCCTCGACTTGTAGGAGGGCAAGGCGCAGCGGCCGGGACCCTGTCACCCAATGCCGCCGCCGCTGGACCTTCACCACCGACCGCCCTCACTCACCGATTTTCTGGAAAATTCTATGACCGCGAAAGACGTACGATTCGGCGACGATGCTCGCATCCGCATGATGAATGGCATCAACGTCCTGGCCAATGCCGTTAAGGTGACCCTCGGCCCCAAGGGCCGCAACGTGGTTCTGGAGAAGTCCTTTGGGGCTCCCACCGTGACCAAGGACGGTGTTTCCGTCGCCAAGGAGATCGAGCTCAAGGACAAGTTCGAGAACATGGGCGCCCAGATGGTGAAAGAGGTTGCCTCCCACACCAGCGACGTCGCCGGTGACGGCACCACCACCGCTACCGTGCTGGCCCAGGCCATGGTCCGCGAAGGCCTCAAGGCCGTTGCTGCCGGCATGAACCCCATGGACCTCAAGCGCGGCATCGACAAGGCCGTGATTGCGGTTACCGATGAGCTCAAGGCCATGTCCAGGCCCTGCTCCGACAACAAGGAGATCGCCCAGGTCGGCACCATCTCCGCGAACTCCGACGAGTCCATCGGCGAGATCATCGCCGAGGCCATGGGCAAGGTCGGCAAGGAGGGGGTCATCACGGTGGAGGAGGGCTCCGCCCTGCAAAACGAGCTGGATGTCGTTGAGGGCATGCAGTTTGACCGCGGCTACCTGTCTCCCTACTTCATCAACAACCAGCAGGGTCAGAACGTCGAGTTGGAAGACCCCTTCATCCTGATCCACGACAAGAAGATCTCCAATATCCGCGATCTGCTCCCGGTGCTGGAGGCCGTTGCGAAGTCTGGTCGGCCGCTGCTGATCGTCGCCGAGGACGTGGAGGGCGAGGCCCTGGCGACTCTGGTGGTCAACACCATCCGCGGCATCATCAAGGTCTGCGCCGTCAAGGCCCCGGGCTTCGGCGACCGCCGCAAGGCCATGCTGCAGGACATCGCCATCCTGACGGGCGCCACCGTCATCTCCGAAGAGGTCGGTCTGTCTCTGGAGAAGGCCACCCTGACCGAGCTGGGCAACGCCAAGAAGGTCCAGATCACCAAGGACGAGACCACCCTGATCGACGGCGCCGGTTCCGAGACCGACATCAAGGCCCGTGTCGAGCAGATCCGCGCGCAGGTCGAGGACACCACCTCCGACTACGACCGCGAGAAGCTCCAGGAGCGTCTGGCCAAGCTGGCCGGCGGTGTGGCCGTCATCAAGGTCGGTGCCAGCACCGAGATCGAGATGAAGGAGAAGAAGGCCCGTGTCGAGGATGCCCTGCACGCCACCCGTGCGGCGGTCGAGGAGGGCATCGTCCCCGGCGGCGGCGTCGCGCTGGTGCGCGCCCTGACCAAGATCAAGGGGCTGACCGGTTCCAACCACGACCAGGATGTCGGCATCGGCATCGCCCGCCGTGCCATGGAAGAGCCGCTGCGCCAGATCGTTGCCAACGCTGGAGACGAGCCCTCGGTGATTCTGCGCAACGTGGTCGAGGGCGAGGGCAACTACGGCTACAACGCCGCCACAGGCGAGTACGGTGATATGGTCGCTATGGGTATCCTGGACCCGACCAAGGTCACCCGTTTTGCCTTGCAGAATGCCTCCTCCGTCGCGGGCCTCATGATCACCACCGAGTGCATGGTGGCCGAGGAGCCCAAGAAGGAGTCCGCTCCCGATATGGGTGGCATGGGCGGTATGGGTGGCATGGGCGGTATGGGTGGCATGGGTGGGATGATGTAATTCCGACCACCCGCACCCCAGGGCCTGGTCACCCAGGCCCAGATCAAGGCCCCGCCTCGGCGGGGCCTTTTTCGTTGGATGGTTTCGCACGGGCCAAGTCGCGTTGCCTCCGACCTGTTCTCCTTTGGCTCGGGCTGCAGTGCGGCCCAGCAGACTATATCGGCCCCTTTGTCCGGAAATGTCGATCGAGAGTCCTGGAGTGTTGTAGGTGTTTTTCGGCAATCAACCACCGACTGTGGGTTGAAGACCCCTCTGCCCTGGCCCAGAGTTGTGGCAGCGAGTACGGGACGGCATTTCGGAGGCCAACCATGGCCACTCTGAGCTTCACTCCAAATTTGCGCCGCCATGTGGAGACCCCCGATGCCTTGATCGGCGGGGCGACAGTGCGGCAGGTCCTGGAGCGCTATTGCGAGGCCAACCCAACCGTCCGCGGCTATGTCCTGGACGACCAGGGCGCGCTGCGCTGGCACGTCGCTGTATTCGTCAACCGCGAGCCAATCCGGGATCGGGTCGGGCTGTCCGATCCGGTCGCGGACGGCGACGAGATCTTCGTGGTCCAAGCCCTTTCCGGAGGCTGACATGGCCGAGCGTCTATTGGTGGGCACCCGCAAGGGGCTGTTTCGCATCGAACGGGATGGGAGCGGGCAGTGGCGCATCGCCCGGTCCTGGTTTCTCGGGGACCCGGTTTCCCTGGTCCTCCCCGAACCGGGCGGGCGGCGAATCCATGCCGCCTTGGACCTGGGTCACTTCGGGGTCAAGCTGCGCCGCTCGGAGGACGGGGGCGAGACCTGGTCCGAGGCGGCGGTGCCGGCCTTTCCACCGAAGCCTGAGGGGATCGATGACAAGGACCCCATGCGCGGTATTGATCTCCCCTGGGCTACCCGGTTGATCTGGGCGTTGGAGGTTGGCGGTCCGGGCGAGCTGTGGTGTGGCGTCATTCCAGGGGGGCTCTTTCACTCCATGGACGGGGGCGAGACCTGGGATCTGAACGGCCCCCTATGGGATGACCCCCGCCGCCAGAAGTGGATGGGGGGCGGCTACGATTTCGCCGGGATCCACTCGATCCTGGTGGATCCGCGGGACCCGCGGCACCTGACTGTCGGCGTCTCGGTCGGTGGGGTCTGGACGACTTGGGATGCGGGGGCGACCTGGAACCTCATTGGCGCCGGGTTGCGCAATGCCTACATGCCGCCCGGGCTGGAGGGGGATCCCCTGTCGCAGGACCCCCATCGCATCGTCCACTGCCCGGCGGACCCGGACTGCCTCTGGATGCAGCACCACAACGGGATCTTCCGCAGCGACGACGGCGGGGAGCATTGGCGGGAGCTGACCGAGGTCCCGCCGTCGAGCTTCGGGTTCGCCGTCGCCGTCCACCCAAGGGATCCCAACACCGCCTGGTTCGTCCCGGCCACTAAGGATGAGCAGCGCTTCCCCGTGGATGCCCGCCTGGTGGTGACCCGTACCCGCGACGGCGGCCGGAGCTTCGAGGTCCTAAGCCGCGGGCTGCCGGAGGGCCCCGCCTATGACTTGGTCTATCGCCACGCCCTGGACGTCGCCGGCGACGGCGAGCGCCTCGCGTTCGGCAGTACCACAGGGTCCCTTTGGGTGAGTGAAGACCAGGGGGACACCTGGCAGACCGTCAGCAACCACCTGCCGCCCATCGCCGGCGTGCGGTTTGAGGAGTAGTCCGGGCTGTCGGTCGCCATCGTCCGGCGGGATGGGTCTAACAGGTACTGGGTCACCGGCAAGTCACCGGCGTTATGTAGCAGCCGCACACTGATTCTGGTCGGCGGAGCCGGGACAATCTGGTCCTGTCAATACTGGAAAGGGCCAGAGCAAGGCAGCGTGTCCTGTAGTGAGCGTGCTGGCTGCGAAGCGCAACGAGCGGGCTTTGGAGACGGGGCACCAGCACCTGGCGCTGCCTCGGCTGGCGGAGGAAGTACGGCATCTGGATGCGGCGACCCGTTTGTTCGCCCCGGACTACAACCTTGGCGGCATACGGGCGAGGAAGCGGAGCCATCGCCACCAGTGGTTTGGGCCGGGGGAATGCCAGCGTCTGGTACTCGATGTCCTACGCGACGCCGCTGGGCCATTGTCGGACTCCCTCGTAACGACAGCGGTGGCGGCTCGCAAGGGCTTGCAGGAGCGTCCAGATGATGATCGACCCGGCGCATCGGATAGTGCCCGTGCAACAGGTCGTAGGCATCGCACTCGTCGGCCGAGATGGTCGTCCCCGGGGCAATGAAGCGCCTCGCCAGTGCCGTGACATCCGTCTGGTTCTCGCCGGGGAGACGAAGGTCAGGGTGTGCTTGCCCCCGACGCGCTCCGCAAGTTCGTCTGCCGGAAAGGTTTCGCGCATCACCAGGGTGCAGTGCCGGGCGGGGTTGCGGTGCTCGGCAAGTCGCCGGCCGGCCCGAGACCGACGGCGATAGAAAGCTCGGGGTCGCACGCGGCCGGTCGGGGTAACCACGAGTTGTGCAGCTCTTGCATTCACCGCGGCGGCGGGGTCTCAGGCTCTGGATCGGTCCTTTTGCTACCACCGGGCTCTGGCGCTACAGGGGTTTGATGTAGACCTGCGAGTTGCGACGGTAATTGTAGAGGGCCTGTTTCTCCATGGGCAGGTCCGTCAGGCTGGCGGGCGCGAAACCGCGCTCGCGGAACCAGTGCGCTGTCTGGGTGGTGAGTACGAACAGGCGGTCGATGCCCCCGGCGCGGGCGAAGGCCTCGACGTGCTGCAGGAGTTTGTCGCCCCGCTGCTGCCTGCGGTAGGCGGGATCCACGGCGACGCAGGCGAGTTCGCCCATGGCGTCCGCTGCGTAGAGGTAGAGCGCGGCGCAGGCGATGGCCATGCCGTCCCGCTCAATGACGAAGAAGTGCTCGATCTCGGTCTCCAGACGCTCCCGGGATCGGCGCACCAGAACGCCGGCCTCCTCTAACGGTCGCAGAAGGTCCAGTATCCCGGTCACGTCTTCGACGCGGGCGGCGCGCAAATCCTCGAAGGGTTCTCCGGAGATCAGGGTGCCGATGCCGTCGCGGGTGAAGAGCTCGCGCAGCAGGGCCCCGTCTACCTGTCGCGGGACAAGATGAACCCGCTTGACCCCGCTGCGGCAGGCTAGGGCGGCTGCACGCAGGCAGGCGGCGATCTCCCGCGGGGGACCCTCAGCGTCCGTCAGCAGCCCCTCGACGTCTCGCGCCAGCACGCTCGATACGGGTTGCCCCTGCGGGTCTGCAAGGGCCCCCTCCTCGGTCAGGAAGATCAGCTTGTCTGCCCCCAAGGCGGCGGCTGCCGAGCCCGCCACGTCCGCGGCGCTGAGGTTGAAGACTTCGCCGGTGGGGGAGTAGCCGATCGGGGGCATGAGGGCCACCGCTCCATCTGCGAGGCGCTGCTGGAGGGCACGACGATCGACGCGGCGGACCGCCCCGGTGTGGCGGTAGTCGATCCCGTCGATGACCCCCAGCGGCCGGGCGGTGACAAAGTTTCCGGAGGCGACCGGAATGCGTACGCCCGCCATCGGCGAGTTGGCGAGCCCAAGGGACAGCAGGGCTTCCAACTCGACCCGCACGACACCGGCGGCCTCCTTGACGCAGGCCAGGGCCGCGTCGTCGGTGATGCGCAGGTCCTTGACATAGCGGATCTTTGCGCCGCGCTTGGCAAGGCGTTCCTCGATCTGCGGTCGGGCCCCGTGGACCAGCACCAGGCGGATGCCTAGGCCGTGGAGGAGGGCGATGTCGTGCACCAGCCCGGCCAGACCGCCCGCCGCGACGGCCTCGCCGCCGAAGGCGACGACGAAGGTCCGTCCCCGATGGGCGTGGATGTAGGGAGTTGCTTGGCGAAACCAGGCGACGAAGGGGTCAGACGCCGATTGCGGCTGGGCTGTGGGGATGGACTCGGCCATGTGCGGCTCGACTGGGTGCGGAGATGTGTGCGATCAATCCAGTCCCAGCTTGGCCAGGCGGTAGCGCAGCGAGCGCAGCGTCATGCCCAGCTTGCGGGCTGCAGCCGTGCGGTTCCAGCGCGTCTCGTCCAGGGCCTTGAGGATGGCTTGACGCTCTACGTCGTCCAGATAGTGCTCCAGTGGGACCTCGCCGGGGGCTTGCAGCGTCGGACGCGTCGGCGACTGGGGCGACTGGGGCGACTGGGTCGACTGGGCGACTGGGACGGCGGGGGCGCGACCTCATTAAACCTGCCGTTGCCGTTCTCGACGGTCTGCTGGTGAACACCTGTCCTGGGCAGAACGATGTCCTCCAGGTCCAGGGTAGGCGCGTCGCTCAGGGTCATGGCGCGCTCCAAGATGTTCTCCAGCTCCCGCACATTGCCCGGAAAAGGGTACCCCTGAAGGGCGCATAGCGCGGCGTCGGTGAGCACGGGCTGGGATCGGCTGGTTTGGGCCGCGACGCGGGCGAGGATATGGTTCGCCAGCGGGAGAACGTCTTCTGGGCGGTCGCGGAGCGGCGGAAGCTGCAACTCGATCACGTTGATGCGGTAATACAGGTCCTCGCGGAACCTATTGTGGGCTACCTCGATGCTGAGGTCTTTGTGACTGGCGCTGATGATGCGCGCGTCCACGGGGACCTCGTGGTGGGCACCCACCGGGCGGACCCCTTTCTCCTGGATTGCACGCAGGAGCTTGACCTGCATGGCCGGCGGCAGGTCGGCGACCTCGTCAAGGAAGAGGGTGCCACCGTCGGCCGCCTGGAACAGGCCTAACTTGTCGGAAACCGCGCCGGTGAAGCTCCCCTTCGTGTGCCCGAACAGCTCGCTTTCTACCAAATCCTGGGCGATAGCCCCGCAATTGACCGGGACGAAAGGGCCCTCGGCCCTCGGCCCCTGGGCGTGGATCAGGCGAGCGGCCAGCTCCTTACCGGTGCCGCTCTCGCCGCTGATGAAGACCGGGGCCTGGTTGCGCGCCAGCTTGCCGATCAGACGGCGGATCTCGGCCATCTGGGGCGAGTCGCCGAGTAACTCGACGGTGGATGGGGAACGGCGGCCGAGTGCTGCTGCGGCCGGTGCACGCAGCTTGAGGGCAGACTTCGCCAGTCGGCGCAGGAGGTGGATGTCCACCGGCTTGGAGACGAAGTCGAAGGCACCCGCCTTCATCGCGGCGACCGCTGAGTCCATGCTGCCGTGGGCGGTGATCATCGCAACGGGGAGGTGCGGATAGCCTTCGGCGATGTGGCGGATGAGGTCGATGCCGCTGCCGTCGGGCAGCTTCATGTCGGTGAGGCAAAGGTCGAAGGCATTGCTGCCGAGCAGCCGGATTGCCTCGCCGATGGTCGCAGCGGCGAGCGCATCGATGTCCATGCGAGCAAGGGTGATGCTGACGAGATCCCGGATGTCGGCCTCGTCATCGACGATCAGGGCCCGGGGTTTGCTCATGACCGCTGGTTCGCTCAGGGGTCAAGCCGCTGTAGTTGCCAGGCCGGACGGAATTGGCTGAGATTTGATGTCGTCACGCTGACTGTCTGTGCAGTAGGTTGTTGTCGTCCTCGCATTCCTGCTTTGGCAATGTGCAACAAGTTGGACCAGAATACAACGCGGCCGCTGGCCTTGCCCGACCCGAGTCCAGCCTGAGTCTGCGGGCGCGCGGGAGATGGACGCGTCCAAAGAGTCGTCCCGTTTGGTCCGGACCCGTGCCGGCGGTTTCATGAGCCACCGGATCGGATTCGCCGTGCCGGGTGCGGGTCACGCCAATTGCCACCACGCAGGCGAGCAGAGATGAACCTCCACGAATACCAGTCCAAAGGTCTGTTCGAGCGCTACGCGATCCCAGTACCCAGGGGCCGGGTCGCGGAAGCGCCGGAGCAGGCAGCGCAGGCCGCCTTCGAACTGGGCGGCGGGCGCTGGGTCGTCAAGGCACAGGTCCACGCCGGGGGGAGGGGAAAGGCGGGCGGCGTGGTCCTCGTGGACAGCCCAGAGCGGGTAGCCGCAGAGGCCGCGCGGCTACTCGGGAGCCGGCTCTACACGCGTCAGAGCGGCGCCCGACGGGCTGCCGGTGGAGACGCTGCTGATCGAGGAGCCCACCCCCATCGCCCGCGAGCTCTATCTGGGGGCCCTGGTGGACCGCGAGGCGCGCCAGGTGGTGTTCATGGCCTCCGCCGCCGGCGGCATGGACATCGAGGAGGTGGCCGCGGCCACCCCGGAGCGGATCCTCGTCACCCGGGTGCACCCGGCGGTCGGACTCCAGCCCTTCCAGTGCCGACGCATCGGCTTCGGCCTCGGTCTGGATCCCAAGCAGGTCAAGGCGCTGCAGGGCTTGATGGAGGGGCTCTACCGCCTGTTCCTCGACTGCGACGCCAGCCTGGTGGAGATCAATCCCCTGGTGGTGACCCAGGCGGGCGAGCTGGTTGCCCTGGATGCCAAGATCAACCTGGACGACAACGCCCTGTTCCGCCACCCGGAGCTGACCGCCCTGCGCGATGCCTCTCAGGAGGACCCGCGGGAGGCAGAGGCACGGGCCTGGGAGCTGAACTACATCAGCCTGGACGGCAATATTGGCTGCATGGTCAATGGGGCCGGGCTGGCCATGGCGACCATGGACCTGGTCCAGCTCCATGGCGGGTCTCCGGCCAACTTCCTCGACGTGGGGGGCGGGGCCACCGCCGATCGGGTGGCCGAGGCCTTCAAGCTGATCCTCTCCGACCCCAAGGTGGCGGCTGTGCTGGTCAACATCTTCGGTGGGATCGTGCGCTGCGATCTCATTGCGGAGGGCATCATCCAGGCGGTGCGCGAGGTCCATGTGGCGGTCCCGGTGGTGGTCCGTCTGGAAGGGACCAATGCCGCCCAGGGTCTGGCCATGCTGGCGGCCAGCGGGCTGGCGGTGGCCACTGCCGCCAGCCTTGGTGAGGCGGCGGACAAGGTGGTCGCGGCGGCCGCCGCAACGCCGGCCTGAACCGAATATCGAAGGGGAGCGCATCGCGTGAGCGTATTGGTCGACAAGAACACCCGCGTCATCTGTCAAGGCTTCACCGGTAAGCAGGGCACCTTCCACAGCGAGCAGGCCCTCGCCTACGGCACAAACCTGGTCGGCGGAGTGACGCCTGGCAAGGGCGGCCAGATGCATCTGGACCGTCCGGTCTTCGACACCGTGCACGATGCGGTGGCCGGCACGGGGGCAGATGCCACCATGATCTACGTGCCGGCCCCCTTCGCGGCCGATGCCATCCTGGAGGCCGCGGATGCGGGGATCCGCGTCATCGTCTGCATCACCGAGGGCATTCCCGTGCTGGACATGCTCCGCGTGAAGGCGGCATTGGCAGGCTCAGGGTCGGTCCTGATCGGGCCGAATTGCCCCGGCGTCATCACCCCGGGTGAGTGCAAGATCGGCATCATGCCGGGCAGCATCCACAGCCCCGGGGCCGTGGGCATCGTCTCGCGCTCCGGGACCCTGACCTACGAGGCAGTCTTCCAGACCACCCAAGCCGGGCTGGGGCAGAGCACCTGCATCGGTATCGGGGGCGACCCCATCCAGGGCCTGGATTTCCGTGCCTGCCTGGCACTGTTCGAGCAGGACCCGGCGACCCACGGCGTCATCATGGTCGGGGAGATCGGCGGCAGCGCGGAGGAGGATGCCGCCGGCTATATCCAGGCCCACATGACCAAGCCGGTGGTGGCCTACATCGCCGGGGTCACGGCACCGGCCGGCAAGCGCATGGGTCACGCCGGCGCCATCATTACGGGAGGCAAGGGCACCGCGACGGGGAAGTTTGCCGCCCTGGAGCAGGCTGGGGTGGCCATCGTGCGCTCCCCGGCGCAGATGGGGGCGCGCATGGCGGAGTTGCTAGCGGCGTAGTCCGCGTCCTGACACCGCTATTGGTGGTTAGTTTGCTCGCTCGTCACCTTGGAATAGACTTAAGTTTCCCGTACCCATTGGGCCGGGCATGGGTGCAGCGCAGAACAACAACACTGCCCGCCGAACCAGGTTCGGATGCTCCACCACCAAGGAGAACAGCGTGAACCCCGCACAGTTTCTGGTCGACGTGGGCGACCGGCAGGTCGTCAGGATCGGCGCCTACGTCCTGCCCAGCGAGGACTTCAACCTGGCCCGATTTCTCCGCGATGATCTCGGTACGACCTGGCTGCATGCGGGCGGCATCGCCGGTACCCGACGGTTGCTCGAGCGGCTCGATATCCGTCGCGGTATGACGGTTCTCGACCTGGGTTGTGGGGTGGGCTCGGCCATGCGCTATGTCGCGAAGCGGGTGCGATGCCGCCTGATCGGCGTGGACAATGACCCGGAGATGCTGCGCCGTGCCCGTCTGACCATGCCGCCCCGGGCCTTTGCTGACGTGCACTACATTCAAGGTGATGCCACCCGCATTGGCTTTGCCGCTGAGAGCTTCGACCGGGTCATTGTCCAGTCGGTGGCCTGCTTCAACGACAACGATGCCCTCTTTGGCGAGATCGCGCGCGTCCTCAAACCCGGCGGCATGGTCGGCATGAACGAGGTGACCTGGCGAAAGCCACCGTCCCCAGAAATCGAAAAGGTCATGTGCGCAACCATCTGCGAGACCTTTCACGGCGCCCGTCTCGCCAAGGGATGGGTCGAAAAGATGCACGCGGCGGGGCTCGATGACGCGACCCATGAGCTGCATGCCTTCACCGCCTCCACGCCCTATCGAGCTTCTGAAACAAGAGGGGCTGGTGCGTACCGCGGGCATCATGTGGCGGGTCTTGCGCGACGCCGAGCTCAACATGCGTCTCGCCGCAATGAGCAATCTCTTCAGCCGCTGCCCGGAGTACTTCGGTTACGGGATCTTCACCGCTTGCAAGCCGCGATCCGTCGGTAGTGGCATCCCGCGGGAGGAGGAACCTTCTGCAGAGGCCGCAAACGCATGAGCGTGCCAGCGACACCGGAACTCGCCGTCAGCGACGCGACCTACCGGGATCAGGAGGAACTGCTGTTTCGCACGGCGGCGCAGCTCAAAGGGGTCGTGTTCTATCGCGGACTCTTGTTGATCCTGCTCCCCGCGTTTGCCTGGCTGGCCTCTCGCGGGGCGGTGCTGCCCAGCGTCTTCTATGTGGTGTTGCTGGTCCATTTCGTTATCAACCTGCTGTGTGTCGTGGTCAGCTACGGGGGCATGTGCCCGTCCTTCCGCCCCATCTGGCTGGTCTCCGTGGACGCCGCGTCATTCACGGCCCTGGCCGCGATGAGCGGTGGGGTGGCGAGCTACTTCGTCTACTGTTTTTTTCTCTTGATCCTTTACTCGACGGTCTGGTTCGATCGCGGTCTGAGCCGCATCACCGGACTGCTGGCGGCTGGATGCGCCCTGAGCCTCCCCTGGCTCGCGCCTGTCCCCGGAGGCGAGGGTGCCCAGACGGCCGTTGTGATCTTGGCCCTCACGGCGATGGCCGTGGGGACCGGCGAGATTGCGGAACTGGTGTCGGCAACGCGCGGGCGTAGCGTTCGCGCGGTCATGGATCTGATTGCGGCCATCGGCGAGCGCAAGCGCGCCGACGAGGCCCTGCACCGTCTCAACCTCGAACTCGAGAGTCGCGTTCGGCACCGCACCCAGGAGTTGGCCGCGGCCAACGCCAGGCTCGAGGAGACCCTCGATACCTTGAGGCGCGCACAGCAGGAGTTGGTCCGCACCGAAAGGCTGGCGTCGCTCGGCTCCCTGGTGGCTGGCATCGCCCATGAGCTGAGCACGCCCGTGGGCAACAGCCTCACCGTCGCCACGACGCTTGCGGATCGCACCCGGGCGTTTTGTGACGAGGCGGCCGGCTGCCGGCTGCGGCGCTCCAGCCTGACCGAGTTCGTGGCCCAGGTGCGGCAGGCATCCGATCTCCTGGTGCGCGGCCTGATCAGCGCCAGCGAGCTGATCGGCCGTTTCAAGCGGGTCGCTGTCGACCAGACCAGCGCCCAACGGCGACGCTTCGATCTGGCTCAGACCCTCGAAGAAGTGGTCACGACGCTGCGTCCCCAGATCAAGAAAACGCCCCACCGCATCGAGGTCGCAGTGCCGGCAGGCATCGAGATGGTCGGCTATCCCGGGCCCCTCGGTCAGGTGATCATCAATCTCGTGAACAATGCGCTGGTCCACGGCTTCGAGGACGTCGCTGCGGGGGTCGTGCGCATCGAGGCGGCGGCCGAGGTGCCCGATCGGGTGCGGGTGACGGTCAAGGACAACGGCCGCGGTATCCCCGAAGAGCATCATTCACGGATCTTCGACCCCTTTTTCACCACCCGCCTGGGGCAGGGCGGCAGCGGTCTCGGGCTCCACATCGTCTTCAACATTGTGACCAGGGTCTTGGGCGGGCAAGTCGCTGTCACCAGTCGACCGGGTGAAGGTGCTGCCTTTACGCTGGACCTTCCCCGCGTCGCCCCCAAGAGTGAGGCAGCAAATCCAGGCGGCGTTCTCGCCGTAGAACCGGAACCAGTCGGATGATCAACACGGGCGACGATGAGGACTTTGTCGTCTTCGACGACGACGAGGATCAACTCGATAGGCCATTGCTGCACGACACTCAGCCGTGGCGCATCCTGCTCGTGGATGATGACGAGGACGTCCATACGAGCACCTTGTTCGCCCTTTCCGACGTGTCCATCCTCGGGCGTCGGCTCGAATTCAGCCACGCCTACAGCGCCCAAGAGGCGCGCCTGCTCCTGCTTGGCGAGGGTGATGTGGCGGTGGTGCTCCTCGACGTCGTCATGGAGTCGGAGGACGCGGGGCTCAAGCTCGTGCGGACCATCCGCGAGGACCTCGGACTGACCGAGTTGCGGATCATCCTGCGCACGGGTCAACCCGGCTATGCGCCGGAAATCGAGGTGATCAGCAACCTTGACATCAACGACTACTGGACCAAGGCGGAGCTCACGCGCACGCGCCTCATTACGTCGCTGACGGCGGCCCTGCGCTCCTTCGAGCAAATACGCACCATCGCCTATGTACGCCGGGGGCTGGAAAAGATCGTGCATGCGAGCGCCGACCTGTTCGAGAAACGCGCTCTGGAAAGTCTCGCCGAAGGTGTATTGACCCAGATTGCCGGGCTGCTTCGGCTGGCGCCCGACGGCTTGGTCTGTGCTCAGCGGGGATTCCCGATCGACGGATCGGATCCCGACCGGCTCTATGTGGTCGGGGCCCTGGGCGATTTCGCCGCAGCGGTCAACCACCCGCTGGATGCCCTGGGCGAGCCCCGCATCGAGACGGCCATCCGCGAGTCCATGGCACGGCGCTGCAGTGCCTACGCCAACGAGCACACGGTCCTCTATGTCCGTTCCCCGGGCGGCCGAGAGCAGGCGATCTTCCTGAACTGCGGCAAGTGTCTCAGCCTGTTGGACCGGCAACTCCTGGAGGTATTCGCGAGCCATATCTCCGTCGGTTTTTCCAATGTCTATCTGTTTCATCGCCTCAACTACCTGGCCTATCACGATCCTTTGACGGACCTGCCGAACCGCCTGAAGATCGCCGACCTCATTGACGATTTCTGGCGCGGCAGCCGGCCCTTCGTCGTGATCCTGCTGGATATCAACCAATTTTCTGACATCAACGATGTGCTGGGCGGGGCCATGGGCGACGCGACGCTGCGGGCCGTGGCGGCCCGTCTGCGGACCAGCCTCCCTGACAGGGCGCGGGTCGGCCGCTATGCTGGCGATGTCCTCTGCGTGGTGGGGGACCGGGATGTGGTGACACAGGCGGCGATCCGCGAGCTGTTCCGGGAGCCCTTCACGGTCGCGGACTACCAGCTGCCGATTTCCGTGACGCTTGGCGAGTGTTCCGAGGAGGCTGCAGGTTCCGGCGCCGAGGTGCTCCAGAATGCCGGGTTGGCACTCACCCACGCCAAGGCCACTGCCCCTGGCGCCTGGGTCCAATTCAGCAGGGCGATGGCGGCTGCATCTGGAGAGCGGTTGGACCTGCTCAACGCCCTGCGCGCAGCCGTGGGCCAACAGCAGTTGCGCGTCTATTACCAGCCGGAGGTCGAGCTGTCGACCGGGCGGGTGATCGGTGCGGAGGCACTGCTGCGCTGGCGGCGCGAGGACGGGCGGGAGGTCTCCCCCGAGGTATTCATTCCACTGGCGGAGCGCAGTGGGGTCATCCGCGAGCTTGGGGCCTGGGTGATCGCGGCTGTCTGCCGCACCCTTTCCGGCTGGCGGACGCAGGGACTGGGACAACTGCGCGTTGCCGTCAACGTGTCGGCCTTGCAGATTCGCAGCGGCTGCTGTGCCGAACAGGTCCGAGATGCGATGGAGAAGTACGGGGTGGCGGGCGACCGGCTGGAAATCGAGGTGACGGAGAGCGTGCTCATGGACGACTTCGAGGCTGCAATCGAATGTCTCGGTCGGATCAGGGGACTGGGCGTGAGCATCGCCCTTGATGATTTTGGCACCGGCTTCTCCGCCTTGTCGTACCTCGACCGGTTGCCCATCGACGCCATCAAGGTGGACCGCATCTTCATGCGCAGCGTCGATGTCGTTGGTGATGGTGGACGTATTGGAGAGATGATTGCCGGCCTCGCCCGCCACCTCGGCTTGAAGGCGGTGGCGGAGGGCATCGAGACCGAGACCCAGCGCGATGCGGCGATCCGCTGGGGGGTGACGTTGGGGCAGGGGTTTCTCTACGCCCCTGCATTGCCGGAGGAGGAGTTCGTCGCCTGGGTCAGGGCGCGAGGCGGGCGGGTTTAGAAAGTGCGCATTCTGATCGCCCAGCTCAATCTGCTGGTCGGCGACGTGGCCGGCAACCGCGATAAGGTCCTCGCGGCTGCGCGTGCCGCCCGGGACGGGCAGGGCGCCGATCTGGTGGTGTTCCCGGAGCTGACGCTGACCGGTTACCCGCCGGAGGATCTGCTCCTGCGCCCGGAACTCATCTCCCGCAGCGAGGCGGCGTTGGCGGAAATCTGTGCCCAGGCCGAGGGCATCGCCTTGGTACTGGGTTATCCCAGGGCCAATCTCGGGGGGCTCTACAACGCCGCGGGGCTGATTGCGGGCGGGCGCATCGTCGCCGAGTACGCCAAGCAGCACCTGCCCAACTACAGCGTCTTCGACGAGAAACGCTACTTCCACGCCGGGGCGGCGCCCTGCGTGGTGGAATTCAAGGGCCTGCGTATCGGCCTCACGGTATGCGAGGACATCTGGGAGGAAGGTCCTGCCCGTCAGGCCGCCGAAGCGGGCGCCTCGCTGCTGATCAATATCAACGCTTCACCTTTCCACCTGGGCAAGGCCGGCGAGCGGGAGGCGTTGGTCGCACGGCGGGCGCAAGAGCACGGCTTACCCATCGTGTACGCGAACCTCGTTGGCGGCCAGGACGAACTGGTGTTCGATGGCGGGTCCTTCGTGGTGGACGCCGCAGGGGAGATCAAGGCTCAGGCGCCCTTCTTCTCGGAGGCAATGCTGCCCGTGGATTTCACGATAGACCCGGTGCTGCGCCCGCTCCCGGCAGAGCGTATACCAGTGCCTGACGAAGAGGAGGCGGTCTACGGAGCCCTGGTGCTGGGCGTGCGAGACTATGTGCGCAAGAACGGCTTCCACGGCGCAGTCCTCGGCCTCTCCGGGGGCATCGACTCCGCGCTGACGCTGGCAGTGGCGGTCGATGCCCTAGGCCCGGAACAGGTGGAGGCGGTGCTCATGCCGTCGCGTTACACCGCCGATATGAGCAACGAGGATGCATTGGCCCAGGCGCAGGCATTGGGCGTACAGACGCGCGTCATCCCGATCGAACCGGCCTTCAGGGCCTTCCTCGGCATGCTGGAGGGAGAATTCGCGGGGGCGCCCGCGGACGTGACGGAGGAAAACATCCAGGCCCGCTGTCGTGGGGTCATCCTCATGGCCATCAGCAACAAAAAGGGCCGGATCCTGCTGACCACCGGTAACAAGAGCGAGGTAGCGGTGGGCTATGCGACCCTCTACGGGGACATGGCCGGTGGCTTTGCACCCATCAAGGATCTGTTCAAGACGTTGGTCTACCGCTTGGCGCGCTACCGAAACGGCGTCTCCCCGGTGATTCCAGAGCGGGTCCTCACGCGCGCGCCGTCGGCGGAGTTGCGTCCCGAACAGACCGACCAGGACAGCCTACCCCCTTACGACCTGCTCGACGCAATACTCAAGCGCTACATCGAGCTGGACGAGGGCGTTGCGGAGATTATCGCAGCGGGCTTTCCCGAGGCCGAGGTGCGGCGCGTCGCGCGCATGGTGGACCGCAACGAGTACAAGCGCCGCCAGGCCCCGCCAGGGGTACGCATCAGCTGCCGTGCCTTCGGTCGGGATAGGCGCTACCCCATCACCAGCGGGTTCTAAATCCGCGCCGCCCTACGGAGATGCTGATTAAAGCCATCCCTGGCTTGAATCAGCTCGCGCTCCCCGAGGCGCGACTCGTGGAGCGCTTTATTGTCAACGGCTTAGCGCCGTTGGAAATGGCGGGCCCTCCGCTGCCCGCACGGGAAACGCTTTAATCAGCGTTTCCCTAGTTGTCGGGGCACCCGCGCCCTATAATCCGTGCCTTGAAGACATTCCTTCCCATCCCGGAGCCGCTCATGAAGAAGGTCGAAGCCATCATCAAGCCGTTCAAGCTCGACGACGTGCGCGAGGCGCTGTCCGCCGCGGGGATCACCGGCATGACGGCCATCGAGGTCAAGGGTTTCGGGCGGCAGAAGGGTCACACCGAGCTCTATCGTGGAGCCGAGTACGTGGTCGATTTCCTGCCGAAGGTCAAGATCGAGCTGGTGTTGACGGACGACTTGGTTGCGCCCTGCATGGAGGCGATTACCAATGCCGCACGCACCGGCAAGATCGGCGACGGCAAGATCTTCGTGAGCGATGTAGAGCGGGTCGTTCGTATCCGGACCGGCGAGGAGAACGAAGCGGCGGTCTGAGTCAAAGGCCCAACTGGCATGGCGCTGCCTTAAGCACGCTTTCCCGGCCCAACTTGACCTCGGTGTCCTACGGACCGGGACAAACCGGTTTCCGCGGTCAATTCTTGTCGAGGCCTACGTAGTCCCAGAGCGTCCTGGTCAGGCTGGGCTCCTCCGGCACCACGTCCTCGACGAAGCGGCCCTTCTCACGATTGAGCACCAGAACACGCCGGGCGTCCTCCGCCAGCTTGTCCTCCCCGATCGCCGTATAGGCCTGGACGAGGATCTCCAAAGCGTCTTCGACGGCGCTGGTGCGCTGAAACCGCTCGATGACGTAGGTACAGCGGTTGGCCGCCGCCATGTAGGCCCCTCGCTTCATGTAGTAGCGGGCGACATTCACCTCGTGCTTGGCCAAATTGCTGCGCAGAAACAACATGCGTTGGCGGGCGTCCGCCGCGTACTTGCTGTTCGGGAAGCGGCGTACCAGCTCCGAGAAATCCTGGAAGGCGTCCAGTGCCGAACCCGGATCGCGCTGTGAGGGGTCGGTGGGGATGTAGCGGTCGAGGAAGCCGACGCTGCGGTTGTAATTGACGATGCCTTTCAGGTAGTAGGCATAGTCCACATAGGGATTAAGGGGATATAACTTGATGAAGCGGTCTGCGGCTGCGATGGCCAATTCGGGCTCTTCAGCCTTGTACTGGGCATAGGCGACGTCCAGTTGGGCCTGCATTGCGTAGCGGCCGAAGGGGTAGCGGGCCTCGAGCTTCTCGTAATAGCTGACGGCCGTGGCATAGTTGCCGGAGTTGAGCTCGTCGGATGCCTCCGCATACAGCTTGGCAGCATCCCACCCCTCGGTCGGGTCAGAGTATTTGTCGAGCCAGGCGCACCCGGACACCATGACGGCCAGACAGAGGACCAGTAACCTTGTTGAAGTACGAAGCATGCTTTGGGCCGTCCCAGTTGAATCCGCGAAAGTATACCGCAAGCGCTGCGGCTGACGCGGGGCGTCATGGGCACTGGGGCAGCATTGCCGGCAGCTGAGGAAACGGGGGTGTTGCGCCTGTACATCGGGACAGCGCAGGCCGGGCGTCGCCTGGATCAGGCCCTGGCGGAGCTCTTGCCCGATTTCTCCCGAAGTCGATTGCAGGCTTGGATCGACGCAGGGAGGGTGTTGCTCGATGGCGGGTCTTGCCGCTGTCGGGACAAGGTCTGGGGTGGTGAGGAGGTCTGGGTGGATCCCGTGCTGCTGCCGCTCGCAGCGTGCCGCCCGCAGGATATTCCGCTGAACATCGTATACGAGGACGAGCACCTCATTGTTATTGATAAGCCCTCGGGCCTGGTGGTCCACCCGGCCGCGGGCAATCCTGACGGCACTCTGCAGAATGCCCTCCTGCACCACTGCCCCGGGCTCGATTGCTTGCCGCGCTCCGGCATTGTGCACCGCCTGGACAAGGACACCACTGGGCTTCTGGTCGTGGCCAAGACCCTGAAGGCCCACAAGTCCCTGGTGGATCAGCTCCAGTGCCGGCGCGTCCACCGCGAGTATCGTGCCCTGGTCACAGGCTCCTTGGTGGCCGGTGGCACCGTCGATGCCCCCGTCGGGCGTCACCCGACGCAGCGCACGCGCATGGCCGTGGTCAGCGATGGACGCCCGGCGGTCACCCATTACCAGGTCCTGGACCGATTTCCCGCCCACACCCTGCTTGCGGTGCGCCTGGAGACTGGCCGCACTCACCAGATCCGGGTGCACATGAGCCACCTTCGTCACCCATTGGTAGGCGATCCCCTCTACGCCGGGCGCCCCCGTCTTCCCAAAGGGGCCTCGGCGGCACTGACGGCTGCGTTGCAGGGCTTTCCGCGTCAGGCTCTGCACGCCATTCGCCTCGGGTTCGATCACCCCGAGACCGGCGAGCCAGTGTCCTGGGCGACTCCAATGGCGGCGGACTTGGCGCGGCTGCTGGAACTCTTGGGCCGAGAGTCGGGCGCAGGGGGCGGGCATGGATTGGATTGAGCCGGACTGGCCGGCGCCGGCGGGGGTTCGGTCAGGGTGCACGACACGGACGGGGGGTGTGAGCCGTGGACCCTATGCCAGCCTGAACCTGGCCGATCACGTCGGAGACGATCCCGCGCGCGTAGCGCGCAACCGGGCCCTGCTGCGTTCCCGTCTGGGCTTGCCGAGCGAGCCGCTCTGGCTGCGCCAGGTCCATGGGTGTGAGGTGGCCAGGGGTAGGGCGGACCCGGACGGCTGCGAGGCTGACGCCTCGGTGGCGACAGACCCCGGCGTGGTCTGCGCGGTGCTCACGGCGGACTGTCTGCCGCTACTGCTCTGTGACCGGGCAGGGTCTCGCGTTGCGGCGGTTCATGCCGGTTGGCGGGGCTTGGCGGCGGGCGTGATCGAGGCCGCCGTGGCCAGCATGCAAACGGCCCCAGCGGACCTGCTGGTTTGGCTTGGGCCGGCCATCGGTCCAAACGCCTTCGAGGTTGGGGATGAGGTTCGCGTTGCGCTCCTCGCCGGGGATCCGGCGGCGACTGCCGCCTTCCGTCCCTCGCCGGCCGGGCGCTGGCTGGCGGATATCAATCTGCTGGCGCGCAGCCGGCTGAACGCGCTTGGCGTGGGTCAAGTCTGGGGCCTGGGACGATGCACTGTTAACGATGCTGGGAGCTTCTTTTCCTATCGGCGCGACGGTGCAACCGGGCGAATGGCGAGCTTGATCTGGCTTGACCCGAGGGTGGCGCCTGCCGGCTGAACCGCTGCCGGCTAGCGCTGCAGGGCCCTGGGGGCCCCGGCACGATTGGATATCGGTCGGAGCTTGGGGTGATTGCCACAGGGTCGCCGCGCAAGGCCCAGGCCACGCCCTGTACATCCGTATCCATCCCGGTCATCCTGTTGCTGTCGCATTCTTGCTGGCGTGTGCGATGAGCTGCAATCAACAGGCCGCGGGCCCAACGAGGTGTCCATTGAGCGATTGGCAAATGTTGACTCTGGTGGGGGAGGACAGGCCGGGGATCGTGGCCCGTGTGGCGACGACGTTGACCGAGGCGGGCTGCAACCTAGGCGAGGCATCCATGATCCGTCTGGGCGGCAATTTCACCATCATGCTCATGATCTCTTGCGAGCGTTCGGGCCCTGACCTCGAACGCTTGCTGGGCCCGGTGGCCGAGGAGCTTCGACTACGCGTTCACGTGGACCCCGCGAGCGGGGGCCTTCACCACCATTTGGTGCCCAATATCCAGGTCCGGGTCATCGGCGCAGACCGTGCCGGGATCGTTGCCGCTGTCACCAAGGCCCTGGCGCAGACGGGGTTCAACATCCTGGAACTGGAGTCCGACGTCGCAGGGGATGCCGAGCGCCCGGTCTACATCATGAACATCCAAGGCTGCTCCGAGCAGACGATCGAGTCGTTGCGCGAGGCGGTCGCCGGGCTGCGTGCCCAGGGCATCGCGGTGGACATTGCCCAAGTCGAGACCCTGATCGGCTAGGGCGATGGCCATCCGCGACATCATTAGGGTACCGGACGAGCGCCTCAAGCAGGTCTCGACCCCGGTTGAGCGCTTCGATGCGGTTCTTGAGCTCGCTATCGCGGACCTGGAGGAGACGCGCCTCGCCGGTCCGGCCGCCGTGGGGATCGCCGCTCCCCAGATTGGCTGGTTTAAGCGCGTGGTCATCGTCGACGTGTCGACCAAGAAGGGAATCTCCAACCACGGCCACCTTATTCTGGTCAACCCGGAGATCGAGCACTGGGAGGGCTACGAGATTGGCCGCGAGGGGTGCCTGTCGGTGCCCGACTATACCGGCAATGTGATTCGCGCGACCCGCATCCGCCTGACCGCCCAGGACCCGCGGGGCGAACCGCTTGCCTTCGAGATGGAGGGCTACGAGGCGCGGGCCGTGCAGCACGAGATCGATCACCTCGACGGCCTTTTGTTCGTTGATCGGGTGGTGAGCCGCCGTACCGACCTGTTCCGCCGCAAGGTTTACGCGGCACAAGGGGGTGCGAGTGGCGCGGGAGACGGGCGGCCGGGTGCGGCCCAGGGCGGCGGCCGGGTCCGCACCTGATGTCCGCTTATCCGGAGCCGCGGCGTCTGAGCTTTCCGGACGAGGGGCGTCTGCCCTGGCTCGTACCGCTGCTGGATGCGTATCTGACCATCGATCAGGGCGTCTACGAGGGAGTGCGCCGCGAAGAGGGCCAGGGCAGACGGCTCGCCTGTGCGGACGGGTGCTCAGCCTGCTGCCGGTCCCACCTGACCATACCGGTCTACCCGCTGGAGTTGATGGGGCTCTACTGGTATTGCTCGGAGCGGCTGGGTGGGGATCTGCGCGGGCGTGTCGCCCACCAGCTGCGCGGCCACGCAACCGGACAGCCTTGCCCGTTTCTGGTGGATGGAAGCTGCGCCGTGCACCCCTTGCGCCCCATTGCGTGCCGCCAGTTCAACGTATTCGACCGGGTTTGCGACGCGGGTGAGGATGCCTTCCATAGCCGGCGTGGGGATGTCCTGACGCCGATCGGCCGCTATGCCGACCGGGCTTTCGACCGGATGTTGCCTTTCTATGGGATCACCGAACGCCACGAGCGGCGTGAAGCAATCAAGACCGGCCGGCTGCACGCCTTGGCCAGGGTCCTCCAGGGGCTGGACTGGGCGAGACTTGCGGAGCGGATGGACGGGGTCGGCACTGGGCTTGGTTCCGCCGGGAAGGGGACCGCGAGTTGACCGCTTCCTGGTGTGTTTGTTTCGGCGCTCGCATTACCAACAAATCGGGGGCGCATGCGGCGGCTGTTTATATTAGTATTTCCGGTCAGAAGTGGCACTGCCTGCGCCCAGTTGCCGGAAGGTGTTCGGCGCTCTTGACAGGTAACCGGGCCTTCCGAGGGGCCGGCGGTTTTCTGGGTCGAGTTCGGGGTTTTTGAAGATCGCTATCCTTGCGGTCTGCTCGCGGCGCGAAGCGCCGCTCGGGAAGTCCCTCGGACCTGTGTTCCGCTATCAACCTGCCTGAGCGATGCGGGGTATCTATACCCCAAGCGGGCACCTCGACTTGTTTGTGTTGCCTTGATGAAGGGCATCTGTCTGCGCGACCTTGACAGCATTCGCCCGTGCGGGGTTCGGCCTAACGGGTCTTCGGCGGCTGCAACCGCCTAAATCACCAAGAGAATGAGGATCGGATACATGGCACACGTCGTCGTGTTGGGCGCCGGAACCGGCGGTATGCCCGCGGCTTACGAGTTGCGCGCGGAATTGGGCAAGGAGCACCGCATCACCGTAATCAACGAGCGGGACTACTTTCAGTTTGTTCCCTCGAACCCCTGGGTCGCCGTGGGGTGGCGGGATCGCGCCAGTATCACCTTCGACATCCGACCCCACTTGGAGCGAAAAGGGATCGATTTTATCGCCCAGCGTTGCGATGCAATCGATGCCAAAGCCAGTCAATTGACCCTGGCCGACGGAACCACCGTCAAGTACGACTACCTTGTCATCGCCACGGGGCCGCGGCTGGCATTCGATGAGGTGGAGGGTGCCGGACCCCATGGTGGCTTTACTCATTCCATCTGCACGGTCGATCACGCCGAGCAATCCTACAAGGACTACCTCGAGTTCCTTGAGAATCCGGGTCACGTCGTCATAGGCGCCATGCCCTTCGCGAGCTGTTTCGGGCCGGCCTACGAGTATGCCTTCATCCTCGACTCAGACCTGCGCAAGCGGAAGATGCGCGACAAGGTACCCATGACCTTTGTCACCTCGGAGCCCTATATCGGGCATCTGGGTCTCGGTGGGGTGGGGGACTCCAAGGGCTTCCTGGAAAGCGACCTGCGCGCCCACGACATCAAGTGGATCACCAACGCCAAGGTGATCAAGGTCGAGAAGGGCAAGATGTTTATCGAGCAGTACGACGACGCGGGCCACAAGCTCAAGGACGTGGAACTGGCGTTCACGTATTCCATGATGCTGCCATCCTTCAAGGGCGCCGAGGCTGTGTCCAAGGTCGAGGGTTTGTGCAACCCGCGCGGGTTCGTCTTCGTCGACGACCACCAACGCAATCCGACCTACAAGAACATCTACGGTGCTGGGGTCTGCATCGCCATCCCGCCGGTGGAAACTACCGCCGTCCCGACCGGCGCGCCCAAGACCGGCTACATGATCGAGTCCATGGTCACGGCCATCGTTCACAACATCGCCGATGAGCTCAAGGGCAAGCAAGGGACGACACTGGCCACTTGGAACGCCATCTGCTTGGCCGACATGGGCGACACCGGCGCGGCTTTCGTAGCCCTGCCGCAGATTCCGCCGCGCAACGTCGCCTGGTTCAAGAAGGGCAAGTGGGTGCACATGGCCAAGATCGCCTTCGAAAAGTACTTCATCCGAAAGATGAAGAAGGGGACCTCGGAGCCGATCTACGAAAAGTACATCCTCAAGATGCTGGGGATCGGCAAGCTCAAGTAGCGCGGATTGCCTATCCCAGGAGGTCCTCCGAGGTGGGGTGGCCCGGTACGCCGGCCCCCCTCTAGGTCCGACCTCCGGGCGGCCCTGTCGCCCGAAGTTGGGGGCGCGGTGTCCGATGTGTCCATGGCCTGTTGAAATTAACAGCCGCAGCCACCAGTTTCCGGTTCCGGTCCGGAGTTCCTGTTCGATTGTGCCTGCTGTGGCGTGCCGCTGCCGAGGCCTGGTGGGCGGGGACGGCTGGGGTCGATGGTCTGAGCGCGGCGGCGAAACCTCGCCGCCGTCCGGTTGTCTCTCTGTGGGTGCCCTTGTGTGAACTCGAATCCTATGACACCGCGTTTTGCATCCTATCTCGCCCCGATCCTCGCCGTGGTGTTTGCGGCCTCGGCGTGGGCGCGGCCCGCGCAGGTTCCGGTCTCGGACCTCTATCCAGAGCCGCAGCAGGCCAAGACGACGGTCGTCATCAACAAGGTGCTGGAACGCTACCACTACCGCAAGATGACGTTGGACGACAAGTTTGCAGCCCAGATCCTGAAGAACTATCTCTCCGCTCTTGACCCCAACCGCTCGTTTTTCCTGCAGCGGGATGTGGCCCGCTTCGAGGGGAGCGTGCGGCGCTTGGACGACGACCTCAAAGAGGGCAAACTCGATGTCGCTTATGACATCTTCCGAGTCTACCGCAAGCAGGTCGACGAGCGGGTGCGGTATGCCGTGGGCCTGCTCGACAAGGGATTCGATTTTTCCGACCGGGAGGATTACCAGTTCGATCGCTCCAAGGCCCCTTGGGCGAAGAGCGATGGCGAGTTAAACGAGATTTGGCGCAAGCGGGTTAAGAACGACTTCCTGAGTCTGCGCCTCGCCGACAAGGACGATGCCAAAATCCGTGACCAATTGCGCAAGCGCTATGAGGGGCTGGCCTTGCGGGTCGATCAGTTCGCCGGCGACGACGTCTTTCAGACGTTTGCGAATGCCTACACGGAGGCACTGGAGCCGCACACGAGCTACATGTCTCCGAGCACCTCGGAGAACTTCGATATCAGCATGCGCCTATCCCTGGAAGGCATTGGCGCCGTGCTGCGCTCCGACAATGAGTACACCACGGTGCAGCGCACCATCCCCGGTGGCCCGGCCCGCGAATCCGGCCTCGTCCACGCCGACGACCGCATCATCGGCGTTGCCCAGGGCCTCGATGGCGCGATGGACGACGTAGTCGGTTGGCGGCTGCAAGACGTTGTGGACAAGATCCGCGGCCCCAAGGGCTCCGTCGTGCGGTTGCAGCTGCTGAAGCCTTCGACCGGCTCGGACAGCCGGCCTCGGGAGGTTTCGCTGGTGCGAAACGAGATCAAGCTGGAGGACCAAGCCGCCAAGTCCTATCTGATCGACTCCAGCAAGACTGGCAGGACCCTGATTGGGGTCATCGAGGTCCCGGCCTTTTATCGCGATTTTCGGGCCGAATCCGATGGCGAGAAGGACTTTCGCAGCACGACCCGAGATGTTCTGGGGCTGATCGATGACCTCAAGCGCAAGGGAGTCGATGGCATCGTGGTGGATCTGCGGGGAAACGGTGGTGGGTCCCTTGCCGAGGCGACCTCGCTGACCGGACTCTTCATCGACACGGGGCCTGTGGTTCAGGTCAAGGACGCCTTCGGCAAGGTCGAGGTGGAGGAAGACCCCGATCCCGGCGTCGCTTACGCTGGGCCACTGGCGGTGCTCGTGGACAGAGACAGCGCATCGGCATCCGAGATCTTTGCCGGGGCGATTCAGGATTACGGCCGTGGTCTGATACTCGGCGAGCCCACTTTCGGCAAGGGTACTGTGCAGACTTTGGTCGACCTCAACCGCTATGTCCCGGGTGATCAGCACGATCTGGGACGGCTACGCCTGACCATGGCCGAGTTCTTCCGAATCAGTGGAGGCAGCACCCAGCTCAAGGGGGTGGTGCCGGACATTCAATTTCCCACTGCTGGAGATGTCACCAAACACGGCGAGCGTTCCCTCGACAATGCGCTGCCTTGGGGCACCATTCGGCCCGCGCGTTACAAGACGCTGGGCAGCAATGATGTGGATAGCCTGCGTCGCACCTCCGCCGAGCGCATTACCCACGATCCGGGTTTCCAGATGCTCCTCGCCCGCAATCGTGTCTTGACCGAGCTCGACGACCAGAAGGTCGTTTCCCTGCGCGAGCAGGACCGCCGCATCGAAACCAAACGCCGGGAGCAGGTGCTGGAGGACGACAAGAACGCGTTCCTGCGCAGTCATGGCATCACGCCCGTAGACCCGGATGCCGAGCATCCAGACGAGGACGCCGTCGAGAAGGAGCGCGAGGCCATCGGTCGCATCCAGGTCGACGAGGTGGCCCGTGTCCTGGCCGATTCGATCCGCATGGGGAGTCCGGGGACGCCCAAGGCCGCCATGCGGGACTGACGCGGGCAAGGACTGTGCCTTCGGAGGCGAAGGGTCTCTGGGGTAGGTTCAGTGCCGGGGGTTATGCCGCATAGGGGGGTTTGTTGAGCTGCTGGCGTGCAGACCTGCCGCAGGTCCCTAACGTCAAGCCCGTTGTGCTACACCGATCTCCAGAGAACCTCTCCCTGGCCGGGCCCCAAGTGCATTCCTTCACGCCGCCCGACACGACGGGGCGGCGTCCCGGCAGGGGTCCGGTGTCCGACCACCCCAACGGAACCTTCCTGTGAACCAAGCTGTTGCTGTGCTGCAGAGTCGCCTGTCCAGCCTCGCCCAAGGCGGGCGTCTGAATACACTGCGGGGCAACCTTTTCGGGCTAGAGACGGAGGGCCTGCGTGTCTCTCCCGCCGGAACCATCGCAGCCACGGCCCATCCGTTGGGCCTGGGCGCTGCGCTCACCCATCCTTACATCACCACTGACTTCTCCGAGGCACTGCTGGAGTTGATTACCCCGCCGACCCTTCAGGTCGGCGAGACGTTGGCGTGGCTCGCCGACCTGCACGGGTTCGTGTACCGGCACCTGGGCGATGAGATCCTGTGGGCCACGAGCATGCCCTGCATCATCGACGGGGCTCGCGGCATTCCACTCGCCCTGTATGGCTCCTCCAATGCTGCTCGCATGAAGACCGTGTACCGCCGGGGTCTCGGCAACCGTTACGGGAGGACGATGCAGGCCATCGCGGGGGTGCACTTTAACTTCTCCTTTGGCGATGACTTCTGGTCTTTGTATCAGGACCTGGAGGGGGATGCCTCGCCCCCGATGGGGTTCCGCTCTGAGTCCTACATGGCCATGGTCCGAAACCTGCAGCGGTTCGGCTGGCTCATCCCTTACCTGTTCGGGACCTCGCCCGCCGTGTGCAAGAGCTTTGTCCAGGGAGGAGATACGGCATTGACCGACTTCGATGCCACCACCCTCTATGCCCCCTTCGGCACATCCCTTCGTATGGGCGACATCGGCTACCAGAATCGCCAGACTGAGGGGACCGGGATGAAGGCCAGCTATGACAGTCTGGATTCCTACATCCGCAGCCTGACCTGGGCCATCGAGACGCCCTGCCCGAATTACGAGACGATCGGCGTCCAGGTTGGCGAGCGGTATGAGCAGCTCAATGCCAATGTCTTGCAGATTGAAAACGAGTACTACAGCACCGTCCGCCCAAAACAGATCACGCAGTGGCTGGAAAAGCCCACTTTGGCCCTGCGCCGCCGCGGGGTGCGGTACGTGGAGTTGCGCTCCCTCGACGTCAACTGCTTCCACCCTCTCGGTGTCGCCGAGGAGCAGCTTCACTTCCTGGAGGTATTCATGCTCTGGTGTCTCCTGCTGGGGAGCCCGCGGATCAATGCCCGGGAACGGCTGGCGATCGATCGCAATCAGGTGCGGGCTGCCCACCGTGGACGTGAACCTGGTCTCGAACTGGACCGTGATGGGGTCGCAGTGCCATTGCGCATCTGGGC
The DNA here is from genome assembly GCA_963709645.1 of uncultured Gammaproteobacteria bacterium. GTDB lineage: Bacteria > Pseudomonadota > Gammaproteobacteria > Chromatiales > Chromatiaceae > DYRB01. The sequence continues at coordinate 46,949 of CAVPXP010000048.1, forward strand.
TGCGGCCCTGCTGGAGACCATGGGGCCGGTGGCAGGCCTGCTGGACGGCCTGCGGGGCGGGGACTGCGGCGCGAGCCTGCGGGTCCAACAGGAGAAGGTGAAGGACCCGGATCTCACGCCGTCGGCGCGCATGCTTGCCGGGATGCGGGCCAGCGGCGAGGGGTTCCATGATTTCGCCCGGCGGCTATCCGAGGGCCATTCGCGGCGCTGGCGGTCTCATGTTCTGGACCCGGCGCGGGAGGCGGAATTGGTCCGCCTGGTCGGCGCGTCAACGCGCCGCCAGGCCGAGATCGAGGCGTCCGACGACGTCGACTTCGACACCTTTCTGGCACGTTATTTTGCACAGGGAGCAGGCACGCCAGCCTAGCGCCACGGCGCTTTTGTGCCGCGCTTCAGCCGATAGAGGAACCTGGCGCAGGCAAGTACGCACCGGGGGCGCCATCACAGGAAGGGCCGGGCGGAAACGTCACTACTGGCCCAAAGGTATCACGCCCCCAGGTATGCCGCCCGAACCTTCGGGCTCGCGAGCAGGGCCGGGGCCTCGTCCTGGTGGACAATGCGCCCCCCTTCGAGGACATAGCCGCGGCCACTGGCTTCCAGGGCGAGGCGGGCGTTCTGCTCTACCAGGAGCAGGGTCATGCCCTGGTCGGCGATGAGGCGGATGGTCTCGAAGATCTTCTGCACCGCCAGCGGCGCGAGCCCCATGCTCGGTTCGTCCAGCAGCAGCAGGCGCGGGCGGCCCATGAGGGCACGGCCCAGGCTGAGCATCTGCTGTTCGCCCCCGGAAAGGGTCCCGCCGCTCTGGCGGTGGCGCTCCTTGAGGCGCGGGAAGAGGTCGTAGATCCGGTCGAGATCCCCGGCGATACCGGCTCGGTCATTGCGGGCGTAAGCCCCCATCTCCAGGTTCTCGGCCACCGTCAGACGCGGAAAGACCCCTCGCCCCTCTGGGACCATGGCAATTCCAAGCCGCAGCCGCCGGTGTACCGGCAGGGCTTTGACCTCGCAACCGGCATAGAGGATGGAGCCCGCGGCGACGGGCAGGAGCCCGGCCAGGGCCCTCAGGGTGGTGGTCTTGCCGGCCCCGTTGGCGCCGATCAGGCAGACCACCTCGCCCTCGCGGACCTCCAGGTCAAGCCCCTTGACGGCGCGGATGCCGCCGTAGTGCACAGCCAATCCCTGTACCTGCAACAGGCTCATGACGGCTGTGCCCCGAGGTCGGCTGCGGCACCGGCGCCCAGATAGGCCTCGATCACCGCTGGGTCGCGCTGCACCTCCGCGGGGACCCCGTCGGCGATCTTGCTTCCGTAGTCCAGCACGGCCACCCGGTCGCACAGGCACATCATCAGGCGCACGTCGTGCTCGATGAGCAGTAGTGTCACGCCGCCGTCGCGAATGCCTTCGAGCAGCCTTTGCAGGGCCTCGGTCTCGATGGGGTTCATGCCCGCGGCGGGCTCGTCCAGGGCCAGCAGGCGGGGTTCGGTCGCCAGTGCCCGGGCGATCTCCAGGCGGCGCTGGTCGCCATAGGGCAGGTGGCGGGCGAGCTGGTCGGCCCGCCCGGCCAGGCCCACCGAGTCGAGCAGGGCTAGGGAGCGGTCGCGTATGGAGAGCTCCTCTGCACGGGTGCTCGGACCGCGAAACACGGCGCCGATGACCCCCGCCCGGGAGCGAACATGGCGGCCCACCATGACGTTCTCCAGCACATTCATGTTGGCGAACAGGCGGATATTCTGAAAGGTCCGCGCTAACCCCAGGGCCGCGACGGCGTGGGGCTTGAGCCCGTTGAGCGGGGTCCCGTCCAGGTGGATGTGCCCGGAGGTCGGGTGATAGAGCCCGGTGATGCAGTTGAAGAGCGTCGTCTTGCCGGCCCCGTTGGGGCCGATGAGGCCGAAGATCTCCCCCCGCTCGACCGATAGGGATACATCGCTCAGGGCGTTCAGGCCGCCGAAACGTTTGGTCACCGCGGCGACGGAGAGCAGCGCCCTGGGCGCGGCCTTCCTCTCGGCCTCAGCGCTCGGCATCGTACAGCGCCTCCTGCTCCTGTCGGACCTCGTCCGGGTTGTCCGGGTGCAACTCGCGGGCCCGGACCGGCGAGGGCCAGAGCCCCTGGGGCCGGAACAGCATCACCAGCACCAGACCGGCCCCGAACAGGAGCATGCGCAGGTCCGAGGGGTCCACCACCACGCGCCCGACCAGTTCCTGTTGCAGCGGGCCGATGTAGCGCAGCAGCTCCGGCAGCACCGTCAGCAGCAGGGCCCCCAGGATGACCCCGGGGATGTGCCCCATGCCCCCCAGGACCACCATGCACAGGATCATGATGGACTCCATCAGGGTGAAGGACTCGGGACTGACGAAGCCCTGAAAGGCGGAGAAGAGCCCGCCCCCCAGGCCGCCGAAGGCCGCGCCCATGGCGAAGGCCAGAAGCTTTACGTTGCGGGTGTGGATACCCATGGCCTCGGCGGCCACCTCGTCCTCGCGGATGGCGGCCCAGGCGCGCCCGATGCGCGAGTCCTGGAGCCTGAAGGCGATGAAGATCACCAACAGGGTCAGCGCCAGGAAGAGGTAATAGTGGGCATGGGCCCCGGACACCTCCAGGCCGAACAGCTCGATGGTGCGGGTCAGGCCGTGACCGGCAACCTCTACCGGGTCGATCATGTTGATGCCCTGGGGGCCGTTGGTGATGTTCACCGGGGCATTCAGGTTGTTGAGGAAGATTCGGACGATTTCGCCGAAGCCCAGGGTGACGATGGCCAGGTAGTCGCCGCGCAGGCGCAGGGTCGGTGTGCCCAGCAGGATGCCGAACAGGCAGGCCACGCCGGCCCCGGCCGGGAGCAGTACCCAAAAGGGCAGGTGGATGCCGAACTGGGGCGAGGCGAGAATGGCGTAGAAGTAGGCCCCCACGGCGTAGAAGGCGACAAAGCCTAGGTCCAGGAGACCCGCGTAGCCGACCACGATGTTCAGCCCCAGGGCCAGCATCACGTAGAGCATGGCGAAGTCGAGGATGCGCACCCAGGTGCGCCCCATGCCCGCCTCCACCAGGAAGGGCAGGACCAGCAGCAGCACGGCCAGGAGGGCGAAGGCCAGGCGGGCGAGGCGGGGGTCCTGGTAGATCCGATGGGGGAGCAGGCTGATCATGTGGGACGAACCGCTTAAAGCCTATCTTGCACGAAGGTACGGGACTTTTTGATTTGACCCCGGCGCTTGCCGCTCTTCTGTAACGAACAGATCCTTTTTTGCCTTGACGAGATCGGACAGTTTCTTATGCCCGTACAGCCTGGAGTCAAAGTCGGGTTGTAGTTTGGTAAGGTAGCTCCCGAAGGTGCCCAGATGGGCCCACCCGCTGTCGTCAATGGCTTGTTCGAGGGCGGTCAGGACGAATTGCTTTGGGAATTCAAGTCGTGGCTCTGGTTCCGCGGTGGAAGTTGGGAGTGCAAGGGACTTCTTCGCACTCTCAGCTTGCAACACGGTACTGACCGATTCGGCTGCAGGGCTTTGACGAAGGATTTCGGTGAACACAAACTTGTGACAGGCATTGCGGAACGCGTCCGGCGTCTTCTTCTCGCCGAACCCAAGAACCGTAAGGCCCTCCTCACGCAATCGCATGGCGAGGCCGGTAAAATCGCTGTCGCTGGTGATCAGGCAAAAGCCATCGAATTTCCGTGTGTATAGCAGGTCCATCGCATCGATGATCAGCGTGCTGTCCGTGGCGTTCTTCCCGGTCGTGTATGCGAACTGCTGGACCGGCTTGATTGCGTATCGCTGCAGTACCTTCTTCCATGAGGCACTCGTCGGCGCGGTGAAGTCGCCGTATATGCGCTTGACGGTGGCCTCGCCGAATCGTGCGATTTCCGCGAGAAGACCTTCGATCACGGCCGCTTGAGCATTGTCGGCATCGATCAGCACAGCCAAACGCAGGGTTGGCTCTTCGGACTCGATTTTCGCGATCAGTCGTGGAGGTATCATAATGACTTCGGTTGCTTGGCTTGGGGCCTGGCGGTGGATCCAGCAGCTAATTTGCGCTTGTATGAAGGCTTGGGGGAAGGCATCTTCGCGGGGCTTCAGGCACGATCCGCAACGCGCTCGCCCAAGAGGCCGGAGGGCCGGAAGACCAGCACCAGGATCAGGATGAAGAAGGCGAAGATGTCCTGGTAGTGGCTGCCCAGGAAGCCGCCGGTCAGGTCGCCGATGTAGCCGGCCCCCAGGCTCTCGATGATGCCCAGCAGCAGCCCGCCCAGTAGGGCCCCGGGGATGTTGCCGATGCCGCCCAGGACCGCGGCGCTGAAGGCCTTGAGACCGAGCATGAAGCCCATGTTGTAGTGGGCGATGCCGTAGTAGGAGGCGATCAGGAGCCCGGCCACGGCCGCCAGGGCGGAGCCCACGGCAAAGGTCGCCGCGATGACCCGGTTGACGTCCACCCCCATGAGGCCGGCCACCTCCCGGTTCTGGGCCGTGGCGCGCATGGCCCGACCGAGACGGGTGCGCTGCACCAGGAGCAGGAGCCCGCCCATGACCAGGGCGGCGACGGCCACGATGGCGATCTGCACATTGGTGATGGTGGCCCCGGCGAGGTCGTAGATCTCGATGTCCAGCACCGGCGGGAAGGATAGATACTGCCGGCCCCAGACGATCATGGCCAGGTTCTGCAGCACGATGGAGACCCCGATGGCGGTGATCAACGGGGCCAGACGCGGTGAATTGCGCAGGGGCCGGTAGGCGACCCGCTCCACCAGGACCCCGGTCATCACGCACACCGCCACCGCCCCCAGCAGGGCGGCGAGCAGGGCCAGCGGCACCGGCACCCCGAGGGCCGCCAGGGCCGCGAGGATGGTCACCGACACCATGGCGCCGAGCATGACGATCTCGCCGTGGGCGAAGTTGATCAGCTCCAGGATGCCGTAGACCATGGTGTAACCCAGGGCCACCAGGGCATAGAGGCTGCCCAGGATGAGGCCGTTGAGCAGCTGCTGGAGCAGGATGTCCATATCAGGGACGGAGCGGCGCAGTTACTTGGCGGCGGGCCCGCCGATGGTCTCCACGGGCACCCACTGGCCGTCCTTCACCTGATACAGCGTCACGGGACCGTCTTGCAGATCGCCCAGCGCATCGAAGGCGACGGGGCCGATGACGCCCTGGTACTGGGTCTTGACCAGCTCCGGCAGGTAATCGGCGGGTTTGGCAGAGCCGGCCCTGAGAATGGCCTGGAGTAGGACCTGGGTGGCGTCGTAGGAGAAGGGCGCGTAGATCTGGATCTTGCCGTACTTCTCGCCGAATGCCTTGCTGAAGTCGGCGCCACCCGGCATCTGCTGCAGGGGCAGGCCGGGCGAGGAGCCGATGGCGCCCTTGGCGGCGGACCCTGCGAGCTTGATGAATTCCGCGGACTGCATGCCGTCGCCGCCCAGGAAGGGGGTCTTCATGCCGAGGGTGCGCATTTGGCGGACCATGGGGCCGGCCTGGGGGTCCATGCCGCCGAAGACGATCACGTCGGGGCGCTTGGACTTGATGGAGGTCAGGATGGCGGTGAAGTCCGTGGACTTGTCCGTGGTGTACTCCCGCCCGACGATGTCCCCGCCGGCCGCCTCGACGGCCTTGATGACCTCGTCGATCAGGCCCTGGCCATAGGCCGTTCTGTCGTCAACCACCGCGACTCGCTTACCGAGTTTGACGGCGTACTGCCCCAGGGCCTTGCCCTGCTGGGAATCGTTGGCCATGAGCCGGAAGGTGGTCTTGAAGCCCTGGTGGGTGTAGGCGACGGCGGTGGATGCCGGCGACACCTGGGGGATGCCGTTGTCGGAATAGATGCGCGAGGCAGGGATGCTGGCCCCGGAATTGAGGTGCCCGACGACGCCCTTGGCGCCTTCGTCCACCAGCTTCTGGGCGACCACGGTGGCGGTCTTGGGGTCTGCCTGATCGTCCTCTACCAGCAGTTCGAACTGGATCGGCTGGCCGCCCAGGGTTGGGTTGGTCGCATTGATGGCGTCCACCGCCATGCGCGCCCCGTATTCGATGTCGCGGCCCAGGTGGGCCTGGGGCCCGGTGAGGGGCGCAACGCACCCGATCTTGACGGTCTCGGCGCCGTTCGCCGCAAAGGCGGCGACTCCGAGCATCATGCCAATCAACGGGCTGAATCTCATGTGGTGTGCTCCGCAGGTGTTTGGGGGTGTTGCTTGTGGTTGGCGAAATAGTCCTTGGTGACTTTGAATACCACGGGGCTAAGCAGCAAGAGTGCGAGGAGATTGGGCAAGGCCATCAGGGCGTTGAGGGTATCCGCCAGGAGCCAGGCGAAGTCGAGACTGACCGTCGCGCCGAAAGGGATGGCCGCGACCCAAAGGATGCGGAAGGGAATGATGGCCTTTACTCCGAAGAGGAACTCGACGCAGCGCTCGCCATAGACGCTCCAGCCCAAGATGGTGGTAAAGGCAAACAGGGCCAGGCCGATGGTGACGACATAGCCGCCGAAGCCGGGCAGCTCGCTGGAGAAGGACGCCGACGACAGGCTTGCACCGGTCTGGACCTTGTCGAAGCTCTGCTCGGCGCCCGGGGCGCCGATGGTGCAGGAGTTCTTGGTCTGAGCGATGCCCCAGGATGAGGTGACCACCTGGGTCGTGACCCCGCCCTTGGCGACGCACTCGGTGTATTCCGGGTTGACCACCTTCCACTGGCCGGAGGTGACAATGACCAGGCCGGTGATGGTGCAGATGATCAGGGTGTCGATGAAGGTGCCGAGCATGGCCACGGTGCCTTGGCGCACCGGATTGTCGGTCTCCGCCGCGGCATGGGCGATGGGCGCGCTGCCGAGTCCGGCCTCGTTGGAAAAGATGCCGCGCGCGACACCCATGCGAATGCCCAGCATCAGCGCCGCACCGGCGAATCCCCCGATCTCTGCGCTCGGGGTAAAGGCGGCGCCGACGATCTCGACGATGGCCCCGGGGACGGCCTGGGCATTGAAAGCCAGCACCAGGAGGCCGGCGAGGACATAGGCTATCGCCATGAAGGGCACGAGCTTGCCCGCCACCTTGGCGATCCAACGGATACCACCGATGAGCACCAGCCCCACCAGTGCAGCCATCACGACACCGGTGACCCAGTAGTCGATATGAAACTTGGTCTCCAGCGCATCGGCTACCGAGTTGGCCTGGACCCCGTTGCCGATGCCGAAACCCGCCAGGGCACCGAAGATGGCAAATACGAAGGCCATCCAGGTCCAATTCTTGCCCAAGCCGTTCTTGATGTAATACATGGGTCCACCGACGTGGTTGCCCTCTTCGTCCACCTCGCGGTACTTCACCGCCAGCACCGCCTCGGCGTACTTGGTGGCCATGCCCACCAGGGCGGTGCACCACATCCAGAACAGGGCCCCGGGGCCGCCGATGGCGATGGCCGTGCCGACGCCGGCGATGTTTCCAGTGCCGATGGTCGCGGACAGAGACGTCATCAAGGCATTGAAGGGCGTGATATCGCCCTCGCCCTGTTGCTTGCGGCCGGACCACAGCATGCGAAATCCATAGCCGATGCGCCGCAGCGGCATGAATCGCAGGCCGAGCATCAGCACGACGCCGGTGCCGAGGATCAGCAACAGCATCGGCGGTCCCCAGGCCCAGCCGTTGACTTCTCCGACGAAGCTGGAAATTGCGTCCACGTTCTACCCCTCTTGAAACCCGCCGATGACGCGGCGAGGCGCCAAATATACACGTCGGAGGACAGGCCTTCACATGGCGGCGGCGCGTCCTGTCACGGCAGGTAGCATGTGCGGCTGGTGGGCGCTGGCAGGTGGTCCGCTCGGTTGATCGTCGCGGCGGGGATGCCAGCCAACCGGGACAGGATCTCCGAGCGCGCATCCGTGACCGGGAACCGCCGGCGGGGCGGCCGAGCACTCCATCGCACGCCCGCCGATCCGCTCAGGTCCACGTCATCACAGATAGCGCAGCCAAAGGTAGCCGCTGGCGATGGCGATGCTCATGAGCATCAGGGGGAAGGCCATGAGCATGAAGGGGATGAATTTGATGCGGTGCCCGGAACGCTCGGCGAAGCCCGCCACGATCAGGTTGGCGCTGGCCCCCACCAGGGTCCCGTTGCCCCCCAGGCAGGCCCCTAGAGCCAGGGACCACCAGAGCGGCATCAGGTTGTCCGCCCCGCCGAAGGTCGGGGCCATGGCCTTGATCAGCGGGATGGTGCTGGCTACGAAGGGGATGTTGTCCACCACTGCGGAGGCCACCGCCGAGCCCCACAGGATGACCATGGCGGTCAGCCCCATATGGCCCCCGGTGAGCGACAAGAGGTACTGTGCCAGCAGGGTCAAGGCCCCGGTGCGCTCCAGGCCGTGGACCACGATGAAGAGCCCGAGGAAGAAGAACAGGGTTACCCATTCCACCTCGGTCAGTGCGGAATGCACCGCATGGGTCTGAGCCTCCGCCGAGCGGGGGTAGTTGTCCAGCAGCAGCAGGACGGCCGCCCCGAAGAGGGCGATGGTGGAGGGCTCCTGGTGGATGTTGTGGGCGGCCGTGAAGCCGAGGATGACCAGCGCGAGGACCGTTAGGGACTGCACCAGGACGCGCCGGTCGGTGATGGCCTCCTTCTCGTCATAGTCCATGATCCGGCGGCGGTTCTCGGTGCTGGCGGTCAGGCCCCGTCCCCAAATCAAATAGATGGGGATGATGGTCGCGGCCATGACGACCAGCACCACAGGGCCTAGATGGTAAACGAAATCGTTGAAGGTGTAGCCCACCGCCGAGCCGATCATGATGTTGGGCGGGTCGCCGATGAGGGTTGCGGTGCCGCCGATATTGGCGAAGAAGATCTGCGCGAAGAGGTAGGGGTAGGGGCTGACCCTCAGGGTCTCGGTGATCAGCAGGGTGACCGGGGCGACCAGCAGGACCGTGGTGACGTTATCCAGCAGGGCGGAGAGCACCGCCGTCACCAGGGCCAGCATGACCAGGATGCCCCAGGGGTCGGCCTTGACCTTCTTGGCCGACCACACCGCCAGGTACTGGAAGACCCCGGATTTCCGGGTAATCGCGACGATGACCATCATCCCGGTCAGCAGCCCCAGGGTGTTGAAGTCCACCCCGGAAACGGCCTGCTGTTGGGTCAGGACACCGGCCAGCACCATGACCCCGGCGGCGAGCATGGCGACGATGGCGCGGTTGATGCGCTCGGTCATCACCAGGATGTAGGTGGCAGCGAAGACGGCCGTGGCGAACCACAGCGGGTCCCAGCCGAAGATCACGCTCGGTGCGGCATGGGCGTCCATCAGACCCCCTGGGCCAGGATGGCCTTGCCGACGTCCCAATAGGAGACGACCCCCAGCAGGCAGCCGTCTTTCGGATCGACCACGGGCACGCTGCGGCGGGTCTTGTAGAGCACCAGCAGGGTCTCCAGCAGCGGCGTGTCAGGATCGATCACCGTCGCCTCATCGCTGAGGCAGATGGTCACCGGTTGGTCTTCGGATTCCTCGAGGCGGCGGCGCAGATCCGCGAGGCTGTCGGAGACGAAGGACAGGTCCGTCAGGCCGCGCTCCATCAGGGCCGCCTGGGGCAGGACCAGGCGCAGCAGGCAGTTCACCCCGAACACCCCCAGGTAGCGCCCCCGCTCGTCCAGGATGGGGACATTGCGAAACCGGTTGTCCATGATGTAACCCATGCCCTTGCCGACGGTATCCGTGGCGGCGAGGACAGTGGGATTGGGGTCCATGACGTCTCGGGCGGTCTGTCCCGGCATGGTGGTCCTCCAGGGTAAGGGTTGGGATGGAGCCTCGGCCTGCGCCGGGCGCGTAGGATACTCCGGGGGGCGGGGCGGCCGCGACTGCGGGCCCTCTTGCGGGCCTCTGCCCGCGGGGAGCGGCGCGGAGGCTGAGGACGAATCCGCACCGAAAATTCTTGCGGCCTTCAGATTTAGGCCTGTCGCAACAGCGCCCAACCGCCGGTCTGTTACTTGCGCCAAAACTGCGGGGTGAACAGGACCACCACGGAGAAAATCTCGAGTCGACCCAGGAGCATGGTGAAGCTGCATACCCAGGTCTGGTAATCGGTCATGAACTGATAATTCTCGGAGGGACCGACCTGACCGAGCCCAGGGCCCAGGTTGTCGATGCAGGCAATCACGGCAGTGAAGGCGGTCAGGAAGTCCAATCCGGCGAAGATGAGCAGGAAGGTCATCCCGACGATGCTCAGGAAGTAGAGGAAGGTGAAGGCGAGAATGGCGAAAACCACGGCGTTGGGGATCTCAAGGCCCCCGAGGGTGATGGGTGCGGCCAGGGTCGGGTGGATCAGGCGGGACAGTTCCCGTGTGCTCTGCCGGACCAGGACCAGGGTGCGAATCATCTTGATCCCGCCTCCGGTGGAACCCGAACTGGATGCGATCGCCGACAGGGAGATCATGAACAAGGGGACAGCGAGCGGCCAGACCTCATAGTCCGTGCTTGCGTAACCGGTGGTGGTCGCCACGGAGACCAGGTTGAAGGTCAGGTAGCGCAAGGCCGTGCCGAGGTCGGGGTAGGTCCCGGCGGACCAGAGATACGCCGCCATGCCCAGGCTGCTCAGCGTGAGTAGGCCAAGCACGCCGCGGGCCTCCGCATCGCGCCAGTAGGGCCGCAGGCTGCGCTCGCGCCAGACGGTGAAGTGGGTGGCGAAATTCAGCGCGGCGACGAGCATAAAGATCGTCAGGACCGCCTCGATGGCCGGGGATTGAAAGGCCGCGATGCTCGCGTCGCGGGTGGAGAAGCCCCCCAGGCTGAGTGTCGAGAAGGCGTGACAGACGGCGTCGAACCAGCTCATCCCGGCGAGGGACAGGGCCAAGATGCAGGCGATGGTGATGCCCAGATAGACCGTCCAGAGGATGGCCGCTGTGTCGGCGATGCGCGCCGTCAACTTGGTGTTCTTGATCGGCCCCGGGACCTCGGCGCGCAGGAGCTGCATACCACCGACCCCCAGCAGGGGCAGGATGGCCACCGCCAGGACGATGATCCCCATGCCCCCCAGCCATTGCAGCTCGTGGCGCCAGAGGTTGATGGCGTGGGGTGTGTTGTCCAACCCGGTCATCACCGTCGCCCCGGTGGTGGTGAGCCCGGACATGGTCTCGAAGAAGGCGTCCGTGAAGGACATGTGCTGATGCAGCATGAAGGGGACTGTCGCGATGGCCGCGGTCAGGGTCCAGGCCAGGGTGACCAGGATGAATCCGTCCCTGGCCTTGATCTCGGCCCGGTGGCGGCGGGTGATCACCATCAACAGGACGCCCACAGCGATGCAGGCCAGCATGCTGTCCAGAAAGGTCAGCAGGGTGTCGCCCGCATAGATGACGGCGCAGCCGATCGGCAGCAGGTAGGTTAGGCTGAAGACCAGCAAGAGTCGCCCGAGGATCTGGGTGACGGAGAGCAGGGCGCCCATTGGGTTACTTGCGCCAGAACTGCGGGGTGAACAAGACCAACACCGAGAAGATCTCCAGGCGCCCCAGGAGCATGGCGAAGGAGCACACCCAGGTCTCGTAGTCGGTCAGCCCTGCGTAGTTGTCGGCGGGGCCGACCTCGCCGAGGCCTGGGCCAAAATTGGTGATGCAGGCAACGGCGGCGGAAAAGGCAGTGACGAAGTCGAGGCCGCCGGCGAGGAGCAGGAAGGTGACCCCGACGACACTCAGAAAGTACAGGAAAATGAACCCCAGAATGGCGAAGACCACGGCGTTGGGGATCTCGGCCCCGCCCACCGTGACTGGCGCGGCCATGGTCGGGTGGATCAGCCGCGACAACTCCCGGGTGCTCTGCCGCGTCAGGACCAGGGTGCGGATCATCTTAATGCCGCCGCCGGTTGAGCCCGAACTGGCGGTGACGCCGGCCAGAAAGATCATCACGAAGGGCACCAGGATCGGCCATTGTTCATAGTCCGTGCTGGAGTAGCCGGTGGACGTAGCGATGGAGATGAGGTTGAAGCTCAGGTAGCGCAGGCTCGTCCACAGCGTGTCGTAGGTCCCCATGAGCCAGAGGTAGCCGGTGCCGCCCAGGCAACCCAGGGTCAGCACCATTAGCACCCCTCTGGCCTCCGCATCGCGCCAATAGGGTCGCAGGTCGCGCTCGCGCCAGGCCGTGAAATGGGTGGCGAAGTTCAGGGCCCCGATGACCATGGAAACCATCAGGACGACCTCGATCGCCAGCGAGTCGAATCCACCGATGCTGGTGTCGCGGGTGGAGAAGCCCCCCAGGCTGAGGGCCGAAAAGGCGTGGCAGACGGCATCGAACCAACCCATCCCCGCCAGCACCAGGGCCAGCATGCAGGCGACGGTGATGCCCAGGTAGACGGTCCAGAGGATGGCCGCGGTGTCGCCGATCCGGGCGGTCAGTTTGCTGTCCTTGATCGGGCCCGGCAGCTCCGCACGCAGGAGCTGCATGCCGCCGACCCCCAGCAGGGGCAGGATGGCCACCGCGAGCACGATGATCCCCATGCCCCCGAGCCATTGCAGCTCGTGGCGCCATAGGTTGATCGACGGGGCCAGCCCGTCCAGGTCGGTGATCACCGTGGCCCCGGTGGTGGTGAGCCCGGACATGGCCTCGAAGAAGGCGTCGGTGACGCCCAGATCCTGATGCAACAGGAAGGGGATGCTCGCGATCCCGGCGGTCAGGGTCCATGCCAGGGTGACCAGGATGAAGCCGTCCCTGGCCTTGAGCTCGGCGCGATGATGGCGGGTCGCGAGCAGCAGCAGAACACCCGCCCCGATGCACGCCAGCATGCTGAGCAGGAAAGTCGGCAGGCTTTTGCCCTCGTAGACGATGGCGCAGGCGATGGGCAGCAGGTAGGTCAGGCTGAAGACCAACAACAGTCGCCCGAGAACCTGGGTGACGGAGTAGAGGGCGCGCATTCAGAAGAAGGTCACATCGACCTGAAAGAAGCGCTCGACCTTGCGTACCAGCTCCTTGTTGATGAGGAACAGGATCAGGTGATCCTCCGTCTCGACCAGGGTATCGTGGTGGGCGATCAAGACGCGACGCTGGTCCGCCCGTCCTGGCTCCGGCGCCGGGCCGCGCAGGATCGCGCCCACGGTCACTCCGTGGGGCAGCCTGAGTTCCTCGATCCGCCGCCCCACCGCCTTGGACGTCTTGTGGTCGCCGTGGACCACCACCTCCAGGGCCTCCGCCGCGCCGCGCCGCAGGCTGTGCACCGCGGCCACGTCGCCCTTGCGCACATGGGCCAGCAAGGTGCCGATGGAGACTTGCGCAGGCGATATGGCGATGTCGATGCGGTCCGCCTGGACCAAGTCCACGTAGACCTTACGGTTGATCAGGGCCAGGACGCGCCGGGCGCCCAACCCCTTGGCCAGGAGCGAGCCCAGGATGTTGTTCTCGTCGTCGTTGGTGAGGGCGAGGAAGAAGTCCATGTCATCGATCCCCTCGGCCGCCAGGAGGGTCTCGTCCGCCGCATCCCCGACCAATACCAGGGTGTTGGTCAGGCGCGCCCCGAGGATCTTGGCGCGGGCCTCGTTGGCCTCGATGACCTTGACGTTGTAGCGCCCCTGGGTGGCAGCGGCCAGGCGCTCGCCGATATTGCCGCCCCCGGCGATCAGGATGCGCTTGGTGGGGCGGTCGAGCTGGCGCAGCTCGCTCATGACTTTACGGATGTCGCGGGTGGCCGCCAGGCAGAAGACCTCGTCTCCCGCTTCGACCAGGGTCTCTCCGTTCGGGACAATCGGCTGGTCCTTGCGGTAGATGGCGGCCACGCGGGCATCCACCGTGGGGATGTGTCGGCGCAGGTCGGCGATGGGGTGTCCCACCAAGGGGCCGCCGGCGAAGGCCCGTACCGCAATCAGGCTGACCAGCCCGTCGGCGAACTCCAAAACCTGCAGGGCTTCGGGGAACTCGATGAGTTTGACGATGTAGTCCGTAACGATCTGTTCGGGGCAGATGCTGAAATCGACGGCGAAGTTCTTCGGCTCCAGCAGTTCTGGGTAACGGGCATAGTCCGCCGAGCGTAGGCGTGCGATGCGGGTGGGGGTGTTGAAGAGCGTCTTGGCGGTTCGGCAGGCGCAGAGGTTGGTCTGATCGCTCTGGGTGACGGCGATCAGCAGATCCGCGTCCTCGGCTCCGGCCTGCCGGAGCACCGAGGGCAGGGCTGCGTTGCCCACTGCCACGCGCAGGTCCAGACGGTCTGACAGACGCGCCAGGCGAGGGATGTCGGTATCGACGATGGTGATCTCGTTGGCCTCGGAAACCAGGCTCTCAGCCACCGAGGTGCCGACCTGACCTGCGCCCAGGATGATGATTTTCATTGGCGGGAGCGGTCTCCGACACCGGCCGAACACTGGGCCGGCATTCTACCCTCATCCCTCGTGGTTAGGACCACGCTGATTCGGCCCGCACACTGGCCGCACCCCGAGCCGGCGTCGACCTTGCCGAGAACCGCCTCGCTGCCAGGTACCAGTCCAAGCTGTCGGCCGTAGCCCATGTCTGTGCTCAGCTCAGATCGATGACGAACGCTGGCGCGGGAGGCCGCCAGGGGTTGCCTGCCGGCGCACCTTGCAGGTCCCCGGGCAAAGAACCACCTCAGGGGCGCCCAATCACAGATAGCGCAGCCAAAGGTAGCCGCTGGCGATGGCGATGCTCATGAGCATCAGGGGGAAGGCCATGAGCATGAAGGGGATGAATTTGATGCGGTGCCCGGAACGCTCGGCGAAGCCCGCCACGATCAGGTTGGCGCTGGCCCCCACCAGGGTCCCGTTGCCCCCCAGGCAGGCCCCTAGAGCCAGGGACCACCAGAGCGGCATCAGGTTGTCCGCCCCGCCGAAGGTCGGGGCCATGGCCTTGATCAGCGGGATGGTGCTGGCTACGAAGGGGATGTTGTCCACCACTGCGGAGGCCACCGCCGAGCCCCACAGGATGACCATGGCGGTCAGCCCCATATGGCCCCCGGTGAGCGACAAGAGGTACTGTGCCAGCAGGGTCAAGGCCCCGGTGCGCTCCAGGCCGTGGACCACGATGAAGAGCCCGAGGAAGAAGAACAGGGTTACCCATTCCACCTCGGTCAGTGCGGAATGCACCGCATGGGTCTGAGCCTCCGCCGAGCGGGGGTAGTTGTCCAGCAGCAGCAGGACGGCCGCCCCGAAGAGGGCGATGGTGGAGGGCTCCTGGTGGATGTTGTGGGCGGCGATGAAGCCGAGGATGACCAGCGCGAGGACCGTTAGGGACTGCACCAGGACGCGCCGGTCGGTGATGGCCTCTTTTTCGTTGTACTCCATGACGCGGAGACGGTCCTCCGTCTTGGCGTGCAGACTGCGCCCCCAGATCATGTAGATGGGGACCAGAGTGACAGCCATGACGACCACTACTACCGGGGCCAGGTGGAACACGAAGTCGTTGAACGTATAGCCCACCGCCGAGCCGATCATGATGTTGGGCGGGTCGCCGATGAGGGTCGCGGTGCCGCCGATATTGGCGGCGAAGATCTGGGTGAACAAGAAGGGGTAGGGGCTGACCTTCAGGGTCTCGGTGATCAGCAGGGTGACTGGGGCGACCAGCAGGACCGTGGTGACGTTGTCCAAGAAGGCGGAGAGCACCGCCGTCACCAGGGCCAGCATGACCAGGATGCCCCAGGGGTCGGCCTTGACCTTCTTGGCCGACCACACCGCCAGGTACTGGAAGACCCCGGATTTCCGGGTAATCGCGACGATGACCATCATCCCGGTCAGCAGCCCCAGGGTGTTGAAGTCCACCCCGGAAACGGCCTGCTGTTGGGTCAGGACACCGGCCAGCACCATGACCCCGGCGGCGAGCATGGCGACGATGGCGCGGTTGATGCGCTCGGTCATCACCAGGATGTAGGTGGCAGCGAAGACGGCCGTGGCGAACCACAGCGGGTCCCAGCCGAAGATCACGCTCGGTGCGGCATGGGCGTCCATCAGACCCCCTGGGCCAGGATGGCCTTGCCGACGTCCCAATAGGAGACGACCCCCAGCAGGCAGCCGTCTTTCGGATCGACCACGGGCACGCTGCGGCGGGTCTTGTAGAGCACCAGCAGGGTCTCCAGCAGCGGCGTGTCAGGATCGATCACCGTCGCCTCATCGCTGAGGCAGATGGTCACCGGTTGGTCTTCGGATTCCTTGAGGCGGCGGCGCAGGTCCGCGAGGCTGTCGGAGACGAAGGACAGGTCCGTCAGGCCGCGCTCCATCAGGGCCGCCTGGGGCAGGACCAGGCGCAGCAGGCAGTTCACCCCGAACACCCCCAGGTAGCGCCCCCGCTCGTCCAGGATGGGGACATTGCGAAACCGGTTGTCCATGATGTAACCCATGCCCTTGCCGACGGTATCCGTGGCGGCGAGGACAGTGGGATTGGGGTCCATGACGTCTCGGGCAGTCTGTCCCGACATGGTGATGCTCCAAGGAGGTGTGGGCCGGGATAGCGCCCCAGCCAGCGCGGGCGCTAGCATACTCTGGGCTCGGGGCCATCCGCCATGGGCGGCTTGGGGCTTGATCGGCCGGCCCTTGGGGCGTGCAGGCGTATGGCTCTCGGCTCCTCGTCTGCGCCACCCTCTGTGAGATGTCCGGCCTAGTCCAAGCGCTCCCCAGGCAGGTCCTCGGTGTCCTCCGCGGGCTCGATGCGCTCGGCGATCAGCAGATGGACGCGGCGACTATCGGCCCGCTTGACGGTGAAGCGGAAACCCTCCACCTGCACCCGCTCACCGCCCTTGGGCAGACGACCCATGGCGTGGACCACCAGACCGCCGATGGTGTCGAACTCTTGGTCGGGCAGGGCGCAACTGAAGTAGGCGTTGAAGTCCTCGATGCTGGTGCGCGCCTTGATGGTGTACTCGTTGGCGCTGCGCCGGTAGATGAAGGCCCCCTCGTCGTAGTCGTGCTCATCGTCGATCTCACCGACGATCTGTTCCAGTACGTCCTCGATGGTCACCAGGCCGGCGGCGGTACCGTACTCGTCCACCACGATGGCCATGTGGCTTCGGCTGGAGCGGAACTCCTTGAGCAGGACGTTGAGGCGCTTGCTCTCGGGGACGAAGACCGCCGAGCGCACGAGGTCGCGGAGGATGAAGGGGCGACGGTTATCGCTGCCGCAAAAGCCGAGGAGGTCCTTGGCGATCAGCACCCCGACCACGTCCCCCTTGTCGTCGCCGATGACGGGGAAGCGGGAGTGGGCAGTCTCGACTACGACCTTGAGAATCTGGTCCAGGGGGTCGTCTCGGCGGATGTACGTCATCTCCGCCCGTGGGATCATGATGTCGCGTACCCGCAGGTCGGATACCTGCAAGACCCCCTCGATCATGCTGAGGGCGTCGGTGTCGAGTACGGCGCGCTGTTTGGCATCCCGGAGCAGCTCCAGGAGCTGCGGTTTGTCCTGCGGTGTGTGCCTGATTCGCTCCTGGACCTGCTGCCGGAGTCTTTCCAGCCAAGGGTAGGGGCGCGAACCGGCGCTAGATCGGTCGCTGGTCATTGGGGCTTTCGGTGGCCTCGTAGGGTGAAGGAAATCCTAACCCGGCCAGGATGACGGTTTCCATCGCCTCCATCTCCTCGGCATCGGGGTCTGTCAGGTGGTCGTAACCCAAGAGGTGGAGCGTGCCGTGCACCACGAGGTGGGCCCAATGGGCGTCCTGCGGTTTGCCCTGTTCGCTGGCCTCCCGCGCCACCAACGGCGCGCAGATCACCAGGTCGCCGATCAGGTCCTGAGGCGGCAGTCCGGGCGGTGCTTCGAAAGGGAAGGACAGGACATTGGTCGGCCCTGGCCGCCCGCGATAGCGCTGGTTCAATTCGGTCGCCTCGGCTTCATCCACCAACCGAATGGTCAGCTCCGCCACCTCCCGGCGGCCGGTCAGCGCCGCCGTCGCCCAGGCTCTCAGACGCACCGCGTCGGGTAGGGCTGGGGCCTCGCAGGCGACCTGCAAATCGAGTACCAGTTCCGTCGGTTGGGTCATCAGTTCTCGGAAGTCCCATGCGTGGAGGTCACGGATTCTCGAAGACGTCATAGGCATTGACGATGCGCTGCACCAATGCGTGGCGCACCACGTCCCGGGCGCTGAAAAAGGTGAAGCTGATCCCCTCTAGGTCGCGCAGGATCTCGATGACCTGACGCAGCCCGGACGGCTGGCCGCGGGGGAGGTCCACCTGGGTTACATCCCCAGTCACGACCGCCGTGGAGCCGAAGCCGATGCGTGTCAGGAACATCTTCATCTGCTCGGGGGTGGTGTTCTGCGCCTCGTCGAGGATGATGAAGGCCTCGTTCAGGGTCCGCCCGCGCATGAAGGCCAGGGGCGCGACTTCGATGACATTGCGCTCGATGAGCTTGTTGACCTTCTCGAAGCCGAGCATCTCGAAAAGGGCATCGTAGAGGGGGCGCAGATAGGGGTCGATCTTCTGGGCCAGGTCCCCCGGGAGGAAGCCCAGGCGCTCCCCAGCCTCCACCGCGGGACGCACCAGCAGGACGCGTCGTACGCGGTCCGTCTCCAGGGCCTCGACCGCGGAGGCGACGGCCAGGTAGGTCTTGCCCGTCCCTGCCGGGCCGATGCCGAAGTTGATGTCGTGGGTCAGGATGGCGTGCAGGTAGGCTTGCTGATTAGGCCCGCGGGGGCGCACCAGCCCGCCGCGCGTCTTGATGACGACCTCCGGCAGGCCGTCGACGCCTTGCTTGCTCTGGGCCTCGATCATGGTTTCCACACCGGACTCCTGGAGGCGCAGATGGACCAGTTCCGGGGTCAGGGGCTCGTCAGCCGCCGCGGTGTACAGGTCGCGAAGGATCTGCTCGGCCGCGGCTACGGCCAGGGGCTCCCCGATGAGCCGGAAGACGCGCCCCCGGTTGGCGATCTCTACCCCCAGGCGCCGCTCGATTTGGCGGAGGTGCCCGTCGAGGAGCCCGCACAGGTTGGCCAGGCGGGCGTTGTCCTCGGGGAGGATCTCGATGTCCAGGGTGTGCGGGTGGGGTGACAAGCGGGGCGGGGAGGGGCTCAGGCGGTGCGCGCAGCGGGTAAACCGGAAACTGTTGTTGCGTCCCCGGCCTGTCTGCCATCTTTCACGGCCAATATCCCGCGTAGGGAATTGGGCAGGGCCTCCGTGATCTTCACCTCCGCGAAGCCCCCGATCAGCTCAGCCGGGCCGGGAAAGTTGACCACCCGGTTGTTCTCTGTACGCCCGGCCAGCACCGCGGGGTCTTTGCGTGACGGACGACTCACCAGGACCCGCTGTACGGTCCCGATCATGGCATGGGAGATGGCGCTGGCCTGATCGCTCAGGCGAGCCTGGAGACGGGCCAGGCGTTGCTGTTTGACATCCTGGGGGACATCGTCCGGGTAGTCCGCCGCCGGCGTCCCCGGACGACGGCTATAGATGAAGCTGAAGCTCCCGTCGAAGCCGACGTCCTCGACCAGGGCCAGCGTGGCGGCGAAGTCGGCCTCGGACTCCCCCGGGAAACCGACGATGAAGTCCGAGGAAATGCTGATTCCCGGCCGTGCCCGGCGGAGCCGCCGAATCTTGGTCTTGTACTCCAGAGCGGTGTGGCCGCGCTTCATGGCCGCCAGAATGCGATCCGAGCCGCTCTGCACCGGCAGGTGGACATGGCCGACCAACTCCGGAACCGCGGCGAAGGCGCTGATCAGCGAGTCCGAAAACTCCACCGGGTGCGATGTCGTGAAGCGGATGCGCTCGATCCCGTCCACGGCCGCTACGTAACGGATCAGTTCGGCCAGGTCCGCTGTATCCCCCTCGTGGGTCGGCCCGCGGTAGGCATTGACGTTTTGGCCCAGCAGGGTCACCTCGCGCACGCCCTGCTCGGCCAGTGCCGCGACATCCGCGATCACGTCATCGAAGGGCCGGCTGACCTCCTCGCCGCGGGTATAGGGGACCACGCAGTAGGTGCAGTACTTGGAGCACCCTTCCATGATGGACACGAAGGCGGTGGGTCCCTCGGCTCGCGGTGTCGGAAGGCTGTCGAACTTCTCGATCTGCGGAAAGGACACGTCCACTTGGGGCGCCCGGCTCCCTTCCGGGCGGGCATCGAGCTCTGCCAGCATCGCCGGGAGCCGGTGCAGGGTCTGGGGACCGAAGATCAGATCGACATAGGGTGCACGGGTCTGGATGGCCTCGCCTTCCTGGCTTGCCACGCAGCCGCCGACCCCGATCACGAGCCCCGGACGGCCCTGCTTGAGCGGGCGCCAGCGGCCGAGTTGGGAGAAGACCTTCTCCTGCGCCTTCTCGCGGATGGAGCAGGTGTTGAGCAAGAGCACATCCGCATCCTCGGGGCGCTCGACCAGGGTCAGCCCAGACGTCTCCCGCAGCACATCCGCCATGCGGGCGGAGTCGTACTCGTTCATCTGGCAGCCGTGAGTCTCGATATAGAGGGTCTTGGGCATCGGGAGGGGCGGACGAAAAGGGCCGACGATAGTCAGGCCTTCCGTGGGTGTGTGTCAAGTTGCTCGCGGGCCCTTCCACGGTCCCGTCAAAGTCCGGCGGCTGCAGCGGGGGCGGCGGGGACCTTGGCGGGGCGAGCGTCGCGCTGGGGTTGGGAAAGGGGAGCGCAGTGCGCAGGGGTGCGTAATTGGCGGGGTTGGGAAGTGCGATTTCCGGGTTCGGATCGCGTGGGATCCTCCGCCGGAAGCGGACGGGTGGCGCGAGCGGTGGCGGACGGCTAGACGCCGACGGCGGCCAGGGCGCGGCGGGGCTGGTGGGCGAAGGCGCGCAGCGCGCTGGCGATGTTGGTGAAGCCGTGCAGGCGAGCCAGGGCGATGGCGAAATTGCGCAAGGCGGCCATGACCGCCGGCCCGTGGCCGACGCGGATGCGCGAGCGATCCTCGTCGAAGGTCACATCGCGCACGTAGTGGGAGCGGTTCTCGATGCTCCAGTGCCCGCGGTTGAGTTCAAGGAGGCGTTGCGGGCTGGCCTGTTCGGGCGGCAGGCTGGTGAGGGCGAACACCGTTTCCTGGCGTTGGGTGCCGGACTTCAGCTCGGTGACGGTGCGCTCGATGCGGCAGACCTGGGCGACGTAGGGAAAGTCGCGGTAGTCGTTCAGGGCCGTGGTGGCGAGCAAGCGGCGCTGCTCTAGACGCCCGTGGCCCTTATCGAAGGTCGCGAAGCTGTGGGGGAAAATGCGCCGGAGTCAGGGCGCTGAGGTCTTCATAGAGGGTCGGCTGGTTGTGTTTGACGGTGAGCAAGTAGTGGGCGTGCTTGTCCTCGACCAGGCAGCGGGCGGTCTCGCGCTGGGTGTGCAGGGCATCGGCGGTGACCACCTGAGCGGTGAGGTCCAGGGGATGGAGCAACGGCTTGATCTCCGGGATCTCATTGGTCTTGGCTGGGATCTCGCGTTGCGCCACCGTCACCCCCTGGCCCTGGAGGAAGGCGCTGAGCAGATGCACCTGGGTGCCATCGGCGCGCACCGCCCCGCACACAACTTTCCCGTCGACGGCGACGGCATCCTCGCCCTCGGCCACGCCGAGCAGCCAGTCGCCGAAGGCCGCATCGACGGCGGTGACATCGGCGGTTTGCAGGAGCCGACGGATGGTCGGCTCCGAGGGCGCCTCGAAGCGCTCGGTGCGCGGGTTGTAGCGGGCGCGCAGCCGTTTGAGCTGGGCCTGGGTCAGGCGCGCGGCCCACTCGGCGATGGCGCTGTAGCCGCGGGCACCGGCGAGCACGGCGGCGATCGCGATGGTCAGCACCGTGGCCAGGCGATGGCGCTGGCCCCGGGGGTGACGACAATCGGGCAGGGCGCGCAGGCGCTGTTGCAGCGCCTCCAACTGGGCGGTGGTCAGGGTGACGCGTTGCATGGGGCTGCTCCAGGCGGGGGGAAGCGTCGGGGCGCACAGCAGCGCACGGGCCTGACGGTGCAGGGGGTAGAGGAGCACCCGCTTGGGCTGGCCGTGGGCGAAGTAGTGGCCGTTGCGGCGCGCAAACCCGCGCGTGCTGCCCACCACCTGCCAGTTGGCGGCCCGGTAACAAGCCCCGGTGAAGCGCGCGGGATCGACGAAGGTCTCGGCCAGCAGCAGGGGGTGGCCATGGATCTGCTGCCAATCCCCCGACAAGCGCCGCAGGTTCAGCGCCAGCACGCGCGAGGCCAGATTGGGCAGGCGCCCCGCGGGCAGCACCAAAAACCGCGCGTTGTTGGCAATCAGGTGCAGGCGCTGGTAGTGCAGCACCCGCCCCCAGCCGATCCAGGCATCGCGCGCGGCGCACTTGAGCGCCGCCGCCTGCCAGCCGAGCAGGGCTACCCAGCACCCGTCGAGGGCGGCGACATAGCGCAACGTCCGCCCGAACAGCGCATGCAGACCCAGGTAGTGATGCTCCTGCACCAAGGCGTCCCATGCCACCCGCTCCTCGGGGCGAATCGGACGCACCTCAAGGCGCCGGAGCACTTCGGCAGACGAGCAGTGGGGCTGACAAGGACCATCGGCCATGTCCGGCCTTGTACGCCATTCCGGGGCGGATGTTCAGTCCCCGCCGGATCCGTCTTTATCTCAATGCACTACCGCTGAACTCGACGGAGTCCTGCGGGCCCTTCGGCCCTGGGAGCAACGGGGGACATCGGCCTCGCGCTTGGGGCCCCTTGGCTTTGGGGTCATGCCACCCGCAGTCGGACGTGCGGGGGTAACCGGCTCCCGGCGAGGGGTGCAGCAGGGATCTGGGTGCGGAGCCCTGGGTCGAGGCTGCGCTCGGTGTGGCACCATTGCAGGACATGATCCCGGACGCCCGCATCGGCGAGGCGCTGCGTCAGGCGATGGAGGTAGTCGGCGGAGTCGAGACCGGGCATGGGGGTGGTGCGGACCTCCAGGCCGACATCGGCACCCAGCAACAACTTCAGGCTCTCCCAAGCCCGCTCACCGGAGCGGTCGATCCCGGTGACGGCCGGGTAGTCCTCGGCCAGGGCCTTGATGTCGAGCCCGACCCAGTCCAGATAGGGCAGGGCCAGGCGCAGGCGTTGCGGGTAGGCCCCCGCCGTGTGGAGCCCGACCTTGAAGCCGAGCGCCTTGACCTCCGCCATGGCGGCGGGGAGGGATCTTTGCAGTGTGGGCTCGCCGCCGCTGAAGACGACGGCGTCCAGTATGCCCTGACGGCGGTCCAGGAGGTCGCGTACCCGAGACCAGGGGATGAGGTCCCTGTGCCTGGCGGGCAGCAGCTCACCGTTTTGGCAATAACGGCATCGCCAGGGGCAGCCCTGGCAGAAGACCACGGCGGCGAGCTCGCCGGGGTAGTCGAGGGTGGTCAGCGCCGTTAGACCCCCGACCCGCAACCCTTGCGCGCCCGCCGGGACGGAGGGGAGGGCGGCCCGAAAGGTGCGCAGGGCTGAGGCGCTGACTGCCATCGGCTTTGTCGGAGTGACGGACCGGTCAGGCCGCAGCGCTTCCCCGCGCCGGGGTAAACCGATTCGGCCTGTGACCCGCGGCGTGGCCCTTGGGGGACTGTTCGACAAACTGGCACCGTTCGGCGTGTTCGGAGCGCTTGCCAGGATTGAAAGCCGAGACGGGTCGGTGATAACCCATCACTCGGGTCCAGACCTCGCAGCGGGTGCGCTCTACGTCGTTCAGTTCGAGACGGTCATCGGTCATGGCAGGGTGCTCCTGATCTAGGTTCGGCTCTGGTTGGGCGTTGTGGGTTGGGGCCTGGTATTGGGGTGGCGTCTGTCCGTTGGCCGGGGCCTTCCCATCAAGGCGTCGGCACGGGCGGGCGCCGTCGGACCCTCTACGCGGCGGTACTGCTTGCGCATTCGCCCGCAGACTCGGAAGCGATCCGCGCCGCCCGCTTGCGCGCGGTCAGCTCTTGGTCGCAGATAGGGCAGAATTCGTGTTCCCCCGCGATGTACCCGTGCTTAGGACAGATGGAGAAGAGGGGGGTGATGGTCACGTAGGGCACCCGGTAGTTGGTTAGGGCCCGGCGGACCAGGCGCCGGCAGGCCTCGGCGGAGCTGATCTGCTCGGCCATGTAGAGGTGAAGCACGGTCCCCCCGGTGTACTTGGACTGCAGCTCGGCCTGCATCTCCAGTGCCTCGAAGGGGTCGTCCGTATAGCCCACAGGGAGCTGGGAGCTGTTGGTGTAGTAGGGGGCGTCGGGGGTTCCTGCCTGGAGGATGCCGGGGTAGCGCTTTTGATCCTCCCGGGCGAAACGGTAGGTGGTCCCCTCCGCCGGGGTGGCCTCCAGGTTGTACATGTGCCCGGTCTCTTCCTGAAACTCGACCATGCGCCCACGCACATGGTCGAGCAGGCGGCAGGCGAATCCCTTGCCCCAGGGGGTCGTGACGTCGCGGGCATCTCCCGTGAAGTTGCGGATCAGCTCATTGATCCCGTTAACCCCGATGGTGGAGAAGTGATTGCGGAGCGTCCCCAGATAGCGCTTGGTGTAGGGAAAGAGTCCTGCATCGAGGTGTCCCTGGATCACCTTCCGCTTGATTTCCAGGCTGTTGCGCGCTAGCTCCAAGAGCTGGTCGAGGCGTGCCAGGAGTCCCGCTTCATCGCCGGGAAAGAGGTGCCCCAGGCGGGCGCAGTTGACCGTGACGACGCCCAGCGAGCCCGTCTGTTCCGCGGACCCGAAGAGCCCGTTGCCTCGCTTGAGCAACTCGCGCAGGTCAAGCTGCAACCGGCAGCACATGGACCGGACCATGTTGGGCTTCAGCTCCGAGTTGATGAAATTTTGGAAATAGGGCAGGCCGTACTTGGCCGTCATGGCAAAGAGGCGCTCGGCGTTCTTGCTGTCCCAGGGGAAGTCGGGGGTGATGTTGTAGGTTGGGATGGGGAAGGTAAAGATCCGTCCCTTGGCGTCGCCCTCGGTCATGACCTCGATGTAGGCGCGGTTGATCAGGTCCATCTCCAACTGGAGATCGCCGTAGCTGAACGGCTGCTCCTCACCGGCGATCAAGGGGATCTGGTCGCGGAGGTCCTCCGGACAGACCCAGTCGAACGTGAGGTTGGTGAAGGGGGTCTGGCAGCCCCACCGGGAGGGCACGTTCAGGTTGTAGATCAGCTCCTGGATGTACTGCTTGACCTGGGGGTAGGTCAGGCCGTCCTTGCGGACGAAGGGCGCCATGTAGGTGTCGAAGCTGGAGAATGCCTGGGCCCCGGCCCACTCGTTCTGCAGCGTCCCCAGGAAATTGACGATCTGGCCGATGGCGGACGACATGTGCCGCGGTGGGCCCGACTCCACCTTCCCGGGGACGCCGTTGAGCCCTTCGGCGAGCAGGGTGCGCAGCGACCAGCCGGCGCAGTAGCCGGAGAGCATGTCCAGGTCGTGGATGTGGATATCGCCCTCGCGATGGGCCTGGCCGACCTCCGGGGGATAGACGTGGGAGAGCCAGTAGTTGGCGATCATCTTGCCGGAGCTGTTGAGGATCAACCCGCCCAGGGAATAGCCCTGGTTGGCGTTGGCCGCGACTCGCCAGTCGGAGCGGTCCAGGTATTCCTCGATGGAACCGGCCACGTCCACCAGGGTGCGGCGGTCGGCGCGCAGGGTCCGGTGCTGCTCGCGATAGACGATGTAGGCCCGGGCCGTCTCGAAGTGGTTGGCGGCGATTAGCGTCTGCTCCACCACGTCCTGGATGTCTTCGATCTGCGGGGCACGACCGCCGTGGAAGCGGTGGCTCAGAACCTTGACCACCTGCGCCGTGAGCAGGGCCGCCTCCAGTTCCCCGTATTCCCCGCTGGCGCGCCCCGCGCGCAGGATGGCGGACTCGATCTTCCTGGCATCGAAGGGGGCTGCCGCTCCGTCGCGCTTGACGACGCGGGTGGGCAGAGTAGCGAGGTTGGCGGCGCGGCTGGTCATGGCTCCCCCTCTGGCTCGTTGCACTATATATTGTGAAGCGATGTGTCTCGTGCGCTATATATTGTGCTCCATGGGGTCTGGTCGCGTTGATCTGGGTCAATGGAAGCGGGCGGGACCCAGGGGAGCAGCCTGGCTGGCCGTCCCTCGGGGTGCTGGTCCCGCAATCCGGCGTCATGCGCCCTTCGTGCCTGTGATCCTTCAGTGCCAGCCGGAGCGTCCCCGCGGCGCGCCCTTCAGTGGGCCTGCAGCCGCCCCAGCTCCGCGAGGATCTCCAGCGCCAGTTGCTCGGTACGGGCGTCCATGCCGCGGCAGAGGCGGGCGGGGTCCCGTTCCCCGTCGATCAAGGGCCGTATGATCCCGGCCAGCCGCGCCATGCCGCCGCCGACCTTGCGCATCTGATCGGCCATGTTGCCGATGAGGATCAGTGCCTGGGCGTTGCCGCGGGCCGCGGCATTGATCATGTGGGCCAGCCCCGGCGCGGCTAGGGAGGGGTCCTGCGCCTTGGCGGGGTCGGGGAGCGTGGCCGGGTCCTGGAGCCCGCGCAGGATGGACTCGGCGATGACCTGATCCTCCTCGTCCAGCCCCGCGAAGACGGCCGGGCTGCGTTCCCCCCGGGCGATGCGGCGCACCGCCCCGACCAGGGCCTCCCAGCCCTGCTGTTCGGCCCCTTGGAGCAGGGTCTCCAGGTCATGGCGGCGGTCCGGGTTCTGGCTGGTCTCCACGACCTGGCGGATGAAGGCGGCGTGGACCAAGCGGATCTGCTCGTGGCGGTCGGGCATCTGGGACATCGGTGTGCTCCTGGGTGTGGCGGTTGGGCCATTTTACCCCGGCCGCACAGGCGCGGACCCGACGCCACCCGCCGCTGCCAGGGCTTCCGTCCATGCTGCGCCTCTGCGAGACTGATCCCCTGGCCGATTTGGCGTCAATGGGTGTTGAGGTGGCAGGATGGATCTGAGGCCGCGTCGGAGGCATACCGCAGTCGCGTTCGCCGCGAGCCTGGCCCTGGCGGCCGCCGTCCTGATGGGCTACTTGATTGCCCTGGTGGACCAGGTCAAGGCCCAACGGACCGACCTGGCAGAGTTGCGGGACGTCAAGTACGGGCTTCTGGACGCCGACGCCTGGGTCGAACGCGTCTCGGCCATCCTCGGGCGCAAGATTGAGGCCTTCGAGTTGACGGACTCCAATCGCCCGGAGATCCGCGAAGACGTCGCCCTGGTCCTGGACCGGCTGATCGTGGAGGTGGACGATCACCTGCGCCAACGCAATCAAGAGGGACCGCTGCACAAGCGGGTCACCGGTGCCCTGCGGCAGATGGTCCAAGACGCCCTGGTGGACGTCGGGGAGCTGCGCGAGCGTGTCCCGGTCTACGCGGACGCCATCCTCGATGAGCTCGGCAAGCCGGAGCCGAAGCGCAAGGTCCAGGACCAGGTCGCGGTCATGCTCAGGGACATGGCCGGGACCACCTTTGCGCACACCGACCGTTCTGCCTTGGATGCGGTCCTCGCGCGCCACGGGTGCTCCGAGGTCAGGGACTGCGAGGCCCGCCTGGTGGGGGCAAGCACCGCTGGGCAGGGCAGGGCTGTGGCCATGACCCTGGCGGAGTTTGCCTTGGTTGGCGGGCTCTTTGCCTTCTGCCTCTACCGCAGCCGCCACCTCACGCTGGCCCGCATGGCGGTGTTGACCCTCGCCGCGGTGATCCTATTGGCGGGAGGGCTGCTGACGCCCATGATCGAGATCGAGGCGCGCATCGCGGAGCTGAGCTTCAATCTCCTGGGGGAGCCGGTGGTCTTCCGGGACCAGGTGCTCTACTTCCAGTCCAAGAGCATCTTCGACGTGGTCGCCATCCTGGCCCGCAGCGGCGCAGCGGACATGGTGCTGGTGGCCTTCCTGGTCGTCCTCTTCAGCGTCTGGTTTCCGCTGGTCAAGGTGGCCGCGGGCTTCGTTTACCTAGCGGACTGGCGGGGCCTGCGCCGCTCCGGCCTGGTGCGCTTCTTTGCGCTGAAGTCCGGCAAGTGGTCCATGGCTGATGTCCTGGTGATCGCCATTTTCATGGCCTACGTGGGCTTCAGCGGCCTCGTGGCCAGCCAGCTGCAGGGCATCGCGGGGGTGGGCGCCGCCGTGGACATCCTGACCACCAACGGGACTGCCCTGCAGCCTGGGTTCTATCTCTTCCTTGGATTCGTCCTGGCCAGCCTGGTTCTGTCCCACCTGTTGGCCAACAGTGTCGAGGAGGAACGCGGGTCGCCGGGCGCCGTGACCTAAGGGGTCAAAGATCCAACCGCGACGCCCGAGTCAGGGCGGAGAAGCGGACCCCGCGCAGCCCGCCGATCATGAGCCGCATGCGCTCGATATCAACGGGGCGGCCGCGGATGATGATGGTCTCCAGGCAGTTGTGGTGGTCCAGGTGGACGTGGGTGGTGGCCACCACATGGACGTACTCGTCGTGCTGGATATCCAGCATGTGCTGGGTCAGGTCGCGCTGGTGGTGATCGTAGACGATGGTCAGGACCCCGGCCACTTCGGCGGCGGGGTCCTCCCAGGTTTGCTCGACCAGGCGCTCCCGGATTAGGTCGCGGACCAGTTCCGAGCGTGAGGCGTAGCCCTTGCCGACTACGCGCCGATCGAGTTCATCCAGGAGGGGCCGGGGCAGGGAGACGCTAAAGCGGATGGTGTCGTCTGGGTTATTCATCGCGGGGTCCGGGTCCTCCAGTTAAGCAGCCTGGCGGTCGGCCCCAAGCATAACCCAGGCCTGGGTCAGCCAGCGGCGCTGGCCCGTTCCCACAAAGAAAGAGGCCCCGCGACCTTTGGGACCGCGGGGCCTCGATCAATACCCCGATGGCTCGGGGCTGGTCCTACTGGACCTTGGACGCGTCCGTGCTCTGCACGGCCTGTACCTCGACCACTGGTGTGCGGTTCTCCTCGGTGGCGGCGCGGTTGCCCTCGGACACCACCACAGCAGTCCCAACACCACCAACGACCAGCGCGATTGCAGCGATTACACCCAACATGATACGTCTCCTGATTAGGTAGGTTAGCTTGGATGGCGGCCATTATATTAGAACAAGCTAATAAAGCAAGGGCTAATGTACTTATTTGGCATTCCGGAGATTCGACGGCCCAGGGCTTTGGGCAGGTCCCGTGCGATCCCCATCGGAACAGGTCTTCGAGCGGGTCGGCGGGGCTTCGCTGGTCCTCCAAGGTTGCGGTCTGAGGTGCGGTCGCCTTGGTGCATCACCTCCGCCGTTCCGATTCCAGATCCTTGGTTTTGCCCAGTCGCTGCCCGGCTCGGCGCTCCTCGCGCTCCATGAGCAGGTCCCAGGCCACCGGAACCAGAAAGAGGGTCAGAAAGGTGGCGCTGGCCAGCCCGGTGACGAAGGTGGAGGCCATGGCGCCCCACACCAGGGAGTAGCTCGGGATGCCCAGGGCCATCGGGAGAAGGCCCAGCACCGTTGTGAGCGTGGTCAACAGGATGGGGCGTAGGCGGGTGCGCACTCCCTCATGGATGGCTTCGAACCGGGACAGGCCGCTGCGGTAGGCCCGGTTCATGAAGTCGAGCAGGACCAGGGAGTCGTTGACCACCACCCCAGTCACGCCAACCACGGCGATGAAGCTGTTGACGGTGAAGAGGGTTTGGGTGAGCAGCTTGCCGAAGACGATGCCGATGACGGCGAACATGACCGCCGAGAGCACGATCAGCGGCTGCACATAGGATCTGAACTGGGTCGCCAGGATCAGATAGATGATCAGCACCGCGAGCCCGAAGGCCTTGGTCAGGCTGTCGAAGGAGCGTTGGGTGTCCTCGTACTCCCCGCCGAAGACCAGCCCGGCCCCGGGGTAACGGTCCCGGATCGCTGCATAGCGCGCCTTGGCCCAGGCGGCGACCTGGGCCGAAGAAATCGGCGCCCCGGGCCTGATGTTGCCCGCGATGGTGATGCTGCGGTTACCTCGATAGCGCTTGAGCTCCCCGGGCTCGATCTCGGCCACCGGGCGGACGATGTCGCCCAGCAGCACGGGTCCCGTTGGCCGCTCCAGGGCCGGGATCTGCAACGCCGCCTCCGGGTCGTCCAGGTATTCGGGGTCGATGCGCAGCTTGAGGTCGATCTCCTCGTCACTCAGGCGGTACTTGCCAAGGTAGCGCCCATCCAGCACCGCCGCCGCCAGGCGTGCCGCGTCCCCCTGAGTCAGGCCCAGCTCTCGGGCGCGCTCCGCGTCCACTGCCAGGCGCAGCACCCGGGTCGGCAACCCCCGGTTGTCCTTGAGGTCCAGCAGGTAGGGGCCGAGCCCGGGGTCGCCGCTCAAGTCGGCGAGCATTGCCGCGCTCAGGGCCTGGACCGCGGCATCGTCGGTACCGACGACCTGGATGTTGATGTCCTTGCCGGTGGGCGGGCCGTCCTTCTCCGCACGCAGGCGGATCTTGAGCCCGTTGTCGGCGTAGGTGCGGGTCAGGCGGTCGCGCATCAGCTCCAGAAGGGCCGCGGGATCGTCGAAGGCACGGTCCTTCTTGCGCGGCAGATCCACCATGACGGTCCCTAGATTGTGGCCATACTCCTCCTCGTAGTCCTCGCTGACCACGAAGCCAGCGAAGGACGACGCGGAGCGGGCATGGCCGGGTCCGTCGGCCATGATGGCCCGGGCAATCTCCTTGACCCGTGCGTCCGTGACATTCAGGGCCGTGTTGGCGGGGCCCTCGACGAAGACGTAGTAGCGGTTGTAGTCGTCCGGGAAGAATTTGATGCGCACGAGAGGAGCCACTCCGGCGATGGAGACCCCGAGGATGGCGATGGCGGCGCAGAAGGCGACCCAGACCAGACCCAGGCTCAACCAGCGGTGGCGCAGGACGACGGGGATAAGCGTGCGGGTGATGCGCCGAAGGACCCGCAGCAGAGGGACGTCCCCCTCCGGCATCCTGCCTCTCGCGGGACTTCCCCGTCCCTGTGGGTCGTCCCCCTCCGGCACTGTCTGTACCGAGAGACGCTCCGAACTCGCCCGAATGGCCCGCTCGCCATCCGCCCGGTTTCGGGACTGCCGACGTGGACCGAAGTCCAGGTAGTGCAGGGGCAGGATCAGCAGGCACTCGAACAGGGATGCGAGCAGGGCGAAGGTCACCGCCTTGGGGATCAGGGCGAAGAACTCCCCGGTGGCGCCCGTCATGATGAGCATCGGCAAAAAGGCCGCGACCGTGGTGGCTGTCGACGCGATGATCGGCAACATGACCTCCGCCGTCCCCTTGACGATGGCCTGCTCCAGGTCCGTGCCTTCCTCGACGTGGCGGTAGATGTTGTCCAGGACGATGATGGCGTCATCCACCAACATCCCCGAGACCAGGACGAAGGAGAACAGGGTGATCTCGTTCAGGGAATTGCCGGTCAGGGCCATGAGGATCATGGTGGCGAGGAAGGCGAAGGGCACCCCCACGGTCACCAGGGCCGCGTTGCGGATGCCCAGGAAGTACCACAGGATCAGGGCCACCAGGACCATGCCTAGCGCCAGGTTCCAGCCCAGGGTACTCATGGATTCGTCGATGTAGGTCGTTGAGTCCTGGGTGAGCAGGGCCCGCACGCCCTCCCTCGCCAGAGATGCCGCGTGCTCGGCCAGGATGCCCTCTACCGCGCGGTAGATCTCCAGGGCGTTGCCTTGCGGGGACTTGAGGACCTTGACGGTCACCGCGTCCTGACCGTCGACGGAGGAAATCACGTGGGGGTCTTGGTAGCCCGGCTGGGCGTCGGATATCAGATCCTCGACTCTGACGAAGGACCCATCCGCATCCCGTCGGATCAGGGTCGAGACAACCTGCTCGCGGGTCCGGAAGCGCTCGTCCACCCGCACCACGAACTCACCGGAGGCGTCGGTGTAATCCCCCGCTGGGATGGCGAGATTGGCGTTGGTCAGGGCCGTGGCCACGTCTTCGAAGCTCAGGCCCTGGGCGGCAAGCTTGCGTGGGTCTAGGAAGACGTGGAACTCGCGCTCGTACTCCCCGACGATCTGGGCCTCGGTCACGCCTGGGATGCGCCCCAGGGGGACCTGCAACTCCTTGGCCATCAGGCTCAGGGCCCGGTTGGAGCGGTCTCCCACCAGGTTGACGGCCACCACCGGGAGCCAGAAGGAGGTCTTGATCAGGCTGAAGGTCGGCGGTCTGACCTCCGGGGGCAGCTCCCCCAGCACCCCCAGGACGCGGAAGCGCAGGTCGTCGTAGAGGGCCTCGTAGTCGCTGTCGTCGACGAACTTGACCAGGACCGTGGAGCGCTCGCGCATGGAATTGCCGCGGATGAACTCGATGTCCTCCAGACCCTCCAGGGCCTCCTCGATCTTGGTGGTGACCAGGGCCTCCACGTCCTGGGGCGAGGCCCCGGGGTAGGAGGCATTGATGATCGCCTTGCCGAAGTTGACCTCGGGGTAGCGCTCGGCCGGGACGCTGCTGATGGCGAAAAGCCCGCCGACCATCAGGATGACGAAGACCAGGTTGAACAGAACCCGTTGGGCGAGGGTGAAGCGGACCAGGCCCTCCATGGCTTCAGTCCTTGAGCAGGCGGAAGCGCTCCCCCGCCCGGATCTGCGGGGAGGCGAGACGCAAGATCCCGGGCTCGGCGGTGGCCCCGAGGCGCACGACCGGGACCCGGGTCCCGTCTTCGCGGGTCACCCAGAATTCCTCGTAGCGCTCCTCCACCGCCGAGACTGGCAGCAGCACGGCACCGGTTCGCTCCGGCAAAGGCAGGGCAAGGCGGGCGCGCAGGCCCCCGCGGCGTTCAGGCATCGGGGTTTCGATGCGCAGGTCGACCAGGATCTTGCGCGTGGTCGGGTCAAAGCCCGGGTTGGTGCGGTAGATGCTGGCTGCGACCTGGTTGTCCAGGTCGAGCATATCGAGGCGCAGTCCCTCGGTAGACTTCGCCCGGACGGTCAGGGCCGCAAACTGCTCCGGGGTCAGGGCGAAGGGGACCAGGAGGGCAGAGAAGTCCGCCGTCTCACCCACGACCTCGCCCGCTTGGACCCATTGCCCGGGTTCTATCGCGCGCGCCGTGACCAGCCAGCCGGCGGGCGCGCGGATCTGGGTCCGGGCAAGCCGCTCCTCCAGCACGCGGCGCTTGACCTGCGTGCGCGCGCAGGGCATGGGTGTTGTCCCGCAGGGTCTGCTCCAGGGTGTCGAGCTGGGAGGCAGAAGTGTTCTTCTGGCGGGCGAGCTCTTGGTGACGTTCCACCTCACGACGGGCGAAGGCGATCTGGCTCTCCAGGCGTTCCTCCTGGACCAGGACTTCGTCGCGTTCCAGGCGAATGAAGGTGTCGTCGATGCGGGCGAAGGTGCCGTCCGGCGGGATCGCCTGGCCGATGTCGACACCGATCTGCTGCACGCGGCCGGCGACCTCTGCCACCAGGCGGACTTCGGCCTGGGCGCGGGTGAAGCCAGTGAGGTCCAAGGTGCGCAGCGCCGCCAGGGCGGTGACAAGCCCTGGGTCCGGGGTCTCGGTCGCGCGGGCGGTGACCGGCCCACCGCCAAGAAGGGCGACGAGGAGGGTCAGTAGGGCTCTGATGTGCAGGTCGGCAGGCATGAGCCGTAACCGGTGCAGGTCGCCCTGGCGGGGCAGGGTGCGAGGGTGCATAGGTCTTGCCTCGAGGCTGCCGGTCAGTCCTCGCGGCTCAGTCCAATCGGACCTCGACCCGGGCCGCCGCCGCCAGGGCCTTCGCCTTGGCCTCGGCGATATCGCGCCCCCGGGCTAGGGCCACGCCCATGCGCCGCCGCCCCTTGACCTCTGGTTTGCCGAACAGGCGCAGATCCGTCCCAGGTTCGGCCAGGGCGGCGGCGAGGTTGCCGAAGCTCGGCCGGTCGGATTCGCCCTCCGCCAAGATGACCGCGGAGGCGGCCGCTCCGAACTGGCGGATCTCAGGTACCGGAAGCCCCAGGATTGCGCGGGCGTGCAGGGCGAACTCGGACAGGTCCTGCGAGATCAGAGTAACCATGCCGGTGTCATGCGGGCGGGGTGAGACCTCACTGAAGATGACCTCGTCGCCGCGGATGAAGAGCTCCACCCCGAAGAGGCCGCGACCGCCCAGGGCTTGTGTGACACGTTCGGCGATCCCCTGGGCACGCGCCAGGGCCGCTGGGCTCATGGGCTGGGGCTGCCAGGACTCGCGGTAGTCCCCGTCCTCCTGGCGGTGGCCGATGGGCTCGCAGAAACTGGTCCCGTCCCGGTGGCGCACCGTCAGCAGCGTGATCTCGTAGTCGAAGGCGACGAACCCTTCGACGATCACCCGTCCCGCCCCGGTCCGCCCTCCGCCTTGGGCATAGTCCCAGGCCGGTGCAATGTCCTCAGCGGTCCGTACCAGGCTCTGGCCCTTGCCGGATGAGCTCATGATGGGCTTGACCACACAGGGCAGGCCGATAGCGGCGATCGCCCCGTCGAGCTCGGCGCGGGTATCGGCGAAACGATAAGGAGATGTCGGGATGCCAAGCTCCTCCGCCACCAGCCGGCGGATGCCCTCCCGGTTCATGGTGAGCCGCGCCGCCCGCGCCGTCGGGATCACCCTGAAGCCTTCGGCCTCCAGCTCGACCAGGGTGTCGGTCGCGATGGCCTCGATTTCGGGGACGATGTAGTCGGGCCGTTCTGCCTCGCAGACCCGGCGCAGCTCCGCCCCGTCGAGCATGGAGAAGCTGTAGGCGCGGTCCGCGACCTGCATGGCCGGGGCGTTGGGATAGCGATCGCAGGCGATGACCTCGACCCCTAGCCGCTTGAGCTCGATGACCACTTCCTTGCCGAGCTCGCCGGCACCGCAAAGCAGCACCTTCGTCGCGGTGGGGGTGAGGGCGGTGCCGATGGCGGGCATGAGGTGTTCCTCGGGCTTGGCCCAGACGAGCGCGCCGCCGGGTGAGCGTAAAAACCGAGAGTTTAGCGCGAACGCGACCCCTCAATCGCCGATGCGCACCAGTACCCGCCCGTGGGTCTGACCCTTCAGCATCCGCTCGAAGGCCCCGCCCAGGCCGTCGAGACCGACGGTGGCGCTGTGGATAGCCTCGATCTGCGGGGGGCGCCAGTCGCTCGCCAGGTGTGCCCACAGCTCCCCGCGCAGGGGTTGAGGAACCTCAACGGAGTTGATGCCGAGCAGGCTGACCCCGCGCAGGATGAAGGGCATGACTGTGGTGTGCAGTTCGTGCCCACCGGCCAGACCGATGCTCGCGATGTTGCCCCAGGTGGTCACCGTGCGGGTGATCTGGGACAGCATGTCCCCGCCCACGTTGTCCACGGCACCGCCCCAGACGGTCCGCTCCAGGGGGCGACCTTCCCCCGGCAGGTCTCTGCGCCCCAGGATCTGGCCGGTCCCCAGGCTGCGGAGCCAGTCGTGCAGCTCGGTCTTGCCGGAGACCGCCGCGACCTCAAAACCCAGGTGACTGAAGAGGTTGACCGCAATGGCCCCGACCCCGCCGCTGGCCCCGGTGACCAGGATCGGGCCCAGCCCGGGGTGTTGGCCGTTGACCAGCATCCGGTGCAGGGCGAGCGCAGCGGTGAACCCCGCCGTGCCGAGGATCATGGCGCTGCGCGGGTCCAGTCCCGGAGGAATGGGCACCACCCAGTCGGCGGGGCAGCACAGATACTCTCCAAAACCGCCATCGTGGTCGAAGCTCATCCCGTAACCCGTGACCAGGACGGAGTCGCCCGCGCGGTAGGCAGGGCTGCCGGAGCGCTCGACCTGGCCCGCGGCGTCGATGCCGCCGACCAGGGGGAAGGTCTTGAGGATCTTGCCCCGGCCGGTCCCCGCCAGGGCATCCTTGTAGTTGATGCCTGACCAGCCGACGCGGATCAGGACCTCGCCCTGGGCGGGCTCGCGCAGGGGAAGGCGCTCGACCCCGGCGTGGTGGCCGGCGGCGTCCTGATGAATACGGAAGGCTTGGTAGTCTGTCATGGCGCTGGTCACCCTGGCGGTCTTGATGATGGCTCCGATCGGGCATCCGGCACTGGCCGGGGAACCTGGCTACAGGGTGTGCTGCTGGCGCAGCCTCCCCTGCAACCGCTTGGCCCTCTTGAACGCCTCCTTCAGCATGAGCCGGTGCAGCTCGTTGAGGTCGTTCGGGTTCACCCGGTTGATCCCGTCTGGGTCCTTGGTTTGGAGCTGCTGATGGATGCGGAAACGCTGGATCAGGTGGAAGGCCTCGACCCCGGCGGCGGTGTCGTTGATCGGCCGGCCCTGGGCCGCACCGGCGGCGCGCAGTCGTGCCGTTGTGTTGGTTGCCCAGATGCCGTGTTGGAGGGCCCAGATCCGTGCGGGGTCGGTGAACAGGCGTGCGCCCTGGAGCTTGAGGTCGATGGTGTGGGGGAAGTCGCGGTTGCGGTCGTAAGTGAACTGGCCGGCCCAGCCGATGGGCGTGGCTACCCCGACCGCAAGCTCGGCCAGGGCGTGGAGGAAGCGGCCGTGGCCAGGTGCCCTGGAGATCAGCCAGGCGCGCAGCCGGTCGGCTGGCTCGAAGCTGCCGTACAGGGGTCGGAAGTCGAAGAAGATGGTTCCGTGCATCACCGCCAGCGGGCTTGGCTCGGTCATCCAGTTGGCGAAGCGTGCCTGCCACTCTGCGTCGCTCAGGCACCAATTCGGGTTGCCGGCCATGATCTTGCCCCGGCAGCGCTCGAAGCCGCAGTGATGCAGGGCCTCATTGACTGCTTGGCAGAAGGGCAGGAAGGCGGCGCGCATGGCCTCGGTGGCCCCGGCGTCCGGCGGGACGAAGATGAGGCCGTTGTCCTGGTCCGTGGCGAAGGTCTGCTCCAGGCGTCCCTCGGACCCGAAGACCAGCCAGCACCAGGGGACGCCGGGCAGGTCGAACTCGTCCTCCATGATCTCGATGATGCGCATGGCGATCAGGTCGTTGAGGCCAGACATCCACTGGCACAAGAACTCCACCGCCATCCCGGAATCAAAGAGGTCGGCCCCGTGCCGGCGGACCCGATCGGCCGCGATCAGCATGCCGTCGAGGTCGCGGGCGGTGGCGATCGCCTCGATCAGGGTCTCGGCTCCGCCGGCCTTCAGGCCCAGCAGGTCGGCCTGGCTCACCAGCCCGAACAGGCGGCCGTCCGTGCTCGGTGAGCAGCAGGTGCCGGCGCCCTTCTTGGCCATCAGCACCTTGGCGCGATGGGCAGGGGCGTCCGCGGCGATGGTGAGCGGCGCACCGATCATGTGGACGGCGACCGGGTCGTCGAGCCCTCCGCCCTCGAAGCTGATGACATGCAGCATCTCGCGCAGGGTGATCAGTCCCAGCGGCAGGCCGCTGCCCTCGTCGGCAATCACCGCGGCGTCCTCCTGGCCCTGACTGATGCGGTAGAGGGTCTCGCGCAGGGTGGTCTCGGGAGGCACGACCAGCGCGTGGCGGTGCGCCAGGGTGCGCAGCGGGGCCTGATCTGGGCCGCCGCCCTGGTCCAGCCGAGGGGTCCGGCGGCGTCGCATCGCGGACGCTGTCGTTCTCGTGGTCATGCTGGTCTCTGGTGGCGTCAGGGTCAGGCAGGGCTGGCCGAGCAGGTCCTTGACCTTGTCGACCAGCTCGTGGGTCGAGAAGGGTTTGGGCATGTAGGCGTCCGCACCGAGGCGCCAGCCCCTTGTTCTGCTCGGCCTCGCGTCCCTTGGCGGTCAGCATCAGGATGCGCACGGCGGCCAGGTCCGGGTCCGCGCGCACCGCGTCGAGCAACGGAAAAGCCGTCGAGCTTGGGCATCATCACATCGAGCACCA
The DNA here is from genome assembly GCA_963709645.1 of uncultured Gammaproteobacteria bacterium. GTDB lineage: Bacteria > Pseudomonadota > Gammaproteobacteria > Chromatiales > Chromatiaceae > DYRB01. The sequence continues at coordinate 84,342 of CAVPXP010000048.1, forward strand.
CCAGGTCCGGGCGATGGGTTCGGATGGCCGCCAGACCCTCCTCGCCGTCGCGCGCCACGCTGACCTCGAAGCCCTCGCGCTTCATCAGAAATTCCAGCGAGATGACGATGTTGGGCTCGTCGTCGACGATCAGGACGCGTTTGGTCATGGGTGCGGTTCACCATCGGGGCTGCGGGTGGGGTCGCCGGACTGGGCGGGCAGCTCGAAGCAGAGGGTAGCACCTTTTTCCGGCCGTCTTTCCGCCCAGATGCGGCCGCCGAGATTCTCGACGATCTGGCGGCTGATGGGCAGACCCAGCCCGGTGCCGACGGGCTTGTCGCCCGCCGCTGCGCGGTCTGGCGGAACTTCTCGAAGACCAGCTCCAGGTCGCTCTCGGGGATGCCGGAGCCGTTGTCGGTCACACAGACCCGCCAGCCGCTCGCCGTCGGCGGCGAGACGGATCTCGACCTCGCCCGTCCCGGCGGGGCGAACTTGGCGGCGTTCGACAGCAGGTTCACCAGCACCTGCACCATTCGGTCGCGGTCGCCCAAGACGATGGCCGACTCGCCGGGCTAGCTCCAGGATTTCACTGCGAGCAGCCGCGCTCCTCGGCGATCAGTTGCCCGGTGGCCGACACCGCCTGCTCGATGACCTCCTGAGAGGTCCACCACCTCGGTGCGCCAATCGGCGTGGCCGGACTCGATCTTGGCCAGGTCCAGCACCTGGTTGACCAGGCGCGAGAGGCGCTCGGTCTCGCTCACCAGGATGCCGAGGAAGCGCTTGCGCTCGCCGATCTCGATGTCGGGGTCGTCGTAGCAGGATCTCGGAGAAGGCGCGGATGGAGGCGAGCGGCGTGCGCAGCTCGTGGGTCACCGAGGACATGAAGTCGTCCTTCATGCGGTCGAGCTCCTGCAGCCGCAGGTTGGCGGCGCGCAGCTCCTCGGTCGCCGCTTCGAGCTGCCTGGGACTTCTGTTCGAGCTGCCGGCTGTAGGCGCGGATCTGGGATGCCTCGTCGAGGATGTCCAGGACCTCGTCGAGTCCCGAGGGGCTCCTCCTCGGTCACCGAGGCGACCATCACCCGGGCCGAGGCGCCGCCGATCGCCCCGGAGAGCAGGGTCTCGGCGAAATGCACGGTCTCGGCGTCGGCCGGCAGGTGCGTCGGGGCCGTCGAGCACCGCGCGAGCGGGCGTAGCCCTCGAAGGCCCGGCGGGTGCGCTCGGACCCGAGGAAGCGCTCGGCCAAGCGTCATCAGCTCCGCGATCTCGGCGCTGCCGCGCCAGAGCGGCAGGCCCGCCGGGCGGTCCTGCTTGAAGGCATCGACGTAGGCGCTCGCCTGGGCCGCCTCCGCGGCGTTGGGGGAGCGCAGGGAGGAGACCGAATAGAAAGGCGCCGATATTCGCGGTCAGGCTCCAGAACAGACAGTGGGTGATCTCGTTCCAGCCCGCAAGCCCGAACAGGGCCTGGGGCTTCAGCGAGATCGATGCCGAAGGGACCCGAGTCGATGAAGCCGGCGGGAGCCAACCGGACTTGGCGAAGGAGGGCAGCAGCAGGGTGTAGATCCAGACGAGGAAGCCGGCCGACAGCCCGGCCAGCGCGCCCTCGCGCGTCCCGCCCCGCCAGTAGAGGCCGCCGATCACCGGCGGGGCGAACTGCGCGACGGCGGCGAAGCTGATCAGGCCGATGCCGACCAAGGCATAGGCCTCGCCGGCCAGCCGGTAGTAGAGATAGCCGAGCAGCAGGATGGCGACGATGGCGCACGCGGCGGATGGACGAGCAGCAGCCTGCCGAGGTCCGCGGCCGGCGGCGCGGCGTCGCCAGCGGCGCAGCAGCAGCGGGCAGGACCAGGTCGTTGCTGACCATGGTCGACAGGGCGATGGTCTCGACGATCACCATCCCGGTGGCCGCCGAGAGCCCGCCGATGAAGACCAGCGAGCGCCAGCCAGGGCTGCTCGATAGGCCATCGGCAGGGTCAGCACGAAGGTGTCGGCGTCGACGGTCCCGTCCGGGAAGGTCAGGAGTCCCGCCATGGCGATCGGGATGACGAACAGGTTGATCAGCAGCAGATAGAGCGGGAAGAGCCAGATCGCGCGGCGGACATGGCGCTCGTCGCTGTTCTCGACGACCGCGACCTGGAACTGGCGCGGCAGCAGCATCACCGCCAGGCCGGCCAGCAGGGAGATGGCGAACCAGTCGGCGAAGGCGAGCTGATCGCTCGGGTCGAGCGAGCGGCGCCACCAGCGGGCTCGTCCGCGGCCGGGCGGCAGGGCCGGCCCGCCGACGGTCCCGCCAGGCCGAGGAGGCCGAGGGTGACGAAGAGCCCCACCGCGAGAAAGGCGACGAGCTTGACGATGGACTCGAAGGCGATGGCCGCGACCATTCCCTCGTGGCGCTCGCTGGCGTCCAGGTGGCGGGTGCCGAAGAGGATGGTGAAGGCCGCCAGCAGCAGGGCGACGACGAAGGCCGTGTCCTGCCAGAAGGGCAGTCGCCGGGCACTCGGCATCCGCACCTCCGGATAATGCGACAGGATGGTGAAGCTCCAGGCGATCGCCTTGAGCTGCAGCGCGATGTAGGGCACCACCCCGACCACGGCGATCACGGTCACCAGGCCGCCGAGGAGCTGGCTCTTGCCGTAGCGCGAGGCGATGAAGTCGGCGATGGAGGTGATGCGCTGGGACTTGCTGACCCGCACCATCTTGAGCAGCAGCGAGCCCCAGAGCAGCGCGATCAGGGTTGGGCCCAGGTAGATGGGCAGAAAGCCCAAGCCCGTGCGCGGTGGCGCGCCCGACGCTGCCGTAGAAGGTCCAGGCGGTGCAATAGACCGCCAGCGACAGGGCATAGACGGTCGGGTGGCGCGATGACCGAGCGGCCCTGGTCGGCACGCCGGTCGGCCCAATAGGCGAGCGCGAACAGCAGCCCGAGGTAGGCGAAGGCGACGCCGATGATCAGCGGGCCGTTGATCACGGCCAGGCGCCCGGGGCTGTGGGCTGATCAATCCCGGCCCCGCGACACGATCCAGGCCGCGACGGCGATCACCGCCGCCCAGACCCCGAACAGATACAGATAGAGCGCCGGTAAGCCCGAGCCAGGTCCGGGACCGACTCGAACTGAGCGACCAGGGGCGAGAACAGCGCGAGCAAGGCCGCCAGGAACAGGACCAGCAGGCGTTGACGCGAGCAGGGTCGCTCGGGGCATGAGGGTTCTGATTTTCGGGTGAGAGCGGCCCGAGTATAGACCGTGGAGCCACCGTGGCCCGGTCCGGCCCGTTGCCGGTCGATGGGTCGGAGCGCCTTTCGCTCGCCGGCACGCACGGCCACAATGACTTAGGCACCTTCAGCGCCCGGTGCGCCCCGCTCCCGCGTCACCGCTCTCACCCAACCCCGATCTTGGGGACAGGCCTGCTCCAACGTTGGACATTGACGCAGGGTCAAAGGAAAGGCCCCGGGAATCCGGAGCCTTTTCTGCCCGTGCCAGGATCAGTTGTTCTGGATCACGATGCGCGGGAACTTGGCGGCGTAGTCCTTGGCCTTGAGCGACAGCTTGGCGGCGGTCTTGCGGGCGATCTCGCGGTAGATCTGGCTGATGCGCGACTCCGGCTGGGCCACCACCGTCGGCTTGCCGCCGTCGGTCTCCTCGCGGATGGCGATGTCCAGGGGCAGGGAGCCTAACAGGTCGACTCCGAACTGCGCCGACATGGACGCACCGCCACCCTCGCCGAAGATGTGTTCCTCGTGCCCGCACTTGGAGCAGATGTGGGTGGACATGTTCTCCACGATACCGAGCACCGGGACCTCTACCTTCTGGAACATCTTGAGGCCCTTGCGGGCGTCCAGAAGGGCGATGTCCTGGGGCGTGGTGACGATGACTGGCGCCCGGAGACCGGTACCTTCTGCGCCAGCGTCAGCTGGGTGTCGCCGGTGCCCGGCGGCAGGTCGATCACCAGGTAGTCGAGATCGGCCCAGTTGGTGTCGTTGAGGAGTTGCTCCAGGGCCTGGGTGACCATGGGGCCGCGCCAGATCATCGGGGTCTCCTCGTCGATGAGGAAGCCGATGGACATGGCCTGGAGGTGGTAGCTGTTCATCGGCTCCAGGCTCTTGCCGTCGATCGACTCCGGCTTGCCGGTGATACCGAGCATGCGCGGCTGGGATGGGCCGTAGATGTCGGCATCCAGGATGCCGACCTTGGCGCCCTCAGCGGACAGGGCCAGGGCCAGGTTGACGGCGGTGGTGGACTTGCCGACGCCACCCTTGCCCGAGGCCACCGCGATGATGTTCTTGACGCTGTCGATGGGCTTTAGCGACTTCTGGACCGAGTGCGCCTCGATCTTCCAAGACACGTCTACGGCGACATCCGTAACGCCAGGCATGGCGGTGACCTGCTCCCTGACGCCGGCCGCGATGGCATCGACGACCCCCTTGGCGGGGAAGCCCACCACAACCTTCACCTTGACCTGTCCACCCTCGATTTCGATGCCCTTGACGGCACCGGCGCTGACCAGGTCACGCTCCAGATGCGGCTCGATGTAACCCTTGATGGCGGCTTCGACGTGTTCTTTCGTGGGCTGGGACATTGTGACTCCGGTGTGTAGGCCCGGGTGGCCGGGGCATTTAGGTTTGTCAGGGCGCGTGGACCGCTTGGGCGGTCGGGGCGAAAAAGTCAGGGGAGAGTTGGTAGCGCCCGGCGTTAAATCAAGCCCCAGGGAACAAGGCTAAACCTCCCCCAGTGCCCTGAAGGTGAAGGTCTTGAGGTAGGCTGTTTCGGGTATGGCGGGGTTGACGGGGTGGTCCGGCCCCTGCTGACCGGCCTCCAGGAGCTGCAGGGTGCGGCCAGCCCGGCGGGCTGCGCCTTGCAGGGTGCGCAAGAAGGTCTCGCGGTCCATGTGGTGGGAGCAGGATGAGGTGACCAACAGGCCGCCGGGCTCCAGAACTTCCAGGCCCAGGCGATTGAGTCGGGCGTAGGCCTGGGTGCCTTCCTTCTCGTCCTTGCGCCGCTTGATGAAGGCGGGGGGATCGAGGATCACGAGGTCGAAGCGCTCGCGCTGCTCGCGCAGCTCCCGCAGGGCGTCGAAGGCGTCGCCGTGCAGCGCGCTCATGCGCTCGAAGACCTTGTTGCGTTGGGCATTCTCGGCGACCCGTTCCAGCGCGGCCTCGGAGCTGTCCACGCAGACGACCCGTTCGGCGCCGCGCATCGCCGCCTGTATCCCCCAGGCACCGATGTAGGAGCACAGGTCCAGCACCCGCCGTGCGCCGCCGAAGCGGGGAAGGCGGGCGCGGTTTTCCGCTTGGTCGTAAAACCAGCCCGTCTTCTGCCCGGTGAGGGGCGAGACCAGGTAGCGGGCGCCGTGCTCGGTCAGTTCCAGCGTCTCCGGGGCCTCGCCCAGGATGGTCTCGACCGCAGTGGGCAGCCCCTCTAGCTCGCGCGCGCCGATATCGTTGCGCAGGATGATGACCTTGGGGCGCAGGACCTGCTCCAGGGCGGCGATGATGTCGGCGCGGGCCCGCTCCATCCCGGCGGTGCCCAGCTGCACCGCCAATAGGTCACCGTAGCGGTCCACCACCAGGCCCGGCATGCCGTCGCTTTCCCCGAAGACGAGGCGGTAGAAGGGGGCCGCATAGAGTCGCTCGCGCAGGTCCAGGGCGGTGTGGATGCGACGTACCCAGAGGCTGGGGCTCAGAGGGTGGGCTTGGTCGCGGCTCACCAGGCGGGCGCAGATCAGGGAGTGCGGGTTGACGTAACCATGGCCCAGCCAGCGGCCGCTGTGCCCGACGATCTGCACCGCCTGGCCGGGCTCGAACGACTTGAGGGGAGTCGCCTGGGTGTTGACCTCGTTGCTGTAGATCCAGCAGTGGCCGGCAACCAGGCGGCGTTCCTGATCCTTCAACAAGCGGAGTTCTGGGATGTGCATGGTGGGCTCCAATCGGGGACACGGGCGGACCGCCAAGCCTAGCAGATCCGCCGCCACAGCGCGGTGGAAGTCCAATACTTTTGGCGGGTTAGGTGCGCCACCCACGACCCTGGGGACTTGCTCGGACCGAACCTGAGCCGTAATGCGCCTTCCTGGAACGGGCACCTACTCGGTCGATTGGTCCGCGACTTCCTAATCCCTGGTTCCGACCGTCGTGCGGTTGGATTTCCTATCCCTATGCCGTGCTTGTTGCAAGGGAGGCGAGGTGCGTCTTGAGCCCCCGCTCGCTCACCAGGGTGACGTCGTACATGCTGGTAAGGCCGTTCGCCTGCTCATCCGGCAGGCCGGCAATGCAGAGCACAAATTGCTCCTTGGCGAGGCCAAGCCTCTTGCGCAGACCGCTGTATTTGGAGATCCAGGGTCGGAACTCACCGGTCTTGCATTCGATGCAGACCGGTCGCTCCGTGTTGATGAGCCAGAACAGGTCCAACTCGTGCAGGTCCTCATTCGGGAAGACGACGGACAGGTTGCGTGCGCAGGAGAAGGCGATCCGCTTCTCTTGACACAGTGCCAGAACTTCCATCAGGGCGTACCACTCCAGCCATGCTCCGCCGAAAAAGTCCCGTACCTGGGGCGAGGTTTGCAGGGTCAGACGGAGGTTGCGTTCGGCCTTCTGGTGAAAGCACTTGGCCAAGAATGAAAACTCGTAGAGCTTGCGGCAAAAGGCCGTTATGGCCTGGGCGTCCTTCTGACTGCGCTTGTCCAGAGAGAAGTTGATCTGGGTGAAGCCTCGGCCCTGGGCGTAGCGGATCTGATCGAGCAGCGGCCTGTAGAGATTGAGCCCCCGGCCGACTTCCAGTGCGGTCTCATCGTAAAAGCCGCTGGTGTCGATGGCCTTATGATTGAACGTGACGGCGATCTTTTTGGCCGCAAACCAGTCTGCGATGGGTCGGTGCTGGGCTTCCGTTGTCAGGACGCTGGTGTTGTGGAGATCGATACCTTCGAGTCGTGTATCGGCGACGGGCTCGACGGTGGTCTCCGGGGCGTCCGGTTGGTCGAGTTCCGCCTGGAGCGCCTTGTGGGCGGCGCGCAGGGCGAAGTACTTGTCCAGCACCTTGCGCGCGAAAAAGATCGTATCGTAAACCGGATTGGGCTGGGCGCACCTGGGGCAAGGGACGGTTGCGCCGACGGTATCGTTGTCCATCTCGGAAAGATGACCGCAGGTGTTGCAGCGATAGATGCTCATCGTAACTCCTTGAGATAGCGATCATTGCAGGGCCGTAGGGCAGGTCAACACAGCGTGATCCCCCTTGCGCGGCTCGCCTCCAGGACGACGAGTCGGCAGTTTGGGGTGTGCAGCAGCGCGGCCTGCTCCTGGACCGACGCGACGATGTCTCTGGCGTATTCGGGGCTCATGGGCCTTGCCGGCGGGCTTGGGGCGCGTTGCCCGAGAGGCTAGGCTGGGCGCTCTGGGGTGTCAACGGCCTCGCCCCCATGTCCCAATACCCGGCACACCCCGCTGCCCCGACGCCCCAGGTCGCCTACCATGTCCCATGCCGCATGCCCGGACCGCCCAGCCAACCGTCTCGCCGCTACCACGAGCCCCTACCTGTTACAACACGCCCATAATCCCGTGGACTGGTGGCCCTGGTGCGCCGAGGCCCTGGCCCTGGCCCGCGAGACCGACAGGCCCATCCTGCTCTCTATCGGTTACTCCGCTTGCCACTGGTGCCACGTCATGGCCCACGAGTCCTTCGAGGATCCGGCCACGGCGGAGGTCATGAACCGGCTCTTCGTCAACATCAAGGTGGACCGCGAGGAGCGGCCGGACCTGGACAAGATCTACCAGTCGGCCCATCAGCTCCTCGCCCAGCGGGCCGGGGGCTGGCCGCTGACGGTCTTCCTCATGCCAGGGGATTTGCGCCCCTTTTTTGCCGGGACCTACTTCCCGCGCGAGTCCCGCCACGGCCTGCCTGCATTCAGCGACCTGCTGGAGCAGATCGACCGCGCGTACCGCGAGCAGCGCGGGGCCATCGAAGAACAGAACGCCGCCTTGATGCAGGCCCTCGCGGAACTGGAGCCAAGCCCCGGTGACGTCCCCGATGCAGCCCCCCTGGAGGGCGCCCGCCGCCAGCTCGCCGGGAGCTTCGACGCCGAGCATGGCGGCTTTGGTCGCGCACCCAAGTTTCCTCACCCCACCAACCTGGAGTTCCTGCTGCGCCACTGGTCCGCCACCGCTGCGGCCGGGCAGCCGGATGCCCAGGCCCTGCATATGGCGACTTTTACCCTGGGGCGCATGATCCGCGGCGGGCTCACCGACCAGCTCGGCGGGGGCTTCTGCCGCTACTCGGTGGACGCGCTCTGGATGATCCCCCACTTCGAGAAGATGCTTTACGACAACGGGCCCCTGCTGGCCCTGTGCTGCGACGCCTGGGGGGCCACCGGCGACCCACTGTTCCGTGACGCGGCCGTGGCGACCGCTGATTGGGTGGTCCGCGAGATGCAGTCCCCGGAGGGCGGCTACTGGTCAACCCTGGATGCCGACAGCGAGGGTCACGAGGGGCGGTTTTATGTCTGGCAGCGCGACGAGGTCCGCGCCCTGCTGTCCGCTGAGGAGTACCTGGCCTTCGCCTCCTGCTACGGGCTCGACCGGCCCGCCAACTTCGAGGGGGACTGGCATCTGCATACCTGGCGCACCCCAGCGGAGGTTGACGCGCATCTGGGGCTGTCGGAGGGGCAGGCCGCCGATCGCATCGCCGTTGCCCGGACCAAGCTCTTCGCGGCACGGGAGCAGCGGGTCCGTCCGGGGCTCGACGACAAGATTCTGACCTCCTGGAACGCCCTCATGATCAAGGGCATGGCCCGCGCCGCCCGGGTCCTTGGCCGCCCCGACTACCTGGCATCCGCCGAGTCCGCCCTTGGATTCATCCGTACGACCCTATGGCGCGACGGGCGCCTGCTTGCGACCTGTCGGGGCGGACGGGCCCATCTGGATGCCTACTTGGACGACTACGCCAACCTCACGGATGCCCTGCTGGAGCTACTCCAGGTGCGGTGGCGGAGGGACGACCTGGACCTGATTATGGCCCTGGCGGACGTCTTGCTGAGAGATTTTGCCGACCCCGAGTACGGCGGCTTCTACTTTACCGCTTCAGGGCACGGTGACCTGATCCACAGACCCAAGCCCCTTGGCGACGAGTCCGTCCCGGCCGGTAACGGGATCGGCGCCCGAGTCCTGCAGCGCTTAGGGCACCTGCTTGGCGACACGAGGTACCTCGTCGCCGCCGAGGGCATTCTAGGGTTGGCCGCTGAGTCCCTCCGCCGCATTCCCTATGCCCACGGCTCCTTGCTCGCCGCCCTGGATGAGTATCTAGACCCGCCTGAGACCCTGATCGTCCGTGGCGAGAACGAAGAGCTTGGTGTCTGGCAGCGGCTCGCCCAGGCAGGCTACCACCCGCGGCGGCTCGTGCTGGCGATCCCGGCGGGGGAGGCGAACTTGCCCGGCGCCCTGGCTGGCATGGCCCCGGGCCCTGAGACCCGGGCCTATCGCTGCGTGGGGATCAGTTGCTTCGCCCCCATCCACGACTTTGGGGCCTTGCAGGCGGAGCTTGCTACCTGACCGCTAAACTTAGGGTAACGCTGAATAAAGCGTTTCCCGTGCGGGCCACAGAGGGCCCGCCATTTCCAACGGCGCTAAGCCGTTGAAAATGGAGCGCTCCACGAGTCGCGCCTCGGGGAGCGCGAGCTGATTCAAGCCAGGGATGGCTTTAATCAGCATCTCCTTAGGGGAATACAGACCTGCCGGTCGGATCCAAGTCCGGCCGGCAGGCGTATAGGTAGCGGCCTCGGTCTAACAGCTGTGACAGTAGTAATCCGGTAGCCCCGCGATCCGGCACGCCTGCTTGCAGCCGCCATCCGGGAAAAGGGCCTCCAGCGTCTTTCGGGTGCAGGGGGCGTTGCGGGTCACCTTCTCGCCGACGCCTTTGGCCACCAGGCGGGAGGAGGGCGGGTGGTCATAGGTGGCGTAGTAGTCGCGCAGAAAATCAATGACTGCCCAATGGCAGTCCGTAAGGGTCAGCCCCTCCTCCGCGGCGAGCGCCTGGCCCACCTCCCGATCCCAGTGATCGAAATGGACCATGTGGCCCTTGTGGTTGAACTCCAAGTCGCGGCCGGCAATGTGCATGGCGCTCATCGTTTCTGTACTCCTCCACCCTGACGGTGGTCTTGCTCTCGGTTTGGTAGTTAGGGGTATCGCCTTCCTTGGACACGGGTCTCCTTGATCAGCGGGCTTGGGCCTTCGATGCCTTCTTGGACCCCGCACTGACAATTGTCAAGCCCAATGGTGCCGCGTTCTGCGACACCAGGCCACTCCGACTGCAACCTGAGTTGCGTTAGATCAATGTTTTCCTGCTTTGGCGTCAATCGCCCTGGCGGGGCCCGGGCACCTTTAGGCCGGCGGCCCCTTGGCTGTCGAGGCTCGCCTTCAGTCTTTTCCTCCAGGTGTGGAGCGGCGGCTCGGTGTAGCCGCTGGGGACCTCGCGGCCCTTCAAGACGAGATTACAGGCGGCCTGGAAGGCGATGCCGTCGAAGCCTGGCGCCATGGATCTGTAGAGGGGATCGTCGGCGTTCTGACGGTCTACGACGGTGGCCATGCGCTTGAGCGCCTCCATCACCTGGTCCCGGGTCACCACGCCGTGGTGCAGCCAGTTGGCCAGGATCTGAGAGGAGATGCGCAGCGTCGCGCGGTCTTCCATCAGCCCCAGGTCGGAAATATCGGGGACCTTGGAGCAGCCAATCCCCTGGTCGATCCAGCGAACGACATAACCGAGTATGCCCTGACAGTTGCTATCCAGCTCATCGCGGATCTCCTCCTCGCTCCAATTGGCGTCCTCCGCCAGCGGGATGCGCAGGATGTCCTCCAGTCGGGCGCGGCGGCCCTCGGCGGCGATCGCCGCTTGGCGGGCGGCCACGTCCACCTGGTGGTAGTGCATGGCGTGGAGGGTCGCGGCCGTGGGTGACGGGACCCAGGCGCAGCTCGCCCCGGCCTTGGGGTGATTGATCTTGGTCTCGACCATGGCCCGCATCTCGTCCGGCATGGTCCACATCCCCTTACCGATCTGGGCGTGACCGGGCAGGCCGCAGGCCAGGCCGATGTCGACGTTCCAGTCCTCGTAGGCGAGCAGCCAGGGGGCAGTCTTCATGGCGCCTTTACGGAGCACAGCGCCAGCTTCCATGGCGGTGTGGATCTCGTCGCCCGTGCGGTCGAGGAAGCCGGTGTTGATGAAGATCACCCGACTGCGAGCCGCCCGGATGCACTCCTTGAGGTTGAGGGTGGTGCGTCGCTCTTCGTCCATGATGCCGATCTTGAGCGTATGGCGTGCCAGGCCCAATGCGCTTTCCACCCGAGCGAACAGCTCCACGGCGAAGGCCACCTCATCCGGCCCGTGCATCTTGGGTTTGACGATGTAGATGCTCCCTGCACGGGAGTTCCGATAGGCCCCCAAGCCCCTGACGTCATGCAGCGCGGCCAGGCTCGTGACCATGGCGTCGAGCATGCCCTCGGGGATCTCGGCACCGTCAGCGGTGAGCACGGCGTCCGTGGTCATCAGGTGCCCGACGTTGCGTACCAGCATCAGGCTGCGGCCGGGGAGGGTCAGGGTTCCGCCGTTCGGGGCCCTGTAGACCCGATCAGGGTCCAGGCGGCGCTCCAGGGGCCGGCCGCCCTTGTCGAAGCTCGCGGTCAGATCGCCGCGCATCAGTCCAAGCCAATTCCGGTAGACCCCGACCTTGTCCTCGGCGTCCACAGCGGCGACCGAGTCCTCGCAGTCCTGAATGGTGGTGAGGGCCGACTCCAACAGCACGTCTTTGACCCCGGCAGGGCTTGTGCGCCCGATGGGGTGGTTGCGGTCGATCTGGATCTCGATATGCAGCCCCTGATTGACCAGCAGAACGGCCGTGGGCTCCTCCGCGGGGCCCTGGTAGCCGGCGAACTGGCGGGGGTCAGCCAGGCGGGCAGGGCTGTTGTCCGGGCAACCGATCCAAAGCTCGCCGTTGTGGACCGAGTAGCCCACCGACTGGGCGAAGGAGCAGCGATCCAGGGCGGCGGCGGCGTCCAGGAAGCGGTGAGCGTAGGCCACCACGAGGGCGCCGCGGGTCGGGTTGAAGCCGGCAGTGCGCTCCGCCCCGTCGTCGTCCGGGACAACGTCGGTCCCGTAGAGGGCGTCGTAGAGGCTGCCCCAACGGGCGTTGGCGGCGTTCAGTGCGTAGCGGGCGTTGTTCACCGGGACCACAAGCTGTGGGCCGGCCATGGACGCAATCTCCGGGTCCACGTTGGCTGTGGTGACCTGGAAATCCAGGCCCTCCGGGATCAGGTAGCCGATGTCCGCGAGAAAGGCCCGGTAGGCCCCGAGGTCGATGGGCTGGCCGCGGTGGGCAAGGTGCCAGGCGTCGATCTGGGCCTGGAGCTCGTCGCGGCGGGCCAGCAGGGCCCGGTTGCGGGGTGCCAGGTCGCGCAGGATCTCCGCCAGCGCGGACCAGAAGGCCTCGGCCTCGATGCCGGTGCCGGGGGCCATTTCGTCGCGGATCAGGTCGTACAGGGGCTTGGCGACACTCAGGCCGCTGGCGTGGATGCGCTCGTGCATGGTCTGACCCTCTGGCGTTCGACGGCGGCCTTTCGGCGGTGCGCGTTTCGACTCCCGACGAATCTCAAGGTTTCGGGGCTGGGATGGCAACCCCCGGCCGATGAGTTCTGTCAACCTTCAGCATTGGCTTTTGCTGGCCGAAGGCGTCGCACCGCCCTCTCGATCCAAGCGGTGTCGCCTTTTCTCGCCAGGCATCTCTTTTCGACGAGGTGCCAGGACAGGAAGGCCAGTACGAAGGTCGCCGCGAAAGCGGCGGGAATCATGGTCGCGACCGAGACGCCCGGGATCAACTGGGCGACGGATTGCTGTACGGGGAAGGCATAGATGTAGATGCCATAGGAGTAATCCCCAGCCTCGTTGAAGCGCCGTATCCTGCCAGATGGGACATAGGCGAGGTAGAAGACCAGATAGGGGAGGGTGAGGCTGTAGACGACGAAGAAGGCGTCGTGGTCGGCGGCCGAGAGCACCAGCACCAGGAGGAGCGCCAGGGACAGGCGTGAGGACAGGTAGATGTTCCCGCGGTGTACGAAGAAGGCGACGCCGAGGAAGAACATGCAGAACAAACGAACGAAGTGGACCGATTCAAACGGGTGAAAATGATTGACCAGGCTTACGGCAAGTGCCGCCGCGGCGATGACCAGGAAACTGGGTTTGACGATGTGCCAGCCAAATTTCGCGTGCGCGTAGCGTAAGGCCGAGCCAGTGACGGCAAGCCAGGCGTACATCTTGACCTCGTAGGGCAGGGTCCAGAGGGACCCATTGACCGCATTGGGGTAGGGGAGATTGGCAAACACCCCCGGCAGTTGGTAGCGGATCTCGGACAGCAGGGTGGCGTTCTTGAGCAGGAAGCGGTGGGTCTTGGGGTTGCTGAGGTAGTCGTAGGCCGTGAGGGTCGTGAACGCCAGGCCGACGGCCAGGACGCAGAACAGGAGGGCCACGATTAAAGCCGGATAGATCCTCAGTGTCCGGGCCCAGACGAAGGCGATCAGGTTGGCCCTGGCGAAGAAGCTGCCGGCGATGAGAAAGCCGCTAGTGATGAAAAAGACGTCGACCGCGATGGTGCCGCCGCCGATGCCGATGGCGTGATAAATGGGATCCGCGTGCCCGGTGCCAAGTGCAAGCGGAAAGCTGTGGCCATACAGTACGAGTGACGCCGCGATGAAGCGGATCAGATTGAAGTTGTTGTCTCGATTGTGCGTGTAGGTCGATAGCCGTGTGGCCATGAGCTATTCCGTTTCGCCTGGGACCGCCGGGCGGGGCGGGAGGGGCGGGGCTGGGTTTTGCGGCCCTGCGCCGCGATCGGCCCCGTGGCGGGTCAATGCCAATCCTGATCCCGCGGTTCGGCATAGAAGGCGGCATCCGCCTCCATCTGCTCGCGCAGGCGCTGCCGGGCGCTCGCCGAGATGGCGGCGCGTACCTCGATGTCTTCTTGAAAGTGGGCCAGCAGTTCGGTGAGCAGCGCCTGGTCATGGGCGCGGAAGCGGTTGGCCGCCTGTTTGGCCGCCCAGGCGCCGAGGCCTAGCCGGTTGAGGGCCGTCTCCCCCAAGCGCAGCGCTCCCTCGAAGGACTCGCGCTCCACCTGGGCCACCCCTTTGTCCTGGAGTTGCAGCAGGTGAAACACGTCCCAGGCACGGGCCAGGATGGTCAGGTTGGGAAAGTGCTCGTGGACCAGGTCGACGATCTTGAGGGCCTGGGCGCGGTCGTCGATGGCCAGGACCAGCAGGCGGGCGCGGTCGGCCCCGGCGGCGCGCAGCAGGTCGAGCCGCGCCGCATCGCCGTAGAAGACCTTGAAGCCGAAGCGGCGGATGGTCTCGATGTGCTCCGGGTCGTGGTCCAGGACCGTGGTCTCGATCCCGCTGGCGTTGAGGAGCCGCGCGACGATCTGCCCCACGCGCCCGAAGCCGGCCACGATCACGGCGTGGTCCTGGTCCTCGATGGCGTCCATCGGGCCGTGCCTGGGCAACGCTGCGCAGGCGTGGCTCGATCGACCTGCTCGTAGAGCCCCAGCAGGAGCGGGGTGGTCATCATCGACAGGGCCACCACCCCGATCAGGAGTCCGCTGACCTCCGCTGAGATGCAGTGCAGGCCCAGCGCCGCGCCGAAGAGCACGAAGGCAAATTCCCCGCCCTGGGACAGGACCAGGGAAAAGAATGCCCGCTGTGGGCGCGGGCAGCGGGTACACCGCCGCCAGGGCGTAGAGGACCGCTGCCTTGACGGCCACCAGGCCCGCCACCAGGGCCAGGACCAGGAAGGGGCTGTCCAGGAGCAGGCCGAAGTCGATGGACATGCCCACGGCGATGAAGAAGAGACCCAGCAGCAGCCCCTTGAAGGGCTCGATGTCCGATTCCAGGGCGTGGCGGTACTCGGAGTCCGCCAGCAGGACCCCGGCGAGAAATGCACCCAGTGCCATGGACAGGCCCACCGTCTGCATCAGGGCCGCAGTGCCGATCACGAGGAGGAGTGCGAAGGCGGTGAAGATCTCCCGCAGCCCCGTGGCGGCGACGATCCGCAGGACCGGGCGCAGGAGATAGTGCCCGCCGACCACGATGACCGCGATGACCGCCAGGCGCTCCAGCGTTTCCAGCCAGCCCACGCCGCCCGCCCCGGCAAGGCCGGCGCCCGCCGCCGGGGCCAGCAGGGGCAGGGCCGCCAGCATGGGGATGACGGCGATGTCCTGGAACAGCAAAATCGAGAACCCGGCGTTTCCCCCAGGGGTGCGAAGAAGATTGCGCTCGTTGAGTACCTGCAGGGCGATGGCCGTGGACGACAGGGCCAGACCCATTCCGGCCACCAGGGCGGCGCGCCAATCCAGCCCGAAGAGGAGTCCTATCGCCGTCAGCGCAAGGGTCGTGGCCCCTACCTGAGCGCCGCCGAGCCCCAGGATGGGGCGGCGCATCGCCCAGATGCGATGCGGGTTCAGCTCCAGGCCGATAATGAAGAGCAGCAGGACGATCCCGAACTCGGAGACGTGAAGGATCAGTTGCACGTCGCTGATGAGGCCGAGTCCCCAAGGCCCGATGGCCACCCCTGCGACCAGGTAGCCGAGCACGGCCCCGAGGCCCAGTCGCTTGAACACCGGGACCGTGACTACCGCCGCGGCGAGGTAGAGGATGGCATTGAACAGCAAGCTGTGTTCGTCCACGGCCTCAAGCCCCCTCAGCCGGATCGGCTGGCGCCGTGGCCTTTGGCTGGTGGGGGCGGAAGTCCGCGAGGAAGGCGCGGTAGCGCATCGCATGGGCGGTGATCTGGGCGTCCGTCGCCGTGAGACCGCCTTGGATTACAAAGGGGGATAAGGGGTGCATCCCGGTGAAACGCGCCATTTGGTCGAAGGGACGCAGGTAGTCGGCGAGGGGTGCCCCGTGGGCTCGGCCAGAGCGGTACGACTCGGCCGGGCCGCCGGTGCTCACCGCTTGCAGCATCGCCTTGCCGTGCAGGGCCGTCCCGCCGGGTCCGTAGGCGAAGCCGCGTTCCAGGACCGTGTCCTGCCAGTGCTTGATGATGGCGGGCGCGCTGTACCAGTACAGTGGGTGCTGAAGGACCAGGAGATCCGCCGCTGCCAGGGTGCGGCGCTCCTCGGCCAAGTCGATGTAAAAGTCCGGGTAACACTCCAGTAGGTCGCGGACCTTGACGTGGTCCAAGCTGGCGATAGCGTCGAGCATGGCCCGATTGATGCGCGAGCGCCGCAAGTCCAGGTGGGCGAAGACGACTAGGATGCGCGGCTTGTCCGACATGGGTTGCCCCTCAGGCTGGATCCAGGGCTATTGTACCGGGCTCTGCCGCCGTGATGGTCACGATAGGGATGATGGGGCAGGCGGCCGACCCGCATGCACCGCACGCTGGCCGCGGCGTCTGGCTCGGTGCCTGCTGCTCACCCGAGCGGCTTGGGGCATTTCGCCCATCTGCGTCCCCGCCAACTTTTCGCGCGGTAGGCGCCAGGCAGCCGCCAGACGCGGCCTTCGCCCTCTCCCTCCCTCAGCGGCGCCGGGGAATGAAGATCTCCACGATCCCGTCGCCCCATTGCACTTGCATCGCAGCAACATCGGCATCGAACGCTAAGGAGACCCACTGGGTTGCCCAGCCGACCTGCTGCATCTGCATACTAGCGCCGCCCGAGGCGCCCGCCATGGAGCGGCTCTGGATCATCAGGACGCCGCCTTCCACGCCGATATCGAGGGCTGGCGTCCCCGGTTGTCCGGTGCGCACGCGGATCAGGTAGCCGGCGGGAGACTGGCTTTGCTCCACGAAGAGGCCGGCGGACGGCCTGGTCGAAGACCAGGGAATCTCCTGATACTGCCAGAACTGGGTCCCGTATTGGCCAAAGGGAGGGGCCAGGTAGTCCGCGGACCAGGGCCGCCCCCGGGCCAGGCCCAGGGCTCCGGGGTTGGTCTGGTAATACCACATCCAATGCGCAGGTGAGGCAGGGGCTTCCTGGGAGCACCAGTCCCACCAGGCGGCGTCGGGCGCCGCGGTCTGGAGGGCGAGGCCCATTCCTAGGGCGACCAGGGGGGTCGTTCGAGTTCTGTTCACGTTCTTATCTACCGGTAAGGTCAATCGGCGCTTTGACCATACACCAACTCCCATTCCTCGGCTGCCCCGCCGTGGTCAACCCAAGGGTCCAAACTCGGGTTAGGATTGGGACCCGCGTCCAACACAAGTAGGGAGGCCGGCCTATGCCGCTCGTCGTGGTCCTGATCGTTTTGGTACTGCTCTTGGGGGTGGCCCTGCGCAGCGATGGGTTGTTGGTTGCCGCTCTGCTGGGCGCGCCCCTGGCATTCGCCGTGGCGCGGCTCTGGGGAAGGATGGAGGCGGTGGAGCGAGGGCTCGCGGTTCTGCGCCGCGCCGCTAGCCTCGTACCCCCGGCTGGGCATGGGACCCCGGCCTCTCCCGAGGCAGCGCCGTCCCAGCCGCAGGCCGGATGGCGGGCCGCCTCTGGCGATGCCGCTGGGCACCTAGAGCTGCCTGACCTGGACTTCAGCGCCGCGCCGGCCGTCGGACGGCCACCCCCGGCCGAAGGGAATCGGCCCCGGCCTGAGTCGATTCCTGCTGGCCGTCCGGCGGACTCGGCCGCTGCCCTCGACGCCGCCCTGGCAGCGGTGCGCGGCTTTTTCACCGATGGCAACCTCGTGGTGCGCGTCGGCATTCTGGTTCTCTTCATCGGGGTCGCGTTCCTGCTCAAGTATGCCGCCGAGCACAGCCTGATTCCGCTCTCCCTGCGTCTGGGCGGGGCGGCGGCGGGCGGGCTTGTACTGCTCGGCATCGGGTGGCGCCTGCGGCATGCCCGCCGGCTCTATGCTCTGCTGCTGCAGGGGGCGGGGATCGGGGTGACCTTCCTCACCGCCTTCGCCGCTGTGCGTCTCTTCGGGGTGCTGGATCCGCTCCCGGCCCTCGCCCTCATGATTGTCCTGGTGGCTGCTACCGGCGCCCTGGCGGTGGTCCAGGATGCGCCGGGATTGGCGGGGTTCGGGGTCGCCGGGGGTTTCCTCGCCCCGATCCTGGTTTCCACCGGCACGGGGTCCCACGTGGTCCTGTTCAGCTACTACGCCCTGCTCAACCTTGGCATCCTCGGCATTGCCTGGTTCAAGGCATGGAAGGCATTGAACCTTGAGGGTTTCCTCTTCACTTTTGGGGTCGGGACCCTGTGGGGGGTCCGCTATTACAAGCCAGAGTTCTTCGCCACCGTAGAGCCCTTTCTCCTGCTCGACTTCGCCCTCTACCTGGTGGTCGCCATCTTGTTCGCCCTGCGCCAGCCGCCGCGCCTCCGGGGGCTGGTGGATGGGACCCTGGTCTTCGGTCTGCCGCTCGCGGTCTTCGCCCTCCAGGGGGCCCTGGTGGCGGGTCGGGAGTACGGCCTGGCCTGGAGCGCCATGGGACTGGGGCTGACCTACCTCCTGGCGGCGTTGGCCATGCGCCTGCATGGGGCCGCGGGTCTGAAACTCCTGACCGAGGGCTTCCTGGCCCTGGGTGCCGCCTTCCTGACCATCGCCATTCCCCTGGCCCTGGACGGGCACTGGACCAGCGCCCTGTGGGCCGCAGAGGGGGCCGCCCTGGTCTGGATTGGGGTGCGCCAGGCGCGGATTCTGGCGCGGGCGTCCGGTCTGGCCCTGCAACTGGCTGCGGGGCTCGCCTTCCTGGTGGCGGGGCCGGCGGGGACGGGCTCCGTACCGGTCCTGAACGGCGATGGCCTTGGGTATTTGATCCTGGCCCTGTCGGGGCTCTTCTCCAGTCACTATCTGGAGCGCCGTGCGGCAGTCCTGTGGCCGGCGGAGGCCCCGCTGAGTTGGGCTTTCCTAGCCTGGGGCGGCTGCTGGTGGCTGGCCTTGGGAGCACACGAGACTGACCGCTTCCTAGACAACCCCACCGGGTACACCGCCTTTCTTGTGTTCCTCGCGGGGAGCGGTCTGGCTGCCGAGCTGATCACCCGCCGCCTGGGCTGGGTGGGACTGAGGCTGGCGGGGCTGGGCTTGCTCCCCTTGCTATGGGCAATGGCGTGGCTGGACGCGGTCTTTGCCCTCCACCCTCACCCCCTGGCGGCGTGGAACGGCCCGGCCTGGGTCCTGGCCCTGGGTGCGCAGGGTTGGCTGCTATACCGCTGCGCGGGGGATTGGCCGGCCGAACCCCTCCGTCTCTGGCACGGGGCCGGGCTCTGGCTGCTGGTCCTGCTCCTCGGCGTCGACCTGGGTTGGTGGGGCGATCGCCTGTGGGCCGGCGAGGCTTGGGAGTGGGTTGGCTGGGCCCTGCCGGCGGTGCTGGTCATGGTGGCGCTGGTCCTGGCACCGACGCGGTTGCCCTGGCCGGTGCGGGCCTATCCCGAGGATTACCGTCGCTACCACCTGGTTCCCATCGCCGTCGGCCTGGGGGTCTGGGCGGTGTTGGGAACCCTCACAAGGGCGGACCCCAGCCCGCTGCCCTTCGTGCCCTTGATCAACCCTCTGGCGCTGACCCAGCTCGCCGTGGTTGTCCTACTCTGGCACTGGTCGCGCTCAGGGCCAGTCGCGGTGCGTGGCCCGCTCCCAGGCGTGGCCCTGGTGGCCTTCGCCGTCTTGAACGGCTGGGTCGCCCAGGGGGTCCACCACCTGGCGGGGGTGGCGTATACGGCTCAGGCCCTGTTCGACTCGACCCTGTTCCAGGCAGCTCTGTCCATTGTCTGGGGCTTGAGCGCACTGGTGGCCATGTGGCTTGGCAACCGTCGGGGGGAGCGTCCGGTCTGGGTTGCGGGGGGCCTGCTGCTGGGGCTGGTGGTGGCTAAGCTCTTCGTGGCGGACCTGGCTGGGACCGGTTCTGTGGCCCGCATCGTGTCCTTCATTGGGGTCGGGGTCATGATGTTGGCGGTCGGTTACCTGGCACCGCTGCCGCCGCGAGCGGCCGACGAGCGGGCCCAGTTGGGCCGGGGTTAACCCAGGGGTGCCATTTGCGGCGCGCCGCCCCCGCATTGGGCGGCCGCCCGGACGACTGGACTCAGCCCTCGGCCGGGGTCTCGGCGGCGGTTTCCTCCGCCGGGGCCGGCGGATTGGGGTTGGGGCCGGACAGCTTGATCAACTCGGCCTCGACCAGGAGCTTAGTTTTTTCGTCGCCCTTGACCCATTGCCGCTTGCTGTCCTGGACCGCGTAGCGGCCGGAGCGCTTTTGATAGATGGTGTAGTCGCCGGTGGTTTTGACTTTGTTCACGTTCGGGGTCTCCTCGATGGTTTGGCGTTGGTCTGGGGTTGGGTCGCATGGGCTCTGGCGTCAGGGCCCCAACAGAGGCTCCAGATCCGCCGGACGGACCGGCTGGACCAGGACGGCGTGGAGCGGAAAACGCTCCGCCAGCCGGTCCACGAAGGGGCGCTGGGCCTTGTCCACTAGGACGATCATTCGCGCCTCGGGGGCGTGCCTCTGCAGGCTGGCCAGGAAGGTGTCCAGGTTGCTGACGTTGGCGCCGGCGTAGTTGTTGCCGAAGCCGTAGAAGAACTCCGCAACCACGAAACTCGGCTTGTGGCGCTTGAGTGCCTGCATCGCCTTGCGCTGGGACGCGAGGCGCTCCTCGCGGATGCCGAGCCTGCGGTACAGGTCCGAGAGGTTCGGGTGTCCGGGGGACTCGACGATGGAGAACAGGACCGGCGCGGGCAAAGGGCCTCCGTTAGCGAGGTTCCATTGTGCCCGCTGCGCGGTCCAGGCGCAAAGTGCGATAAGCGCCCCGTCCGGCCCGCGGCGGCTCAGTCCTCTGCCAGGGCCTGCACCAGATCCGCCTCGATGTCCGCGCAGTCCTCCAGGCCGATAGACAGCCGCACCAGACCCTCGCCGATACCGTGCCGGGTGCGCTCCTCCGGGGTATAGGTGGAGTGGGTCATGGAGGCCGGGTGCTGGGCCAGGGTCTCGCAGTCCCCCAGACTCACCGCCCGGGTGACCAGCCGCAGACGGTCCATAAAGCGTACCCCGGCTGTGTAGCCGCCCTTGAGCTCCAGGGCGATCATTCCGCCGGGCAGGCCCATCTGGCGGCGGGCCAGTTCGGCCTGGGGGAAGCCCGGGAGCCCCGGGTAGGCGACCCAGGCCACCGCCGGGTGGCGCTCCAGTGTCGCCGCCAGGGCTTGGGCCGAGGCACAGTGGCGTTCCATGCGCAGCGCCAGGGTCTTGATCCCGCGCAAGACCAGGTAGGCGTCCATCGCGGAGATGCAGGCGCCCGTCATCTCCTTGATGCCGAAGAAGCGGATGCGGTCGATCAGCTCTCGCGTCCCCACCGCGGCTCCGGCGATCAGGTCCCCATGGCCGCCCAGATATTTGGTGGCGGAGTGCACCACCAGGTCCGCCCCCAGCGCCAGGGGCTGTTGCAGGTAGGGGGTACAGTAGGTGTTGTCCACGATGGTCAGGGCGCCATGGCGCCGCGCAATGGCGCTCACCGCGGCGATGTCGATTAAGCGCATGTTGGGGTTGGCCGGGGTTTCGTAGTAGACCACCCGGGTGTTGGGGGTCAGGGCCGCCTCCAGGACCTCCGAACGGGTCAGGTCGGCGAACCGGACCTCTATCCCAAGCCGGGTCAGGCCGTGCTCCAGGTAGGCGAAGGTGCAGCCGTAGAGCGTCTGATCGGCGACGATGGCGTCGCCGGCCTGGAGCAGGGTCCAGAGGGCGGCGGTGATGGCCCCCATGCCCGAGGCCGTCGCCAACCCGGCCTCGCCTCCTTCGAGGTTGGCCAGGCGCTCCTCCAGGACCGAAACCGTCGGGTTACCGACCCGGGAGTAGACGTAGCCCTGGGATTCGCCGCGGAAACGCCGCTGGCCCTCGGCCACGTCCGGGAAGGCGTAAGTGGAGTTGAGGTAGACCGGCGGGCTCAAGGCGCCGTCGTGGTCCAGGGGGTCGTAGCCATGATGGATGGCGCGGGTGGAGAAACCCAGGTCTCGGGTATCGGACATGGCAGGGCGGGGGCTCCGGCGAGCGATCGGGCGGGCAGGCTAACCGGGCGAGGTCTGGGGTGCAATGGTTTGCGCGTGAGGCAAACGGGAGTGATCGGGCAACAGGACATCGGCAGCCCGAGGCGATCTGGCAGGCGGCTGAGGGTGGGTACAGTTTCGGGGGCAGTCAGCCGCTTCTCGTCCGCACCGAGCCCTGCTGGTTGGGCGTCTCGTTGGCAGGCCGCATCAGGGCGGTCAGGTGCTCGACGGTGAAATCCACGGCGTCGCGGAAGGGGTAAAGCACGATGGGGGTACCAAGGCGCCACAGCGCGGCGCCTTGGGCCTCGTCTCGTGCCACGACGGCGATCTCGCCGCGGAACGGTCGTTCCGTCAGACCGTGCATCAAGGCCCGGTTGGAGTCCAGATCCGGCAGCGTGCTGACGGCCCAGCGCACCCCGTCCAGCGGCAGGCTGTCCAGGAAAGCGGGGTCCTGACCGTCGCCAAAGCGCACCAGCAGATCCTCGCAGCCCAGATCCCTCACCAGTTCTGGGTCGAAATCCACGCCAAGCACCGAAAGACCTTCTTCTTTCAATCGCTTGGCTAGGCGTTTGCCATAGCGTCCAAGTCCGAACACCACCACATCCGGTTGTTCGCCCCCCTGGGCGTGCTGCTCGACGGCCAACTCCCGGTACGGATGCCGGCGCTCGAAGTGTCCAACAAAGGCGGCCAGGCGGTTATACAGGGGCTGGGAGTACAGGATCATGTACGTGGACAGGGTGATGGTAACCACACCCACCAGGGTCGTGAGCCCCAGTGCCTCGATCCCGACATGCCCGAGGGTGATGCCCATCGCCACGAATACGATGGAGAACTCGCTGATCTGGGCGACGGTGAGCCCGGCCAGAAAGCCGGTGCGCTTGCGGTAGCCCATGTAACCCATGATGGCCATGACGATCAGCGGATTGCCGATGAGTACGAAGACCGACAGCACCAAGGCGGGCCAGACCTCCGCCCCCAGCGTGGAGAAGTCCAGCTTGGCCCCGAGGTCGATAAAGAAAAACAGCAAGAGAAAGTCGCGGATGCCGGTGAGCCGCGCCCCGATGGCCTCGCGATAGGCCGTGGACGCCAACGAGAATCCCGCCAGGAAGGCGCCGGCCTCCTTCGAGAACCCGGCCAGTTCCCCCATGGCCGCGAGCCCCGTTCCCCATGCGATGGCGAACACCAGCAGCAGTTCCTGGGAGCGCGCCATGATGCGCACGACGTTCGGCAGCACGTAGCGCATCAACACGACCATCAGCACCGCCGCGACCGACACCCGCCCAATCAGCGATCCAGCCACCTGCCAGGCATCGGTGTTCGTGCCGACGCTGAGCGCGCTCATGGCCATCATGGCGAGCACGACGGCGATGTCCTGCACGATCAGAAAGCCGACGGCGATGCGACCGTGCAACGAGTCCAACTCGCGCTTGTCGGAGAGCAGCTTGACGATGATGATGGTGCTGGAGAAGGTCAGCGCTACGGCGACATAGACGGCCTCGGCGACCCCCTTGCCCAGCGCCAGGATGAGGACGAAGCCGAACAAGATGGTGAAGGCGAGCTGACCCAGGCCCGTTGCCAGGGCCACGGGCCCGATGTGGCGGACATGGGTCAGGTCCAGCTTCAGGCCGACCACGAACAGGAGTACGGCAACGCCGACCTGGGCCAGGAGGTCGATCTGGTCGTGCGACCGTACCAAACCGAAGCCCGCCGGCCCCACCGCGATGCCCACGACGATATAGGCGATCAGCACCGGTTGGCGCAGGCGCACCGCCACGGCGCCCGCCAGGGCGGCGATCGCCAGGAGAACGGCCAGCTCTACAAAGGGTTCGTGCATGGGCGTCGATCAGTCGCTCGAAGGGACAGACAGGTGCATTATCCCACCGCGACGGGGTTGGCACGGTCTAGGATGTATCCAGGGAGGGGCGTGACCTGGATCGGCTCCCGAATGGTTGCCGAATGCGAAGCGAAATCGCCCACGACACTGCCCGATGTTGCGTGCCTTTACGCAGGAGCTGCGGCGCTGCCGCGAGTCCATAGAGCATGCCGATGAACAGCCAACCAACCCCGTCCGACGCCAACAAGTCACACCACTCGGTCGATGCCGCGGCTGTGATGCAGCGACTCGACACCGACGCGAAGGGGTTGACGCCCGAGGAGGCGGCCGGCCGCCTGGCCGCATTCGGCCCCAATCGACTGACCGAACACCAGGGCCGCGGGCCGCTGTTGCGTTTCCTGCTTCAGTTTCACAGCGTCCTGATCTACATCCTTCTGGCGGCCGCCGCCGTGACCGCCGCACTCGCCCATTGGGTAGATACCGGCGTGATCGTCGCCGTGGTCGTCGTCAACGCCATCATTGGGTTTGTCCAGGAGGGCAAGGCCGAACACGCCCTGGCCGCGATTCGCAACATGCTATCCCTCAAGGCCGTCGTGGTGCGCGCCGGGCATCAGCTGAGCATCGACGCCGAGGGCCTAGTGCCGGGCGATGTCGTTGTCATCCAGTCCGGGGATCGCGTGCCGGCGGATCTGCGGTTGTTCCGGGTCAAGAACCTGCGCGTCGAAGAGGCATCCCTCACCGGAGAGTCGGTGCCGGTGGAGAAGCAGACCGGGGCCGTGCCGGCCGAGGCGACCCTGGGTGACCGCACCTGCATGGCCTACTCCGGCACCCTTGTGGCCTTCGGCCAGGCGAGCGGCGTGGTGGTCGCCACCGGTGACACCACCGAGCTTGGACGCATCTCCCGGCTAATCGGGGAGGTCGAGCGGCTGGAGACTCCGCTGCTGCGCAAGCTTGCGGTGTTCGGCCGTTGGCTCAGCATTGCCATCGTGTTCGTTGCCGCGGCGACCTTCGCCCTCGGCACCCTCCTGTGGGCACAGACTGCCGTCGATATGTTTATGGCCGCCGTGGGGCTGGCGGTGGCGGCGATCCCCGAGGGGCTGCCGGCAATCGTCACCATCACGCTGGCCATCGGCGTTCAGCGCATGGCGCGGCGCCATGCCATCGTGCGCGTGCTGCCCGCGGTGGAGGCCCTGGGCAGCGTGACGGTGATCTGTTCGGACAAGACCGGCACCCTTACCTGCAACGAGATGACAGTGCAGTCGGCAGTCACCGCCGCTGGCGCCTTCGAGGTGGGTGGCGTCGGATACGAGCCGCATGGCGAGTTTCGCCCGGAGAGCCCCACGGGCGAGCCTGCCATGCCCCCCGACCTGACAGAACTGCTCCGTGCCGGCCTGCTGTGCAACGACGCCCGACTCGACCGGCGTGAGGAACAGTGGCACATCGACGGCGATCCGACCGAGGGCGCCCTGGTGGTGGTCGCCGCAAAGGCCGGCCTGGATGCGCAACGCGAGGGCGAGACGCGCCCGCGCACCGACGTAATCCCGTTCGAGTCCGAGCACCGCTTCATGGCCACCCTGCATCACGACCATGCCGGGCATGGCTTCGTCTATCTCAAGGGTGCGCCCGAGCGGGTGCTGCTCATGTGTACCCAGGAGCGCTGCAACGGCGAGGATCGGCGACTGGATCTGGCTGCCTGGGAGGCGCGCATCGACGCCCTGGCGGCCCGGGGTCAACGGGTGCTCGCCTGCGCCTTCCGGCCGGCCCAGACCGATCAACGTGACCTGCGCTTCGCGGACGTCGAGGCCGGGCTCACCCTGCTCGGGTTGTTTGGCATCGTCGACCCGCCCCGGGAGGAGGTGATCCGCGCCATTGCCACCTGCAGCGCGGCCGGTATCCGCGTGAAGATGATCACCGGCGATCATAAGGCGACGGCGCTGGCTATTGCCGCGCAGCTCGGTATCGACGCGGAATCGGCACTCGACGGCGCTGAGATCGAGACGCTGGACGATGCGCAGCTGGGCGAACGCGTGCGCGGGGTGGACGTCTACGCCCGCGTCAGCCCCGAGCACAAGCTGCGCCTGGTGCAGGCGATGCAGGCGAACGGCGAAGTGGTGGCCATGACCGGCGACGGGGTCAATGACGCCCCCGCCCTGAAGCGCGCCGACATCGGCGTGGCCATGGGCCGGACCGGCACCGAGGCGGCCAAGGAGGCCGCCGAGATCGTGTTGGCCGACGACAACTTCGCCTCCATCGCCAATGCCGTCGAGGAAGGCCGCACCATCTACGACAATCTGCGCAAAACCCTGCTGTTCATCCTGCCCACCAACGGCGGCGAGGCCGGCACCATCCTGGTGGCCATTGGGCTCGGCGTGGCGATGCCGATCCTGCCGGTGCAAATCCTTTGGGTCAACATGATCACCGCGGTGACCCTCGCCCTGACCCTCGCCTTCGAGCCCGCCGAGACCAACGTCATGCGCCGCCCGCCGCGGGACCCGCGCGCACCGATCTTCTCCGGCTACTTCCTCTGGCGCACTGCACTTGTGTCGCTGGTCCTCGTGGCTGGCACCCTTGGCATTTTCCAATGGGAGCAGGCACAGGGCGCGGGCCTGGAGGCAGCACGCACCGCGGCCGTCAACACACTGGTCATGTTCGAGGTCTTCTACCTGCTGAACACGCGCTTCCTGATCGAGCCGGCCTGGCTGCCGCGGGCGCTCACCGGCAACCGCTGGGTGCCGCTGGCGATCGCACTCGTGATGGGGTTCCAGATGCTCTACACCTACGCGCCCTTCATGCAGGTGATGTTCCATTCCGCGCCGCTCGCAGCCGGCGTCTGGCTGCGCATCGTGCTCGTCGCCCTGTCCGTTTACCTGATCGTGGAGATCGAGAAGTGGCTCGTGCGAACCCTTGGTCTGCGTGTCGCCTGAGGCGATGCTGATTAAATCCATCCCTGGCTTGCATCCGCTCGCGCTCCCCGAGGTGCGACTCGCAGAAGACTCCATTTTCAACGGCTTAGCGCCGTCAAAAATGGCGGGGTATCCTGCCCCGCACGGGAAGCGCTATAAGTCTAAGTCAGCGTTTCCCTAATCCGGCCTCGCGCACCATCCGTCAAAGAGTGACCGGCGTGATGAAGCCGGCGGGCTTGAGGGCAAGCACGGCGCAGTCGAGCCGGTGCAACAGGGTCTCGGCGGTATTACCCATCAATAGCCCGGGAATGCCCGTGCGGGCCACGGTCCCCAGGACCACCAGGTCCGAACTGAGCTGCCCGGCGAGGGCGGGGATTTCATCCCGGGCCGAACCCTTCAGGAGGTGTTTGACCGGTTTGAGGTAGTCGAGCGCCCCCCCGCCGATACGGGCGCCGCCCTCGTCCAGCAGGCGGTCGAGCGCCTCGGCATGCCGGACCTCTTCGGCGGTTACATAGGCCTGGATCTGCTCTTCCGGGGTCATCAGGAAGGACCCTCGCATGGCACTCTCGCCAACCGCGGACCAAGCGTGGACCAGATGCAGCTCGGAAAACTCGGCCAGGGCCAGAGAGGCGGCCAGTTCCAGGATGCGGAAATTCAACTCCCTGCGGGTTGCCAACTCCGCGGGCGGACAGAACTCGTCCACGTCCAGTGCGGCCAGGATTCGACGGTACTTGGCCGGGGCATTCGGTTTTCCGAGCCAGACCGGACAGGGGCACTTGCGCAGCAGGTGCATGTCCTCGCTGCCCGGCAACCGGCCCAACAGCCCGCTGCTGCTGGCGCACTTCACGACCAGATCCCGGCCGTTGCGCAATACCTCCCGAATGACTTCGAGGAACAAGCTTCCGACCAGCACCCCCGTCTCGATCTCCAGGCGTCCGCGCCAGGGCGCGACGAGACCTTCGAGGCGCTGCTCGGCTTCACCCACCATCGCCGTCTGTAACGCGTCGACCGTCAGCGCCATGCCCGGCAACGCCTTGAGGTCGGGTAGCGCCTCGACCACTGCGACCACTGTGAGACATGCCTGGTTGTTCTCCGCCAGCGTGGCGGCCCGCTCCAGCGCGCACGAGGTCTCCTCATCGGAGGTGACGACATAGAGGAGGTTCTTAAATCGTTTCATTGACGCGCCTTGCGGCTGGCTAGGCCCAATGGATGCGAGACAGCACGTCCACGGGCGCCTCCGCCGTCTGCTCGGCTGTTGCGTTGACCGACCTTGGCGCCGCATTTGGACCAAGCCGCGAAACCCCGCGTGAGGATCTGCGTGCTGCCGGCCGCAAGCTGGACTTTGACGCAAAGGCCGTTCGTCTGCAATGTGTCGCGCAGTGTTGGGGCGGCCTCGCGGCCCAGGAGCGTTCCGGTCCTGCGGGTGCGCCTGAGGCGCACCTGGTGAAAGACAAGGCAAGACTGCTGCGCTTGGCGGTCGGCCAGATGACCCCGCCGGCGGGCGCGACCTTCGGTCCCTCGGGAGGTGGTCACCAGACTGGAATTTGGTGGGCGCGGATACGGCGCGCCACGCGCGACCGGATGCTGTACCATGGCGCACCTGTGGTCGGGCAAGAGCCCGTCGCCCGTCGATTTGACTACGCAGTTTGAATCGGTCGGCGGGGTTCTGTAAGATCCGCGCGCGCTAGGCGATGCGGCGGGTAGGAGACGTCGAGCGGGGCTCCCTCCGCAACATGTCTGGTCTGCCGGGATCGGCGGGGACCTCCGCACGCCGATACGGAGTCGAGTTTCGGCCGGTTTCGCGGTGAAGCGGGCTTTCGTAACGTCAACTGCGGTTGGCATTTTTTGATCGATGAGGGTTTTATGTCAGGTCAGTTGGTTTCCGGGACCGTGAAGTGGTTCAATGATGAGAAGGGCTTCGGTTTCATTGAGCGCGAGGGCGGTAAGGACGTATTCGTCCATCACAGCGCTATCATCGGCTCGGGTCGTAAGACCCTGCTCGAGGGGCAAAAGGTCACCATGGAGGTGACACAGGGGGCAAAGGGTCCCCAGGCGGAGAACGTCACCCCGCTCTGACGGGACCTCGAAGCGGCGAACGCCGCCGCTAGTTCCCTCCAGCGACTCGCCGCCACCAGCGGCGGGTCGTTTGGTTTTTTGGGGCTGGGAAAGGTCGGTGCTTTGGTGCCTGCCAGCGCATTCCGCCTGCATCCCCCCGAGCACTTCCGCGGTGTCCCAGATGAAACTCGGCATCGACCGCCTCCTCGCAGATCCGCGACTCGCCCGGCGCTTGAACGGCCGGCGCCTCGCCCTGCTCGGCCACCCCGCCTCCGTGACGGGAGACTGCGAGCACAGCCTGGACGCCCTGATGGCGCGGCCGGGTCTGGGCCTGAACGCCGCCTTCGGTCCTCAGCATGGGATGCGCGGGGACAAGCAGGACAATATGGTCGAGACCGCCGACGGTACGGACCCCAGCCACGGCATCCCGGTCTTCAGCCTCTACGGGGAGGTTCGGTATCCCACGGCAGCCATGCTGGATACCTTCGATACCCTGCTGGTGGACCTGCAGGACATCGGCACCCGCATCTACACCTATGTCACCACCCTGGCCTATGTCCTTGACGCCTGTGCCAAGGCCGGCAAGGAGGTCTGGGTCCTGGATCGCCCCAATCCCGCCGGGCGACCCGTGGAGGGCAGCACGCTAGAGGCCGGCTGGGAGAGTTTTGTCGGGGCCGGGCCACTCCCGATGCGTCATGGTCTGACCCTTGGGGAGCTGGCCCGTTGGTTCGTGGCCCGGCAGCGGCTCGATCTGGAGCTTGATGTCGTGGCGATGGATGGATACGAGCCGGACGCCGGCCCCGGCTATGGTTGGCCCCTGTCGGAGCTGGCCTGGGTCAACCCCAGTCCCAATGCCGCCACGATCAACATGGCCCGGTGTTTCCCTGGGACCGTACTCTTCGAGGGCACGACCCTGTCGGAGGGGCGGGGCACCACCCGGTCCCTGGAGTTGGTCGGCGCGCCGGACCTGGACTTCGGACGCGTCCTGGGTCGCATGACCGGCCTGGCGCCCGACTGGCTCGCCGGGTGCAGCCTGCGTCCCTGCTGGTTCGAGCCGACCTTCCACAAGCACGCCGGGCATCTGTGCTCGGGGTTGCAGATCCACACCGACAACCGCCACTACCGGCACGCGGCCTTTCGCCCCTACCGCATCGCTGCCCTGATCCTCAAGGCGGTGCGCCTGGAGCGACCGGACTACCCCATCTGGCGGGACTTTCACTACGAATACGAGCGCGAGCGCCTGGCCATCGACCTACTGAGCGGCGGGACTTTCCTGCGCGATTGGGTGGACGATGCAGAGGCCACGCTGGGGGACCTAGCGGCCAGTTTGGCCCGGGACGAGACGGCCTGGGTGGAGGAGCGGCGGGGCTTTCTGCTCTATCCCTAGTCGGGGGGGTGAGGCGCTCCGGGACGGGCGTTCAGCCGCCGCGCAGGGGCTGCGTCAGTGCCGGCAGTTCGGTCGGATTGACATACTGTATAACCACCTTGCCCTTTGGGTCCCGCGCCAGGTCGAGTCCCTTGTCGGGGTAGATCCAATGGACGATCTCGCTCTCAGCCTCAGTAATTCGCTCCGAGGGGGTGCCGAACCGGCGTTCGAGCAGGTCCTCTGCGAGCCGCGATTGGGGCAGGTAGGTGAGGTGGCGGATCGGCGCCTGTCGGAGCGAGTCGATGTCGGCCGGGTCGAGTTTGACCCGCTTGGTTCCGCTGGGGAGCTTACTGACCCGCAGGCCGTGGTCGTACATGGCCGCCAGCGCCTCCTGGGAGACGTCAAGGGTGACCACGAAGTCGGCCCGCAGGCTGCTCAAGTAGATCTGCTCGAAGTAGCTCTCCACTGCGTACTGACCTGGAGCTGGGCTGAACAGGTTGATCTCGCCCTCCTCACCGAAGAGGGCCTGTAGGTCGGCGAGCTTGCTCTGGCCGAGAGTCAGGCCAAAGACGTGCGGGCGGCCCTGGCCGTCCAGGCTGACATCCCAGGGCAGCCTGGGCTGGCCATCCTGCTCCCGGCTGCCGGGGAAGAGCAGGATCGCGATGAAGCCGAGGGCGGCGGCGGCCAGGATGGAGAGGATCAGCTTGCGGTCCATGGGGCGACCTTCAGTACATCATGAGGCCGGCCGCGACGCGCCGGCCCTCGCCCACGAGGATGTTGTAGGTGCGGCACGCGGCGCCGGTGTCCATCACCTCGATTCCTACGCCCCGGTTGTGGGCCGGCGCATAGAGGGAAGGGTGGGGAAAGACCTGGTGGGCCCCGGTGCCGATGACGATGACCTGGGGGTCCAACTCGATCAGGGCTGCGATATGCTGCGCCGCGAGCTCGGTAGGCTCTGCGGGGCCCCAGCCCTCGACGACCCGCCGGGGGCTCACGATCAGGCCAACGCAATAGTCGCGGCCACTGATGACGATGTGCCCGGCGGCATAGGCGTCGATGCGGTGGATGCCCCCGCCAGGGTCCTCGGAAAATTTCATGCGCGCCACCTTACCCGATGGTTTGAGTAGGGACAAGGATGCGGCCTGGCAGGGGCTGCCGGGTACCACCTGCTCGCCATCAGCCGGCGCCTGACGGTCAGGTTGAAACTTCCCCCCATGGCGGTACACTCTTTCACCTTTTTGCGCCCCAGCTCCGCGCGAGGTCCTCGTGGTTGCCCCAGAATCGGAATTCCGCCGCATCAAGCGGCTCCCGCCCTACGTCTTCAACATCGTCAACCAGTTGAAGGCTGAGGCCCGAGCCTGCGGCGAGGACATTATCGATTTCGGCATGGGCAACCCGGATCAGCCCACCCCGCCGCACATCGTCGACAAGCTCGTGGAGGTGGCCAAGCGCCCCAACACCCACCGTTACTCGGTGTCCAAGGGCATACCTCGACTGCGACGTGCGATCTGCAACTGGTATCGGGACCGCTTCGACGTCCACCTCGACCCGGACACCCAGGCCATCGTGACCATTGGGTCCAAAGAAGGCTTGGCGCACCTCGCCCTGGCGACCATGGCCGAGGGCGATACGGTCTTGGTCCCGAGTCCGGCCTACCCCATCCACCCCTACGGCTTCATTATCGCCGGGGCGGACGTGCGCCACGTCCCGCTGGTCCCCGGGGTCGACTTCTTCGGGGAGTTGACCAAGGCCATCACCGAGTCCTGGCCAAAGCCCAAGATGCTGGTCCTCAACTTTCCGGGTAACCCGACCACCCAATGCGTGGAGCTGGATTTCTTCGAAAAGGTTATTGCAGTGGCCCGGGAACACGGCATCTGGGTCGTGCACGACATCGCCTATGCTGACATCGTTTTCGACGGGTATGTCGCCCCGTCGATTCTCCAGGTCCCCGGGGCGGAGGAGATCGCCGTGGAGTTCTTCTCCATGTCCAAGAGCTACAACATGCCCGGCTGGCGCGTCGGCTACATGTGCGGCAACCAGGACCTGGTCGCAGCGCTCGCCCGCATCAAGTCTTATCTGGACTACGGGACCTTCACGCCGATCCAGGTTGCTGCCATCGCGGCCCTCGAGGGGCCGCAGGACTGCGTGCGGGAGATCGCGGCCCGCTACCAGCTTCGGCGCGACGCCCTGTGCGACGGACTGGCGGCGGCCGGCTGGGAGATCCAGAAGCCCAAGGCGACCATGTTCGTATGGGCGCGCATCCCCGAGCAGTACCGGGACTTCTTCCCGCGCGATGCGTCGAAAGCGTCGGAATCGCTGTCGCTCAACTTTTGCCAAGCACCTCTTGCAGCAAGCCAAGGTTGCCGTTTCCCCGGGGATCGGCTTCGGCCAGCACGGGGACGATCACGTCCGCTTCGGCCTCATCGAGAACGAACATCGCACCCGCCAGGCCGTGCGCGGCATCCGCGACATGCTGCGCCACGACGCCAAACACGGCTGGCAGCCCAACACCTGAAAACAGAGGAGAGACGCATGGAACCGGTCAAGATCGGGCTATTGGGCCTGGGCACCGTCGGCGGCGGCGTGGTGACGGTGCTCACCCGCAACGCCCGGGAGATTGCACGGCGCGCCGGTCGCGGCATCGAGATCGCCCACGCCGCGGCGCGCGAGTACAACCCGGCCGGCATCACCGGGCTGGACCAGATCGGGCACATCGGCGACGACGCCTTCGCCGTGGTGGACGATCCGCAGGTGGCTATCGTGGTGGAGCTGATCGGCGGCTACTCCCCAGCCCGGGAGCTGGTCCTGCGCGCCATCGCCAACCGCAAGCACGTGGTTACGGCCAACAAGGCGCTGATTGCCCGCCACGGCAATGAGATCTTCGCCGCCGCCCAGGAACATGGGGTGACCGTCAGTTTCGAGGCGGCGGTGGCCGGCGGGGTCCCTATTATCAAGGCCGTCCGCGAGGGCCTGGCGGCCAATCACATCGAGTGGATTGCCGGGATCATCAATGGGACCGGCAACTTCATCCTCACCGAGATGCGCGACAAGCAGCGCGACTTCGCCGATGTGTTGGCGGAGGCCCAGGCCCTGGGCTATGCGGAGGCTGATCCGACCTTCGACGTGGAGGGCATCGATGCCGCCCATAAGCTGACCATCTTGGGATCGATCGCCTTTGGTATTCCGCTTCAGTTCGAGAAAACCTTCACCGAGGGGATCTCGCGCATACAGGCGCAGGACGTCGCGTACGCCGGGCAGCTCGGCTACCGCATCAAGCACTTGGGCATTGCCCGGCGGACCCCGGATGGAATCGAGATGCGCGTCCATCCGACCCTGATCCCGCACCGGCGCCTTATCGCCAACGTAGACGGGGTCATGAACGCCGTTCTGGTGAAGGGCGACGCCGTGGGTCCGACGCTCTACTATGGGGCCGGGGCTGGGGCGCTGCCCACCGCCTCGGCCGTGGTGGCGGATCTGGTCGATACTGTTCGTGTCCTGACCACGGACCCCACCAACCGCGTCCCGCACCTCGCTTTCCAGCCCGACGAACTGGCGGAGCTGCCGATTCTGCCCATGGAGCAGGTGGCGACCGCCTACTACCTCCGTGTCACCGCCCTGGACCAGCCGGGGGTGATGGCTCGCATCGCTGGGATACTGGGAGAGGAAGGGATCAGCATCGAGGCAATCCAGCAGAAGGAGCCGGCGGAGGGTGATACCCATGTCCCGCTAGTCATGCTGAGCCACCGGGTACTTAGAAGGGCGGATGAACCAGGCTATCGTCCGCATCGAGGCCCTGGACTCGGTCAAGGGTGCCGTGGTCCGCATCCGCATGGAGACTCTGGCGGGCTGACATGGACCTTGGCGCGGCCCATGCCGCGGCGCGGGTCCCGGCTGCCCTGGACCTGCTGGTCCCAGGGCTCCTCGGGCCGATTCCAATCCCGCCGGACGATGTCCCGGCCGCGCCGACCCTTGCGCGTCTGCTCTCTCGCGGGACTCCTCTTTCCGGCGGCGTGGTCGGCCTGACTGAGGCCCTGTTCACCGCCTTCGGGCTGCCCCCGAGCCCAAGCCCCGACGCCTTCCCGCCCCAGTGGTCCCATCTGCCACCTGGCCGACGCACCCGAGGGGGGAACCGATGGCTATTGGTTCCACGCGGACCCGGTCCACTTGCGCCTCGACCGTGACCGCTTGATGCTCTACGACGCCCGCCAGTTAGACCTGACACAGGCCGAAGCCGACGCCCTGGTCACGCGCTTCAATGCCCACTTCGCCGACGACGGCCTAGCCCTGGAAGCCCCGGTACCCGGGCGTTGGTACCTGCGCCTCGCGGATGTCCCCGGGTTGAGCACCTGGCCCCTGGACGCGGTGGTTGGTCGCAGCGTAGCCCCTTTCCTTCCCACTGGAGAACGACGCCCGGCGCTGGGTCCGCATCCTGAACGAGGTGCAGATGCTGTTCGCCCAGGCCGAGACCAACCGCCGGCGTGAGGCCGAGGGGCGGCTGCCGGTGAGCGGAATCTGGCTCTGGGGCGGGGGTGAGCTGCCCCGCCTCCGGCCTCCGTCGCGGTACGGGTCCGTGTTCGCCGACCATCCACTCGCGGTCGGGTTGGCTAAGTGGAGCGGAGTCGTATGCCAGCCATTAGCTGGCGTCGAGCGCGTTGTGGTGCCGGCGGTGTCGGCTGGCCCGGTCCTCGTCGTCTGGCACCGGGTTTGGCCCGCGGTGCTGGACGCGGATCCATCTGCCTGGGCGAGGGAGTTGGTGCGGCTGGAGAGCTGGGTGCGGGACGTGCAGCGCCTGCTAGCCTCCCGAAGGCTGGAGCATTGCACCCTGGACGCGTGCGACGGCAGCCCGCTGCGAATTGCCCGCCTGGACAGATGGCGGATCTGGCGGCGAGTGCGGCCCCTTTCGCGTTTGCTGGACCAGGATGCTCGCGGAAATTCGAGCATCGTGGCGTCGGTTGAGACCAAGACGCAGGGCTGGTGACCCGAGATCTGCTGCGGGGGCCAAGGATGATCGCGATCAAGCGGCGCGCTTCTTCCCAACGGCGGTGAGCCCGGCACCGTTGACGTCTTGCCTGTCTCGTTTGCCCCGCTCGACCAAGTCTGCCAGGGAGATGTCTCTCAGGAAGCGAAAGATCTCGTCGCTTAGTTGGTCCCACAGGCTGTGAGTCAGACAGCGCTTGCCGTCCCGACAATTTTCGCGTCCGCCGCAGCGGGTGAATTCAACCCACTCGTCCACTGCGCAAATAATGTCCGCGATGGAGATTTCTGAGGTCGACTTGCCCAAGTAATACCCGCCCCCCGGGCCGCGCACGCCCCGCACCAGCTGCTTGGCGCGAAGCGCGGCGAAAAGTTGTTCCAGGTAAGACAGGGAGATGCCCTGGTTAACGGAGATGTCGGCCAGGGTCACGGGGCCCTTGCCGGAGTTCAGGGCCAGGTCGAGCATGGCCGTGACCGCATATCTGCCTTTGGTAGAGAGTCTCATGGTGTTTGACCTTCGCGAGGAAACCGCAATTACCAACGGGTCTGCTGGGAAATAGAGTAGGCATGGCAGAGTAAAATAGTCAAGGAAATCCTGGAAAATATTTCCTGAAAGGCGGGGCGGGAATCCGCCACGCCAGCCCAGTTAGTCGGCGCGAATGTTGGACAAGTTCCCTGCAGTTGGAAGACGCCTCGATGGTTTCCCGGTCAATGCCTTGACAGACTGGCATGCGTCGCTAGACAAAAGATCGACGGGCTCTGCGGCCGGGCTACTGCTGGGACCAAACCGGTACCCCTGCCGGACGCAGTAGGACAGCCACCTGGCGAGGAAGAGGTTCGCCCTCCACTTGGCATCCAGGGCCGGGTGGGAATAGTGTCGATAGATTGGCAGGACGGTCTGATGCAGGTCGAGTACCTCTGCCTGCATGGCGTCGTGGTAGATGCACAGGCGGGCCCTGGGGTCGAGACAGTCCAGATCATCCCCGATGTTGCGCGGGAAGGCGTAGGTCAGGTGGATGAGGGTCGTGTAACGCGACTGTTCCAAAATCTGAAGGTAGAGGTCCGCGCCGGCAGCTGGCCGGGCGCGCAGCGATCCGCGCGAGCGGCGCAGCTCTGGGGCCAACTGCATTACCGAGCGATAACTGTCCTCGCAAACCTCCATGAGACCTCCCACCGTTGGGCGCACCGCGAGCGCCCAGGCGTGATGCCGAAGGCTAAACGAGGCTTCCATGTTGGAGCTGGCCAAGTTGCGCCGTTAGACCCTTGCGAAGGGGGGCGTCAGGTCGGACCATGCCCATGGGGCACTGCGGGGGCCTTCGCACGGCGACGCCGATCAAGTCGTGCCGGACGCCTGTTCGGTCTGCTGCGAGGCGATCTGGCTACGGACCTCGTTCATGTCGAGATCCTTGGCCTTGGCCAACAGCTGGCGGAAGGACGACTCGGGAAGGGCCCCCGCTTGAGCGAAGATGATGACTTGATCCCGAAAGATCATCAGGGTTGGTATGGACCGAACCTGGAAGTGGACCGCCAGGTCCTGCTCCTCCTCCGTGTTGATCTTGGCAAAGACGATGTCCTCGTGGTCCAGCGAGACCTTGTCGTACACAGGAGCAAAGTTGCGGCAGGGGCCGCACCAAGGGGCCCAGAAATCGACGATCACGAACGCGTTGTCCTTGATCGTTTGCTCGAAGGTATCCTTGGTCAGTTCTACGACGGC
The DNA here is from genome assembly GCA_963709645.1 of uncultured Gammaproteobacteria bacterium. Taxonomy (GTDB): domain Bacteria; phylum Pseudomonadota; class Gammaproteobacteria; order Chromatiales; family Chromatiaceae; genus DYRB01. The sequence goes on from CAVPXP010000048.1 coordinate 121,112, forward strand.
CATTTGCATTTCCTGACGGTTTGAGATGCCACGGGATACTATCAAAATCCAAGCCTGCCCGCAGGCCCACACGCCCGCTCGTCAGGGTGAGCCGGTCAGGCGATTTTCGCATCTCCGGCCACGCTGACGACTCGCGCACCCCGCTTTGGGCCCTGGGACGCTGAGGTCAACGCGCGGAATTCGTCCCGCTCCTCAACGGGTTGGCTGCGTAGTCTGTAGTGGCAATCGGAAACATCATGCCGCACCACGGCTCCGATTCAATTCCGCAGAGGCGGTGCCCAGAAAGTAATAGTCTGGGCCAACCTTGAGCTGAACGCACGCCCGACTGCGGTTCCTGCCCGATCCTCTCCGGTGATCCCGCCGGCGTCGCCGAACCGCCGGTGATCGTCCTCGCCGTCCTTTGACCACCCTGCCTTTCCCTTGGTGGGATGCTGCCAGCCAAATTTCAGCCTTCCGAATCTGTGGACCATCGGTCCGACGCCTTGCGCTTTGACCAAGTAAAACGGCAGAATCCCCGATCGGATGGAGTGTCCAGCGAGCGAGCTTGGCCGCCTGCCGCTCAACTTAGGCGCTATTGCCCCCTGCGCCGCCCAAACAGCAATGGCGCAGAGAAGCAAGGCAGGGCAGCCGCTTTGGCTGGTATCATTGATAATATTGCGCCGGGTCTCGCCCCGTGTCGGATGGAACTGCCTCATTTTGGCAGCGCGCTGGGCCGCCTCGTCGGCGCAATCGATAGGCGCGGCAATCCGCGTGGACGTGGTCCGCATGCAGGTCGCGGACCTCTGGCTCGCAGCACGGACACGGACCACTGGCGAGGATCGCTGGCAGGTCCTAGCACGACAACGCAGACACCGATCACTACCAAGATGGGAGGAAGAACCATGTCCGAGCTGCTCGATTATTCGGGCCTTTATCAATTGCTTTCCGAACTCGTGGCAAAGAAGCGCACAGGCACGCTCCTTGGCAAGACCGATACCGGCCACTCTGTCATGATCAGCGTTCGCGGGGGGGAGATCATCTCGCTCATTTGCGCGGGGAAACGTGGGCGCGCGGCCATTCCCGCGATCCGGAAGATCACGTCGCTCACTTTTCGCTTGGACAGCGCTGCGGGCCAGGCGGGGGCAACCGACCTGCCGCCGACGGCGGACATCATGGGTGCCCTGACGCCATCGTCCCCCGGCCAGGAAGCCGGACTATCTCTGGCTTCGCCAGGCGGCGTTTTGCCGGATCAACAAGGCGATGGACCAATGCTTTGTGAATTGTTGTCCCGGTTTCTCGGTCCCATTGCCCCTGTCATGTGCTCGGAAACCATCAGGGCCGCAGGCGGGTTAGCTGACGATGCGCAGAAGCAGCGGGTGATTCTCATGCTCGCCAAGGAGATCGACAACGAAGCCGAGGCGGCGGAGTTCATCGAGGGTGCGCGCAAGATACTCGGGGTCATGTGACGACGGAGTTTTGGCCAGGCTTGCCCACGCGATCTTGGCCGGCGTCCTCGCGCAGAACGCCGGCCCCGAAGCACTCCGTCAGGTGCGCGTCTTATTGAATCGCTTCATCACCTGAGAAAAGCTGCGGCGTAGCAGTTCGACGGACCGTGCGAGATCACCGATCTCGTCGTTACGCTGAATATCCAGCGACCGATCCAGATCACCTTTCACGACGGCGTGGGCCGCACTGGTGATTTCGAGGATTGGCGAGATCAGGTTGCGGCGTACCAGGATGTTGATGGTCACGAAGATCAGGGCGAACAGAGCAGTCAGCAAGCCAACCGCCACCAAGCTGCGCTGCATCGCCAGGGCGTTGACGTCCTCGATTGGTACACCCACCAGTTCGATCCCGACGATATCCTTGTCTTTGTAATGGTACCCGCTGGTCTGGCCGTATTGGGCCGTGATCTCGGTATGTACCTTTTCGGGATCGCCGTGACACTGTAGGCAGCCGGGTTGACTGACGATGGGCGCGGAGGCAACCAGCATCGGCTGCCCGCCCAACTCACCCTCGGTTTGCAAATTCGTCAGGCCACGGTCGGCGCGAAACTCCTCGAGCAAGTCACGTTCGAACGGCTCCGGGCTGTTCGCGGGATTGAGCGGGTTGTCGGAGACATTGCGGATCGCATACCGATCCTGGAGCCCCTTGAAGTGTTTCGCGATCAGACTGACCGCCACAATGCCGGAGAAGCCGGCCGAATGAAACTGCTTGTTCTCGATGAACCAAGGACGCATGTCCTTGCCGATGTAGCCCTTGACGGACTTTACTAAATCACCGAGCAGGCGCAACTCCGAGTTTGCCTGGGCAAACACCTCAGTGCGGGTGAAGTAATAAATGGCTGGGGCGCTGACGGCAATACTGAGGACATAGAGCAGCAAGAGTGACATATTAAAGCGCCGGGCAACACTGCCTGTTCTCCCGGTCGTAGACGATGTGGTAGCCATGGAGATCCTCGTTTGGTGTTTTGTTGACTAAGACCTTTTTCGGTCCGGAGTACAAGTCGCCGGATGACGTGCCAGCGCCAACCCCTGTTCTGCCTTGGCGCTGCGGCACAGTCGTCCGCGCCCCCTGCGGTGAGGCGCTGACTGGCCGCGGCGCGGGATCATGCCTCGCTACAATCCGAGGCGGCCAAGGTACGGTTGGTGCCTGGAGGCTTGCGGTCACGCATGCGACGATGTTGGTCAGTCAGCAACGAGTGCACGTGGCCCCCTCTTTGGTCCCGTGGGCTGGCCGACCGAGTATGTCGCAATGCGCGAAGAAATGATCCGCTATCTATCACAGTGTGTAAACCCCAGCGCGATAAAGCGCGCGAAGGATCTTTGCAGCGGAAGGGACTGATGTGCTCGATGGCGGCAAACCCTTTGGTCTGCGCGCGGTGCTGCGACGCCCGATTGCGGGGACATCTGGCCTCGATTCGCATCGGGTCGAAAGTGCTTCGTCATTCGAAGTTCGATGCGTCAGTTCATCAATGCGTTGTTAGGGAAACGCTGATTAAAGCGTTTCCCGTGCGGGCCACGGAGGGCCCGCCATTTCCAACGGTGCTAAGCCGTTGAAAATGCAGCGCTCCACGAGTCGCGCCTCGGGGAGCGCGAGCTGATTCAAGCCAGGGATGGCTTTTATCAGCATCTCCTTAAGTCTCAACGAGTAAAACCTCTCCCATTGGGCTGGACCCGACATCTTGCAACTGCCTCCGGTACAACTCGGTCAGGTCCGCAAACTGTTGCATCCCCCGCGTTAGATGCGTCCGTGGTTGCTGCCATCGGCTCGCCACTACGCCCTCTGCCGCTCCACACGGGGGGCCGGGCCGCTGTCCAGACCTCGCACGCCGGGTTTGCGCCGCGGCGGCTCTTCCTGGCGGTTGTGCTGCCCCCTGGGGTGGCCACCAGCGACAAATGCAGTGGGCCTTGAGATCGCGGAGGCGCCCGGCGATGTCTGCGTCTTGCGTTGGAGTGCGGGTTCTAGGGAGCGTCCAAGGCGTGTGTCTGCCGCGCAACTCGATGTGCTGCGTGCGGACATCACTGCTGCCTCCGTCTGCGATAGCCTCCGGGGGGTCGAGACGACGCCGTCACCGCTTGCCCCGCACGATGGCCTCCGGATGGCGCTCCAGGTAATCTGCGAGGCTTCGAAGTGAACGGGCGGCCCCGGTGGCCTCCGCGAGCAATTGGTTGAGGCTGTACCGCAGGTCGGACCCCTGCGCGACCGCCGCCTCCACTGTCCCTAGGGTCGTGCCGAGCTGACGGAGGGCGGAGTTGGCCGTTGCGGCCAGTGGCTCGACCTGGGCGTCTAGGTGCTGGCTCAGCCGACCCATGTCCCCAGCCGTGGCCCCCAGGCTGTCGGCCAGGGCGTTCGCCCGAGTGGCCAGCGTGTCGGCCAGGGTCGCATACTGCGTCAGAGTCCGTTCGACTTGCGCCCCCAGGGGCTTGACTTGTGCGCCAATGTCGTCGGATAGGCGCCCGATGCGTGCCAGCGTATCATCCAGGCGACCGATCAGGGTTTGGAGAGACCCCGAGTCCAGCAGGGATCTGACGGCCGCAAGGGTCCCGGTTGCCCCCGCCAAAAGGTCGTCGAGCGAGACCTTTTCGAGGATATCTGCAAACCGGTCTCGGGTTGACTCGATGGACGGGATCTCGATCCCCTTAACCCCGATACCGACGTAGCGCGGCGGCGTCCTCGTCCCCATCCCCAGGGACACCGCATACTGCCCCGTGACCAGGCTCACCGGCTCCAGCTTGGCCCGCAGACCCCGCTCCTCGACCAGGCGTTTGGCGAAGGCGACGGGGTCCAGCTCCCCATCCCCCCGCCCGATGACCCCGATGGCATCGGGCCAGATATCGTAGGAGACCGGGATGCTGAAGCGATCGTCCGCAACCACGTAATCCAGGCCGATCTCGGTCACCTCGCCGATTTGGACCCCCTGGAACTGGACCTGGGCCCCCAGACTCAGACCCTGCACCGAACCGGGGAAATAGGTCACCATGGCAACCCGCGCCTTGAGCCAGGCCCCGCTTCCGAAGACCAGTATGGCAACCACGACCAGAACAAGGGCCCCGAGGACAAATGCGCCGATGACCGTTGGATTGGCTTGTCTGGTCATGATGACTCGGCCACCGAGCCGTGGCCGACAGGTTCGGTAGCCGGGGTCGGCTCACCCCGGCTGAGGAAGCGCCGTACCCGCGGGACTGAGGAATGGTCTCGCAGGTCCCGTGGGTTGCCGGTTGCGAGCATAGTCTTGGTCTCAGAGTCCAGGAAGACGGAATCATCGCCGATGGCGAAGATGCTCGCCAGGTCGTGGGTTACAACGACCATGGTGGTTCCCAGCCCGTCGCGCAGTTCCAGGATCAGGTCATCGAGCAGGCGGGCACTTAGGGGGTCGAGCCCCGCCGAGGGTTCGTCGAAAAACAGGGTGTCTGGATCCAGAGCCATGGCCCTGGCCACCCCCACGCGCTTCCGCATGCCGCCGCTGATTTCCGCTGGGTAGTAGTCGTCGAAGCCTGCAAGCCCCACCAGGGCGAGTTTGTAGGCGGCGATCTCCCGAACTTGGCGGGGGCTCAGGGTCGTGTACTGTTCAAGTGGAAGGGCGACGTTCTCAGCTACCGTCATAGAGCTCCAGAGGGCCCCGCTTTGGTACATGACTCCGTTTTTGCGCATCACGCGGTTACGCTCCTCCGAGTGCACCTCCCATAGGCTCGCGTTGCCATAGAGGATGCGTCCTGCCATGGGCTCCAGCAGGCCAATGACGCTGCGCATCACCGTGCTCTTGCCGCAGCCGCTGCCTCCCATGATGATGAAGATGTCGCCGCGGCCGATGTCGAACGTCAGGTTGTGCTGGATGACGATGTCACCGTAACCCAGGGTCACTTCCTCCAGGCGGATCTGGACCTTGCCTTGCGGGCTGGTCACTGGAGACCCAGGACGTTGAAGATCACCGTGAGCACCGCAGCGGCGACGACGACGGCGACGATGGCGGTGACCACGGCGGAGGTTGTCGCTTGTCCCACGGCAGCGGCGCTGCGCCCACACTGCATCCCGCGCAGACAGCCGGAGACGGCAACGATGGCCCCGTAGACGGCGGCGCTAATCAGCCCCTGGATGATGTGATTCCAGCCGACGGTTGCCTGCGTCTGGGTGTAGTACTCCGTTGGGGTCAGCCCCCCCACCAGGACGCCGACGAAGGCCCCGCCGACGATGCCCATCAGGTCGGCATAGACCGCGAGCAGGGGTGTCATGAGCATCAGCGCGAGCATCCGCGGCAGGACGAGAAATTCAATGGGCGAGAGCCCCAAGGTACGCAGGGCGTCGATCTCCTCGTTGACCTGCATGGTCCCGATGTGGGCCGCATAGGCGGCCCCGGTGCGCCCGGCTAGCACGATGGCGGTGATCAGGGCCCCCATCTGGATGGTCATGGCGAGCCCCACCAGGCTCGCGACATAGATACGGGCACCGAACTGCGCGAGCTGCTGTACCCCGATATAGCCGAAGATCATCCCCACCAGGAAGCTGACCAGACTGACGATGGGCAGGGCCTCGGCGCCGGCCTGTTGGACGACGAGCCAGAGGTCGGCGCGGCGCAGGCGTGCCCGCCCTCGCAGGAGGCGGCGCAGGGACAGGACCACATCACCGAGGAAGGCCATGATCTCCCCGGTTGAGCGGACCATGCCCAGGGCTTCGTCGCCCACCTCGTGAAGGAAGGATTCGTTCGCTTCGCCGTGCCGTGGTCCGGTACGCTCCGGTACCGCGAAGGCCAGGCGCAGCAGGCCCTGGACACCCTTGGGCAGCCCGGACTGGTCGAGCCGTGGGGTGCCATGCCGCGTCCGTCCCTGGAGGTGCATCGCGACCCCGGCCAGATAGGCCACCAGGCCCGAGTCCCAGTCACCCAGCCCGGTGCAGTCGAAGGTGAGGTCGATGGGATCGGGCAAGGCATCCAGCCGAGCTAACAGCTCCGACACCTGGGGCAGGGACTGGTCCAGGCGCCAGGTGCCGGACAGGCGCAGGGTCGCCCGGCCGCCGGGGTGGGACTCCATCAGAGCGGCCGGCGGCACTGGGTCGGGCGGGGCGCTGCGCTGCTCGGTCATCGGGATCGGCGCGATGCTGGGCTCTTGGGACGGCCGGCAGGGGCTTTGGCGGTCATGGTGGGGTGGGTTCAGGCCGGCCGCAGCGATATCTTCTGGCCTCGGGCGTCGACGGTCCACGCTGGACTCCCCGCTCGAACAAAGCGCACCGGTTCTGATGCAGAACCCGGCTACATGTGCCGGCGCTGGTGGCGCCCACTAGTTGCCGAAAGCTTACCCGAGCGGGGCCCTAAGCGCACCATGGGCCGGCACCCTGTCCAGGCAAAACAAAAGGGGCCGAGCCCGGCCAGGCTCGGCCCCCGTCAAGGGCCGCAGGAGCTTGCCAGAGGGCCTAGTGGATGTCCTTCCAGTACTCCTTCTTGAGCATGTAAGCGATGACGAAGAAGAGGGCGAGGAAGCCGAGCACGTACCAGCCCAGACGCTGACGCTCCAGCCGCACCGGCTCACCGGCATAAGTCAGGAAATTGGTCAGGTCCCGCACCAAGGCATCGTACTGCTCCGCTGTCAACTTGCCGGGCTGGGTCAGCTTGACGCCCGTCACCGCGGCAGCAGCGCCTTCGGTCCCGCGGTGCTCGGCCATGACCGGCTCTTGGACGCCCTGAAGCCCCTGAAGCACGTGCGGCATGCCGACGGCGGGGAAGACAACATTGTTAACGCCCCAGGGGCGGGTCGGATCCACGTAGAAGCTCTTCAGATAGGTGTAGACCCAATCGGGGCTGCGCCAACGCGTGACCAACGTCAGGTCTGGGACCGCCGTACCGAACCACTTCTCGCCGTCCTCCGGGTGCATGGCAATGGTCATCAGGTCACCAGGCTTGGCCTCACCGAGGATGTAATCCTTGCGGAGATCCGCCTCACCGATACCCAGATCCGCCGCCATGCGGTTGTAGCGCATGTACTTGAGCGAGTGGCACCCCATGCAGCTGTCGACAAAGGTCTTGGCACCGCGCTGAAGCGAGGCCTGATCGTGCAGGTCGATGTCGGCGCTCTCCAGGTGGACGCCGCTGCTGGCCATGCCAAGGGCCGGGAGCAGACCCAGAACGCTTACGATGAACAGCTTTTTCATGCGGTCACCCTCTCCGGAACCGGCTTGGTCTTTTCGATCTTGGTGTAGATCGGCATTAGCAGGAAGAACGCGAAGTAAAGACCCGTAAAGATCTGCGCCATCAGGGTCGCCGTCGGCGTGGCCGGTTGTAGGCCAAGGTAGGCCAGGACCACAAAAGTGACGGCGAAGATGCCCAGGGCGATCTTGGACAGGGTGCCCTTGTAGCGCACCGACTTGACGGGGGAACGGTCGAGCCAGGGCACGAAGAACATGATCAGGATGGCCGCGAACATCACCACCACGCCGGGGAACTGGGAGCCGAACATGGGTGGGACGGCGCGCAGCATGGCGTAGAAGGGGGTGAAGTACCAGACAGGGGCGATATGCTCAGGGGTCTGCAAGGGGTTGGCCGGCTGGAAGTTCGGCCCCTCCAGGAAGAGCCCGCCCAGGTCCGGGGCGAAGAACACGATGGCCGAGAAGATGGCCAGGAAGACGGCAACGCCGGCGATGTCTTTGACCGTATAGTAGGGGTGGAAGGGGATACCGTCCCTCGGGATGCCGTGCTCGTCCTTATTCTCCTTGATCTCGATGCCGTCCGGGTTGTTCGAGCCGACCTTGTGCAGGGCGACGATGTGGACGAAGACGAGGGCCGCCAGCAGGAAGGGCACCAGGAAGTGGAAGGCGAAGAAGCGGTTGAGAGTGACATCAGAGATGACATAGTCCCCGCGCACCCAGACCGACAGCTCCTCGCCGATCCCCGGCACCGCCGCGAACAGGTTGACGATGACCTGGGCGCCCCAGTAGGACATCTGGCCCCAGGGGAGCAGATAGCCGAAGAAGGCGGTTGCCATCATGGCCACATAGATGATCACGCCGATGATCCACAACAGTTCCCGCGGCTTGCGGTAGGAGCCGTACATCAGGCCTCGGAACATGTGCAAATAGACGACGATGAAGAAGGCCGAGGCCCCCGTGGAGTGCAGATAGCGCAGCAACCAGCCCCAGTTCACGTCGCGCATGATGTATTCGACGGAGCCGAAGGCATCGGCCGCGGAGGGCTTGTAGCTCATAGCCAGCCACAGGCCGGTCACGATCTGCATGACCAGCACCAACATGGCCAGCGAACCGAAGAAGTACCAGAAGTTGAAATTCTTGGGGGCGTAGTACTGGGCCAGGTGCTCGTTCCACACCTTGGTGAGCGGGAACCGCTTGTCGATCCAGCCAAGGAAGCCCTTCGTCTCGATGCTATCGGTACTCATCAGGCGGCTCCTTTGTCTGCACCCACCAGGATGGTGGTATCGGAGAGATAGGTGTGCGGCGGGATGACTAGGTTGGTCGGGGCCGGAACACCCTTAAAGACCCGGGCGGCCAGGTCGAAGGTGGAGCCGTGGCAGGGGCAGAAGAAGCCCCCCTTCCAGGCTGGACCCAGGTCCTCGGGGGCGACGTCGGGCCGATATGTCGGCGCGCAGCCGAGGTGGGTGCAAATGCCGATGGCCACCAGGTACTCGGGCTTGATGGCGCGGGTTGGGTTCTTGCAGTAGTCGGGCTGCTGGGGCACATCAGAGTTGGGGTCCGCGAGCTCGCCGTCCAGCGTCGGCAGGGTGGCGAGCATCTCGGGGGTGCGGCGCACGACCCAAACCGGTTTGCCGCGCCACTTGACGCGCAGCAAGGCGCCAGGCTCGATCTTACTGATATCCGCCTCCACGGGAGCACCCGCGGCGCGCGCCTTGGCGCTCGGGTTCATGGAGGCGACGAACGGGACCAGTGCGAAGCCGACGCCGACGGCGCCGACGACGCTCGTCGCGGCGATCAGCACGCGCCGCCTGCTATTGTCTACAGCCTGTGCGCTCATATGGTTGGAGGACCCCCGCTAGCGATGGCCATGGTCCCGACATGAGGCCACAGCATTTCTGGTTGGAAGGATTTAAGAATATGCGGATTCGCTACAATGCCGGTCGGCAATTCTCCCCGATCCGGCGGTAAAAGGTCAAGGAGAGCGGGGATATAGGCAGGGTCCCGTCAAAGTCCGGCGGCTGCAGCGGGGGCGGCGGGGAGCTTGGCGGGGCGAGCGTCGCGCTGGGGTTGGGAAAGGGGAGCGCAGTGCGCAGGGGTGCGTAATTGGCGGGGTTGGGAAGTGCGATTTCCGGGTTCGGATCGCGTGGGATCCTCCGCCGGAAGCGGACGGGTGGCGCGAGCGGTGGCGGACGGCTAGACGCCGACGGCGGCCAGGGCGCGGCGGGGCTGGTGGGCGAAGGCGCGCAGCGCGCTGGCGATGTTGGTGAAGCCGTGCAGGCGAGCCAGGGCGATGGCGAAATTGCGCAAGGCGGCCATGACCGCCGGCCCGTGGCCGACGCGGATGCGCGAGCGATCCTCGTCGAAGGTCACATCGCGCACGTAGTGGGAGCGGTTCTCGATGCTCCAGTGCCCGCGGTTGAGTTCAAGGAGGCGTTGCGGGCTGGCCTGTTCGGGCGGCAGGCTGGTGAGGGCGAACACCGTTTCCTGGCGTTGGGTGCCGGACTTCAGCTCGGTGACGGTGCGCTCGATGCGGCAGACCTGGGCGACGTAGGGAAAGTCGCGGTAGTCGTTCAGGGCCGTGGTGGCGAGCAAGCGGCGCTGCTCTAGACGCCCGTGGCCCTTATCGAAGGTCGCGAAGCTGTGGGGGAAAATGCGCCGGAGTCAGGGCGCTGAGGTCTTCATAGAGGGTCGGCTGGTTGTGTTTGACGGTGAGCAAGTAGTGGGCGTGCTTGTCCTCGACCAGGCAGCGGGCGGTCTCGCGCTGGGTGTGCAGGGCATCGGCGGTGACCACCTGAGCGGTGAGGTCCAGGGGATGGAGCAACGGCTTGATCTCCGGGATCTCATTGGTCTTGGCTGGGATCTCGCGTTGCGCCACCGTCACCCCCTGGCCCTGGAGGAAGGCGCTGAGCAGATGCACCTGGGTGCCATCGGCGCGCACCGCCCCGCACACAACTTTCCCGTCGACGGCGACGGCATCCTCGCCCTCGGCCACGCCGAGCAGCCAGTCGCCGAAGGCCGCATCGACGGCGGTGACATCGGCGGTTTGCAGGAGCCGACGGATGGTCGGCTCCGAGGGCGCCTCGAAGCGCTCGGTGCGCGGGTTGTAGCGGGCGCGCAGCCGTTTGAGCTGGGCCTGGGTCAGGCGCGCGGCCCACTCGGCGATGGCGCTGTAGCCGCGGGCACCGGCGAGCACGGCGGCGATCGCGATGGTCAGCACCGTGGCCAGGCGATGGCGCTGGCCCCGGGGGTGACGACAATCGGGCAGGGCGCGCAGGCGCTGTTGCAGCGCCTCCAACTGGGCGGCGGTCAGGGTGACGCGTTGCATGGGGCTGCTCCAGGCGGGGGAAGCGTCGGGGCGCACAGCAGCGCACGGGCCTGACGGTGCAGGGGGTAGAGGAGCACCCGCTTGGGCTGGCCGTGGGCGAAGTAGTGGCCGTTGCGGCGCGCAAACCCGCGCGTGCTGCCCACCACCTGCCAGTTGGCGGCCCGGTAACAAGCCCCGGTGAAGCGCGCGGGATCGACGAAGGTCTCGGCCAGCAGCAGGGGGTGGCCATGGATCTGCTGCCAATCCCCCGACAAGCGCCGCAGGTTCAGCGCCAGCACGCGCGAGGCCAGATTGGGCAGGCGCCCCGCGGGCAGCACCAAAAACCGCGCGTTGTTGGCAATCAGGTGCAGGCGCTGGTAGTGCAGCACCCGCCCCCAGCCGATCCAGGCATCGCGCGCGGCGCACTTGAGCGCCGCCGCCTGCCAGCCGAGCAGGGCTACCCAGCACCCGTCGAGGGCGGCGACATAGCGCAACGTCCGCCCGAACAGCGCATGCAGACCCAGGTAGTGATGCTCCTGCACCAAGGCGTCCCATGCCACCCGCTCCTCGGGGCGAATCGGACGCACCTCAAGGCGCCGGAGCACTTCGGCAGACGAGCAGTGGGGCTGACAAGGACCATCGGCCATGTCCGGCCTTGTACGCCATTCCGGGGCGGATGTTCAGTCCCCGCCGGATCCGTCTTTATCTCAATGCACTACCGCTGAACTCGACGGAGCCCTGGGGATATAGGGATGACCCATGCACCCCCGGGCAAGGCCGTCTCGCGCGGGTTCAGGCCGGATTGTCGATGTCAATGAAGCGGTGTTCCAAGGCGAAGCGCCCCGCCAGGCGGTCGCCCAAAGCGCGCACCCCGTAGCGCTCGCTCGCGTGGTGGCCCAGGGCGAAGTAATCTAACCCCAGCTCGCGCGCTTGGTGGGTGGTCTGCTCCGAGATCTCGCCGCTGAGATAGGCGTCCACCCCGAGGCTGGCCGCTTGCTCGATATAGCCTTGGGCCCCTCCCGTGCACCAGGCGACCTGTTCGATGTAGCCTGCTCGGCCGCCGACATGCAGTGGGACCCGCCCCAGGGCAGCGGCTATGTGTCCCGCGAGGTCCTCTGCTGTCGTGGGGCGCGGCAACCGTCCCTGCCACAGGATGCCGCCGCAGAGGTTGGTCGCTCTTGGGTCGCACAGTCCGAGAACGTCTGCCAGTTGGCGGTTGTTGCCCAGCTGGGAGTGGGCATCGAGGGGCAGGTGGTAGGCGAGCAGCCCGACTCCAGCGCGGGTCAGGGTGCGCACTCGCCGCCCCTTCATGCCGATCAGGCGTGGATCCTCCCCGCGCCAGAACCAGCCGTGGTGCACCAGGATGGCATCCGCACCCCAGGCTAGGGACTCATCCAACAGGGCTGCGCTGGCGGTGACGCCGCTGGCGAGGCGCCGCACGGGGCGCTCTCCTTCGACCTGCATCCCGTTGGGAGAGTAATCTTCAAAGGCCGGGGCATTGAGCAGGTCGTCGCAGTACGCGGCCAGCGTGGTCAGTTCGGTCATGCTCCTCCTCTCCCGGTCAATGCTTCAGGCGAGGGCCTCTGCAGGCCGCACCCGTATCTCGCCAGTTGCCCTGCATGATAACGTACCCGCCATGACCAAGAGTCGCCCCCTCGTCTGGATTCTCGCCGCCTTCGTCGCGGGTATGGCCTGCGTGCTCGCTGGGCTTTGGCTGGCGCCGCACCTGCTGCTCGGGGTCGCCCCGACCATCGATGGTCTGATCGCGCGGGAAACCGCGACTCCCGCAGCGACCTCCTTCTCCCAGGCCGTATCCCGCGCCGCGCCGGCAGTGGTTAACGTCTTCAGCTCTGTAACAACCATCGAGCGTCACACCGACACCCTCCGGGACCCGCGGCTGCAGCCGCATTTTGGCCGGCTAGCCCCGGAGGCCGAGTACAGGCGCCGCGGCATGAGCCTCGGCTCCGGGGTCATTCTCTCCGCCGACGGACTGATGCTGACCAACCGCCATGTCGTCAAGGACGCCCACCGCGTCCAGGTAGAGCTGGCGGACGGGCAACGCCTGGCCGTGCGGGTGGTGGGCTTTGACCCGGAAACGGACTTGGCCGTTCTGAAGGCCAACGCCAAGGACCTGCCCACGATCCCCGTGGGCCGACCAAGGGATCTGCGAGTCGGGGACGTGGTGCTGGCGATCGGCAATCCCTTCGGCGTCGGCCAGACCGTTACCCTGGGGATCGTCAGCGCCACAGGGCGAAACAATCTGGGGATCACCAGCGTAGAAAACTTCATCCAGACCGACGCGGCCATCAACCCCGGCAACTCTGGCGGGGCCCTCGTCGACAGCCGCGGGGCCTTGGTCGGGATCAACACGGCGATCTACTCCGAGAGCGGCGTCTCTGAAGGGGTGGGTTTTGCCATCCCCGCCGATCTGGCCCAGGGTGTGGCCCGCAGCGTCGCTGCTTCAGGCAAAGTGACCCGCGGCTGGCTCGGTCTGAGTGGGCGGAGCGTCACGACAGCCCTGGCCGCCGACTTCGGTCTGCGTACCGACACCGGGGTCTTGGTCTCCTCCACCGTGGAGGGCGGCCCCGCCGAGCAGGCGGGGCTGCGCCCGGGGGACGTCATTACCCGGGTCGGCGATCGCCCGATCGCCGGGGTTCAGGACCTCTTCGATCTGGTCGCAGAAACCGGACCCGATGCCGCGGTCAGCCTTGAGGTCTGGAGGGGCAGTGAGCGGATCGAGGCGCGGCCGACCACCGGGGCTCGGCCACTGGTTGCGAAGGAGTAGCGCCAGGTCCGCGCCATCCCACGATACCCCCATTTCCAACGGTGCTAAGCCGTTGAAAATGGAGCGCTCAACGAGTCGCGCCTCGGGGAGCAAGAGCTGATTCAAGCCAGGGATCGCTTAAATCAGCATCTCACTAGGACACGCCGCCAACCGGTATGATGCGCCCCCACATCCATCAGACCAGTTCGCCAGGGGCCCATGAAAGCCAGTGACATCAAGAAGGGCATCGTCATTGAGGCAGACGGTGCCAGCGTCTTCATCAACGAGGTTCAGGTGCAAACCGCCTCGTCTCGCAGCGGTAACACCCTCTACAAGGTGCGGGGGCGTAACGTGGTCACGCGGCAGAAGTTCCAGGGGAGCTTCAAAGGGGATGAAGTCGTGCAGACTGTGGACTTCGAGCGCCGCGCCGTGCAGTTTCTCTTCCAGGACGCGGACGGCTGCACCTTCATGGACCGCGACACCTTCGAGCAGCACACCTTCGACCTGGAAGCCCTGGAGGCCGAGCGCCTCTATCTTACCGATGGTCTGGAGGGGATCTTCACTTTGGTAGTGGACGGGAGCGCGGTGGGCATCGAATTGCCGGCCACGGTGGTGCTGGAGGTGCTCGACTGCTCCCCGGCCATGAAGGGTGCTTCAGCGTCGGCCCGCAACAAGCCTGCCACCACCAACACCGGACTGGTCGTGCAGGTCCCCGAATACCTGGCCCCGGGCGACAGCATCAAGGTCAACACCGTCACCGGCGAGTTCATGTCGCGGGTGTGACCCGTGACTCCGCCCCATGGCTTCGAGGGTCCGAGGACGGCTTTCGGCGCGACCGTGCCAGCGGGCGGCGCCGGCCGATAAGAGGGCGGGTTGCGGCGCGTCAGGGTGCTGGGTAACTCCGCCCCCACAGGGCGTGGTGGTCAGCCCCTGCCCTTTACGAAGCGGCGCAGGCGCTCGCGGCTGCGCTCCTGGCGGGGGGTGAGGGTGTTGCGGCGACCCTCGAACGGGTTGGTCCCGGACCGCAGTTCCAGGCGCAATGGGGTCCCGTAGAGGCGCAGCTCGTTGCGGAAACGGCCGATGAGGTACCGGCGGTAGGATTCCGGCAGGGCCTCTGTCTGGTTGCCGTGGATGACGATGATGGGCGGATTGCGTCCACCCTGGTGGGCGTACCGCAGTTTGATGCGCCGTCCGTGCACCGTCGGGGGGCTGTGCTCGCGCACGGCGGCCTCCAGGATACGGGTGATCTGGGGCGTGGAGAGGGCGCGAGTGGCGTTGGCAAAGGCCTTGTCCACCTCTTCGAGCAGGATTCCCACCCCGCTCCCGTGCAACGCGGAGATGAAGCGGGTGGTGGCAAAATCCAGGAAGGCCAGGCGCCGCTGCAAGGCGCTCTTGATCGCGCCGCGCTCGTGATCGTCGAGCCCGTCCCACTTGTTGACCGCCACCACCAAGGCCCGCCCGCTCTCGACGATATGGGCCGCCAAATTCGCATCGTGCTCGCCGATGCCCTGCTGGGCATCCAGGACCAGCACCACCACGTTGCACGCCTCGATGGCCTGGAGCGTCTTGATGACGCTGAACTTCTCGATGGCATCCTCGATCCGGGCGCGGCGGCGCATGCCGGCGGTGTCGATTAGGATATAGTCGCGCCCGGCCCGTTGGAACGGGATGTAAATGCTGTCCCGCGTGGTACCGGGGGCGTCGAAGACCAGCACCCGCTCCTCCCCCAGCAGCCGGTTGACCAGGGTGGACTTACCGGCGTTGGGGCGCCCGACCACTGCGATCTTTACTCCCTGGCCATCCGCTGCCGCCTCCTCTGACGGTGCGGTGACGGACAGGCCGGTGAGAACCCGCCCCATCAGCCCCTCGACCCCACTGCCCTGGACGGCGGCGATGGCAACGGGCTCCCCAAGCCCCAGGGAGTGGAAGTCGGCCGCGGCGATGGCGGGATCCCGGTGATCGGTCTTGTTCACAACCAGGGTCAGCGCCTTGCCAGTGCGGCGCAGGCGCTCTGCCACTTCTTGGTCGTCGGGCGTGACGCCGGTCTGGGCATCCACCAGGAACAAGATGTGGTCCGCTTCCTCGATGGCGCGGCGCACCTGCCCCTGCATCAGGGCCTCGATCCCCTCGGCCTCCGGGCTGATGCCGCCGGTGTCGACGACGATATAGCCGGCAGGGCCGATCCGCCCCAGACCATACTGGCGATCCCGCGTCAGCCCGGGAAAGTCAGCCACCAGGGCGTCTCGGGTCCGGGTGAGGCGGTTAAACAGCGTCGACTTGCCGACGTTCGGACGGCCGACCAGGGTGATGACGGGGAGCACGGCGGCTCAGAGGGCCGCACCGCCGACAGCCGAGCCGGGTTTCGGCAGGTCGGGGGAGGTGACGACCCCTCCCGCTCCGCTGGCTCCGCCACTGGCGGTGCTGCCCGCGGCGCGGTCTTCGGCGGTCAACCCGCCAGGACTGAGCGCCGCGAGTGTTCCGTCATCGGCATAGACGTAGAGCCGCCCATCGGCGACCAGGGGACGGGCGGTGATGGCCCCGCCGGCGACCTTCACGCGTCCCGCCAGGGAGCCATCCTTGCGGGTGATCCAGTGCAACCAGCCCTCCAGGTCGCCCACGACGACGTAATCGCCAAGCAGGGCAGGTGCCGTCAACAAGCGGTGGCGGAGCTGCTCCTGCTTCCAGCGCCCGGCGCCGTCCGCCGGGGCGGCGGCCCAGATGTTGTCGTCGGAATCCGTGATGTAGAGGTCGCTTGTGTCCGCGGCCAACCCGGCGTGGGACGACAGGGTACGCCGCCACAGGATGTCGCCGGTGACCAGATCCACCGCGGCCAGGTCCCCGTTATAGGTGCCGACGTAAGCGGTCGAGCCAACAATGACCGGGTCTGCGTCGATGTCGGCGATGCGGTCGAGCTCGGTGCGTCCGCTCGGCAGTGTCACGGTGACCTCCCAGATGGGTACGCCACCCGCCAGGTCGAGCTTGACCAGCTTGCCTCCGGAGAGGCCGACAAGGGCGGCCGAATCGGCCAGAACGGGCGAGCTGCTGCCGCGCAGCGTCAGAATCGGGGCCGGGTAGAGGTAGCGCCACCGCTGTTTGCCTGTGGCCGCCTCCAGCCCGTATACGCTGTCGTCCAGGGTGTGGACCACCACCAGGTCACCGGCGATCAGCGGCACGGCGAGGACCTCGCTGTCGACTCCGGCGCTCCAAACCTGACTCCCATCGCTGGCGGACAAGGCCACCACCTGGCCTTGGCTGGTACCGAGCACCAGCTGGCGCCCGTCAGTGCCAGGCCCCCCGCTGAAGGGGAGCTTGGTCTGGCGCTGCCACTGGACCCGGCCGTCCGCGGCGGAGACGGCGGCGACGTCCCCATCCGTGTCGGCGACGAAGAGTCTTCCCCCGCTCAAGGCTGGGACCAGGGCCAACTGGCGTTTGCGCGTACCGGTGCCAACCTTGGTGGTCCACAGGGTTCGCACTCCGACCTGGGGCGCGAAGGGGACCAACTTGGCGGGCGGAGTGGGGTCCTTCTCCCCGCCGAACCAGGGGATGTAGCTGCAGCCGCCGAGCGCCAGGGCGCCGAGCAGGGCGGCCGACAGGACGCGGGCGACGCGGCCCAGGGTGCGGGGGGCTAGGTATCTCATGGAGTGCGCCTGGTGAGGGGGTGCGGGGGGATACGCATGTCGCGGAGCAGGCGGCTAACCCGCAGCCGGCAGATTGTCGATCTTGAGCTGGATCAACTGCGATAGGCTCGCGCCTGCGGCCATGGCCCGCGCGTACGCCTGGCGCGCCTCGGCATAGCGACCCTGGCTCGCGGCGATGTCCCCCTGGACGGCGGCAAAATCCCCGCCGAAGCTGGCATCTTCGGCATATTTGGCGGCGATGGCGCCGGCCTGATCCAGGTCCCCCTGATCCAGGAAGACACGTGCTAGCCGGAGCGCGGCAATGCGCGAGAGCGCTGGATCCGGGGCCTTGGCCACGACCCGCTCCAGGGCCGCGATGGCCCCGGTGGGGTCACCCGCCTTGAGCTTGACCCGCGCCTCCATGAGGTCGGCCAGACTGGCATAGGCGGTCGAGCCGAACCCGTCGCGGATGGCCTGCGCCTGGGCCAGGGCCGCCGCAGAATCCTCACCCTCGGCCGTCATCATGAGTTGCTCGAAGGCGGTTGATGCCTGCTGGCCTACGGATTCGCGGTAATCCACCCAGTAGCGCCACCCGAACACCGCCGTCAGGCCGATGGCCAGCCCCGCCACGACAGAGGCGCCATTTTCCTTCCACCACCTCTTGATTGCCTCGACCTTTTCGTCGTCAGTTTCGTAATCGGCCATGTCTGCTCCAGCTGGGATCGTGTGTGAGTCGGATTCATTGAGCGGCCAGCGGCCAGCGGGCAGGAACCCGCTTATGCAGTGCGAGCCGGAGTAGGCCAGATGCGCATCGCCAGATACCCCGGCACATCGGCGAGGGCGACCTCGGCCTGCTCTCCGTCGCCGCGCAGGGGCTTGACCTGGATCGTGCCTCGCTCGACCTCGCCCTCGCCCAGGACCAGGGCCAGGGCGGCCCCGCTCCGGTCGGCCTTCTTGAACTGGTTCTTGAAGTTGCCGCCGCCGCAGTTGCACATGAGCCGCAACTGCGGCAAGGCGTCGCGCAGTCCCTCGGCGATCGGCGTGGCGCGGGCCTGGGCGATGTCGCCCACGGCCACCAGGTAGGCATGCACCTGAGCCTCCTGGCTGGGCGGCGATTGTTCCAGAAGGGCGACCAGCCGCTCTAGTCCCAAGGCGAATCCCACCGCTGGGGTCGGGCGCCCGCCGAGCTGCTCCACCAGGCCGTCGTAACGCCCGCCGGCACAGACCGTGCCCTGGGCGCCCAGGTCCTCCGTGGTCCACTCGAAGACGGTGCGATTGTAATAGTCGAGGCCGCGCACGAGGCGCGCATTGACGCTGTAGGTCTGCCCGGCGGCGTCGAGCCCGGCCCGGAACTCGTCGAAGTGGTCCCGCGACTCGCGGCCGAGGTAGTCGAAGATCGTCGGCGCCTCAGCGATGATCTCCGCCATGTTCGGGTGTTTGGAGTCCAAGATGCGCAGCGGGTTGCTGTACAGACGGTTGCGGCTGTCCTCGTCCAAATGTTCGGCGTGCCCTTCCAAATAGCGCACCAACTCGGCGCGGTAGGCGGCGCGCTCCTCGGCGCTCCCGAGGGTGTTGACCTCCAGGCGGAGATTGGTCAGCCCAAGGGCCTGCCACAGGCGCCGCGTGATGAGAACGACCTCCAGGTCGATGTCCGGTCCCGCCAACCCGAAGACCTCCACCCCGATCTGGTGGAATTGCCGGTAGCGTCCGCGCTGGGGGCGCTCGTGGCGAAACATGGCGCCACGGTACCAGAGCCGCTGAGCCTGGCCGAGAAGTCCGCCCTCGATGACAGCGCGTACGCAGGACGCGGTTCCCTCGGGGCGCAGGCTGAGGCTGTCCCCGTTGCGGTCGGCGAAGCTATACATCTCCTTTTCGACGATGTCCGTGACCTCGCCGATGGAGCGCTTGAACAGCTCCGTCATCTCGACCAGGGGTGTGCGGATTTCGCTGTAGCCGTAGGCCTCCAGGACGCCGCGGGCCCTGTCCTCCAGGCTCTGCCAGAGTGGGCTGCGCTCTGGGAGCAGGTCGTGCATCCCACGGATTGCCTGGATGTTCTTGGCCATTCGGTGCGATCCCGGGTGGTTCAGGGCAGCGCGGCGGGATCGAGCTTGAAACGAGCTACGTTGCCCTTCGTAACGCGGGTCAAATCGAAGGGTGCGCCCTTGACTGTGACGGTCACGGCAGACGCATTGCCGAGGATCAGCGAGTAGGGCGGGGTGCCCCCAAGGATCCGGCGGTCGCCCGTGGTCATCTCCCCGGTGAGGCTGAAAGACTTGGCCGAGTCACGCACGTCCACCCAACAAGGCCCGCGGAAATCCAGAATGACATCGTCCTGTTCCGCGCCCACCGGGTCCCGACTGTCTTGGGCTGCTTCCGGGGCTGCGCTCTCTGCGACGCCTGCAGGCTCCAATCCGAGGGCGGGGCTGGGATCAGGATCGGCGCGCGGCGCGTCCTGGGGCGCGTCCTGGGGCGCCTCCGGGGCCGCTGACGGCATGGGGGTCTCGGCCATCGGGGCCGCCGCAACCGTAGCCGGGACCCTGTGTGGCGGAGCGACATCACTGCGTTCCGCCGTGGCTCGACCGCTTGGGCTGGGACCTTCGACGGGGGTGACGGGCGGGTTCGTCACCTCGGGGGCGACTCGATCCGGAGCCGCGCTCGGCCCCTTGGAATCAAGCACTGAGGCCGTTTCCCAGGCCAACTCTGAGACCCTGGGCGAGCGGTTCTGCCACCATTGCACGAACAGGTAGGCCACCCCTGCGACCAAGACAACGGTCATGAGCCGTAGTAGGAAGCCACTGCCACCGAGGTCGCTGCCGGTTGCACGGGGCTGGCTCCGGACCCGCAGGGGTTCCGCCCGCCTTTCCAGCGAAAGGTACGCCGCGATCAGAGGCTCCGGGTCGAGCCCGACTTGGCGCGCATAGTTGCGTATATATCCAGTGACAAAGACGGATCCGGGTAGGGCCTCGTAGCGTCCTGCCTCCAGGGCTTCGATCAGGGAAGGTTTGAGGTGAAGTTGGGCGGCAATGCGGTCCAGGTCCAGACCACGGTCGACCCGCGCCGCTCGCAGACGGCGGCCGACGTCCTCGGAATGCTCTACGTGGTCGGGGTCTTGATGGTCGTCCAGGGGTTGCGCGTTCATGGCCTCGACTCGTCAGAGGTTTCCGGCTTCAGGCGTGTTCGGAAACCGTTGTTTCAGGAGGGTCGCGTAACTCGCCGCAGCCTTCTTGTTTCCGAGTTGACGTTCGACGCGCACGCCCAGGGCCAGGGCCTGGGGCGTTGGCGGCGACGACTTGAAATAGCGCGTGAGCAGGGAGCTGGCCGAGCGCGCGTCGCCCTGAGCAAGATCGAGCTCGGACAATCGCCAAAAGGGCGGGACCAAAGTTGGGGTTGTCGTCCAGAGCTTTGCGGAAATACGTCTGTGCCTTCGCCCGGTCACCGGACGCCTTGGCACAGATCGCCGCGTTGGTTCGGGCGGTCCAGGGGGTCGCATAGAGTGGGTTCGTGAGGGCCTGCTTGAACTGCTCATCGGCCTCCGCATAGTTCCTCTGGGCGCAGTAGTAGGTACCTAGGGCGTTGCGGATGGACGGGTCCTTGGGATCCAGCTCCACGGCCCGCTTGAAATGGGTTTCGGCCTTTCCAGTCTCCCCCAGGCGCTGATAGATGAGTGCGTTGACGAGATGGGCTTTCGCGTTGTTGGAGTCTTCATTCAACGCCTGGTTTGCCCGCTGCAGGGCCACGTCCATCTGTCCCCGGGCGTAGTACTCGCCGGCCAGTGCAACGTAGACGTCCCCCGGGCTGGACGGAGCGTCGGTGCCGAGGGCCCCCGTGGCGCCATCGCTGCGCGTGCTGTGCTTACCACAGCCCGCCAGCAACGAGGCGGCCACCAGCATCATCGCCAGCCCGAGCGCGCGCTGGGTCAGGTCGCCGCTCATGACGCCTGTGCCCCAGCCAGCAAGGGGACGTCCACGACTCGCTGGGTACGGTCCTGCACCCGCCCGACCAGTTGGCCGCATGCGGCGGCGATCTCGTCGCCGCGGGTCTTGCGTGTCATGGTAAACAGCCCCGAGCGCATCAGGCGCTGGCGGAATGCCTCGACACGCTCCGGGGGCGTGGTTCCCAACTCGCTGCCAGGGAAGGGATTGAAGGGGATCAGGTTGATCTTGGACGGTACCCCCTCGAGCAACCGGATCAGGGCCTTGGCATGGGTCAGGCTGTCGTTGATGCCATCGAGCATGACGTACTCCCAGGTGATGCGCCGCCGTTTGTCGTCCCCGACAAAGGCCTTGCAGGCGGGCAAGAGCTCTTCCAGGGGGTATTTCCGGTTGATTGGGACCAATTGGTCACGCAGGGCATTGTCCGGCGCGTGCAGCGAGACCGCCAGCGAGATGTCGCTCACCTCGCGCAGGCGGTAGATGTTGGGGACGATTCCGGAGGTGCTGAGCGTTACCCGAAACTTCGAGACCATGTAGGCGAGATCGTCCTGCATGATGGCCGTGGCCTTGACCACGGCATCGAAGTTGGCCAGAGGCTCACCCATGCCCATGAGGACGATGTTGCTCGGCGCCCGGCCCAGATAGCGGCTGGCGTGCCAGACCTGGCCGATGATTTCGCCGACGCTCAAGTTGCGGTTGAACCCTTGGCGGGCGGTCGAACAGAAGGTGCAATTCAGGGCGCAGCCGACCTGGGAGGAGATGCAGATCGTGTCGCGCCGTTCTTCGGGGATGTAGACGGTCTCGATACGTTGCCCGTCCGCAAGTTCCATCACCCATTTGACGGTCCCGTCCGCCGATGGCTGCTCCAGGGCGATGCGCGGCGGGACGATCCCGTAGCGGGCTGCCAACCGGGCACGCAGGGGCTTAGCCAGGTCCGTCATGGCATCGAAGTCGGTGACCCCAAGCTTGTGCATCCACTTGAACAGATTGCGGCCATGGAAGGGCTTCTGGCCCAGCTGCACAGCGAGTGCCTCCAACCCGGCTAGATCGAAATCCAGGAGGTTGATCTTGGCGCCCCCCAGGGCGACGCATTCAGCGGACGCGCTCACAGATCCCTTCGGGGAAGAAGAAGGCGATTTCGGCGGCGGCCGTCTCCGCGGCGTCGGAACCGTGCACGGCATTCTCGGTCACCGATGCTAGCGAAATCGGCGCGGATGGTCCCGGGGGCAGCCGCCGCGGGGTCGGTCGCCCCCATGACTGTGCGGTTGCGGGCGATGGCATCCTCGCCCTCCAGCACTTGAGCCATGATCGGCCCCGAGACCATGAAGTCGACGAGTGCGTCAAAGAAGGGCCGCCCTTGGTGCACTGCATAGAAGGTCGCCGCTTGCTCTCGGCTCAGACGCAGCATACGTGCGGCAACGATGCGGAGTCCTGCCGCTTCGAGGCGGGCGCAAATGGCCCCGATCGCGTCGTGCGCAACAGCGTCCGGCTTGATGATGGAGAGGGTGCGTTCGATGCTCATTGACAGTATGACGGGGTCGCCGTGACGCAGGTTCGGGCCCCGAGACCAGATGGCGGGTACGGCCCCGGGTCCCAGCGCCTTGGATTTAGGTAAGGTAAGGAGGCGCCCCGGACTGTGGGCGATGGGACGTTGGCCTCAGTGAACGCCAAATGGTACTCAGCCACTGCCCTTTGAGCAAATGCAGCGGCCTTGTCGCAAGCGTCGCGGCACATGGGTATCGAGGCCCGAGGCCAGGGTATCTGCCCTTCGCCAAGGCATCTCCCAGAGGTTCTGCCCCTGCGAGACGTTGGTCACCGGCGGCCCGGTAGGCATAATGCCGGCCTCCTGCCATTGATTGGACGTGCAGCCACCATGAACCACTTCGATGTCTTTAATGGCGACGCCGATGGCCTCTGTGCCCTACAGCAACTGCGCCTCGCGCAGCCCCGCGAAACAACCCTGGTCACCGGCGTCAAGCGCGACATCGCCTTGCTTGGCCGGGTGCAGGCGGCCGCGGGGGACGAGGTTACGGTCCTCGATGTGTCTCTGGACAAGAACCGCGAGCCCCTCCTGCACCTCTTGGACCAGGGGGTCAAGGTACGTTATTTCGACCACCACTTTGCCGGCGACATCCCCGCTCACCCCCTCCTCGATGTACATATCGGCACCCTGGCGGACCAGGGGACGAGCCTGTTGGTGGACGCCTTTCTGGATGGCCGATTCCGCGCCTGGGCTGTGGTCGGCACTTTCGGCGACAACTTCGACGTGGCGGCGCGGCGTGCCGCACAACCCCTGGACCTTGCCGCACGCGACCTGACCGACCTGCGGGAGTTGGGGGTCTGCCTCAACTACAACGGCTATGGCGAGCGGGTCGAGGACCTGCATTTTCCGCCCGATGTCCTGTTCCGTCGCCTTGCCCCCTATGCCGAGCCCCTCGACTTCGTGCGGCATGACGCGGCTTTCGCCACCTTGCGCGCCGGTTTCGTCGACGACATGGCCCGTGCGGCTGAGGCAACGGCAGCGCTGGCCACCGACCGCCACGCCGTCTACGTCCTGCCGGCTGAGCCCTGGGCCCGGCGGGTCAGCGGCGTCCTCGCCAATGATCTGGCTCAGGCGGTGCCGGACCGCGCCCATGCCCTGCTTACCCGGCTGCCTGAGGGGGGGTACCTGGTCAGCGTGCGCGCACCCCTGATCGCCCCGAATGGGGCCGATGTCCTGTGCCGGCAGTTCCCCACGGGCGGGGGGCGTAAGGCTGCCGCTGGCATCAACCGCCTTGCTGAGGCGGATTACGACATCTTTGTCCGGTGTTTCCTGGCGGCCTTCTGACGGCCTTGTGGCCAATGCGCGGTCCGGCCCTCCGACTCCCAGGCCCATGGGCACCCTGATCGAAGCCCGCGACCTGGTCCGGCTCTACCCCGGGGTGCGGGCCGTGGACGGGATTTCCTTCCGTGTCCGCCGCGGTCAGTGCTTCGGGCTTCTGGGCCCGAACGGCGCCGGCAAGACCACGACCCTGGAAATGCTGGAGGGCATCCAGGCGCCCACCTCCGGGGCCGTGCTGTTCCAGGGGCGGCCACTGGATGCGGCCTATCGTGAGGCCATCGGCATCCAGTTCCAGGCGACTGCTTTGCAGGATTTCCAGACCGTGGCCGAATCCTTGACCATGTTCGCGAGCCTGTATCAAAAGGTGGCGGACCGCACCGAGCTGGCCGGTCTGTGCAATCTGGGGGAGATTCTGCAACGGGACACGCGCCACCTCTCCGGTGGCCAGCGCCAGCGCGTGCTGCTGGCCATCGCCCTCGTCAACGACCCGGATCTCGTTTTCCTGGACGAGCCAACCACTGGGCTCGACCCCCAGTCCCGGCGCAACTTCTGGGAGCTGATCGAGACGGTACGCCGCCGCGGCAAGACCGTCCTGCTCACCACCCACTACATGGAGGAGGCCGAGCGCCTGTGCGACGAGGTCGCCATCGTCGATGACGGCCGCATCGTCGCCCAGGGAACGCCCCAGGGGCTGGTGAGAGCGCACTTCCCGGCCACGGCGGTGCGCCTCCCGGAGGGCGCCTGGCCCGCCTCCGCGCCCCTGCCGGCGGGTGCTCTGGTCCGTGGGGGTGCCGTCGAGATCTACAGCGACGATGTACGGCCCATCCTGGAGCACCTCGAGCGCGTTGGGGCCAACCTGAACGAGCTGCAGGTGGAGACGCCGAATCTGGAGGATCTGTTCCTCAAGCTGACCGGGCACACCCTGAGGTCCTGACATGTGGCGCCGCATCCTGGCGATCCTGGCCGCACGTAACAGAGAGTTCTACCGGGATCGGGCTGGACTCGGCTGGAACATTTTTATGCCGATCCTGATGGTGCTGGCCTTTGCCTTCATTTTTCGGGGCGCCCCTGACGACCTGCTCAAAGTCGGTGTCATCGGGGGTCTCACCGAGCCCGGTGCCCAGGCTTCGCCCTTCCTCGCCACCCGGCATGTCACTTTCGTACCGATGGCCGATCCGTCGGCCGCGATCCTCAAAGTGGAACGTCACCAGCTCGATCTGCTGCTGGACCTGAGTGGCGTCCCGGGCTACTGGGTGAACCTCAATTCACCTCGTGGCTACCTGGCCGAGCGCCTGCTGCTGGGGGCTTACGCCGCGCCGATCCAGGATCAGACCCCACAGCGGCGCACCGTGACCGGGGAAGCGCTGAGCTACGCGGACTGGGTGCTGCCCGGTGTGCTCGCCATGAACGTGATGTTCAGCAGCCTCTGGGGAGTCGGCTTCGTTGTGGTGCGTTATCGCAAGAACGGGGTCCTGCGTCGCCTCAAGGCGACACCGCTGACCCCTTTTGAGTTCCTGGCGGCTCAGGTTCTCTCCCGCCTGTTGGTGGTGCTCGGTGCCAGCTTGATCGTCTACCTGGGCGCTGGCCTGTTCCTGGAATTCCCAATGCGCGGGTCCTACGGGGCGTTGATCCTGGTCTTCTCCGCCGGCGCCCTGTGCCTGATCAGCCTGGGGCTGATCGTCTCCGCACGGCTCCGCACCGAGGAGCTTGCCGACGGCATCCTCAACCTCATCTCTTGGCCCATGCTGCTGCTGTCAGGGGTCTGGTTCTCCATGGAGGGCGCCAGTCCAGCTGCCCAGGCGTTATCCGAGGTCTTTCCCCTCACTCACATGGTCGCCGCAGCCAGGCAGGTCATGATCGACGGTGGGGGGGTGGTCGATGTTTTGCCGCAGGTCGGGCTCCTTGCCGGGTCGGCGCTGGTGCTGCTCGCCGTCGCCGCGAGACTGTTTCGCTGGGAATGACGCAGATGCCGGGAAGCGGCGCCAGGGAGCTGGACTTGTATATAAGCACTCTGTAATATCGTGGACCCCCTTGGCCCATCGGTTCCGCTCAGCGAAGTGTTATGATCTTGGACAACCTTTCCATCGCCGGTCTGTTGATTGCCTCCCTGTACCTGCTGCTCCCTCTGCTCTTCGGTAAAGAGCTGTGGCGGGTGGACGAAGGCGCAGGCACCGCGGTCACCAAATCCGCACCGCCTGTGGTCGGTTCCGAGGGCACCTGGGACTGCACGGCCGAGCCCGCGTCCTGTCCCGAGGGCTAAGTATCTCAAGCCGCGGCCTCAAGCTTCGACTCCGGCAGCTAACCTTGCATGGTCTGCCCGCCTCTTGAGTCGCCGCCGGCTCCTGCCGTCAGTCGCGCTTCTGATAGGTCCCTACCAGTTCGACGTGGCCGAGGATGTGCCCCTCCATGGCGACCAGGAGGCGGTTCTTGTCCGGCGTCCCGAGGTCCGGGAGCAGGCAGTCCATGGCATAGATACTGTGGAAGTAACGGTGACGTCCCACCGGTGGGCAGGGACCTCCATACCCAGTTGCACCCCAGCTGTTGAGCCCCTCCAGGGTACCCGGGGGCAGATCCGCGGATGCTGCCCCCGCCGGTAAGCCCCCCGCACCCGGCGGCAGGTTGTAGAGGAGCCAGTGGTCCCAAACCATCCGTGGTGCAGCGGGATCCGGCGCGTCCGGATCATCAACGATCAGGACCAGGCTGAGGGTCCCCTCCGGAAGCCCGTCCCACGCCAAGTCGGGGGAGCAGTCCTCTCCCTCGCAGGTGAAGTCTGTTGGGATCTCTGTACCCTCGGCGAAGGCGGTCGAGGTGAGTTTCAGGGTCATTTGGCATCTCCTCTGTGCGTTGCCTTGATCATGTTTAGCAGCAATTGCCGGGCCCTGCCGTTTGGCGCTGCGTGTGGCCCCCTGCCGTAGACGCCGCCCCGCTGTTCTGGCCTGGCCGTCGGTCTGCGGGGAAGGCCCTGCCGCCGACTGACCACTGGGTGCCCGCAAGTCGATTTTCCTCCGGGTTTGCCTGCGTGGACGCTCGGTTACGGTACAATACCGCGTTCGTCATCTCCGCCCGATCCCAGGGCACCACCAATACGAAAACCGCAGATCTAAGGTTCACCGATGTCTGACTACAATGCAGAGGACGTCCGCAATATCGCCCTGGTCGGGCATGCGGGTGCCGGCAAGACCACCCTCGTCGAAGCCCTGCTCGCCGCCACGGGCGCCATTTCACAACCGGGCCGGGTAGAAAAAGGCACCACCGTGTGCGACTTCGACGCCTTGGAGAAGGAGTTGATGCACTCCCTGGATGTGGGCATTACCAGCTTCAGCTTCACGGGCAAGCACGTTAATCTCATTGACACCCCGGGATTTCCGGATTTCCTTGGCCGCAGCATCGCGGTGCTGCCGGCCGTGGAGACCGCCGCGGTCGTCATCAACGCCGAGGCCGGCATCGAGCCCGTCACCCAGCGCATGATGAAGGCTGCGGCCAACCGCAACCTTTGCCGCATCATCATCGTCAATCAGGTCGACGCCGCAGGCGTCGACCTTGCGGCGGTCACCGCCCAGATCCGCGACACATTCGGTCCAGAGTGTCTGCCGATCAACCTCCCGGCAGAGCGCGGGCGGCGAGTCATTGATTGCTTCTTCCAGCCGTCGGGTGAGCGTCCGGACTTCTCCAGCGTGGCGGATGCACACGGCCAGATCGTCGATCAGGTGGTCGAGGTGGACGAGGCGCTGATGGAGCTGTATCTGGAGCAGGGCTCCGAGCTCCAGCCAGAGCAACTCCACGATCCCTTTGAGGAGGCCCTGCGCGAGGGGCACCTGATCCCGATCTGCTACGTCTCCGCCACCACTGGGGCCGGCATCCCGGAGCTGCTGGAGATCCTGGTTCGACTCATGCCCAACCCATCCGAGGGCAACCCGCCCCCCTTCATGAAGGGCGAAGGGGCCGACATGGAGCCGGTCGCCGTGAGCCCGGACCCCAGTCTCCACGCCCTGGCCCACTGCTTCAAGGTCATCAACGACCCCTTCCGCGGCAAGCTCGGCATCTTCCGTATCCATCAGGGGCGCATCAAGCCTGACAGCCAGCTGTTCATCGGCGACGCGCGCAAGCCATTCAAGGTCAATCACTTGTTCCGGTTGCACGGGGCCGAGCAGGTCGAGGTGGATGAGGGGGTACCCGGTGACATCCTCGCGGTGGCCCGCGTTGATGAGATCTACCGCGACGCCGTCCTGCACGACTCTCACGACGAGGACCACCACCACCTCCAGTCCATCGAGTGCCCAGTTCCGCTCTTCGGCCTGGCGGTCAATACGGCCAAGCGCGGTGACGAGCAGAAGCTCAGCGATGCCCTGAACAAGCTCCAGGCGGAAGACCCCTGCCTGCATGTCGAGCATAACGCTTCGGCCAACGAGACCGTAGTTCGGGGTCTGGGTGAGCTGCACATCAAGGTCATCCTGCGACGCCTCGCCGACCAGTTCCACGTGGAGGTGGAGACGCGCCCGCCGAGCATCCCCTACCGCGAGACCATCACCGCCAAGGCCGAGGGCCACCACCGCCACAAGAAGCAGACCGGCGGTGCTGGACAGTTCGGCGAGGTCTACTTGCGCATCGAGCCCATCGAGCGGGGGACCGGGTTCGAGTTCGTCGACGACACCGTGGGTGGCTCCATCCCGGGCCAATTCATCCCCTCCATCGAGAAGGGGGTGCGGCAGGTCCTGGATGAGGGGGCCATCGCCGGTTATCGGATGCAGGATGTCCGGGTCAGCGTCTACGATGGCAAGTACCATCCGGTAGACTCCAAGGATATCGCGTTCGCCACCGCAGGGCGCAAGGCCTTCCTGGAGGCCGTCGACAAGGCCAGGCCGGTAATCCTCGAACCCATTGTAAAGATCCGCATCGTCGCTCAGAACAGCGCCATGGGCGATCTGGCCAGCGACCTTTCCGGGCGCCGAGGGCGCATCAATGGCAGCGAGTCCAAGACCATGGGCCGCATCGCCATCGATGGCGAGGTACCCTTGGCGGAGTTGGAGGGCTACGAGCCCCGGCTGCGTGCCCTGACGGGCGGCGAGGGAACCTACAGCATTGAGCTGAGCCACTATGAGGCCGTCCCCGGAAATATCCAAAAGCGCCTGATGGACGCCTTCAAGCGAGCGGAGGACTGAGGGGCCGCAACGGGCAGCTGTCTGCCCGTCACTTGCTGGTTGCCTGCGTCCAGGGCGCGGCTCAGCGAGCCGGGCTCAAGCGTCCTCCGGCCTGCCGGTTCATCCGGAGGGAGTCGAGGCTGGCGCAGTCCCCATCGGCATTCGTTGGGTATGCCGGAAGGCTTTGAACACGCACAAGCCTCGCGCCAGCGCAACGCCAATATCTTCGGGCGACGGCAACGCCGACTACGCCGCGAGCACACCAATGTCCCGAATCATCCTGCATGTAGGCACCCACAAGACCGCCACCACTACGTTCCAGGACAGCTTGGCGCGCAATCGGGAGCTGCTCGCTGCGCATGGGGTTGTCTTTCCGGCGGTTGGGCGGAGCGCTGGGCAGCACGCGCTCGTGACCCATTGGATCGATCTACCCGAGTGTTTCCGCGACGCCAAGCCTGCGCGGGACAATTGGCGTGCGCTCGCGGAGCAATATGGGCCGAGCGATTTGACCCTGCTCATCAGTAGCGAGGAGTTTTCGCGCAGTCTGCCCAAGTCTGTGGACATGCGCGAGCTGCGCGGCTTCATCGATGGCTTCGGCCAGAAAACGGTGATCTGCACCCTGCGCAACCAGCTTAGCTACATTCAGTCCATCTATCTCGAGCGTACCAAGAGCAGCCGCGGCCCAGGCTTCGAGGAATTCCTCAACCGAGCACTCAGCCAGGGCCTCGCGACGGGGCTCTTGCTCGACTATGGTGCTCTCTACGATCACCTGCTGGGCGGCTTTTCCGAGGATGAAATTGTATTCGTCTCATACGAGGCGGCGGCACAGGACCCGGACGGCCTCCTGGGCCATCTTTTCAAACGGCTTGGCTTGCAGGTGGCGGCCGCCGATCTTGCGCCCTTGCCTGGTGGCAACTCGAACGTGTCGCCCGATCCGCTGGTTTCCTGGGCTGCTAACCGGATCGCGGCGCCAAAGGTGTCCGACCGCAGACTCTTGGCCCTCGTGGGCGCAGTGTTCGCAGAGGTATATGGTGCGGATGCGCGGACTACACTGTTTACCCCCGCGGAAGTCGCCAAGCTGTCCGCCCATTTTGCCCCGCTCAACGCAGCCTTCGAGGAGCGCTACCGTCGCATTGAACCTGGGTTCGCCCTTGCTCCACTCGATCTCGGACCGAATTTGATCTATCGAGGGCAGGTCGGCGTGCCGTTTTGGGTTCGCCTCGGGCAGCGGCTCTACGGCCAGGCCATGGCGTGACCGCAATTGCGCAGACCTCGGGACCACATGATCCTTGGAGCGCTCAGAGTTAGGTTGGAGGCCGGCGAACAGAAGCCAGCCGAATTGTTGTTGTGGGTGTTGAACCGGACGGAGGTTGCAGCGCCGACTGGTACCACACCAAGGATGTGAGTCCGCCCCGAGGCGGGACGGTCCGGGCACTCCTTCCATGGCCCGCCGTGCCAGGAGCCTGTCGGACTTTGGATGAACCTACTGCGGAAGTGGGTGGACAGCCCATTTCGCCCCGGCTTTTCGTTACATAGAGCCCACTATGCGCCTCAAAACCGGAACTAAATGGTCTCATCCTCCCACTCCCTCGCTACGATCCCCCTAAGTCCGACAGACTCCTAGGGGCATGATTCCAGTAGCCCCCTCAGGGCGGCGAGCGGCGATAGGGGCCTTTGGCCGGCTAGCCTCGGGCAGCGAGGGCGAACTCCACATCTGCGGTGTAGTCAAACGGCTGCCCGGAAACGTCGATGCAATGGAGCCCAATGCTGTGTGCGCTTACGGAAACAAGTCTCTCGATCGCGTGTGCCATTGTTCCATCGGTTTGCCCGCTCTCTGACTCGAAATCGGCCGAATCAACCAAGGCGTAGAGCGGAAATAAAGCCTCTGTTCTTGCCCAGAACATGGAGCCAGCGACGAGTGGACACGCAAGCACATCCAACGCCTCGACCCCGAGCCGTGCCGCCAAACTCAGCACTGCGTGCTTATTGCTGACCCAGTGCGTCGACATGGGCAGAAGGTGATCGTCCGGCGCGACCACGCCGATGGACGTGTTGCGAGAGAGGCTGTCGAGAATCTGGGGGATTTTGTCGGGATCAAGCAGTGAACCGAAGAGGCGTCTGCGCCATTCGGTGCCATCCTCTCGGTGCAATGATCTCTTCGTGTGCAATTTGCAGAATACTCGGCATCCGGCACGCGCAATATATTCGAATGCCGTAAAGAACGGAAGGATGTCGCGGCCCCGGTTTTCGACGCCGATGATCAGCGGTCTGATATCGCTTCTATAGGCTCTCGCTGCCTCGGCACAGTCTTCAATCTTCGAATGCGGCGTTGTGATAATCATGCTGGGTTGATCGATGTGCCCGATGCGCGCCAGCATCTCAAAGATCTCAGGAAGCACTTCGGGGTAGTATGAGTGAACGATGATAGCCACCTTGGACGGATCTAGCAGGTGGCGTGAAGAATCCTCGATCCTGCTTCGCGCCCCGGTGCGTACGCGAGCCTGTCGGAACGCCTCAAGGTACGCGTAACCGTGCGCTTGACGAGGCTCAAGGCGAGCGTCCTGTGCCAATCCACTCCAGGCGTCGATGAAGACAAGTCCGTTGCTACCGAAGTGCTTGGTCGCATCATCGATGGCGTTGACAGTCCACTGTTGAAATGCCCGCGGTGAAGAACTCCGCTGAATGACATCGTTCAGATTCTTGCGGGCCGTATTACCCCAATTTAGCTTAACGCAGCGATATAGATCATAGTCTGTCTGTGGGTAAGGTATGCCCTCGGGGTCGAGACCCTGCCAAGCGAACAGCGGCCCGCGAGCAGCTGCCGGAAGCCCCTCTGCTGCCGATGGTTCGAGCCAGGACTGCATCTGATTCTGACCCAATTCCAAAGCAGAGTCGAAGCCACAGGTGCGGGGATCGATGATCTCTACTGGGTCGGTGACCGCAAGATGGATTTCGCCAACCCCAAGTTCCCGGCATCGCGTCCGCCAACGCTCAGCCGTCGCGCGTGGGTCAGGGAGTGACGTCGGCTGATCGACGATTAACAATGGCCGACCAGAGACTCGCAGATACCGTAGGTCCTTGAGATAGGGTGCGATATGGTCTAGGACAGCCAGGTCGTCGGCTGGAGAGTGGCGCTCTTCAGTGACTGTGTCTTGACCAAGGCCAGTGCCCCGCCTCCCCCAGGCTTCATTAGCCCAGAGCAGACAATACTGGAAGTCGATGCTTGGGTCGGCGTGGAACAACTGGGCAGGCGTTTCAAGACGTATCTTACCGTCGAGCCAGAAGAATTTAAAACAGAATGCGTCCAAGAGATAGTTCTTGGCTATCCGGATATGCCGCTTGATGACTTTGGATGCCTCTGAATCGTGATGTCCCAATTCCCCAGGGGCTCCCGGCCCATGATGGTCGGGTAAAATGGATGTCGCATGCCTAATATCCGGCCGCGCGGTGCAGACTTCACCCCGCCGTCCATCGCTTTCGGAGTGGAAAAGGAACTGCGGACGATAGAATGCAACCGCAGAGTGGCATCTGGGGATAAAGTCTATTCGCGGGTTCTGCAGGAATACATATTGTTCATCAGACTCTACCTGTAGCTCAGGTGTGTCGAGTACTGGGGGAAGGCAGGTCCTCCCCTCCTTTCTTCCTTGTCTCACGTAATGCAACAGCGGGTTAGAGCCTGCGTGTCTGACGTCTGGATTCGAAGTGAGATAATAGGACACCGAGAAATGGCTGTTCGGGTTGCATCCCGTCCGCCAGCCGACCTCGCAGTAATGAAGAATCTCGTCGGAGACGTCCGGGGTATCAGCAAGATATTTGGCGCGGTACCAACTTGAATCGAAGAGGCCGGATGCGGCTATGCAGGCGACGTCGTCGCGGACGCGGGGTTCGGAAGGAGCGGCGGTTGGAGCGGATGAGTCGTAACCGGCTTCAACGGAGGCGACCGTCAGGCATCGGTGCGGACTGCGTTGGTGATCGTAGCGCGGAGCCCCCCTGCTCGAAAAGGAGGCGTTGTGGCCGGCGGATAGGAGGGCTGCGACATATGACAGCAGCGATGTGGGGTATGGTGGATCGGCTTCCAGAATGCGTCGACCAATTTCGGCAATTCGATCGGCGTCCTTATGGGCAAGGGCGTTGTGTAAGTCGCGAAACAGAGTCATTGTAGGGCCGGAGCGAAAGGAAGTGAGAATGAAATGTCAGGGTTATTGGTTGGGTAAACGTGCTCAGGCGACATCCTCTTGGGTATCTATTCTATTCGCATGCGCGATAGCGCCAATTGGGTCGGCGAGAGTAGGGGCGGATCAGATGCAAGAGGGGGCGTACTCAGTTGGATGTCGATGAGGTGCAGGGGTGCAGTGAACGGGGAGAACTGTTCGATGCCATTTGGCTGCGCCGCATAGGTGACCAGCAGTGAAAGAATGATGTCTCGGTTCCAGCGAGTGCGATCGATCGACCGTATGCGGAACGGGAAGTTGACGTCGCCATTGTCCATGACTAATTCAGTGCTGGTTAGGTAGTCGGGGGCGGCAAGGGTCGTCAGGTTGTGGTTTCCACCGATTACGGGGCTATCGTATATGATATAGACAGTATTTTGCGGGTCGATCAGAATTTCCGGGAGGCTGAGTGAACGGTGGGTCCCTGAGGCAGGAGTGCAGGAGGAGTGGGTAAGAAACGGGGGAGCGAACTGATGGTGCCAGGCAGATCCGTCAAACCAGAGGTGTTGGTGCTCCTCACGGTCATTCGGATAGTCGGTGCAGAAGGTGATGTGGGGGTGGTTGTCACCGTCCAATGTGATGTACGGGCCTGATTGCAGGCAGTGGCCCTGTTTAATGGTGTGGACAATCTCGGCATTCGCCGGATTGATGGGCAGTCTATATGGTCGGCCGGACGAGGAGTACCAGCTAAGCCCGGCGTCTCTTGATCTGGCATAGCCTAGGGTTGCCTCATCGACTGGGCCGTTGGCCAGAGGGCTTTGGCCGCGAAAGACAAAGGCTAGGTGCAGCGATCCATCAGTACCGGCAACCAGGGGCGCCCAGTAGATACGGACCGCACTGCGGTTTTCAATCGCCCCTGATAGGATGGGGGCGAGTCCATCGACCCAGCAACCGGTTAGTTCATCGTATGTCTTGATTCGTGCGTACTGGTTTTCTGAGGGCCCATCTCTGTAGAAGATCATCAGCGGGCCGCTGGGTTGCTGGCCGGCGGGGAAGACAAAGGATGGGAATGTTACCGGAGCCTGATCCGGGGCGTAGAGGTCGAGGCGTTCAGTCCAGCCGTCAATGCTGTTCGGCGCTGTGGCGCGGCGGTAGGTAATACGGGAGTCCTGTTCGGCGTACGTGAGATGGAGGTACCCTGAACGGTCCATTGCCAGGGCAACGCCGGGGTGGGGCTGGGGTCTTGGGTACTGGCCCGAGAGGTCGAATGTTGTCAATGTTTCGGAAGAAAGGTCTCGTTGCACGATGCGGAGGATGTGTTGGTCCATCCAGAAGGCACTAAATTGGTATTGCCCACGGGTCAGTATGCTCTGGTCGCGCAGGTTGGAGGTACTGCTGGGTTCGGCGACATAGGCATTCCCAAGGTGGTAGAAGGAAAGCTGTCGAGCTGTGACAGAGTGGGCGACGGTGCCGGGGGCGGTACTCGCGAATCCAGCCCGATCGTGATCAGCTCGCGGAGCTGGTAGACGTTTTCTCGATATTAGCGAAAGGGGTGGATCGATTTCGTCGAGCTGATGGAGTAGGCGAGCCTTGCCGAGGAGGCGTGCATCCCCGTTCGGGGTTCCGGTACTGATGGACGCATCGAAGTGCCTGACGGCGCGCCCCTCGTCTCCGCGGGCGGCCGCAGCACGGCCGAGGGTGTTGTACACGCCTGCCACAAGGATGCGATTGATGACCTTGCCGTCACATCCCCATGCTCGGGCGAGTCCGACGAATTGGCGGACGGCAGGGGCATCGTTGAAATGAAAATGCGCGGCCGCCGCGAGTAGGGCGATGTGGGCGCGCTCCGGGTGGTTCTGCAGGGTTGCGACGGTGATCTTCGTAAGGCTAGACCAGTCACCAAACTGCCACTGTGTCCAGGAACGTTCGAAAAGCGCGTCGTCGTCTAGAGAAGGGCTCGGGGCATGATGCGGCACATTGCTTGGGGTGGGGGCTTGTGGGCCGTCCACTGGTGCGGAATCTGGGTGAGAGTTGTGACGGGCTGGTCGCTGTTTATCTGCGCGCCGGCGCTCAGCTTTGAGTTTGCGAAGCCGACGCTTTGAGCGTTTCACGACCGGGGCTCGCCAAGGAGGATGTCCTTGATCAAGTCAATTTGTGCTTCGGCGCGGATCAATTCTTCGTCCATCCGTCGCTGACGGCCTTCAAATTCGGGGACATGGCCATCGAGGTCCGAGTCCGGTCTCGGCGGTAATTGCAGAAAGGGGGTGAAGTTGACCAGTTCTGGGCGACTTGCCGGGGTAACGTGCGACTGCCCGTCGCTCAATACGGTAAGGCTGCATAGCTGGGACCTGAGATCGCTGGCTAGGCGCCTTTGATCGTCGCGCTCTTGCGTCAGTTGGGCGACCGCGGCCTGGTGTTGTCGAATCAGTTGCTCGACCTGGGCTACGTGCTCGTCCACTAACTCGGCCTGAGCGTCGCGCGCTTCTGTCAACTCCTCGATCTGGCGTTGGCGATGGGTCGCAAGCGCAGTTGCCTGTTCCTGGCGCCGCGTGAGATGGCTGTTCTCCTCTTTGAATGCCCAAACTTGCGGCTCCAGCAAGGCGCGCCAATCTCGGACAAAAAAGGCGTCGCCAAGGGCGGGATGCAGCCCTTCAATGACCTCGACCGTTCGGAAGCCATGGCCGGCGAGGAAGTCAGTCAACTGCCCCAGCGTGCCCCCGTCGATGCGAAGCGTCTGCCCATCCAAGACGACGCGCGCCCAAACGAAATCGAGGTTGTCGAGGTAACAACCTGTCCCTTCGAGGATGGGCAGGGCTGGCAGGCAGTCAACAAAGATCCAGTTTGGTGCGGGAAAAGCGAGTGAATCGCGAGCGTCAAGAAGCCCCTCAAGGCGGCATTCGGGCATGGTTTGGGTCCTGACGGCGCGAAGGTTGGGCCAAACCGCGCGCAGCTCGTCGACGCAGACCCGGCCATCGGCGGACGGGTTGGACGTTACGTGGTAAGCGGCTTCTGTGCCATCTTGGCCGCCCAGCAATGCGCAGGCCGCGCTCCAGCCCCTGATCTTGCCGACGGCGGTGGAGAGCCCGTTTGTCTTGCCAGGGTCGGCGTCGATCAACAAGAGCCGCTCTACGGCGAGATCTTCCCAAAGGTGAGCCGCGGTAACTCCGTTTCCCGCGCCAACATGGACGACGCTGCTGGGCGGTGCAACGCGGCGCATGATGTCGAGGGTATGACGGGCGGTAGGTGAGGGCAAAGTGGCCGTGGGAAGACGGGTTGGCATGCGTGTTACCGAAGACAGTACTTGCATCTGATCGTCCCATCGACGGCTGGCGAACTCGCGGCATCGGCCGGCAGGCGCGTCGGATCAGGCACGGGGGGCACCGATGCGGTTCGAGGGGGTGGTCCCGGCTGCACGCGTTGTTTCGGAGAAACGGTCTGCTGACAAGGATTTGCATCGGAAACAGGGCGGCGGAATTGTTCCGGCGACGCGTCACCCTGGCCACTTTTCTGTCCGAAGCCTACACGACATCGGCGGTCATCGCCAGATCGACCGACCGCGGCCAAGGCTTTCTTCGTCCGGGGTGGGTGACCCTGCCGATTCCCTGTTCAGAGTGTGTCATTTAGGTCAAGCGATAACAGCGTGCCGAGGCGTTGAGCGGCACAACCTGGGCCCTGGCATCCTCTGTGATGCAACGGCAGTTGCTTTTGCCTGCGCGCGCGCGGGCGGGCGACGGGGTATCATGTATTCGATCTCCGAACGACGCGGTGCGCAACGGTGGCAACACCCGTACATCCTGCGCCGCAGAGCGGAGCCACGTTCTGAGATTTACTCGGAATGGTACTCTGTAACACCCGAGTGTATAACATAAATATGCTGATAATCGATCTGCGTTCACCAACCCGCGAGCCACTGTGCTACGCTCGCTTCGCGGGCGAAGCGGGCGGCCATGGCGCGGTGTTTAGGCGCCGTAGTGGTGCCTAGGCCCCTGGCGCGAGCCCCCGTCCACCGCACCGCTTGGTTTTCCGGTGCCCGGGCAGCAGGCGCCTTGGTTCTGTCGTACTGTCCAGACTCGGATGCGTCAACCTCGCATCTACCCTTCATTCGGATACAGGTCGGAGCACTGGGCGCGGGTCATCCGCTCCATGTTCTGGGCTGCGCATTGAGGGCGTAGTTCGAACACCAAGCTGCCGTAGGTCCTGCTACGCCGTCGTTCTTGGGTCGAGCCACTGCGAAGCTGCGGAGCGGTGGTATTGCTGGACCGAGCTTCCGACGGCGAGGGCTGACCTTCGCGCCTGTTCTCAACAGCGGGGCGCCAAATCCAGGATTGAGTTGCATTCCCACCGTTTTAATGATGCCACGCGCCTTGTTGACAGCCAGTTCCGAGCACCTCGCCATTGTGGGGTGCGCCTTTCGGTTCCCGGGAGCAAACTCCCGGGATGCCTTGTGGCAGGCATTGATCGGTGGTCGCGATCTGGTGACATCGGTTGACCCGACCCGATGGGCTCAGGACGCCGTCCTGCACCCACGCAAGTCCGAGCCGGGGACCAGCTATACCTTCGCCGCCGGCTCGCTCGGCGATATCGCGGGTTTCGATGCTGAGTTCTTCGGGATCTCGCCCCGCGAGGCGGTCCAGATGGACCCACAGCAGCGCATCCTGCTCGAGCTCGCCTGGGAGGCCTGCGAAGATGCGGGGGTTCCGCCGTCGCACCTCCAGGCCAGTCGCTGCGGCGTCTTTGTCGGCGTCTCTGCCACCGACTACGCGTACCGCCTCGCCGACGATCTGGGGGCCATCGACGCGACCACGATGACGGGCAACACGGCGAGCATTGCAGCAAACCGTCTGTCCTATTTCTTCGACCTGCGTGGCCCCAGCATGGCGGTCGACACGGCCTGTTCGTCGTCGCTGGTGGCTTTTCACCAAGCCTGCCGCTCGATTCTCAGCGGCGAGTCGACTGCGGCCCTGGCGGGTGGCATCGGGCTGCATCTGCACCCCTTTGGATTCCTTGGGTTTTCCAAGGCATCGATGCTGTCGCGCCGCGGCCGATGCACGCCGTTCGATGCCGAGGGCGATGGTTATGTCCGCTCGGAAGGCGGCGCCCTGGTCCTGATCAAGCGGCTCGATGATGCGATTGCGGCGGGTGACCGCGTCCTGGCTGTGGTGCTAGGGTCTGCCGTCAACACGGATGGGCGCAAGAAGGGCCTGACCGTGCCCAGCCACCTGGCCCAGGAAGATCTCCTGCGGGACGTCTACAGGCGCTGCGGTATCGCCCCGGACCAGATTGATTATATCGAGGCCCATGGCACGGGAACGGCCGTCGGCGATCCAATCGAGACGCGAGCCTTGGGGGACGCCCTTGGGCGAAATCGATCGGCAGGGCGGCCGCTGTTGATCGGCTCGGTGAAGAGCAATGTCGGACATCTTGAGGTGGCATCCGGGATGGCTGGACTGGTTAAGGCGCTGCTCTGCCTCGAGCACCGTCAGATCCCGCCGACCATCAACGTCGGGACACCCAACCCCAACATCGACTTTGATGCATGGAACTTGCGTGCAGTCACCGACCCCACGCCCCTCGATGCCGGCCGTCGGCTCGTCGTCGGGGTCAACTCTTTTGGTTTCGGCGGGGCGAACGCGCATGTCGTTGTCGCGAGCCCGGAGTCGCTCCCCAGGGGCATCCAGGCGGTGCCGGCGGGTGAAACGACGGCCCCTCTCCTCCTGTCGGCGCGCGGCGCGCCCGCCCTTGCCGCGCTGGCGAGCGCCCTAGCGACCCACCTTCGGGGGCGGCCAGAGGTGGATCTTTACGATGTCGCGGCCGCCTTGGCCTTTGGTCGCGACACCCTCACGGACCGACTTGCCGTCTTCGCCGGGGGCAGGGAAGCAACCGCCGAGGCATTGACGCGGTTCGCGTATGGCGAAACGCCCGCCGGTCTGGTCACCGGGCGGCTCCTTCCCAGGGCTCAGGGGCCGGTATTCGTGTTCGCTGGCAACGGGTCCCAATGGGTGGGCATGGGACAAGCCCTGCTGGAGGAGAATGCCTCGTTTCGCGCCGCTGTCGAGGCGGTGGATGCACTGTTCGCCCCCTTGGGCGGTTTCTCGCTCGTCGCTGCGCTGCAGGAACCAGCCAGCGCCGATTGTCTGGCCGCGACGGAGGTTGCTCAACCCCTCCTTTTCGCCGTTCAGGTCGGGTTGACGCGCCTGTTCGCAGACCGCGGTATCGCCCCTCTGGCGGTAGTCGGTCATAGCGTCGGCGAGGTGGCAGCGGCTTGGGCCTGTGGCGCCCTGACCCTTGCCCAGGCTGTGACCGTGATCTACGAGCGTAGCACCCACCAGGCATCGACTCGGGCCTCTGGGCAGATGACTGCAGTTGCCATTGGCGAGACTGAGGCGCGGGCCCTCCTTGAGGGCCTTGGTATCACCGCGCAGATTTGTGTTGCCGGTATCAATAGCGCACGCTCGATTACGGTGGCTGGTCGAGAGAATGCGCTGGCTCATTTTGAGGCCGCCCTGTCGGCCCGCTCCATCTGGTTTCGTCGGCTGGCTCTGGACTATGCCTTTCACAGCCCTGCGATGGATCCGATCCGCGACGCCCTGATTGAGGCGCTTGCAGACCTATCCCCTTGCGAGAGCGCAGTCCCCTTCTACTCGACGGTCAGCGGATCCCTGCTGTCCGGCTCTGCGCTGAATGCCGACTACTGGTGGCGCAATGTGCGCCAACCGGTGCGCTTCCATGAGGCCGTCAAGGGGCTTGTCGAGGCCGGCTTCAACGCCTTCATCGAGATCGGACCGAGCCCTGTCCTCCGCGCTTACCTGAATGAAACGATCAAGGACGCAGCAGAGGATGGGTTGGTCCTGCCAACGCTGTCGCGTGATGCGGCAGACCCCGCACAGATTGACCGGGTTTTTCACCAGTTGCTCCTCAGTGGCATTGCGTTCGATTGGGGGCGACTGTTCCCGAGGCGCGGGCGTTTCGTTGATCTGCCTCACTACCCATGGCAACGCGAGCGCTATTGGCGGGCCACCACCAGTGAGGGGTACGGTCTCATCGATCGGCGGAAGGAGCACCCGATTCTGGGATATCGCCTGAAAGAGGACCTCTTCCACTGGGAGAATCACCTCGATACCAGCCTCTATCCCCTTTTGGCCGATCATGCGGTGGGCGATGCCGTGGTGTTTCCGGCAGCTGGTTTTGTTGAGATGGCGTTGGCTGCCGCGACCCTGTGGCGGCCGGATCAGGCGTCTGACATCGAGGGTCTGGAGATTGCGGCCCCGCTGCTGCTGGAAATCGATTGCTCCAAGACGCTGCGCTTCCAGATCGATGCGCGCGATGGCAGCTTTAACATCCGCAGCCGCGCTCGGCTCAGCGATGACCCCTGGCTCGTGCATGTGGTAGGCAGGATCGCCGAAGCCGCTGCGACACGGGTACCTGCGGCCTGTGGCCCCCTCCCGACGACGGTGCCGGACGCATCCAGCGACCTCCACTACAGGCGGGCTGGGGCAGTCGGTCTGGACTACGGTCCGTCCTTTCGCTCCGTGGATGCGGTCTGGGTCGCCGGGGACATCGCCACAGCATCACTGGTCACGCCGGACGAAGTCCTGGCTGAGCTGGGGGATGCGCGCTTGCACCCCGCCTATCTCGACGGCGCTTTCCAGCTATTGGCGGACCTCTTGGCTGGACGCGGAGGGGACAGGCCGACACCTGCGTT
The DNA here is from genome assembly GCA_963709645.1 of uncultured Gammaproteobacteria bacterium. Lineage (GTDB taxonomy): Bacteria > Pseudomonadota > Gammaproteobacteria > Chromatiales > Chromatiaceae > DYRB01. Next base: position 162,155 of record CAVPXP010000048.1, read on the forward strand.
TATCCCCATTCGCGTGGAGCGGCTGCGCCTTTTCCAGACCGGGGCCCGGGTGGGCCAGGTGCAGGCGACGCTCCGTCGCGGTGGCAGGCGCTCGGTGCTCGTCGATTTCGCCCTGTACGACGGAGCCGGGGAGGCGGTGGCCGCGGTGGAGAGGGTGCGCTTTCGCGCTGTGCAGCTCAAACGCCCCGCTATTGAGCCTATGCGCCAGATTGAGATGACTGCGATTCCGCGCCCGCGTCCGGGGGACACCCGACGCTCGGTCGCGGCATCGGTGGACAAGTTGGCCGCCCTAGCCGCCGAGCGACTGCATGAACCAGCGCGCGTCGTCTCCCGCGGCGAGTATCTCGGCGAGGTAGAGCCGCTGCTGGACGCGATGTGCGCGAGCTTCGCGCTGCAGGCGCTACGCCACCTCGATCCTCATGGGGCCTGGATCGATCCGACCCAGTTGCTGAATTCCGGTACCGTGACGCCCGCCTGTGAGCCCCTGCTGCGCAATTTGCTGCGGATGATGGCCGACGACGACATCCTGGAAGAGGCTGGAGGGCGCTGGCTATGGCGCGACGAATCGGTCTTGCCCGATGCGCGCGACATCTGGATCAGCTTGATGGGGGACTATCCAGACTACGCCGGACTGGTCGGGCTTGCCGGGAGGTCTGGGCTCAGGCTGCCAGATATCCTTAGCGGCCGGATGGACCCTAAAGAGATTGTCGACCCCAAAGCCGATGTGGCGGCAATTGGGCCTTTCGGATCAGAGACGGGTTTCGCCCACCGCATCGCGGCGGTTGTCGCCGACATCATTGCAGACATCGGGGCCCGACTGGTTCAGGGACGCCGACCCCGCGTCCTCGAGATGATCGGCGAAGCCGGGGGGGCCACGTGCCTCCTCGCGCTGGTGGATGCGGTTCCTTGCGACCTCGTCGTAGCCGCCCCCAATGAGGAGCGGCGTGCGGATTTGGCGAGCCTCCTGCGCCATAAGCCCTCGATTCTCACCTGCGTCCTAGACCCAGTCGACCCCGGTGCGAGCCTGGGGCCCCTGGGGGGGCGGTTCGACTTGGTCGTGCTGAGCGGCGGGCTCGGTATCCGCGACCCAGCCGCATTGCTCAGTCAGGTGCGACCGCTCATCGCGCAGAATGGTGCGCTCATGACGGTTGAGCAGTACCCGACCCGAGTCCACAATCTGTGCTTCGGACTGCATGCCGGCTGGTGGTCCATGGGCAAGCACCAGTCGCCGCTCCCTAGGTTGCGCACGCCAGAGGCCTGGCAGGGTCTACTGGCCCGTCAGGGTTTTGCCGATACTGCGATCGTCCCCGATGTGCCGGATGCCACGGGCGCCCAATACCTGATGTTTGCCCAGGCGAGCGACGATGCGCAACCCGTTGAGGCGACCCTGCTTGGAAACGGCGGCGCGGGTCTGTGGTATCTCATGGTCGATACCACGCCCTACGCCGCGGCTCTGGCCCAGCAGCTTGCGGATTGCCTAGGCGCTCGGGGGCAGCGGGTCCTGTGCATCGCCCAAGGATCGGCCTACAAGGCGCCAGCAGAGGTTGGGGCCGAGGTGACGCTCGGCGACGGCGGGGATTGGTCGCGTCTGGTTGACGATCTGCGCACAGGCGGGGAAGAGCCCAGCGCCATCGTCAACCTCGTGGGGCTCGACCCAGGTTACGCTACTGGCGATGCGGCGCAATTTCTGGAGCGGCAAGAACAACGTGTCTCGGCCCTTCTCGCCTCGCTGCGAGGCTGTGCTGCGGCGGGGGTGAGACCGCGCTATTACCTTGTCACGGCCCACGCCGGGGTCGGCCTGCTGCCCGCGGCTATGCGCCAGGCGCTTGGTTCTGCCCGTTGCGTTGGGGATGCCCCGATTTGGGCCTTGGCGCGAGTGGCAATGAACGAATTCCCCGAGCTGCAAGTGCGGTGGGTCGACCTTGCGGAGGTACGCACGCCGAAGGAATCGGCCCAGGTCTTGGCGGCTGAGCTGTTGGAGCCTGATGGTGAGGACGAGGTCATCCTGCTGTCCAACGGCCGTTTTGTGCCGCGTGCCAGGGTCCTCGGCCCAGAGCATCGCTGTGGCACCCGCCCTCCGGCGCCGGAACGACGAATCTACCTCGATTTCGCCGCGCCGGGACCGCTTAAGAACTTGGCTTGGTGCAGTGACGAACTCCCAGTTCCGGACGATGGCGAGGTCGAGATCGCCGTCCGGGCGGTGGGCCTGAATTTTCGGGATGTCATGTATGCCATGGGCCTACTCCCCGACGAGGCGCTGGAAAGCGGTTTCTCCGGGCAGACACTTGGCATGGAGCTGTCCGGGGTGGTAACTGCCGTCGGTCCTGGTGTGGCAGAGACCTGCGTCGGCGATGAAGTCATCGCCTTTGCGCCGGCCGCCTTCGCCAGCCGGGTGGTGACCAGGGCCACGGCCGTGGTCCCGAAGCCCAAGGGGTGGTCCTTCGCGGCGGCTGCTACCATTCCGACGGCCTTTTTCACGGCCTATTACGCGATCAAGGAGCTGGCCCAGTTGGGCGAGGGTGAGCGCATCCTCATCCACGGTGCCGCCGGGGGCGTTGGCATCGCCGCAATCCAGATCGCCAAGCAGTTGGGGGCTGAGATCTTCGCGACCGCAGGTACCCCGGAAAAGCGGGACATCGTTCGTATGCTCGGTGCCGACCATGTCTTGGATTCACGCTCGCTGGCCTTTGCCGACGACATCCTGGACACGACCGGCGGGACCGGTGTCGACGTGGTCCTCAACTCCCTGGCCGGGGAAGGTATCAACCGAAATCTGCGCGTGCTGCGACCCTTCGGGCGCTTTCTGGAGCTGGGTAAACGCGACTTCTTCGAGAACACGCACATTGGCTTGCGGCCCTTCCGCAACAACATCGCCTACTTCGGCATCGACGCCGATCAATTGATGGTGGAGCGGCCGGCACTGGCGCGCCGCGTCTTTCTCGATCTCATGTCGCTGTTCGGCCGCAAGCTGCTCAAGCCGTTGCCCTACCGCGCCTTCGATGCGAGCGAGGTCGTGGATGCTTTTCGCTACATGCAGCACTCGCGGCAGATCGGAAAAGTGGTCGTGACCTTCCCGGAGGGTTTTGCACCGGTCTCGGCATTGGCGAGGGAGTACCCAGCGTTGCGGCTGCGCGACGATGCCACCTATCTGGTGACCGGCGGGCTTTCGGGTTTCGGACTGCGCACCGCGCAGTGGCTTGCCGACAAGGGCGCACGTTCTTTGGTGCTCTTGAGCCGACGCGGAGAGGAAGGGGAGGACGTCCCCCATGCGACCCTGGCGGAGCTGCGGGCCGCTGGCGTCCAGGTCTGGGCCCCTGTCTGCGATGTGACCGACCGGGTCGCCTTGGCCGATGTCTTGGCGAAGCTCGGGGCGGATCTCCCCCCGCTGTGTGGCATCGTCCATGCCGCGATGGTCATCGACGATGCCTTGCTGCGGAACCTCACGCGGCCGCAGTTGCATCGGGTCCTGGCCCCAAAGGTCCTCGGCGCTCTGCACCTGGATGCGCTCACGGAGGGTGTGCCCCTCGATTTCTTTGTCCTCTATTCCTCGGCCACAACTCTCTTCGGCAGCCCAGGGCAGGGTAACTATGTGGCAGCCAACATGACCCTGGAAGGGTTGGCGGCGGACCGCCGGGTTCGGGGGGAGCCGGCCACCTGTATCAGCTGGGGGCCGATCGAGGATGTCGGCTACTTGGCCCGGAACGTCGAGGTGAAGGACGCCCTGGTCGCGCGTCTGGGGGGCCAGCCCCTGCGGGCGGACGAAGCACTGGCGATCCTTGAGGAGGTGCTGGTCTGTGGGGCCTCCAATCTCGCGGTTCTCGATTTGGCTTGGGGTGCGATGGAACGGTACTTGCCCTCCGCAGGCGCTCCGAAATTCTCCGAGCTCGCAGCCCTCGGTTGGGACGCAGCCCCGGGGGCGGACGGTGGGGACGACCTGCGCCGCCGGCTCGATGGCCTGGATCTCGGAGATCTACAGGCGGCGGTCATCGACATCCTCAGACAAGAACTGAGCGAGATCCTTCGGTTGGCGCCGGACAAGCTGGATATCGGCCGTTCAGTCTACGACATGGGCATGGATTCCCTGATGGGTGCCGAGCTGATCACTGCGCTCGATGCTCGCTTGGGAATTACCCTGCCGCTGATGGCCCTGAGCGAAGGGCCCACCATTGCCCGCCTGGCCGAGCGCATCGTCCATCAGTTGCGGCCCGCGTCGTTGACCGGGGCCCAGGAGTCCGTGTCGACGGAGCACGTCCGGCAGGTGCAGCAAGTTGCCATGCAGCACGGTCACGACTTGGACCCGGCCATGGCCGAGGCCGTGTCCGCGAGCCTTAGCGCCCGCACCGCCACGGCCGCGGTATCCGTTACCCGGGGTAAAGACTGATGTCTTGGTCGCGCAAAGGGTTGCAGGGTATCGCTGGCCCGATCAAAGACCGCTTGATCCAGCAGGCGCTGGAGCGGCGGGCTCGACGTGCCGAGCGTGACCTGCAAGATGCCTGGGACCCTGAGGGCGTGCGACCGGATCTCGGGCCGGACGCTGTGTCCATCCCCGATGAGTGGTGCCGCTTCGACCAGCACCCGGCCTACCGACAATTGCGCATCGTCAGCGCGGGTGCTGCGGAGCTCGGCATCCCCAATCCCTATTTCCGTCCTCATGATGGGGTGGCTGGGAATACCACCTTGATTGGCGGACGCCCCTTCGTCAATTACTCCAGCTACAACTACTTGGGCCTCTCAGGGCATCCACAGGTCAGTGCCGCGGCCAAACAGGCCATCGACGACTATGGAACCTCAGTCTCCGCCAGCCGCCTGGTTTCCGGCGAGCGGCCTATCCACCGGGCCCTCGAGCAGGAACTGGCGCGGGTGCACGGGGTCGAGGATTGCGTCGTCTTTGTTAGTGGCCATGCGACCAACGTCACGTCCATCGCCGCCCTGTGCGGCCCCGGCGATCTGGTGCTGCACGACGCTCTGATTCACAACAGTGCGCTCCAGGGGATCGCGCTGTCCGGGGCGAAGCGCATGGCGTTTCCGCACAACGATTGGGCGGGTCTGGATCTCATCCTGAGCGAGACTCGACGCCGATTCCAGCGCGTGCTGATCATCCTGGAAGGGATCTACGGCATGGACGGCGATTTTCCGGACCTCCCGAAATTCGTTGATGTCAAGCGCCGACACGGGGCCATGCTGATGGTGGACGAGGCCCATTCCTTCGGTGTCATGGGGACGCGAGGCCTTGGTATCGCCGAGCATTTCGGCCTGGATGGGCGCGACGTCGACATCTGGATGGGCACGCTCAGCAAGGCGTTGGCGAGTTGCGGCGGCTATATCGCTGGCGACCGGGCGCTTGTCGAGCTCCTCAAATGTACCGCGGCCGGGTTTGTCTACAGTGTCGGCCTGGCGCCGCCGCTGGCGGCCGCGGCGCTGGCATCCCTCGCCATCCTCCAGGCAGAGCCGGAGCGCGTCGTCCGACTGCACCAGCGGGCGAAGCTCTTCTTTGACCTCGCTTGCGAGAGCGGGGTGGACACTGGACTGAGTCAGGGCCTCTCCATCGTGCCTGCCATTACCGGAAGCTCGATCAAGGCGGGGCGCCTTTCGGAGGCTTTGTTCCAGCGGGGAATCAACGTGCAGCCTATCCTCCACCCAGCGGTCACTGAGCGCGCCGCCCGGCTCCGGTTTTTCCTGAGTTGTGAACACACGAGCGATCAGATAGAGGGCACGGTTGCGGCCTTGGCCGACGGTTTGCGTCGGCTTTGAGCACCCCCGCGCGCCGACCCCTTCGCGTCCTGTTCTGTGGCTGCGAGGGGCTCTTTTCGACTCTGGTCCTGCGTCAGCTCCTGGCCGGTCGAGACATCGCTGTGGTCGGCGTTGTCCTTTCGACCCGGCTACTGAAGCCCGGCTACGGGTTTTTGCGCGGGGCATGGCACCACATTCGCCAGAGCGGCCTGGCCTACGCGCTCTACCTGTGGGTTGCGACGACCTGGACCGAGGCCATGCCTCGCTGCTCGTTACGCCGCCTTGTCCGCCGCCACACCATCCCGATTTTGGCAACCCGCAATCTCAATGACGCGACGGGTCTGGCCTTCGTTGCGGCTGCGCGACCGGACGTGCTGATCTCCGCTTTTTTCAACCAGCACATCGGCGAGGACCTGCTTCGGCTGCCCAGCGTCGCTGGTGTCAACGTCCACCCATCCCTGCTACCCGCATTCAGGGGGGTCGATCCGGTCTTCTTTGCACGGCTGCGCGGTGCGCCGCAATTGGGGGTCACGGTACACCACCTCGATCGGGATCTGGACGCGGGCAGGATTCTGGTCCAGCAGCCCCTGGTGGTCCCCGTAGCTGAGAGCGTGCTGCGGACGACCGCTCGGCTCTTCGCCCTGGGTGCCCACCTCCTAACGGCCGAGCTCACTCCGTCCCTGACGCGTCAATCGGGAGCTCCGCAGCGCGGGTCCGGCGGCTATGACAGTTGGCCGACCGCGTCCCAGGTGATTGAGGTGCGCAGGCGCGGCATTGCAATGTTTCGGTTAAGCGATCTTACTTGGGCATGGCGGCTGGGGGCGGACGATGGTGCAGCCGGTGTCGGGGTTTCACAGGACAGCGATCATTGATATCGCGAGGCAGGTCCTGCGCCTGGCTCGGTGCCGGTTCGACCCCACACGGCAGGGCTCGACGGCGGTGCACTCATCTGGCCGATGGTTTCGCCAAGGCGTGCGGCGCTATGCTATGAGTTCCAGCGCCCTGGCGTCGGAGCGCCAACCCCGACAGCCGCTGCCGCTCTATCTGGCCGTATGAAACAACCGCCTGCGCTGTCCCCGCTCTACAGAACCTATCTGCGGCACCTATTGCACTTGAGGGTCGTCGCGCTGGTTGGCCAGGCGTTCGCCTATGCGATTGCCGCGGGCGATCTGCACTTCGCCCTGCCGGTCCTGCCGCTATCGGTGCTTGGCGTCTCGGTGCTCCTGTACACCCTGTACGCGCTGCATTGGCTTCCGAAACGCTCTGGTGTTGGTGAGAAGGCCATCCTCGCTGAGGCGGCTATCGATTTGGTCAGCCTGACCGCCGCGTTGTATTTGACCGGAGGCTCCAGCAATCCGTTGGTTTCGCTTCTGCTGCTCCCGGTGACGGTTGCCACCGCGACCCTGCGACCGACGCTGAGCTGGTCGGTGGCGGCCACAGCGGCCGGTTGCTACACGTTCCTGATGTTTCTGCACCGGCCCTTCGCCATGGACCACCACAGCGCTGGCGCATTCGAGCTGCACATCTGGGGGATGTGGTACGGGTTCTTGCTCAGCGCACTCCTGGTCGCCCTGTTCGTGGCCCGCATCGGTATGACGCTGCGCCAGCATGATGACGCCCTTGCCAAGGCGCGCGAGGAGACCTTGCGAAACGAGCAGTGGCTTGCGGTCGGCACGCTCGCCGCCGGCACAGCGCACGAGCTCGGCACGCCGCTATCGACCATGGCCGTCATCTCGGCGGACCTGGCCGACGAATATCAGGACGAACCCGAGCTCGCAGATCGGCTGAAGGTGCTCAGATCCCAGGTCGAGCGCTGCAAGGGAATCCTCTCCCGGATGGCAATGGATGCCGGCGAGGTGCGTGCGGACGCAGGCCGGGTCATGGCCCTCGACGACTACCTGGCTGAGCTGCTGGACGATTGGCGCCTGCTTCGCCCCGGGGTGCGGGTCAATGCCCGGTGGGAAGGCACGCGCCCGGCCCCTCAGATCGTCGCGGACCGTGGGCTGACCCAGGCCATCCACAACATCCTAAACAACGCCGCAGACGCCTCGCCCGAGGCGGTGGAAGTCGAGGCCAGTTGGGACCCGCTGCGTCTGCGCATCGAGGTGCACGATCATGGCGAGGGTCTGGCTGACGCCGTGCGTGATCGCATCGGTGAGCCGCTGGTGTCCGGTAAGTCGGAGCAGGGCGGCATGGGGCTCGGGTTGTACCTCGCCCGCACCCTGCTCGAACGCTTGGGCGGCGAGGTCGAGCTGAGTCCCCGCCAGCCCTCGGGTGTGCTGGCCCGCATCCGGCTCCCGCTCGCACCGCTGTGCGCCATGGGGCGGAAATGACCAATAGCCCGTCGCACCTTCTCCTGGTCGATGACGACCCGGTATTCTGCGATGTCTTACGCCGCTCGCTGGAGCGGCGTGGTATGGCAGGTGGAAGTCGCCCACAACGTGGACGATGCTGATCGCCGGGCCGAGGCTCGGCCGCCGAGGTACGTTATCCTTGATCTGCGCATGCCCGGTGCTTCCGGTCTGGCCCTGATCGAGGGGCTGCGCGCAATCAACCCCGGGGTGCGGATCGTCATGCTTACGGGCTACGCGAGCATCGCTACCGCAGTGGAGGCGATCAAGCTGGGCGCCATCCAGTACCTCACCAAGCCGACCGACGCGGCGCAGATCCTCGATGCGCTGCACCAGGACGGGGGTAATGCGGAGGTGGCGGTGGCCGAACAGCCGCTTTCGGTAAACCGGCTGGAATGGGAGCACATCCAGAAGGTGCTAGCCGACTGCGAGGGCAACATCTCGGCTGCGGCCCGCGCCTTGGGGATGCACCGCCGCACCCTGCAGCGCAAGCTGGACAAGCGCCCCGCACGGCGCTGATGCAGGATCGGGGCGCGTCAGCGCCCGCCCGGTGGGCCGGCGTCCAGCCTGGGGAGGATCTCCGGTGTCACGTCAGTGAAGCGCAGGACCGCCGTTCCCTGGTGATCGTCCATGAACTCCTCGGCGTCTGCGACGCTTGCGAGCGGTACGAGTTCATGGCCCATGGGACCAAGGACGTCGGACCCGATGACGAACCATGCCTCATGGGCATCGATGCGCGTCAGGCCGTAGTATTCGGTGACGGCCATCGCGGCGATTTCGTCTCGGCTGTGGCCGGGCGCATACCTGGGCAGGTCGAACAGATACTTGAACAGGTCTTTCGCCCCGTCGAAGTGCGCCGCGGTGCCGTCCCGGAAGATGACCGTGGCCACCCATTGCGGGTACTTGGTGACGAACATACCGCACACTGGGCAGACGTCTGTGGGATGCGGGGCGGGGACGTCCAGGTCATGGGCGTTGAGCGGCAGCGACAGCAGCACCACCAGCACGGCGATGGCCGGCCGCACGCCGGCCAGCCTGCGAAAGTGCAGGTCCGCCGCCGGCACGGCCTCAGCCCTCCGCGGGGCGCGCTGGTGGCGAGGCGCGTGCCGCGTCCCGCGATGCCAGCCGGGGAGCCCGCGACGGCTTCTCGGAGCGGGGGAGATACAGGCTCCAGTGCCAGAGGGTCAAGCCGATGAGCGCCATTCCTGTCCAGCTGTGCAGCGGCATGTACCGGCGCCGTGGACGCTGCATGCCCGACCACACCAGGACGCCCAGGGCCGCCAGCACCCCGGCCTTGGCGATGGACCGCTGCGTCTTGATGTCAACCAGGGAACCGGCGCCGCGTCGTGCGGCCTCGGCCTGAGACCTGGGCGTCGGGGGTGGGGACTGGTCGTTGCCGGGCATGGTTGGTACTCCTGGGGTCAACGGCGGCCGACGGGTTCCTGCGGCCCGTCGCCTTGGCCGCCTGATCGGACAGCGGAAGCGTCTCACCAGTTGCCGAGCTTGAGCATGACCCTGAAATAGCTGACACCCTGGTAGAGGGTGCTCAGGCCCATGGCGATGACGACGGCCGCTGCGGCCTTGAGCAGATGACCTCGCACCTTGCCCCCGAGCCGCCCGAAGATCAAGGTGACGAACAGCATGGCCGGCAGGGTGCCCAGGCCGAAGACCAGCATCAGCAGACCGCCTTCCATGGGCGTAGGGGCGGTGGTCGCCTTGACGGCCATCGCCAGCGTCAGGGCACATGGCATCATCCCGTTGACTAACCCGCCCAGGGCGGCGCCACCCACGGTACCCGCCCTGGCCGCCCTCGCGAAGCCCTGCCGCAGCCAGCGTACGGGCGCGAAGCCCACAGCCAGGCGGGTGCGCATCAGCCCCATGGTCTCCAGCCCGAGAAGGATCACCAAGACACCGGCCACGATCTGCAGTAGGCCCTGGAGCTTGCCGAGCAACCCGGTGGAGACCAGGGCGACCCCCGCCAGGGCGGCGACGGTCCCGACCAGGGTATAGACGCCGATGCGTGCCCCATGGTAAGCGACGTAGGGCATGGGGCCGATCCCGCCCTGGGACGCCTTGATGAAGAACCCGGACACCAGTGCGCCGCACATGCCGACGCAGTGCCCGCTGCCCAGGATGCCGCTCATGAACGCCAGGGAGTAGTCCAGGCCCGCGGTCACAGGGTACCCCGGTTGAGGCGCAGGGAATTGGCGACCACCGACACCGAGCTCATGGCCATGGCCGCGGAGGCGAGCATCGGGCTCAGCCGGCCAGAGGCGGCGATGGGGATGGCCAGGGTGTTGTAGCCGAAGGCCCAAAACAGGTTCTGGTGGATCACGGATAGGGTCCGGCGGCACAGAGTGATGGTCTGGGCCACCCGCTCGATGTCGCCGCCGGCGATGGTCAGGTGGGCCGCCTCCATGGCGACTTGCGTCCCGCTTCCCACTGCGAAGCCGACGTCGGCCGCGGCCAGGGCAGGGGCGTCGTTCACCCCGTCGCCGATCATCCCGACCCGCAGTCCCTGGGCCCGGAGCCGCTCGATGATCGCCAGCTTGTCCTCCGGCCTCGCCTGGGCGATGACCTCATCGATGCCGACCTCGGCGGCGACGTGATCCGCTGCGGCCTGGATGTCCCCTGTCACCAAGAGGGTACGCACGCCCAACTGGTGCAGGCGCTCTACCGCCGCGCGGGCGCCCCGTCGGGGCCTGTCCGCCACGCCGAACAGGGCCACCGCGGTCGTGTCTAGGGCCATGAATACCGGGGTCTTGCCCTGAGCGGCGAGGCGCCCGGCTTGCTCGGCCAGTCGATGCGTCGGCGCCCCGTGTTCCTCCAGGTAATCCCGGTTGCCCAGCAGGACCCGTTGCCCGCCCACCCGCCCTTGCACGCCGCGGCCGGGGTGGGCCTGGAACCGATCCGCTTCCGCGGCAATTAACCCCCGCTCCCGCGTATCGGCGGCAATCGCACGGCCAAGGAAGTGCTCGGAGCCCGACTCGACGGCGAGGGCAAGTTCGCGCAGGAAGTCGTCCGGATGCATGGAGCCGTTGACCAGATCGGTCACCCGAGGGCGGCCTTCGGTAAGGGTGCCGGTCTTGTCGAATACGACGACGTCGAGCCGGGCGGCCAGTTCGAGGGCCTCGCCATCGCGGACATAGATCCCGTTGCGGGCGGCGCGACCGGTCGCGACCATGATGGCCGTCGGGGTCGCCAGCCCCAAAGAACAGGGGCAGGCGATCAACAGGACGGCGATGGCGTTCGACATGGCGGCACTCAGACGCACACCGCGCCCGATCCAGCCAAGGAAGGTGAGCCCGGCCAGGGCCATGACCCCGGGCACGAACACCGCCGAGACCCGGTCCACCAGCTTCTGGATCGGCAGCTTCCCGGCCTGGGCCTCGTCGACCATGCGCACGATGCCGGCGAGGACCGTGTCCTGCCCCAGGGCGGTCACCTGCACCCGCAGCAGTCCGAAGCCGTTTACGCAGCCGCCGACGACACGATCGCCCGCGGCCTTGGTCACCGGCATGCTCTCCCCGGTCACCATGGATTCGTCCAGGTCGGAGGTCCCGCCGGTCACGAGCCCATCGGTGGGGATGCGGTCGCCGGGCCGTACCAGCAGGAGGTCGCCGAGCCGCAGCGCATCCACGGGGACGTCCCGCTCCCCGCTCTCGTCCAACAGTGTCGCCGTCTGCGGCTGGAGCTCGACCAGGCGGCGGATGGCCTCGCTGGCTTTGCCCTTGGCCCGCTCCTCCAGGTAACGGCCGAGCAGCACGAAACTCACGATCCCGGCGGCCGCCTCGAAATAGACGTGGCGGCTGCGCCACCAGAGGGTCGTGACGCTGTAGGCGTAGGCCGAGCCCGCTCCCAGCGCGATTAGGGTATCCATGTTCGAGGCGCGCTGGCGGGCCAGCCGCCAAGCCTTGTCGAAGAAGGGCCAGCCGGCCCAGAAGACCACGGGTGTGGCCAGGGCCCACTCCAGCAGCCGCAGCAACCGGGAGCGGTGCATGGCCATGCCCAGGGTCATGACCGGGATGGTGAGCAGGCCGGCGACCAACGCCCGTTGCCCGGCCTTGCGCACCCGCTCCCGTTCTGCGGCGATGAGCAGTTGGCGTTGGGACAGGTTGTCCAAGGGGCTCGCACGGTAGCCCAGGCGCGTGACGCGCAGCGCAATCTCGTCCTGGGACAAGCTGCCGCGTACGATCGCGGAGCCGGACCCGAAGCTGACCGACGCCTCCGACACCCGCGGGTCGCGCTCCAGATCCATCTGGATCAGCAGGGCACAGGAGGCGCAGGTCATGCCCTCGATGGCCATGTGGGCGAGGCGACGGGGCACCGCCGGACAGTACCCCGTCGGGCAAGTTTCGTTGGCGACCGCTGGGCCGGCCTCTTCCTCAGCCCGTTTGGTCGCGGCGCCCGGTCTCGGGGCCAGGTTGCCGAGCACCCGGTCCAGCAGAACCAGCAGAGATCTGGCCGGCATGCGGGCCGGGTCGAAGTGGATCGCCACGGACCCGAGGGCGGGTACCGCGCGCACCCGTGCGATGCTCGGGTGCTTGGTGAGCAGGATCTCCAGCAGGTAGGCCCGTTCCCGGTCCTTCAGGACGACGGGGCTATAGACCCGCAGCCGGCGTCGCAAGGCGTGAACCACGCGGTAATGACCACTCCGCAAGTCCGTGAAGGCGTTCCCCGTCGCTGCGTCCATCGGTTCACCGCCCGCGCTGCCGGGCCCGGACCATCAAGTAGGTCAGATAGAACACCGCGAGCCATTCGTACCGGAAGCGGATCGGTGCCCTGCAGCCATTGCTGCGTGATGCGGTCCCAATGGACCCGGATCAGGTACAGGACCATGACGTCGGTCAGAAACTCGTGGAACGCCTTGCCAGGATCCTGCAGGACGGCGGGCACCTTCTTGAACCGGGCCAGCGAGAGCTGCTGCAAGGCCGTGGTTGTCCGGCGCATCTCCTGGACCTTGTCATTTACCCAACGCACAGGCTGCAGCTTCATGAGTCGGGCCTTGAGGCCGGCGGGCGGGGCCCCTTCGGCCTGGCGTGCTGCACAATGCTCGCAGGCGGGCACCAGGCCCTCGTCCGCCGCTTTGGCCAGCCCCCGGGACAGGGCACGGGCGACGCGGGGCAGATCGCAGGCGGGCGCGTGGAAGCGGATGGCGAGCTTGTTGTAGGCCGGGTGGAAGGTCACCCGATAAACGCCGTCCAGCGCTTCCAGCTCCTGTCGAATCGGCGCAGAGGCGGCCCCGACAGACAATCCGGGCGGGAGATCAAAGCGCAGGTAGCCCTCGGCGCGGTGCCGCAGGACCACCTGCCGCGTGAGACTGCTGTTGGTCATCATGGGGTCACCGACTCGCCGGACTGGGACGACGTCCGTGAGCGCCAAACGCTCACACCGGGCCTGGCCCCGTCGGGCCGCCCTCCGCACGTTCCTTGGCCTCTTCCATCAGGTCCTCCAGGGTTTCGCGCGTGTTCAGCATGTAGTCCTTGCCCATTTCGGAGGCGCGCATGGCTGCGTCGACGATCTCCTTACGGTACTTGTAGGCGAAGTAACCGGCGGTGGCTCCCAGGGCGAACATGATCAGCGGATGGGTAAACAGCCGGCCCAGCGCACCTCGACCCGGGGCGCTGGACGCGACGATCATGGCCCCGGTCGCCAGGTGGGGGCCGAGGCCTTGTCCGCCATGAGGTCCGGCGGCGTGATGCGAGTGGTCGTGTGCCATGGCAGCATTCCTCGTCGTTGTGGTCAGGACACCCTGCAGGCCGTGCTCAGCGCTCTGGAAGCGCGCAGGCGCCGGGGCGATGCGGCATCGATATCGTGAAGCATCTGGAATATGCCGAGGCAGCCGTCGCAGCAGAAGGCGTACTCTTCTCGATGGGTGTATCGAGGACCCAGGGCGCCCCTTCGATCGGGCAGGCCGCATAGGTCGCAAGGCTGCGGGGCCTCAGTCCCTCCGGCGCCCTCGCTCACGGCGCCGGCTCCCGCAGCAAGGGCCCGGCGAGTTTCGCGAACGCCTCGGGGCTCGCCTCACCCAGGATCTTGTTGCGCACCTTGCCCTGGCGGTCGACGAAATAGGTCAGGGGCAGGCCGACCACCCCGTAGCGGCGCGACACCTCGGCGTCTTGGTCCAGGGCGACTTCGTAGGAGATGTCGAGGCTACGCACAAAGCGCTCGACCACCTCGGGCGATTGTCCGACATTCATGGCCAAGATGACCAACCCGGCATCGCGCTCGCGCTGGTAGACGGTTTCGATGGCGCGCATCTCGTCCTTGCAAAAGGGGCACCAGTCGGCCCAGAAACGCAGGGCGACGACGCGCCCGCGGTAGTCCTCCGGGAAGCTTGTCCGGCTACCGTCCAGGCGCTCGACCTGGAACCCGGGGGCCTGATCCCCTGACTTGGGCTCACTTGGCTGAGGACCACAGCCCGCCAAAGCGAGCAGGGTTGCCAGCGCGGCAAGCATGCCCGCCCGACCTTTCGCAATCGTCATTAGCGCAGGTTCGATCACTCAGACTCCTTCGTTGCCCAAGAGCACCAGGGCCGACTGTACCGTGAGGATACAGGTCCACAAGACGAGAAAAAAGAACATGCCGAGGGAGACATTGGTGAGTCGGAGCGCCAGCGGCGGGACCGGATCGCGCAAGCTAGGCACCCCGGCGAACAGGCGCACCACGCCGCTCCCGATCCCGAGCGCCGTTCGCCAGGAACAACGGCCCGTAGAGCAGGTAGCCCTGGTAGCCGTATTCGGCCTTGAGCAGACAGAAGGGGCAATGGTGGTGGGGGTGCTCGTACACATAGAGCGAGATGAACGAGACGATGGCCGCCAGGGAGACGGCAAACGACAGGGCCGAGAGTAGGGCGTAGGCGTACCCCGCCGCAGGGCCAGCGGCGGGCTGCCAGCCCCATGGCCAGGGTCACGGCGAGCACGCCGTAGAAACAGGGTCATCGCCAAGGCCGGCGGCAGGCCGGCGAGCTCGGAGCCGAGTGCCTCCCGGCTGGTGCCGAACAGGCTTCCGCAACAGGAGGTGATCACGTCCGTGTCCAGCGCCAGAAAGAACCGGATCTGGAGGTAGGCCTCGATCAGGACCAGCGGCGCGATGGCGAGCAGCAGCAGGAATTTGAGACGGGTCAGGGGGTAATCGTAACCGCGGGTGTCGAGGTGATGCAGGATGAGCCAGCTGGACGCCGCGAAGAAGACCAGGATCTTGACCAACAGGGCCGGAAAGCCGAAGGCAGAGGTGTTCAGGGTTCCCACCGCACACATGGCGCCGACGAACAGGGGCGCGATGCGGTCCGCGTTGTAGACGAAGAGGAGCAGGGATGCCCCCTCCGTCGCCAACACCAGGGCCACGAGGGTCGAGATCAGGTAGGTGTGGCGCTCCAGGTTGAGCTGGAGCTCGCTCCCGCTGGACAGGTCCCAATGCCTGACCAGGTGCCACCCGAAACCCGCGGAATAGGCAAGCAGGAGGCTGCTCGCCAGGACGGCGATGACGAGGGCGACGATGGCGGGGTTGACGACCAAGGTCAGGCCAGGTGTCCGTCGCGCAGGCTGATCACCCGATCCACCTCGGGTGCCTGATAGACCAGGGGGTCGTGGCTGGTCATGATCAGCGTCTTGCCTTGCCGCTTAAGGTCTCGAGCGATGTCCAGGAAACGCTGCGACAGCTCGGTGTCCAGGTTGGCGGTCGGCTCGTCGGCGAGGATCACATCCGGGTCGTTGACCAGGGCCCGGGCGATGGCCGCACGCTGGGCCTGGCCCCCCGACAGCCATTCCGCCTTCGCATGTCGCGTGCGCTCCCAGATCCAGCGACTCCAACAGGAAACGCGCGCGCCGCAGCAGCTCAGGGCGCGGGACACCCAAGCGGGTAGGCCGGAAGCATCACGTTCTCCTCGACCGTGAGTCCCCGCACCAGGTTGAACTGCTGGAACACGAAGCCGAAGGTCTGGCGCCGCAGTCCGGTCAGGAAGCGCTCGGTCATGCCGGAGACGTCCCGCCCCCGCAGGCGCACCCGTCCCGAGGTGGGCCGCGCCAGGCATCCGATCAGGGTCATCAGGGTCGTCTTGCCCGAGCCGCTCGGACCGCGCAGCACGGTGGCGCAGTTCGCCTCCAGGTTGAGCGTGATGCCGCGCACGGCCCACAGCTCGTTGTGCTGGCCCTGGTTGTAATGCCTTGCGCACGTCGACCAGCTCGATCACGACGTCCTCCGCGCTCGGGCACCCAGGTTCACGGAGCCAGGCTTGTCTGCTCATTGTCGCATCACCGCGTCCGGGTCGGCGACGGCGGCCCGCCAGACCGGGACGACGGTCGCCAGTGTATAAGGGAAGACGCTAAGGAAAAACAAGGTGAACACCTGAAAGGCATCGACGTGGGGGCTGAGCTCGAAGTCAGGATACAGCACGGACCACCCCTTCAGGACGGGTCCGAACAGCGACGCGGCGAAGCCGAACACGTGCAGATAGGCGGCCAGATAGCCCAGCAGAAAGGCGAACACCGATATCAGCAGTCCCTCCCAGAGCTTCATTGCCATGACGTCGGAGGTCTCCCAACCGATCGCCTTCAGCACCCCAATCTCCCGGCGCTCTTCCGCCGAGAGGCCGGAGGCCTTGTCCCAGGCAAAGATGATGAACGCCAGAATGGCACCGGACAGCAGGACCATGACCATGCCCTCGCGCCAGTCGAACAGTGCGGCGTAGGTCCGCAGGATCTCATCGCGGACGATCGGGCGGGTGTCGGGGAGGGCGCGCAGCACCTTTTCGGCAACCTTGGTGACCTCGCGCGGATTGGGCACGTTCAGGACCAGGTCCGTGTAGAGGCCGGCGGGTATGCCGAAAAAGGCGCGAAAATCCTGCTCGTCGACCACCATCAGGTCCGCCGTCAGGAGCGCCGACTCGGGGGACAGGATGCCGTCGACGGTGAATGCGTAAGGCTGGCCATCGTGGCCTCGGAGCGCCAGGACGTCTCCGACGCCGAGCCCCCGAGTGCTTGCAAGGGTGGCGCCCACGCGGATCTTGCCCGCGGGAGGTGCGTCGTCCGGCGGCACCAGCAGCGTGTAGTTGGCGGCCACCACGGGGTCGTAGTAGTAGCCCCAGAGGCGGCCGCGTACCTCCGTCACCCCGCGGACCCCGGCAATCCGATTCAGGTAAGCGGCGGGCACCAGGTCCTGGCGCCCGGCAATCAGGCGCTGGACGGTGATTTCGGGGGCGCCGGAAAGCAGCATCGCGGCCTCGTGGCGGAGCGACTGGCTGAACAAGAGCACCGACGCCAGCACGAAGACGATCAGGGCATAGACGGCAATCAGTGCAAGGTTGCGCCCCTTGCGCCTAGCCAGGGCCCCGACGGTGAAGTCAACGAGGTACCCCTGCCTCTGGAGCCACGGATTAGTCGGCATACGGAGCTCGATTTGGCGGCGGACCGACCAGGGAGCCGGTCGGGAAGTGCTCGAGGGCGCCCGGATGGTCCTGGAAGGCCGCATGCAGGTCGGCCTGGGACGGGTGCCGCGTGTAGCGTGCCTCGGTGAACAGGGCGAGGTCCGTCAGGGTCAGGCGGGAAGCCAGCGCCCGGTTCGCCGCGACCCTGTGCTCGGCTCGGCCAGTCGCGAGCCGTGCGTGGATGAAGGTAGCCAGGAAAAGCAGAGACAACGTGAGCCCGACCAACAGGACCCGCTCGCCCCGCGAAAGGGCCTTAAAGCCGAGGCGCATGGACTAGCGCGCGGGGGTGCTGTGCGGTCATATACCGCCGAGCCCTCAGCCGTTCGCCGGGGCCGGGATGACCCGGCGGGGCCCATGCTGAGGACCGGAGGCCCTCTAGTGGCAACTGACCTGGACGGCCCCGGATTCGCCGGACCCGTCGGATCGGCCGCCATAACGGTGGGACGCCTTCATGAGCGCAATGCGCAGGGCGCCGGCGACACTGGCGTCCAGGCCGACACGCACGGCGAGGGCAGGCACCAGGATCAGCGACGCGAGCGCCAAGCCGGTGCCGACCAGCAGTGCCCCGGCAGGAACGCCCTTCGATGTCGATGCAATCTCGTTGTTGATACTCATTGGAGTCGCCCTCAGTAACCAATCCACCCGTCGCCGGACGCCGGGGCAGCCCTTGTGCTTTGGCTGTTCTCTCCGCGTACGCTGGGGCCCGTTATAGCGAAGCGCACCCGCGGCAACCAGACATCGTTTCCGCTTGGTTCCGGGGCGTCGCGTGACGTCCGTCACAAAATATCCGTATTATCAATGCATTGATTGCGGTTCCCTTTGCCGAGAAGCGACTGCGGCATAGTGTCGCACCCCATGCACGGCGACCCGGATTGCGGCTGATGCGCCGCGCCTGACGCCGCGCTTGGACTCGACGGCGCCGGGCTCGGCGTCGTCGATACCGTCCCACCGGGAGTTCAGACTCAAGTCTTCGGAACCGCCCGCTTGCGCCGCTCGGCGCGGTTCTTACGGATGATCAGGGTGTCCTTGGCCATGTCCAGGTACGCGTGCCGCAGGGCGTCCTCGAAGCCCCCGGTGGTACCCCCGTGCGCGGTTTCCGCCGCTCTTGCCGCCGCCGTCGTCCCCAAAGGCCATCTTGCTGGTGGTGGTCATGGTGCCCTTGAGGTCACTGCCGATGAGATAGACGGCCTTCTCGACCGGAATCAGCGGCTTCACCTTGTCCGCCGAGCCGAAGTCAGCTGCATAGATGGCCTTGGGGCCGCGGTCGAGGTTCAGCGACAGGCTGATGGCCAGGCAGTGGATGGAGCAGGTGCCGTCCACCAGGTCGTCGTCGAATTGGACGAGGTGGCGGCTGTGCTGCCACTCGATGCGGTCCATACCGCAATAGGGGCACTTGGGATACTTTGCCATTTCGTCCTGAAGCGGATTGGCATCGGGCGGCGTCCTGGGCATGAACTGCAGCGGGGTGCCATCCCCGGCGCAGGCGGTGCCGCTGGCGGGGACCCAGCCCTTGCCCGGAATCAGGGCGCCAATGGGGGCCGGCTCGGCAGCTGCTGCTGTCCCCACGATGCCGGCGACACCCAGGGCGCCGAGTAGCTTGAGGACGTCGCGGCGTCCGTGGTCATTTTGATCACACATGGTTGGCTTTCCTCGATCTCGGTTGGTGGCTAAAACCTGGCCCAGAGGCGCACCCCCACTCGATTGTCCTCATCGTCCAGGCTCCGATTGATAAGGCGGCAAGGTTGTCCGGCGCAGCGTTTATACCCAATCGGTTGCCGGGCGGTAAGCTCCCAACGACTGAACGCTATTGAGTGGAAACGAGTTCAAACAAGAGTAAAATCCATTTAGTCAATGGGTTGTAACGAAGTGATCGCGGCGGTTCTGCGCTGCGGCATAGTGCCGCACCCCTCGACGGTCCCGGCGCCGCGGCCCGATTTGACGGTCCCCCGCGGACGGGGACGGGCGGGGCCCTGCTTTTTGTGGTCAAGGCCCAAGCAAGAGGTGTCGGTCTGCCTCGGGAAGGCACACCCGATAGGGCAGCGGTGGGTTTCGGGGACACTTGAGTATTGGGGTTGCTTCGGCGGGGATGCTCCGACCCATGAGCGGCGGGACTTCAATGCCTGCGCACCAGGCGTCCAGGTCGGGACGACACTGACCCCTTGGCGCCGTGCCGACCCGAGTCGGATTCAGCCCGCTAGGACGCATCCCTTCCCGAAAACGCACCGAAAGCGACCGCAGGCCGAGGCGGCGAAACGCTGTGCCGCCGGCCCACGGCACCGGCGGGGGCTCCGAGGAAGGCGGGGGGAGTTGGCGGGGCGCCCCAGCCGCCCGCGGGGCTGCCCCAAGCGGCGGGCGGCCAGGCCTCAGCGCGGGTAGCGGTCGTCCAGATTCGCGGGGCAGAGGACGTCGCGCATGATGCCGATGAGGTCCAGCAACTGATTGTTG
This sequence comes from uncultured Gammaproteobacteria bacterium, assembly GCA_963709645.1. Taxonomy (GTDB): domain Bacteria; phylum Pseudomonadota; class Gammaproteobacteria; order Chromatiales; family Chromatiaceae; genus DYRB01. The sequence continues at coordinate 182,105 of CAVPXP010000048.1, forward strand.
CGGATGCGGTAATAGATGCGGTTGGCCTCTTTGCGGGCGACCACGATGTTCTTGTTGCGCAACTGCTCGAGGTGCTGGGAGATGTTGCTCTGGGAGGTCCCGGTGCGGTCCACGATCTCGCCCACCGAGAGTTCGCTCTCCCCCAGGGCGCAGAGGATTTTCCAGCGCAGCGGGTGGGCCATGGCCTTGAGGGCGTTGGCGGTGAGGGCCGTGTCTTCCTCGTCTGGGATCTGGGGCTGTGTTGGTTCGCTCATAGGTCCTGCCTAACTACTGGGTCTGCGTCGGACTCGTCAGGTTGTGTCTCGTCAGCGCGGACGTACCCGGTCATGTCTTTGGCGATGCAGATAATGTCGGTGATATGTCCCTCGCTGTCCTTGACCGCGGTGCGGGAGAACAGGATCGGGACACGGCGCCCATCGCGGGCGATGAATCGGGCCTCGATCTTACTCAGGGCACCGGTGCGGATCAGGGCCTCCAACCAGGTGCCCATGAAGGCCCCGGCCTGCTCGTCGCCTTCCTCCTCGAAGACATCGCCGATGGACATCCCGATCAGGTCCTGTTCGCTGTAGCCGAGCATGCGCAGGGCTTTGGGGTTGACAGTCGTGATCTCGCCCTTGGGGGAGAGGACCAGCAGTGCCTCGCCCATGTAGTTGAGGATGTTGGCCAGGTGCTGCCTCGCCAGCTCCAACTCCGCCGTGCGCTCCGCTACCCGCTGTTCCAGCACGACATTGAGGGCGCGCTCCTTCTCGATCAGCCGGAAGTAGGTGCTGATCTTGTTGATGAGTAGATTGTCGTCGATGGGTTTGAGCAGGTAGTCGACAGCTCCGACGGCATAGCCGCGGTGCTGGAACTCCTCGGACTTGAAGGCGGCGGTCAGAAAGATGATGGGGATGTCGCGGCTGCGCTTGCGCAGCTTGAGCAGGGAGGCGGTTTGGAAACCGTCCATCTCCGGCATCTGAACATCGAGGATGATGATGTCGATGTCAGATCGGCTGAGGGTGATGTCGATGGCCGCCTGCCCGGAGTCGGCCTCCAGCACGGCGACGTCCATGTGCTTTTCGATCAGGCTGCGCAGGCTGAATAGGTTGTGCGCGTGGTCATCGACGATCAGCAGTGTGAATCCACGATAGCGATTCATGCCGTATTCTGCGGTTTCTCCCCGGACATTGCTTCCAGAAGCGTCTCCAGCAGGGCCTGAAGCTGCGCCCGGGCGACCGGCTTTTTCAGAAAGTGCAACGGGGCCGGTGCTCCGCACTGCTCGAGCTGCATCTGGTCCACCGCCCCACCCATGACCACGATGGGGATCTGGCGGTACCGCTGGTCACTGCCAAGAGCTTGAATCGTATCACAGGTATCCCGTGCGGACACTAGGGTTGCCAGCAGGACCACGCCGCAGGGTCCTTCCTCCTGGAGGGTCTCCAGTGCCTCACCCAGGTCGACGGCGGTACGTACTCGTACCCCCAGCCCCTCAAGCAAGGCCGTCATGGCGACCAGCGCTTGCACGTCGCGCTCAACCAACAAGGCCCAATGCCCCTGGAAGCACTGTGCCGAGTCAGGCAGCGGGGTTATGGCCTGCGGGGAGTCGTCCGGTTGGGTCTGGTCTGCCCTAGGGGTTGCCGGCTCGCGGATTACCCGGCCTGCGTCTAGGTGGCTGGGGTCCATTTCCACGGGAAGCCACAGGGTGAAGCGCGACCCCTGCCCCTCGTCGCTCTGTACCTCGATGTTTCCGCCCAGCAGCTTGGCGAGCTCGCGGCTGATGGAGAGCCCCAGTCCCGTGCCGCCATAGCGCCGGCGCGTGGAACCGTCGGCCTGCTGGAATGCCTCGAAGATGATTCCCTGCTTGTCCTTGGGTATACCGATGCCCGTGTCCGTGACGGCAATGCCGACACGGGCGTCGTCGCCGCTCCCCAGCAGAAGTAGGGTTACCCCGCCGTGGTCCGTGAACTTGACGGCGTTGGAGAGGAAGTTCTTGATGATCTGCCGGAGCTTGTCACGGTCACTGTAGACCCGCTCGGGCGCGCCGGGCGAGACCTCCAGGCGCAGGCTCAGGCCCTTGTCTGTGAACAGGGGTCCCAACAGGCCGATCAGCTCCTGAAGCACAGGTCTGAGCTCGAACCACTCCAGGCTCACCGCAATCTGCCCGGCCTCGATACGGGAGATGTCCAGGATGTTGTCAATCATGGCGCGCAGGTCACGCCCTGCTTCGTTGATGACCTGGGCCTGCCGCCGGTGCTGCGGATTGAGTCCGGCCTGATCGTCGGCGAGCATCTTGGAGAGCAAGAGGATGGAGTTGAGCGGGGTACGCAATTCGTGGCTGACGTTGGCCAGGAACTCCGACTTGTAGCGGTTGGACTGCTCTAGCTCCTGGGTGTGCTCGCGCGCGGTGCGGAGGAACTCGGCGTGGGTCTCGGACAGGGCGGTCAGGCTGTCCGCCAGCTCGCGGACCTCCCGCGGTCCCTTCCAGCGGAAACGGATTGCCCGCCCCTCGCGCAGGACGCGGCCGATGCCCCCGGTCAGTTCCTGACCGAAGCGCTCCACTCGTTTGGCGCTCCAGCGGGCCAGGAGCAGGACCACCAGAACGAGCAGCAGGACGATACTCAAGACGCGCGCCATGAGTGCATTGCGGAAGTTGGCGATGGGCGACGGGTCCACCGGGCGGCCAACCCAGAGCGGCACCTCCTCCTCGGTCAGGAACATGGGCACCCAAAGCATCTCCTCCCCGTGCCGGCCCTTCCACAGTGCCAGCTTGCCCTCGGCGAAGATCTCCGCCAAACCGGGGAAATCTTGGAAGACCCGCGGTTCTCCACCCACGGCCTGGCCCGGGCGCAAGTAGCTTCCGTTGGCGTTGACCCATAGGGTGTCGCGGTAGAATTGGGCCAGGCCGCCCACGTCGATGGTGATGACCACGGCGCCCAGGGCAGGGGGCGCGCTGCCACCGCGCCCGCTTGGAACGGGCCTGGGGGCTGGTTGGATGGGGTTGGTCCCGCCTACAGCGGCGGCCTCGCCGCCGATGACGCTGATCAGGTTCAGGGTCATGAGCTGGCGTGGGCTAGTGCTGCTTGCACTGGTGTCTACGCGGATGCGACTGACCAGCACGGCGCCCGGCTGCAGACCCAACCCCGCCTCGACGAACTTGGCGCTCGGGGGTTGAGGCGGGCTGGTGCTTGGCGACCAACTCCCGGACTGCGGGTCACGCGTCAGCCAGAAGCGCTCGCCGCCGTCGGGGCCGAGGAACAGGATCTGGACGATGTCGCGCTGGTCGCCCAGGATCTGATTGATCCAGGCCGTATAGCGCGCGCGCGCCAGGTCCGTCTCGTCCTCGTTGCCCGCGGCGCCCAGGATCAGCCCAGGTTCCGGGAGCTTGGCGAGGAGGCGGATCATCTCGTTGCGGCTCGCCAAGTGCTGGTCGAGGTCGCGGAAATCGGCCCGCAGATTCTGGAGGTAGGCCTTCTGGTAGAAGAGTGCGGTGCGGTCCAGCACCAGGGGTAGGTTGATCATCACCGCCAACAGCAGCGGCGCGAGGGCGAAGACCAACAGGACCAGAAGGATGAGGCTGCGCAGTTTCACGCCAGGGGCCACCGCGTTGGAGGGACGAGACACCATAGCGGGCGGTCTTGAAAATGGGAAGGGCGGTGGGCGTGCCCCAGGCGGGCAGACAGTGGCCATTCGCCGTCAGCCGGAAGCCCCGTAGCATAGGATGCTATGGCACCCATGCCCTGCACCGCGCGCCCGCCGGTCCGCATTCTCTATCAGGACGAGCACCTGGTGGCCGTCGATAAGCCGGCGGGACTCCTGGTGCATCGGACCCGACTGGCCGCCGACGAGCATGATGCCCTGCTCCAGCGCCTCCGTGATACCCTGGGACGGCACGTCTATGCCGTCCATCGCCTCGACAGGCCCACATCGGGTGTCGTCGCCTTCGGTCTGACGCCGGAGGCGGGGCGTCGGCTATCGCGGTTGTTCGAATCCCGCCGCGTCGAAAAGGGCTACCTGGCCGTGGTTCGCGGCTACCTGGGCACGCCTGAGGCCCCTCATGGGATCATCGACTATCCGCTTCGGGATGCCCCGAATCTGCCGCTGCGCCCGGCCCTGACTACCTACCGCACCCTCGCCCAGGTCGAGCTGCCCCACGCTATCGGGCGCTATCCGGTGAGCCGCTACAGCTTAGTGGCCGTCTGGCCCCAGACGGGCCGCACCCATCAGATCCGCCGCCATTTTCACCACGTCTTCCACCCCATCGTGGGCGATACCACCCACGGCGAGGGACGCCACAACCGCCTCTTTCGCGAGCACTACGGCTGTGATCGACTGCTCCTGCATGCGGTGTCGCTGGCTTTCGACCACCCATTCACGGCGGTGCCGCTTCGTTTCGAAGCCACGCCAGACGCGGCCTGGCAGGCTCTCATGGTGCGGCTCGGGTGGGGGAAGGCAACGGAGAGTGACGGACGGCTGTCCCCCAAAACGCCCGGCGGCTGACTCCAGGATGCGTCCGGCCGGCGCGGGCGAGGCATGCTGCCGGACAGGCCGCTGCAGGGACCCCGGGCGGCGCCCCTGGCGGCGGTGTGACTGTCCAGGTCCAGCGCCGTTAGAGCCCCCGCACCAGCGCAAGAATCTGTTCCGCGTGCCCCTTGGGTCTTACGTCGTAGAGGGCATGACGCACGATCCCCTGCTTGTCGATGATAAAGGTCGAGCGGACGATGCCCATGCGCCGCTCCCCGTGGGCCTCCTTCTCGCGCCAGACGTCATAGGCCTCGCAGGCCTCTCCCTCGGTGTCCGCCAGCAGGCGGACGCTCAGCCCGTACTTGTCGCGGAAGGCGCCGTGGCTGACGCAGTTGTCGCGGCTGATACCCATCACCTCGGCATCCAGATCCGCAAACTCCTGTTGCAGATCGGTAAATTCCAGGGCCTCCATGGTGCAGCCGGGGGTGTCGTCCTTGGGATAGAAATAGAGGACAAGATGGTTGCGCCCGATCTGGTCGGGCAGGTTGACGCGCTCCAGGTCGGCGTCGGGGAGAGAGAAGAGGGGTGCCTTGTCGCCGGCTTGCAGCATTCGGGGTTCGCTCCGATGGTAGGTCGTGCAGTAGTGAGCCTGCGGGGGCGGGGACATCGGCCGGGTGCCGCGGCGATGCTCCACAGGCGGGTCGTTTTGATTGTGATCGAGTCCGTGCGGAATTTAGCACCCCCGCGGGCCGCGTCAACCGGAGGAGCGGCGCGGTTACCGACCAAGGGCCGCGGGTACGCGGGGCGCGCTGGCGAAAGCGCGCATCTAGTCCTCGCCGGGCTCCTCGTCCGGTGGCAGGCGAACACCGGCGATGGTCCCGCCCCCGGGCCGCTCCCAAAGCTGGATTTCCATGTCGTTAGCGATCGCGAGCTGCCTGGCCACGGCGAGCCCGAGCCCGCTGCCCCCGGTCTGGCGATTGCGCGAGTGCTCCAGGCGGTAGAAGGGGCGGAAGACGGCCTCGCGCTCCGCCTCAGGGATGCCGGGGCCGCGGTCGAGGACAAAGATCACCGGTGGCTGCTCGCGGCAGTCCACTCGCAGGGTGACCTGTCCCGGGCTGTAGCGAAGGGCATTGTCGACGAGGTTGCCGACAATTCTACGCAGGGCAAGGGGTTGGACCTGGTGGATGCAGGGGCCGCGGGACTGGACGACGATGCGCGGTTGCCCGCCGGCGAGGTCTGTGAGCAGGGCTGTTAGCTCCACCCGGCTGCGCTTTTCGGCTCCAAGCGTCTTGCCGAGCTCCACGGATTGCGTGATGAGGCCGTTCATGTCGTCGATGTCGCGCGCCATTCGCTCGACCAGGGCCTGGTCCGTCTTGCTCGGCAGCATCTCCAGGCCCAGCCGCAGGCGTGTCAGGGGGGTTCGGAGGTCGTGGGAAATGCCGGCGAGCAGGAGTGTGCGGTTGGCCAGAAGCTCGCGCACCTGTCGGTTCATGGTGTTGAACTGTCGCGCCAGGCTGGCCAGCTCGCGCGGCCCCTGCTCCGGGAGGGGGTTGGGGTAGCTGCCCTTGGCCAACTGCTCTGCGGCAAGGGACAGTCGGGTCAGGGGGGCAGTGACCCGGCGTGCGAGCACCGCGGCGGTTAGGACTACCAGCAGGGCGGCCACTCCCAGAATCATCACTACCGCTTCCAGTGGGCGGGTCTGGATGCGGTCCCTCGGGAAGCCGACCCAGACTGCCCGGGGGCCGGCGTCCAGATCCGCCCAAAACCAACGCTGGTCGTCCACAAGATTGCTTTGCACGCGCACCGGCTGCCCGGTGCGCTCGCGTAGCGCCTCCTCCAGACGTTCAACATATGGGAAAAAGTAATACTCCAGGGCAGGTGGGGCGGTGTCGTCGTCCAAGAGGTAGAGCCCGTACTCGCTGTCGAGCTTGGCCTTGAACTCCGCTCGCATTGGCGGCGGCAACTGGACCAGGGTGCGCGAGCTCAACACCATCATGGCCGCCAAGTCCGCCGCCGAGCGGGATGAGACTGGATAGAGTGCGTAATGAACGATCGCGAAAGAGGTCGCCAGGGCGAAGATGCCGAAGGTGAAGACAAGGGTAATCACCGCCCGGGCGAAGAGCGACAGGGGCCACAGGTGCTTCAAGCGCTTCAGCGTCGGTGCTCCATCCTCAGGACTCCCCCCTGGGGGTGAACATGTAGCCCTTGCCCCATACGGTGCGGATATAGATCGGGTGCTTGGTGTCGGGCTCGATCTTGGCCCGTAGACGTGCGACTTGCACGTCAATGCTGCGGTCGAAGGGGGAACGCTCGTAACCCTTGAGCAGATCCAGGAGGTGGTCGCGGTCCAGGACCCGGTTGGGGTGTGCAGCCAGTGCGCCGAGCAGGTCGATCTCGCCTCCAGTCAGGGATACGAGCTGGCCCTCCTTGAGCAGGTCGCGGGTGCGCATATCCAGATGGAAGGGACCAAAGTCGAAGGTGTCCTTGTCACCCGATTCCTCCTCGGCGCTCGCGGCCCGCGCTGCGCCCGGCTCCTGGCGGCGCAGAACGGCGCGAATGCGGGCCAACAGCTCCCTCGGGTTGAAGGGCTTGGCGACATAGTCGTCGGCGCCGACCTCCAGTCCGACGATGCGGTCCACGTCGTCGCCGCGGGCGGACAGCATGATGATGGGGATGTGGCTCGTCTGCCGCAGGCGCCTGGCGATGGACAGCCCATCTTCGCCAGGGAGCATCAGGTCCAGCAGGATCAGGTCGCCCCCCGTCTGCGCGAGGACCGCGTCCATGTCGCGCCCGCTCTCCGCCCCGGTGACTGTGAAGCCTTCCCGGGCGAGGTACCCGATCAGGAGGTCGCGCAGGTCCGGGTCATCGTCCACCACGACGATTCTGGTCGGGTCTTCGGGCATCTTTGCTCCGCAGGGGATATTGCCGCGGCGGGGTCTTGTTTCCCCCGCCGGGCCGTTACAACCTGTAACAATATTAGCATTTACCGAAATACTTCCGAAACCTCTCCCATGCAGAATGGCAACCGTCACCAGCCCCTGTCGACGGCGAAACTCTGACAACATAGTGGGTTTTCGAGCTGTCGGCAGAGGTCCCCAGCCACCGCCCCACAAAGGGTGGACGGGGGTTGGGGGACGGCCCGGCGACCCTGTCCTGCGGTTACGCAGAGGGGGCTGACGCCGCAGCCGCCTGAATCTGCAACTGTATTTAGCGCACTAAACCGGGAGAAAACCATGAGCTTCGACGCATTGACCTTTGCAGGCCTGTTCTCCGCCGCGGTCAGCGGCGGCTTCCTGATCGCCCTGGCGACGCGCAACGGCGTCGATCGGATCCGCGGTCGGAAATGACTCGCGCAAACGCCCTCAGCATAACTGACGCCGGACGCTGATCCGGTAACGCTTTCTGGGCAGCAAGCCAGTTGGGCCGCGACGGTAGAGACACACCCTACCGTCGCGGTTCCTTTTTATCCATTACAATCCGATCGCTCCTGCTTGAATGCAACACGGCGGTCATCGGGTGACAGCGAGCCAACCCAGAATTCTCCTCCTCGCCGCCCTGCTGACCCTTGGGCCGACGGCCGGCCCGCTGCTCATCTGGTTTGCCCTCGATACCTTGGTCGAGGGCGTGCCGACCGCCGACCTGTCCACCCCGACCTCCACCCTGGTCCTCGACCGGAATGGTCGCCTGTTGCGCCCCTTTACGGTGGCGGACGGGCGCTGGCGCCTGCCTATTGTGCTGTCCGATCTGGATCCGACCTACCTGGCCATGCTCCTGGCCTGCGAGGACCGACGCTTCCATCAGCACCTGGGCGTCGATCCCCGCGCCTTGCTGCGCGCCGGGGTCCAACTCCTCGCCAACGGCCGCATCGTCTCCGGGGGCTCGACCATTACCATGCAGCTGGTCCGCCTGTTGGACGGGCGCGCGACCCGGGACCCGGGCGGCAAGCTCCATCAGATCCTCAACGCCTTGGCCTTGGAGCGCCAGGCGGACAAGGCGGAGATCCTCACCGCCTACCTGACCCTGGCCCCCTACGGCGGCAATATCGAGGGTGTCCGCGCTGCCTCTCTGGCCTGGCTGGGCAAGGAGCCTCGCCGACTGACGCCTGCAGAGGCGGCCTTGCTGGTCGCTTTGCCCCAGGCCCCGGAGGCGCGACGCCCGGACCGGGACCCGGAGGCCGCCCGTCGGGCCCGCGACCGTGTGCTGGCGAGGGCCAGGTCGGCGGGTGTAATCGACGCCGACGCCGAGGTGGCCGCCCTCCGCAGCCCCGTCCCCACGCAACGCCGCCCCTTCCCTCTGTTGGCCGCGCACCTGGCGCAGCGCGCCCTGCGGGCCCACCCGGGTGCCGCTGAGATCCGCCTGACCATCGACGCCGCGCTGCAGGCTCGGTTGGAGCGCCTCGCCGCCGAGCGGGCCGCGGCGCTCGGGCAGGACCTGTCCGTCGCCCTTCTGGTCGCCGATCACGGCAGCGGCGAGGTCCTGGCCTCCGTCGGCTCCGCCGGGCTCTTCGATGAGCGCCGTGATGGCTACATCGACATGACCCGCGCCCTGCGCTCCCCTGGGTCCACCCTCAAGCCGCTGATCTACGGGCTCGCCTTCGAGGCTGGCATCGCCCACCCCGAGAGCCTGATCGAGGACCGCCCCACGGGCTTTGGGGGCTATGTGCCGGCCAATTTCGACCGCGAGTTTCAGGGGACGGTAACGGTGCGCCGGGCCCTTCAACTCTCCCTCAACGTGCCGGCGGTCAAGCTCCTGGACGCGGTCGGCCCGGCCCGCCTGGTCTCGCGCTTGCGTCGCGCCGGGGCCAACCCTGCGCTGCCGGACCTGTCGCCGCCCGGGCTCGCCATCGGGCTTGGCGGGGTCGGGGTTACCCTGCGGGATCTGGTTCAGACGTTTGCTGCCATCGCGCGTGGCGGGACGCCGGTTGCGCTGACCGAGACCCTCGGACCTGGCCCGCTGCTTGGCCACTTGTCTGGCCCGAAGGCGAGGGTTCTGGAGGAACGGGCTGCCTGGACGGTCGCGTCGGTGCTCGCCGGGGCCCCCCCGCCGGCCAACGCCGCGCCCGGTTCGCTGGCGTTCAAGACCGGGACCTCCTACGGGTACCGCGACGCCTGGGCCATCGGATTCGACGGGCGCCATGTCGCCGGCATCTGGGTCGGCCGTCCAGACGGCGCACCCGTCCCTGGGCTCGCCGGAATCGAGGCGGCTGCCCCCATCCTGGTGGATGTCTTCGCCCGCCTGGGCCCGAGCGTCCCCCTGCCTCCGGCACCTCCGGGCGTGCTGATCGCCGGCAACGCGCAGCTGCCGCCGCCCCTGCGGCGGGTCGAGGGGCGCGCGGCGACCGGGTTGGCCGCGGCAGGTGCACCGGAGATCGCCTACCCGCCGGACGGAGCCCGCATTGAGCTCGGGCTCTCGGGCGGCAGCCGGGCGGAGGTCGCCCTCAAGGTTCGCAACGGGACGCCGCCCTTCACCTGGTTCGCGGATGGGGCGCCCGTCGGGCAGGAGCCTTTCGCACGCACCGCCCGCTGGTCCCCCGTCGGGCCCGGGTTCGTGACCCTCTCTGTGGTGGATGGCCACGGCGGCGCCGCCCGTGCCGCGGTGTTCCTGGAATAGCCGCAGGCGCGGCAACCGGGCTCGCTGCTATTACGCCCCGTTCCTGGCCGAATAATCACCCGCGGCGATCCGCCATCCCCCTGGTTGCGCTCGGGCCGCCTGGGCTAAGGCCGGCCCTGCCGGACGTCGTTCGACAGGGCGTTGACGTAGCGTCTGTTTCATCTATGCTGACGGACCGCTCGTCCCCCGGAAGATATCCACAGCGGCCCAAACAGCTGAGTGTGTTCGGGCGCTTGCACCCGGGCCTCCAGGGCCCACCCGATTCTCTGCCCTCTCAACGTCCTGACGGGTCAGCTGCCGTCTCAGTCAAAGGTCCCGCCATGGCCACCAATGCCGCTTCGTCCAACCTTGTGCATGTCCTGTGGATCAAGCCGTCCCACTACGACGACGACGGCTATGTCATCCAATGGTGGCGCTCCTCCCTGCCGGCGAACAGCCTGGCTGCGGTCTACGGCATCGCCCTGGACTGCGCCGAGCGCCAGGTGCTGGGCCCTGGGGTGGACATCCGGGTACGCGCCCTGGACGAGACCAACAGCCACATCGACCCTGCGGGTCTGATCCGGGAGCTCGGGAAAGACGGGGGCCGGGTCCTGGTTGGGCTCGTGGGGGTTCAATCGAACCAGTTCCCCAGGGCGCTTGACCTGGCCCGCGAGTTCCGCGCTGCCGGGTTGGCGGTGGTGATCGGCGGGTTTCATGTGAGCGGTTGTCTCGCGATGCTGAAAGAGATGCCTGTTGAGCTGCGCCAGGCATTGGACCTCGGCATCACGCTCTTCGCTGGGGAGTTGGAGGGGCGTCTGGAGGGGCTCCTTCAGGATCTGGTCGGGGATGGCCTCAAGCCGCTCTACAACTATTTGACAGACCTGCCGGACATGACCGGTGCCCCGACGCCGATCCTGCCCGCGGATCGGGTGCGCCTCACGATGGGGCGCCGGGCGAGCTTTGACGCCGGGCGCGGCTGTCCCTTCCTCTGCAGCTTTTGCACCATCATCAACGTGCAGGGCCGCAAGTCCCGCCACCGCAGCCCCGACGATGTGGAACGTTTGGTGCGCGCCAACGCGGCCCTGGGGATACGCAATTTCTTCATCACGGACGACAACTTCGCCCGCAATTCCCAGTGGGAGCCGATCTTCGACCGGCTCATTGCCCTGCGGGGGGAGGGGATACCGCTCCAATTGGTCATCCAGGTGGATACCCAGTCCCACCGCATCCCCCGCTTCATCGAGAAGGCGGGTCAGGCTGGGGTCACCCGCGCCTTTCTTGGGATGGAAAGCATCAACCCGGATTCCCTCAAGACCGCCCAGAAGGGTCAGAACAAGATCACCGACTACCGTGCCATGCTCCAGGCCTGGCATGGCGTCGGGGTGCTCACCTATGCGGGCTACATCCTGGGCTTTCCGGACGATACCCCCGAGACCATCCGTCGCGATATCGCCATCATTCAGCGCGAGCTGCCGGTGGATATCCTGGAATTCTTCATCCTGACGCCGCTGCCTGGCTCCAAGGACCATCAGCGCCTCGTGGAGTCCGGCATCCCCATGGATCCGGACATGAACAACTACGATACCCAACATGTAACCACGGCCCATGCGCGTATGACTCCAGCGGAGTGGCAGAGCATCTTCCGGGAGGCCTGGGACCTCTATTACAGCCCGGGGCACGTGGCCACCGTCCTGCGCCGCGCCCGCGCCTGGGGCTATGACCCAAAGCAGATGATGGGCAAGCTGTTCGCCTTTCACGCCCCCATGGTCTACGAGGGTATGCACCCCTTGGAGGGCGGGCTCATCCGCATCAAGCGGCGTCGTGACCGACGTCCTGGACTCCCCATCGAGCACCCGCTGGTCTTCTACCCGAAACTGGCCGTCGAGTTTGTCGCCAAGTATGCCGGCGCCTACGGAATGCACCGGCGCTATAAGCGCATCCTCGCCCAGGTCATGGCCGAGCCCAGCGGGGTCTACACGGATGCCGCCATGGCACCGGTGGACGCGGCGGAGCAGGAGCACCTGGAACTGTTCACGGCCACCACGGCGGCCAAGGAATACGTGCAGAAGCGCCGCGCTCGGGACGGGTTGCGCAGGACTCCGGATAAGGCTGCGCGGGAGTCGCGGCCGACGCAGGTCTAGGCCAGCCTGTTCACAGGTCGGCTGGCCAAGAAACCGAGAGAGCTCAAGCCGTGGACTGGGTGCGGGAACGCGGCCCGCCCTGCATCGGGTATGATTCCCGGCGCCTTCCACTGCCCTGGGACCCCCTCATGCTGACACTCCGCGGCGCCCCCGCCTTCTCGGATTTCCGCCTGAACAAGCTCCAGGAGCGCCTGCGGACTGCCACCGGTCTGGATCTCCTGCTCTATGCGGAGCTCATGCACTTCGCCGACGTCGAAGGGAGCCTGACGGGAGAGAAGCTGTCGGTGCTGGAGCGGCTGTTGCGCTACGGTCCGAGCCTCCCAGCTCATGCTCCGGAGGGGCGCCTGGTCCTGGTGGTGCCGCGCCCTGGGACCATCTCTCCCTGGTCGTCCAAGGCGACGGACATCGCCCATAACTGTGGCCTGACCGCCATCCGCCGCCTGGAGCGCGGCACAGCCTACTACCTGGAGGCGGAGGCCGGTCTCGACGCGGCCGCCCTCGCCAAGGCCGCGGTGGTCTTGCACGACCGCATGACCCAGGTCGCCCTGTTCGACCTGACGGGGGCCGCCCGGCTCTTCGAGCGTGCCGAGCCCCGGCCGGCGACCCGGGTGGACGTACTGGTCGGCGGGCGTGCTGCCCTCGCCGCTGCCAATGCGGCCCTTGGGCTTGCCCTGTCCGGCGACGAGATCGACTACCTCACCGAGAGCTTCACCGCCCTGGGGCGCAACCCCACGGACGTAGAGCTGATGATGTTCGCCCAGGCCAATTCGGAGCACTGCCGGCACAAGATCTTCAACGCCGACTGGGTCATCGACGGCGAGGCCCAGGACCGCTCCCTCTTCGCCATGATCCGCAACACCACCCAGTGCGCCCCCGCCGGGGTCCTGTCCGCTTACAAGGACAATGCCGCCGTGGTGGAAGGCTGGCCGGGACGGCGCCTGGTCCCGGACCCGGCCGACGGCGTCTATCGGGAGCGAGCGGAGCCCATTCACCTGCTCATGAAGGTGGAGACCCACAACCACCCCACCGCCATCGCCCCGGACCCGGGGGCGGCCACCGGCTCCGGCGGGGAAATCCGCGACGAGGGGGCCACGGGGCGCGGCTCCAAGCCCAAGGCGGGTCTTTGCGGCTTCTCGGTGTCGAACCTGCGCATCCCAGGCGCCGAGGAACCCTGGGAGAGGGACCACGGCCGACCGGGGCGCATCGTCTCGGCCCTGGACATCATGCTGGAGGGACCCATCGGGGCGGCGGCCTTCAACAATGAGTTCGGCCGGCCCAACCTGTGCGGCTACTTCCGGACCTACGAGCAGGAGGTCCCCGGTCCGGCGGGGATCGAGCTGCGCGGTTATCACAAGCCCATCATGCTGGCGGGCGGGATGGGCAACATCCGCGCCGCAGACGTCGAGAAGCGCCCCTTCCCGGCGGGGACGCCCCTGGTGGTCCTGGGCGGACCGGCCATGCTCATCGGCCTGGGCGGCGGGGCGGCCTCCAGCATGGCGAGCGGGGCCTCGGCGGAGGACCTGGACTTTGCCTCTGTCCAGCGCGCCAACCCGGAGATGCAGCGGCGCTGCCAGGAGGTCATCGACCGCTGCTGGGCCCGGGGCGAGGCCAGTCCCATCCTCTTCATCCACGACGTGGGGGCCGGTGGGCTCTCCAACGCCCTCCCCGAGCTGGTCCACGACGCCGGGCGCGGCGGGCGTTTCAAGCTGCGCTCCGTCCCCAACGCAGACCCCGGGATGTCGCCCATGGAGATCTGGTGCAACGAGGCCCAGGAGCGCTACGTCCTGGCCATCGCCGCCGAGCGGCTTGCCGAGTTCAAGGCCATCTGCGAGCGCGAGCGCTGCCCCTACGCCGTGGTCGGCGAGGCCACGGAGGCCGAGCACCTGCACCTGGACGACGCCCTGCTCGGCGATGCCCCCATCGACATGCCCATGTCGCTCCTGTTCGGAAAGCCGCCGCGCATGACCCGGGACGTACGGCGGGTCCAGGTTCCGCTTCGGCCCCTGGACAGTGCGGAGATCGACCTGGGGGATGCCATCGAGCGGGTCCTGCGCCTGCCGACGGTCGCCAACAAGACCTTCCTGATCTCCATCGGGGACCGCAGCATCACCGGCCAGGTGGCGCGGGACCAGATGGTGGGCCCCTGGCAGGTCCCGGTGGCCGATTGCGCCGTGACCGCCAGCGACTACGCTGGGGTGACCGGCGAGGCCATGGCCATCGGCGAGCGGACCCCGGTCGCCCTGATCGACGCCGCCGCCTCCGGGCGCATGGCCGTGGGGGAGGCCATCACCAACATCGCCGCGGCGGCCATCGGCGACCTGGGGGAGGTCAGGCTCTCCGCCAACTGGATGGCCGCCGCCGGGCACCCGGGGGAGGACGCTCGTCTGTACGAGACGGTGCGAGGCCGTCGGCATGGAGCTGTGCCCGGCCCTGGGGATCGCCATCCCCGTGGGCAAGGACTCCATGAGCATGAAGACGGTCTGGACCGGGCCGGACGGTGGACGCCGAGAGATGACCGCGCCCTTGTCGCTGATCGTCTCGGCCTTCGCCCCGGTGGGGGACGTGCGCCTGACCCTGACCCCCCAGTTGCGCACCGACCAGGGCGAGACGGGCCTGATCCTGATCGACCTCGGGGCCGGGCAGAGCCGCCTCGGCGGGTCCTGTCTGGCCCAGGTCTACGGACAGTTGGGCGACAGGGCACCGGATCTTGACGACCCGGGCCGACTCAAGGCGTTTTTCGCCGCCATCCAGGCCCTGCGCGGCCAGATCCTCGCCTATCACGACCGCTCCGACGGGGGCTTGCTGGCGACGCTGTGCGAGATGGCCTTCGCCGGGCGCTGCGGTCTGATCGTAGACCTGGACGGGCTCGGGCCGGACGACCTCGCCGCCCTGTTCAGCGAGGAGCTGGGCGCCGTGGTCCAGGTCCGCCGCTCGGACACCCCCGCTGTCCTGGCGGAGCTGACCCGGAAGGGCCTGGGCGGGCTGGCCCAGGTCATCGGGGAGCCGACCGTGGATGGGGTGATCCGCTTCTGCCGGGCCGGCGCGGAGGTCTACGGGGCAAACCGGGCCGACCTGCAGCGGGCCTGGTCGGAGGTCAGCTACCGGATCCAGGCCCTGCGCGACAACCCGGAGTGTGCCGGCGAGGAGTTCGAGCGCATTGGCGATGCGGCCGACTGGGGCCTGAGCGCCGATCTGGGTTTCGATCCGGCGCAGGACATCGCCGCGCCCTACATCGCCAAGGGTGCCCGCCCGCGGCTCGCGGTCCTGCGGGAGCAGGGGGTCAATGGCCAGGTGGAGATGGCGGCGGCCTTCCACCGCGCCGGGTTCGAGTGCGTGGATCTGCACCTCTCGGACATCGTCGCCGGGCGCGCTGCCCTCGAAGGTTTCCGCGGCCTGGTGGCCTGCGGCGGCTTCTCCTATGGCGACGTCCTCGGTGCCGGCGGAGGCTGGGCCAAGTCCATCCTCTTCAACCCGCGGGCGCGGGAGCAGTTCCAGGGCTTTTTTGCCCGCCCAGACACCTTCACCCTGGGGGTCTGCAACGGCTGCCAGATGCTCTCTGACTTGCACGAAATTATCCCCGGTGCCGGTCGCTGGCCGCGCTTCGTGCGCAACCGCTCGGAGCAATTCGAGGCCCGCCTGGTGATGGTGGAGGTGTTGGAATCGCCGTCCGTCTTGCTGCAAGGGATGGTCGGGTCGCGCATGCCCATCGCTGTGGCCCATGGGGAGGGCCGCGCAGAGTTCTTGGGGGTCGCGGCACTCGATGCCGCGGCGCCGCTGGTCGCCCTACGCTACATCGAAAATGATGGGGTCGTGGCGACTCGATACCCCGCCAACCCCAACGGTTCGCCCCAAGGGATCGCGGCCCTGGCCAGTAACGACGGCCGGGTGACCGTCATGATGCCCCACCCGGAGCGGGTCTTCCGCACGCTGCAGCATTCCTGGCACCCGGACGGCTGGGGCGAGGACGGGCCCTGGATGCGGCTGTTTCGCAATGCTCGGGTGTGGGTGGGGTGAGGACCGAAGTCGGCGTAGTGGGAGCGTCGCCCTCGGTCCGGCTGGGCATGTCTCGGTCAGCCGCCGTCTTTCGCCTTACGATCGGAGTGGCCGAGGCCTCGTTCCGGGGCGATGTGGTCTCGGACCAGCTGTTTCAGCTCGGTGATCTCGGGAAATCGCCCCTGGGCCTTGCGCGACCAGACCAGCTCGCCGTTCGCATGGACCTCAAAGATGCCGCCCGCACCCGGCCTCAGGGTCAGCTCGGAGATCTCCTGATCGAAGGTCGTCAGTAGCTCCTGCGCCATCCAGGCCGCTCGCAATAGCCAGCGGCATCCGGTGCAATAGCGGATTTCGATGCGGTTGTCCAAGGTATCCCCCTCTCTGATGCGGCGCTCGACGTCGCGCCAGACTTCTTGGTCATCTCTTGGAGGCGAGTGGACGTAGGGGGCCTTTGCCCGATCACAGCCCGCCTCCGCGCTCGCACAAAGTGGCGGACGCAAGAGGTAGTCAACTGGGCACCTGTGCGGTAGCGCGCGTTATAGGACGGCAATGGCAGGGTCGCAATACGGACCTCAGGGCACCTGCCGCGGCGCCGGATTGCACCGGGCCCGCCCAAGCTTCTCCAGGTAACGCTGGTGGTAGGTCTCGGCCGGGAAAAAGTCCCCGGCGGCGGCCAGCTCGGTGACGATGGGCCGCCGGTAGTCCGTTGCGTGGCGCTGCATTGAGTCCCGGGCCGCGGCCTCCTGCCCTGGATCTTCGAAGAGGACCAGGCTGCGGTACTGCTCGCCCTGATCTGGCCCCTGACGGTTCGGGGTGGTGGGATCGTGGTGTTCCCAAAAGACCTCCAGCAACTGATCGTAGGAGATGCGCGCGGGGTCGTACTCCACCTGCACCACCTCCGCGTGCCCGGTCTTTCCCGTCGACACCTGGGTGTAGTTGGGGTCCGGCGCGTGGCCGCCGGCATAACCCACGGTGGTCTTCACGACGCCATCCAGGCCGCAGAAGGCCGCCTCGGCACCCCAGAAGCAGCCCATCCCGAAAGTGGCGAGCTTGGTCTCACCCTGGGTCGCGGCGTCCGATGGCCCTGCGCGGAAGAGCGGCGCGTACTCGCCGTAGCCCTCGCGCTCCAGGTCGGCCGCCGGGATGAAGCGCAGGGACGCGGAGTTGATGCAGTAGCGCAGCCCCGTGGGCTTGGGCCCGTCGTCGAAGACGTGCCCCAGGTGGGAGTCGCCGTAGCGGGAGCGCACCTCGGTGCGGGTCATCCATAGGGTCCTGTCCTTGCGCTCGACGATCAGGCGCGGCTCCAGCGGCGCGGTGAAGCTCGGCCAGCCCGTGCCGGATTCGAACTTGTCCCGGGAGCTGAACAGGGGCTCCCCGGAGACCACATCCACATAGATCCCGTCGCCGTGCTGGTCCCAATAGTCGTTGCGGAAGGGCGGCTCCGTGGCCTCCTCCTGGGTCACCCGGTACTGCAGGGGCGAGAGCTTGCCCTTGATCTCCGCCTCGCTCGGCTTCGACCAGGTGCGGCTGGGCTGGGTCTTGGCGCAGGCGCGTCCCTCGCCGCCGCTGTCCGGCGGTTGGGCGTCTGCGGCGGCAGTTGCCAACGGGGGCACCAGGCCCAGGGTCAGGATAGCGAGAGCGAGCGGGTAAGGCCGCATGGTGTCCTCCTCAGGGTGGCTTTGCCGTTAGACCGCGGTTTGGCCCGAATTCCTTCCGAGCGCTCTGCCGCTACTTGATCACGATCTTGACTGGGAAGTCCGGGAACCGCTTCTGGGGCCGTCCGCGCCAGGGTTTGGCGACCTGGTCTGCAACCCAGAGGCCCAGCAGGCCCAGGGGGATCAGGCCGAGCCAGCCGACCAGCGGGAGGCCGAATGGGGCGGGTCCACCGATCAGGGGCAGGTCAAGGACCCAGAAAGGCCCTGCCCAATGGTTCCATGCCTGTGCCGCAAGGCCCAGGAGCAGGGCCGCCAGGCTGGTGAGGAGCAACCGGCCCCAGTCCCCCCGGTCCAGCCCGGCCCAGAGTCCCAGGCCCCCGCCGAGGCCTTGCAGCCCCAGGGCCAGGAGCAGGGGGGCGACCCAGGTAAGCGGGTAGATCCGGTCCGGCCAGACCCCGGCCCCGATGAGCCCGAGTGCTGCCAGGGCGATCAGCGGCCAGCCGGTCTCTCGGCCCTTGCCGAGGTCGAGCGGCCCGGCGCGGCGGCCCCAGTCGTCGAGCCCGGGCAGGGCCCCCAGCCATTGTCGGAGGCTCATCAGGGCGGGGAGCAGGACGGCGTAGTCCAGTGTGGCCAGCAGGGCGAAGGGGAGGGGGCCCGGGGCCGCGGGGTAATGCCAGAGCTGGAGGTAGAGGTTGAGCCAGTGGACGACCCAGCCCAACAGGGCCCCGGCGGGGTAGAGCGCGAGGAAATACCACGGGTTCTGGTCCAGCAGGCAGACCCCTGCGCGCCGCAGGCCGTGGGCGTTGAGGACCAGGGTAAGGCCGAGCAGGGTCAGGGGCCAACCCAGGCGCCCGCCCCAGAGGTCGCCGACGGCCAGCGCCGCGATGAGCAGGGCGGGACCGCCCCAGGTCCAGGCCGGCCATGGCCTGCCGCTGTTGCGCTGAGGTCGGTCGGGAGGCTTGGTGCTTGGCCGTGCGAGCCACAGGATCAGGGCAATGAGGGCTGCGCCCAGGGCGAGGCCGGTCCAGGTCAAGGCCCAGTTCGGTGGGAGCGGGTCCCAGCTGCGGGCGTCCAGGGGTAGGCGCAGGAACTGCTCCAAGGGCTGGTTGGCGGCCAGGGCGCCGATGGCCGGCAAGACCAGGCAGAGGACCAGGACGAGGGCGAGGGGAAAGAGGGCGACGAGCAAGACGGCGGCTCCGCTGGTGGGTTGAAAACTGGTTGGGGCCCAGGCAACCCGGTCCCGCGAACCTTGGGCGAGGGGCGACCCAATGCCAACCCCAGCTTGTCATGTGCCTGTTTGGGCTGATTTGGGGGATTCACAGGGAAGCTGGGCCAACAAACCTTGCTAAGCCGGGCCCCGAGTCCCTCCGAAAGAAACGGGCCTCTATGCGGGTCCCTGAGATCAATCGGGATCAGTTCGCGTGATGCATGGCGGCAATCTGCGCCACGTCCTGGGCCTCGAAGTCCATGCCGTACTCAAGCCCGGGGTTCAGGGTGATGCCGAAACCGATACCGAGCTTCTCCAGCACCCAGGTGAAGTCCGCCACCAGGCCGCCGCCGTAGCCCGGGAAGTCGCGGACGAACTCCTTGGCCCGCTCGGGGTTGGTGAAAAGGACCAGGACCTCGCCGCCCTCGTCGGTCTGGATCTTGAGCGGGCGGGCCCTTTCTTCGGTCTGGAACCCGACGATCTGGTGCTTCTCGTAGATCGGCATGAACACCTCGGAGCCGAGGAGGGTCCGGATGAAGTCCTGGGGCTGGATTTGCCCCTCCTGGGCGGAGATGAGCTGTCGTTCGAGGTCGTTCTGCGGGGCGAATGCGGCGGACATGTGGTTACCTTGGGTCGTTAGGCGATTGGCCCCGCATTCCTGGGGTTGCTCGGCTGGGATTCAACCCCCGGGAACCCTGCCGCGGGGGACCCATCGAACCCTGGGTGGCTCGGTCCCATATCGGCCCCATATATGCAAGGGCGCCGGACCAGTGCCCCGCTGCCGGCGCGGAATCGCCATTGGCGCGTGGGCGCCGGCCAGGTGTGCGAGGTCTCCATGGGTCGCTTCCGCCGGGTCGCGGCCCCAGGGTTGCCTGACAATTTCCGTTTCGTCGACCTAGGGGCTGTCGCCTCAGGAAAGCCAGCATGTTGATTAAGAGACCTTCCGACATCCCCCCGTCCGAGATCACGCCGCAGGGCGTCTGGCTCCGCCGGCGCGAGTTGATCCGCAGGGCTGCCTATGGGGCGGGCTTGGTGGCGACTGGCGCGCTGCTCCTCTCCTGCGATCAAGCGGATGGCGGCAGCGAGACTGGGGCCAAATCCGCTGGGCGGGGGACGCCCATTCCCAATCCGCGGCCCAGCGTCTTCAGTACGACGGAAACGCAAACGGACTACGACGACATCACCAGTTACGGTAATTTCACCGAGTTCGGATCGGACAAAGGGGATCCCGCCCGCTACGCCGGGTCGCTGGAGACCCGCCCTTGGACTGTGGTGGTGGACGGGGAGTGCGATGCCCCCGGGCGGATCGGCATCGAGGAGGTTCTGAGCGGCTTTACCCAGGAGGAACGCATCTACCGCCTGCGCTGCGTGGAGACCTGGGCCATGGTGGTCCCCTGGGTCGGGTTTCCCCTGGGCGACCTGCTGCGACGCTTCAAGCCGAACTCCAAGGCCAAGTACGTCGCCTTCGAGACCCTGTTCAACCCGAAGCAGATGCGCGGCCAGCGCCGCCAGGTGATCGACTGGCCCTACCGTGAGGGGTTGCGCATGGACGAGGCCATGCACCCCCTGACCATCCTCGCCACTGGCCTCTATGGCGAGACCCTGCCCAACCAGAACGGCGCCCCGCTGCGCCTGGTGGTCCCCTGGAAGTACGGCTTCAAGAGCATCAAGTCCATCGTGCGGATCCGCTTCACGACGACCCAGCCTCCGACCGCCTGGAACCTGCTCCAGCCGGACGAGTACGGCTTCTACGCAAACGTCAACCCCAAGGTGGACCACCCGCGCTGGAGCCAGCGGCGGGAGCGCATGGTGGGCGCGGGGATCTTCACCCCCAAGAAGGACACGCGTATGTTCAACGGCTATGCAGACCAGGTCGCCGGGCTCTATACCGGCATGGATCTGAAGAAGTTCTATTGAGGTGACGGCATGATCCCAATGACACCGGAACGCTTGGTGCGGATGGCAAAGCCGGTGATCTTTCTGCTCTGCCTGGTGCCCGTTGCCCTGCTGTTGGCGGCGGCGATTGCGGGTGACTTGGGCGCCAATCCGGTCGAGACCATCACGCGCACCACAGGGGACTGGGCCCTGCGCCTATTGCTGCTGACCCTGGCGATGACCCCCCTCAAGCGGCTCATCGGGCACCCCTGGCCGATCCGCTTCCGGCGTATGCTCGGCCTTTTCGCCTTCTTCTACGCCGGCCTGCACCTGCTGACCTACCTCTGGCTCGACCAGGGGTTCGACGCGCAGGCGATCGTCGAGGACCTGGTCAAGCGGCCCTACATCACCGCCGGCTTCACGGCCTTCGTTCTCCTGGTACCCCTGGCGCTGACATCCACCCGGGCCATGATGCGGCGGCTGGGGCGGCGCTGGCAGGCCCTGCATCGGGCCATCTATGCCGTCGGCATCCTCGGGGTGCTGCACTACCTCTGGCTGGTCAAGGCGGACCTGTTCGATCCTGCTGGTCTACGCCCTGATCCTTGCTGCGCTGCTCGCGGCGCGGGTGCAGTGGAAGGCTGTGAGGCCGGCTTTGGGTCGGTCTGCGAGACTGGCAGGCATGAGGCGCTGGTTTGGGGCAGCGGCGGCCGAGCGCCGGCCCGGCTGAGACAGCCGAGTCACACCCGGTGTGGTGCCCGGCCCTCCCTAGGCCCTCCCTGGGGGGCGCAAATTGCCTGCGTTACTCCCCGACCAGTTCCTGGGCCCTAAAGCTACCTGCACCCTCCTCGCCCAAGGCCTCGGCCAGGTAGGCCAGGGCCGGGCGCAGGTCGCCCAGTAGGGTCCAGGGTGGATTGACGATGAGCATGCCGCTGGCGGCCATACCTGGCAACTGCTCCTCGTTGCGGATGGTCAGCTCATAACGCTGCACCCGGCGGATGCCGCTGCGGGCGACGGCGCGCTCCAGGTCGTCGATACGCCGACGCTCCACCACAGGGTACCAGAGGGCATAGGTACCGGTGGCGAAGCGGCGGTGGGCCAGGGTGAGGGTCTCGACCACCTGGCGGTAGTCGGACTTGACCTCGTAGGCGGGGTCCAGCAGGGCCAGGCCCCGGCGCTCGCGGGGGGGCAGGGCGGCGAGCAGGCCGCGGTACCCGTCGCCTTCGGTTACCTGGACCCTGCGGTCGGCCGCAAAGTTATCCCGCAGCGGGCCAATCTCGCTTCCGTGCAGCTCGTGCAGGATCAAGCGATCGCCAGGGCGCAACAGGTGTTGGGCGAGCCAGGGGGAACCGGGGTAACGAAGCAGCGTTCCGCCCGGGTTGAGGGTCCGAACCAGCTCCACATAGGCCGCGAGCGGGGCCGGGAGGTCGCAGCGGTCCCAGAGTTTGGCGATGCCCCCGAGGTATTCCTGATTCTGCCGGGCCTGGGGTGCGTCCAGCCGGTAGAGACCGGGGCCGGCGTGGCTCTCGATATAACAGAGGGGCTTGCCCTTGGCCGTCAGGTAGGTGAGTACCCGGGTCAGGATCAGGTGCTTGAGGACGTCCGCGTGGTTTCCAGCATGGAAGGCGTGGCGGTAGCTCAGCACGGCGTGACTCGCGGACGGGGTTGACCTGTTCCTGTGCCCAGGGTCGGCGCCTCGGCCTCGACGGCAGACGGGCACTTGGAGCCCCCGCCCCTGGTCTGCCGATCAGGGGGCGGCACCTTCCGAGGATGGTACCCGCGTTCGTCTTGACCGCGATAGTGCCTCTCCTGTAGCTTTTCGCGTTTTCTGCAATGTTCTGATTTTCTGTTGCGCAATGGCTTTTCCCGTCAGCCGGCTGGCGGGGTGTGGTCCAAGGTCGGTGCGGGCAGATCGGAGGTCGTCAAGGTGGAACTGAGCGGGGGCGAGATCGTTGTCCAGGCGCTGGTGGACGAGGGCGTCGAATACGTCTTCGGCTACCCCGGCGGGGCCGTACTCCATACCTATGACGCCCTGTTCAAGCAGGACCGCGTCAAGCACATCCTGGTCCGCCACGAGCAGGCCGCGACCCATGCCGCGGACGGCTTTGCCCGGGCCACCGGCAAGTGCGGCGTGGCGTTGGTGACCTCCGGGCCCGGCGCTACCAATGCCGTCACCGGCATCGCCACTGCCTATATGGACTCCATCCCCATGGTCATCCTGTCCGGGCAGGTCCCGACGCCGGTGATCGGCAGCGATGCCTTCCAGGAGGTGGACACGGTCGGCATCACCCGGCCCTGCGTCAAGCACAACTTCCTGGTCAAGGACGTGCATGACCTTGCCCTCACCATCCGCAAGGCCTTCTACATCGCCACCACCGGGCGCCCCGGTCCGGTGGTGGTGGACATCCCCAAGGACGTCACGGACCCCAACATCAAGATCCCCTACGACTATCCGCGGGAGATCAAGATGCGCTCCTACAACCCGACCCAGCGTGGGCACCAGGGGCAGATCCGTCAGGCCGTGGACCTGATGCTGGCGGCCAAACGGCCGGTCATCTACACGGGCGGCGGCGTGGTCCTGGGCGAGGGCTCGGCGGAGCTGCGCGAGCTGGTCCGCGAGACCGGGTTTCCCATCACCAGCACCCTCATGGGTCTCGGGGCTTTCCCGGGGACGGATCGGCAGTTCCTCGGCATGCTCGGCATGCACGGGACCTACGAAGCCAACATGGCGATGCACGAGACCGACTGCCTCATCGCCATCGGCGCCCGCTTCGACGACCGGGTGACCGGCAAGATCGAGCACTTCTGCCCCCACGCCAAGATCATCCATATCGACGTGGATCCGTCGTCCATCTCCAAGACGGTGCGGGTGGATATTCCCATCGTTGGACCCGTGCTGAGCGTGCTGAAGGACATGCTGCGGATGGTTCGCGAGCACAAGCGTCCAGGCGAGCACCCTGGGCTCGCCGACTGGTGGACCAAGATCGAGGAATGGCGGCGCATGGATTGCCTGCACTACGACCACCACAGCGAGCTGATCAAGCCGCAGATGGCGGTGGAGACCCTTTACCGGGTCACCAATGGGGAGCTGTATCTCACCTCCGACGTGGGCCAGCATCAGATGTTCGCGGCCCAGTTCTATCCCTTCAACGAGCCGCGGCGCTGGATCAACTCCGGCGGGCTCGGGACCATGGGCTTCGGCCTGCCCGCGGCCATGGGGGTTCAGCTCGCCTTCCCGGACGCGCCGGTAGCCTGCATCTCCGGCGAGGCCAGCATCCTCATGTGCATCCAGGAGATGGCCACCTGCAAGCAGTACGGCCTGCCGATCAAGGTCATCCTGCTCAACAACGGCTACATGGGCATGGTCCGGCAGTGGCAGGAGTTCTTCTACGAGAGCCGTTACTCCCACTCCTATGTGGATGCCCTGCCGGACTTCGTGAAGCTGAGCGAGAGCTTCGGCCACGTCGGGATGCGCATCGAGAAGCCGGCGGACCTCGAGGGCGCCATGCGCGAGGCCTTCGGGCTCAAGGACCGCTTCGTCTTCCTCGACGTGGTGGTTGATCCCAAGGAGAACGTTTACCCCATGATCGCGGCGGGCAAGGGCCACCACGAGATGCACCTTTCGCCGGAGCGGGAGCTGGCCTGACATGAGCGATACCAGACACATCATCTCCGTCCTGCTGGAGAACGAGGCCGGGGCCCTGTCCCGGGTGGCGGGGCTCTTCTCGGCCCGCGGCTACAATATCGAGTCCCTCACCGTCGCGCCGACGGACGATCCCTCCCTGTCGCGCATGACCCTGGTCACCGCCGGGAGCGACGAGATCGTCGAGCAGATCAAGAAGCAGCTCAACAAGCTCATCGACGTCGTCAAGCTCCTGGACCTCTCCGAAGGTCCGCACGTCGAGCGCGAGATGATGCTCATCAAGCTGCGCGCCCTGGGTCCGGAGCGCGAGGAGCTCAAGCGCCTGGTGGACATCTTCAGGGCCAAGGTCGTCGACGTGACCGACGCAAGCTATGTGGTCGAGCTGACCGGGGCCCCCAGGAAGCTCGACGCCTTCATCCGTGCCGCCCCGAAGGGGCTGATCGTCGAAGTGGTCCGCTCCGGGCCCACCGGCATCGCCCGCGGCGAGAAGGGTCTGACCCTTTGACCCTCCGCCCCTGCCGCAAATGACCGCGACCAATTCCAAGACCAGGAAACACCCATGAGCATCAACGTTTACTACGACAAAGACGCCGACCTCTCCCTGATCCAGGGGCGCCAGGTCGCGATCATCGGCTACGGCTCGCAGGGCCACGCCCACGCCAATAACCTCAAGGAGTCCGGCGTCTCCGTCACCGTGGGGCTGCGTCCCGGCTCCGCCTCCGCGGCCAAGGCCACCAACGCCGGCCTTACCGTCAAGTCCGTCGAGGAGGCCGTCGCCGGGGCGGACGTGGTCATGGTCCTGGCCCCGGACGAGCACCAGGCCAGGCTCTACCGCGAGCAGATCGCCCCCAACATCAAGGAGGGCGCGGCCCTGGCCTTCGCCCACGGCTTCAACATCCACTTCGGCCAGATCGAGCCCCGCGAGGACCTGGACGTCATCATGATCGCCCCCAAGGGGCCCGGGCACCTGGTGCGCTCCACCTACACCCAGGGCGGCGGCGTGCCGAGTCTCATTGCCGTCTATCAGGATGCCACCGGCCAGGCCCGCGACGTTGCGTTGGCCTATGCCTCGGCGAATGGGGGCGGGCGCGCAGGCATCATCGAGACGAGCTTCCGCGAAGAGTGCGAGACCGACCTCTTCGGCGAGCAGGTGGTGCTGTGCGGTGGCCTGACCTCGCTCATCCAGAACGGCTTCGAGACCCTGGTCGAGGCCGGCTATGCCCCGGAGATGGCCTATTTCGAGTGCCTGCACGAGGTCAAGCTCATCGTCGACCTGATCTACGAGGGCGGCATCGCCAACATGCGCTACTCGATCTCCAATACCGCCGAGTATGGCGACCTGACCCGCGGCCCGCGCATCGTCACCTCCGAGACCAAGGCCGAGATGAAGCGCATTCTGGGCGAGATCCAGTCCGGCGAGTTCGCCAAGGAGTTCATCCTCGAGAACCAGGCCGGGGCGCCCAAGATGAAGGCGCTGCGCCGCCTGGGCGAGGAACACCAGATCGAGGCCGTCGGCGAGCGCCTGCGCGAGATGATGCCCTGGATCAAGGCCTCCAAGCTGGTGGACAAGGCCAAGAACTGATCACGGCGGTTCGGGCGGGTGCCAGCAAGGGCCGCGGGGCAGACCCCGCGGCCCTTTCTTGTTAGCAGGCCCGCCGCTGGGGCAGTTCCCGCGTCCGACCGGCGGCATGGCATGGCTTGGCTTGGCTCGCCAGACGCAGCGGTGCTGTCCTCGGCGTTCCGACTCCAAAGCCGAACGGGTGGTCAGTTTGACGACCCGTGAGTGGCTGGGTGTGGGGGCCGTTCTGAGGAAGAGTCGGTTACGGACTGTTATTGATGTTGTTTCTTACGACTGAAAGATAGTCGTAACTAACTGTATTCAAGCTTGTTCTTATTCGCAGTGCCTGTGGATAACCTTGTGGATTAGCTGCGCGTTACGCGTGAGCCGCCAGAAACGTGACAATTTCCCTGAGGTCGGCAACCGCCGCCCGTAGCGGAAGAGACCGGCGGCGCGGTAAGGGCGCAAAACCACATTATCCCGAGTCTGGTGCCTCGGAACTTTCTCGTTGCGACTCCGACAAACGGAGTCAAGTACCCACGTACTGACGAGGACATGCCGATGACCGAGCACCCTGAGCCAGGCCCTGACGAGCGCCTTCACCTTGAGCTCTTTCTGCGAACCTCCGCGCAGTATTTCGGTCTGGCCTCCTCCCACCATGTAGGCCTTGGCCAGACGCTCGTTGGGCGCAAGCCGACCGGTCCTGGCTCTATGCACCTGCCGCAATATGGAGCGAAGCAGGTGCGGACCCGCCGATAGCCTTCCGAATCGCCGCGCCCAAGAGACCCCGGGCGGTCCAGGGCAGTAATCTGCCGCCTGGGGGCTTCGAACCTCGGATCCTTGCCCTATAGTTGTCTGGGCCTGACCGCCGACCGTCCGGCATCGGCCCCTTGGTCTGCGGTACAGGTGCCCCTCAGCGAAGGAGACCGGCGCCATGAGCAAGCAGGCCCTGTGCATTGGGATCAACGATTACCCAGGGACCGGCAGCGACCTCGCGGGCTGCGTGAACGACGCCAACGACTGGGCTGCGGAGCTGGCCGGACGCGGCTTTGCGGTCACCCAGTTGCTCGACGCCCAGGCCACCAAGGCCGCCACCATTGCCGCCATGCGCGACCTGATCGGTGCCGCCCGCAGCGGCGACACCCTGGTCATGACCTATTCGGGCCATGGGACCTGGGTTCCCGACAGTTCGGGCGATGAGCCCGATGGCCGTGATGAGGCGCTCTGTCCCCATGACATCGCCACCGCCGGCCCTCTGCTGGACGACGAGATCCGCGCGCTGTTCGCGGCACGCGGGGCCGGGGTGCGGGTCTTGCTCATCTCCGATAGCTGCCACTCCGGCTCCGTGACCCGGGGCAAAGAGTACGACCTCGACCCCGGCGGACCCCGGGCCCGCTTCCTGCCCCTGGACGCGTGGATGCCGAAGGACGAGTTGCCCCGGGCGGCGGTCGAGACGCCGCGCCTGGTGAGCGGTCTACGGCGCAGCGGCGGCGATCTGCTGCTGGCCGGCTGCAAGGACACAGAGTATTCCTACGACACCAGTTTCCGGGGACGGCCCAACGGGGCCTTCACCTATTACGCCCTGAAGACCCTGCGGGAGCGCAAGCCGGCCAACTACGACGCCTGGTTCAACGCCTGCCGCGAGTATCTGCCGAGCAGCCGCCTGCCCCAGACGCCCCAGATCCTGGGCACGGCGACATCCCGGCGGTTCGGCGTGTTCGCGTAGGGGTGCGCATCAGGGCGGCGCCTGGTCTCGCCGCGCCAGCCTCCGCGGCTAGGCCGGGTGGGTCTTCGGCGGCGCCGGAGACGGGGCCGCAGCCGGGGACTGGGACCGATCCCAACATCACCACAGGACGAGCGACCATGGCACCGGACCGGATCTATCGCATCCGCGGTGAGGCGCGGGAGAGCGAGGCGCTCCCAACGACCTCGCGGGTCGCCGTTGCCAAACCCCGGCGTCTGGTCCCGGGCGGTCGGCGCGACGCAGGGGCAGGCGCGGTAGAGGTGTCCGCC
The DNA here is from genome assembly GCA_963709645.1 of uncultured Gammaproteobacteria bacterium. Lineage (GTDB taxonomy): Bacteria > Pseudomonadota > Gammaproteobacteria > Chromatiales > Chromatiaceae > DYRB01. Next base: position 210,216 of record CAVPXP010000048.1, read on the forward strand.
GGCGACCTCGCACGGGTCACCCTGGGCAACGGCTTTACCCTTTGGAGCCGGGCCGACGACCTGTTGCGCGAACGGGGCACTAGGGTCCAGGGTCGCGGCGGGGGTGAGGAGGTTTGGGACATCGATACAAGCCCGCCGGGCAGTGTCCGCGGCGGAACCCGCGGCTGGCTGGAATTGGGCGTCAAGACCCTAGATCTCTTCGGGGTCGATCTGAAGGGCATGACCGCCAGGCAATTGGGCAAGTGGCTGGAGGAGCACCAGCTTGGGTGGGCACCGGCCCTCTATGCCTGCTCCCTGGACGGCGGATTCGCCCTGACCCCCCTGGGTGATGAAGGTGTGCCCGCCGACCAAGGGCCCTGTCTGATCTTCATCCACGGCACGGGCTCCAGTTGCGAAGGGTCCTTCGGCGCCCTCTGGTCGGCGGAGAACAAGACCGGGAAGGCGGCGCGGGAGGCCTTCAAGGCCAGGTACGGCCAGCGGGTGTACGCCTGGGAGCACAGGTCGCTGACTCAGAGCCCCATCGTCAACGCCCTGGATCTGGTCAAGCGGCTCCCCAAAGGAGTGGAACTGGACCTGGTTACCCACTCCCGGGGTGGGCTGGTCGGCGAGCTGCTTTGCCTCGCGCAGCGCGAGCGGGACCCGGACCCCCTCGGGTCCGACCTGCTCGAAACCCTGTTCGCGGCCGACCGCACGGTCGGCGAGCAGTTGGGGCTGCGTCCCCTGGACGCGCAGGCCGCCAAGGCCCGCAACGCAGCCTATCGAGCCGACCGGAGCGCCCTGGCCAAGCTCCTGGCGCTGCCTGCCGAGCGCCAGCCGCGGGTGCGCCGCTTTGTGCGCGTCGCCTGCCCGGCACGCGGCACCACGCTGGCCTCGGGGCGGCTGGATCGATGGCTGTCCGTCCTGACCTGGCTGGGGGCAATGGAGCCGGTCGGCGAGGCCCTGGACTTCCTGCTGGCCGTGGTCAAGGAACGCACCGATCCGCGTACCCTGCCGGGCCTGGAGGCGATGATGCCGGGCTCGGCGCTGACCCGCCTGCTGAATCACCCGGATCTGGTCACCGCCGCGGATCTCTCGGCGATCGCTGGCGATGTCGAGGGCGACTCGACCTGGGGTCAGCTCAAGCTCCTGGTCGCCGACTGGTTCTACGGGTCCGACCACGACCTGGTGGTCAACACCGGCTCCATGGTCGGGGGCTTGAGGCGGCGCCCCGGCGGTGCGCGATTCCAGCGCGACCAGGGGGCCGAGGTCAATCACTTCAGCTACTTCAAGAACGAGATGAGCGTGCGCTGGCTGATGGCCGGGCTGGCCCGGGTGGACGGCGCCGAGGGCGGTTTCCGTCCCATCGAGGCTGCCCCACAGGAGGCCCCGCGCTGGCGTGACGCCGTCCGCCGCAGCCGGGGGTCGGGCCGGCCGCGGCCCCTGGCCGTGGTCTTGCCCGGCACCATGGGCAGCAGCCTGCGCGCCGACGGGAGGGAGGTCTGGCTCGACTACCTGGCCCTGATGCGTGGCGGCCTCTCCCAGTTGCGCATGGACCAGGGGGCGCGAGTCGAACCGGCGGACCTGTTGGACGCTTTCTATGGTCCCCTGCTGGAGTTCCTCGCCGGCAGCCACCGCGTCGAGGTGTTCCCCTACGACTGGCGCTTGTCCGTTCGCGATGCGGCTCGCTTGTTGACGGCGCGGCTGGAGGACTGGCTGCCGGAGGTCGAGCGTGTCCGCCAGCCTGTGCACCTGGTGGCCCACTCCATGGGCGGCTTGGTGGTGCGGGCTATGATCGCCGACGGCGGACCCGGCGCGGCGGTCTGGCGGCGCATTGCGGCCCTGCCGGAGTCGCGTCTGCTCATGCTCGGTACGCCGAACCAGGGTTCCTACGAGGCCCTGCGCTGGTTGACCGGTTACAACCCGACCCTGATCAAGCTGACGCTTCTGGACCTCACCCGCACCTCAGATGGGATTGTCGATGTCGTCCGCGACTATCCCGGCCTGTTGGAGCTGCTCCCCTGGGGCGCGGATGATCCCGATCTCAGCCGCGTGCAGTTCTGGCGTGATCTCAAGCGCGATGTCGTGGCCGGTTGGACACCGGCCGGGGCGGCTGCGCTTCGCCAGGCCCGCGACACCTGGACCTTGCTGCGGCAGGGTCTGCCGGACCCGCGACGGGTCGTCTACGTCGCCGGCTGCCAGGCGGCCACCGTGGCTGGCTACACGCTGGGGCCCTACGAGGAGTCCCATCTCGCCGGACGCAAGCGCTTGAGCTTCCTTGCCACCGCCCAGGGTGACGGGACCGTGACCTGGAAGTCCGGCGTCCTTCCGGGGGTGCCGGTCTGGTACGTCGCGGACACGGCTCACGATGCCCTGTGCACGAGGAAGTCGGCCTTCCCTGGCTATCTGGATCTGCTCGCAACCGGCAAGACAGTTCGTTTGTCCCAGACGCCGCTCGGCGGGGCTCGGGAGGCGTCCGGGGAGACGGGCTTCTTCCCGCTGCCGGCCGTGCCACCGGTGGACGACATCCCGGACGAGGCCGCTGTTCGCAGGCTCGGCTTCGGTCCGGGGCAGCCATCGGCGGATGCCGAGCCGGAGGCGGCTGCACCACGCATCCAGGTCAGCATACGTCACGGCAACCTGGCCTACGCGCGCCACCCGGTTCTGGTGGGTCACTACCTGGGCGACACCATCGTGAACGCCGAGCGGTCCCTGGACCAGCGCCTCGGCGGCGCCCTGGGTAAGCGTTTGCAGCTCGGTCTCTACCCGGGCCGTCAGGGGACACATGCCCTGTTTCTCAACGAAGGCTCCGGCGGCAAGCCTGCCGGTGCCCTGGTCATTGGTCTGGGGCAGGTGGGCGAGCTGTCCCCTGGACTCATCGAGACGGCCGTGCAGCACGCCCTGCTCGACTACGCCTTGCGCGTCAATGAGTGGCCGGATGAGCGCTTCGGCGATCCAAAGGCCGTGCGCACTGCGGCCCTGACCTGCCTGCCCGTGGGGTCCGGGGCGGGCGGCGTGGCAGTCCTGGATTCGGTGGAGGCCATCCTGCGCGGGGCCGTCGCGGCCGCTGGCCGGCTCGCGGACACGGGGCTGAACGATCGAGTCGTCATCGACCGAATCGAGTTTCTGGAACTGTACGAGGACATCGCCATCACGGCGGCCGAGGCACTGGAGCAGGTCCTGAAGGACGGCGAGCTGGCGGATCGGGTGGTCTGGCCAACTCGGGTCATCGATGCAGGCGAGGGCGGGCTGCGCCGTTTGCGCGGTGATGGTCCGACGGACTGGTGGCAACGCTTGGAGATCATCGAGGAGCCACAGACCGAGGTCCTGCGCTTCATCGCCTCGACGGACCGGGCGCGTGCCGAGGTCACCCTGGCCACAGGGCAGTTACGTCTGGCCGACGGCTTCATCAGCCAGGCCTCACGCAGCGAGAAGGCCAACACCGAGGTCTCCAAGACCCTCTTCGAGATGCTCTTGCCCATCCGGCTGCGTGAGCTGGCCCATCGCCAGGATGATCTGGTGCTGCTGGTGGACGAGGTCTCGGCGCGCTTTCCGTGGGAGCTGTTGGAGGACCGCTGGAGCCACAGCATCCGCCCGCCGGCCGTGGCGGCAGGCCTGGTGCGGCAGCTCAAGACGCCCGAGTTCCGCCCGCACCCGGCCCATGCCACAGCGGCGAAGGCTCTGGTGGTCGGCAATCCGGACCTGGACGGCTGGCAGGAGTTCGCCGACCTGCCTGGCGCGCGGGACGAGGCGACCCGCGTTGCCCAGTTGCTGCGCGACAGCGGCTTCCAGGTCCTCGACGTCATTGACGGGCAACCCGATACCATCATCAGCGGCTTGCACAAGGACGCCTGGCGCATCCTCCACCTGGCTGGGCACGGCGTCCACGAGTTCCCCCTCGCCACCGGGGGCGTTGCAGGCAGCACAGCATGCGATCAGTCCCCCTCTTCCCGGGAGGAGCGGCGCTCGGGCATGGTGATCGGCAAGGAGACCCTGCTGACGCCGGGCGATGTCGAGCAGATGCGCTGGGTGCCTGAGCTGGTCTTCATCAACTGCTGCCACCTGGGCAAGACCCGACCCAGTTACCCCACCCGTTACAACTGGCTGGCGGCCAATCTGGCGGTGCAGTTCATCCGCATGGGCGTCAAGGCGGTGGTCGCAGCCGGATGGGCGGTGGACGACCGGGCCGGGCTCGCCTTCGCGGACGGCTTTTATGCCCGCCTCCTCGCCGGCGAGCCGTTTGGCACGGCGGTGCGTGCCGCCCGCGAGGAGGTCTGGAGCCGTTATCCGGACGTGAACACCTGGGGCGCCTACCAGTGTTATGGGGATCCCAGCTACCGTTTGCGCGGTGAAGGCCAGGTGGTCCCGCGCCGGGTGGAGCGACGGTATCACGCCCCCGTCGAGCTGATCGCCGACCTGTGCAACCACACCGAGTGGATCCGTATGCAGATGCCCGCCCAGGGTGATGATCCGGGGACCCTGGCCGGCCTGCGGCAGGGCATAGACGACCTGTTCGGCGCCATCCCGCAGGACCGGCGCGAGGACTGGCTGTGTCGGGCGGATGTTGCCGCCGCCGTCGGCTTTGCCTGGGGTGAGACCCGGGCCTACGCCGAGGCGGTGACCTGGCTGGAGACGGCCCTGTGCGGCAATGAGGGCGACTGCCCGGTGCGCGCCCTGGAGCAGCGTAATGCCTTTCGCGTTCGGCTGATCGGCGAGCAATGGCAGGCGTTGCGGGGCAAACCCGAGGGGCCCGACAAGGAGGACCGGCGCCAGGCCCTGGTGGAACAGATCGACGACAGTATCAATGAGCTGGCCGCGGTCTGTCTGCGTGCACCCAGCGTGGAGCGGCTGACGCTGCTGGGCAACGCCTGCAGGCGGTTGGCCTGGCTCCAGACCAACGAGCGCGGCCGCATCGAGGCGCTGGTCAACATGGCGAGTTACTACCGGCAGGCCATCGAAACGACCGGGGGGAGCGACCCGCAGCGCTACCCCCATTGGGTGGCCGCCAAGGTCCTGGCCGCGGGCCTGGATCCCACCCGGGCCGGTGACTGGCAGGAGGGCGTGGCCGACGAGTGCCGACGCATGATCGAGCTGGCCGCGGCGCTAAACGCTGAGCAGCCGAGCTTTCGGCTCGCCGTCGCCGGGGCCGACAACGAGACGGCCCTGCTGCTGACCTTGGGCGAGGATCAGGAGGTCGCGCCGGGTGCCGAGGACCGCATCGTCGAGCGGTACCGCGCCGCATTCCGGCGCGGGGCGAGTCCGAGGGAGGTCGCCGCCGTCCTGGAGGGGCTGGATTTCCTCGTCGCCTTGAGCAAGGGTCTGCCAGCGGCCGTTTCCGCCGCCCTTGCCAATATCCGCCAGGCCCTCTGAGGCCGCCAGGAGGGGCCCGCCATGGCCGAACATCAAGCCACCTCGCTGGAAGGTCTGCACGTCGTGGACCTGCACCCGCAGGACCCTATTGCCCCTAACTTTCGCGTCTATGAGTTGTCCCGCTCCGAGATTGCCGAGCGCCTGGGCATCGGCAACGATCTGCCCGATGACGCGGTCCTGCGCGCGGCCGTGTACCTGGCCCGGGAGGTGATGCAGCCGATCCGCAACGCCTTCGGCCGCTTCTCGCCCAACAGTGTCTACCGCAGCCAGGAGCTGGAGCAGGTCATCAAGAGGCGCCCGGAGGGCTGGATCAGTACCAGCCAGCACACCACCGGCTGCGCCTGCGACCTGGAGATCCCCGGCAAGTCCACCTTGGAGCTCGCCACCTGGGCCGCGGAGCACCTGCCGGCCTACGACCAGATCATTTGCGAGTGCTTGGACCCGCGCCAGGGCCCCAACTCCGGCTGGGTACACATCGCGCTGAGACCACCGGGTCAGGGGGAGAATCGCAGGCAGCTCCTGAGCTACATCCTGGATACCCGAACCGCGCGCTGGGTCCATTTGGAGGGGCTGCGGCAGGCCGTTGCCTAAGGACCCAGGGCAAGGAACGGGCCTGAGGCACGTCCGCCCAAGGCCCTGCCGATCCCAGGCACCCTGTGCCATAATCCGCGCCCGACGACGAGATGATGTCCTCCGACCTGTCCCCTTGACACGCAATCCCGTGGACCCAGGCATGACCTTTCCCCAAGTCAAGATCGGTGCCTCGCGTAGGCTCGATTGGCGTGAGCGCCTCCTGGCCTACGCGTCGCTTGTGCGCTTGCAGCGCCCCATCGGGACCTTCCTCCTCATGTGGCCGGCCCTGTGGGCGCTGTGGCTGGCGGGGGAGGGCAATCCGCCCTTGGGGACGGTGCTGATCTTCATCCTGGGTGTGGTGCTGATGCGCTCCGCAGGCTGCGCGATCAACGATTTCGCGGACCGGGGGTTCGATGGCCAGGTCGTTCGGACCCGCGAGCGCCCGTTGGCCACTGGGCGGGTCAGCCCCGGCGAAGCGCTCTGGGTCTTCACCGTGTTGAGCTTGGCCGCGTTCGCTTTGGTGTTGCTGCTCAACTGGAAAACCGTGGCCCTGTCGGTGGTGGCCTTGGCCCTGGTCGTGGTCTATCCGTTTATGAAGCGGTTTACCCATGTTCCGCAGCTCTTTCTGGGGGCCGCCTTCGGCTGGGCTGTGCCCATGGCCTTCATGGCGGTGACCTCGTCGGTGCCTCCCTTGGCCTGGACCCTGTTCGGTGCCGCCCTGCTTTGGGCCCTGATCTACGACACCCAGTACGCCATGGTGGACCGGGAGGACGACGTGAAAATCGGCATCAAGTCCACCGCCATCCTGTTCGGTCGGGCGGACCTGTGGGTCATCGCCGGGCTCCAGGTGATCATGCTGGGCCTATTGGCTTACGTGGGTGCGATGGCCGGGCGTGGGGCCTTCTACTTTGCCGGGCTGGGGGCGGCCGCGGCCATGGCCGTCTATCAGCAGTACCTGATCCGCCACCGGCTGCCGGCGCCCTGTTTTCAGGCATTCCTGAACAACAACTACTACGGGATGGCGGTCTTCGCCGGGCTGGTGTTGGACTATGCCATCGGTGGATGATCATTCCGTTGCCGCAGCGGGGCCGGTCTGGATCGCGGCCCCCATCTTGACCCCCGACGCTTGCCTCTCACCGGCAGCGGATCGGGGGCTGCAGTTGAGCTCGTGCTGACCCTGTTCCGAACGATTCCCCTACGAGGAGTGAAAGCGATGTTTGCGAGGATCTTTTTGATCGGCCTGCTCATGGGCCTGCCCGTCTTCCAGGCCAAGGCCTTCGACGAGGGCATCGAGTATGCGAGGGTGTCTCAGCCCCAGCCCACTGAGACCGAGGGCAAGGTCGAGGTGCTGGAGTTCTTCTGGTACGGCTGCCCGCATTGCTGGCACCTGGAGCCCTCGCTAAAGCAGTGGAAGACGGCAATGCCCGCCAATGCGCAGGTCCGCCGCGCCCCGGCCATCCTGGGCCCGACCTGGGAACCCCTGGCCCGGGCCTACTTTGCCGCTGAGCTTTTGGGCAAGGCTGAGGAGCTTCACGACCCACTGTTCGAGGCCGTTCAGGTCAAGAAGCAGCGCCTGGTCGATGCGGACTCGATCTCGAAGTTCGTCGCGACCCTTGGGGTAGACCCCGAGGCATTCAAGGATGCCTATGGATCCTTCTTTGTCGACATGCAGGTGCGAAAGACGATGGAGCTGACCCGGATCTTTGGCATAGACGGCGTCCCGGCCATTGTCGTCAACGGCAAGTACCGCACCAGTGGGACCCAGGCCGGGGGCAATGATCAGATGCTGGAGGTCGTTACCCAACTCATCCAGCAGGAGTCCCAGGCCACGCCCGCCGAGGCGGGGGACCAGCCGGCCGCGAATCCCTGAGAGGCTGCGAGGGTCGTGCCGGTCTCGCACCGCGAGTGAACGACACGGCCGCGGCCTCCGGCCGGCTAGGGTAATCGTCCCTGCCGGCGGGCCTCACCCGCTAGGGTCACTTGGCCTTGGCAATCGTCGCCTTTTCCACCAGCAGCGGGTACTTGTAGCCGGCTCCGAAATCCAGATCCACCATAAGGGTGCCGGTGACGGTAATTTCGTCGCCCTTGGCCGCGGTATCGTCGCTGGTAATGGTGATGTCATTCGTGCCTTCGGCCGCATCGCCGGTACCGTCCTGCAGGTGCAGGAAGTTTCGATTCATGATCTGGTTATTGACCTTCACGACCTGCCCGTGGAGCGTTATCTGCTTACCGGCGAGCTCGGCCTTCTCCTTGTAGATGTCGCCAATCGTCTTCTGGACCGCCTCGTCGGCGTGCAAGGGGGCGCAAAGGGTCAGCGTCAGGAGTGTGGCCAGGGTGGAGATGCGAGTCATGGGTCTTTTCCTATGCAAACAATGGTGTGTTGGGTGGGAAACGGCGACTCCGGCAATCCGGGGGGCCTATGTCCCACCGTCAGGGATGTTCACTAGGTCGTTCGCCAGATGCAAGACCTTTCGACTGTCTCCGCGGCTAGCGGTATCCCTGGTCAGTTCGTTCGGCCAGGTGTGGCAAGGAGCGCAGATCAGCCGACGCCGCCGAACCAGAAGGCGGTATCCGCCCCCAGGAACTGGGCGTGGGGCATGTAGTGGGAACCGTCGCAGGAGAAGGTCAGGCTGACCATCCCATTAAAGACATTGATCGAGGACTGCCGCAGGTAGATGTTCTCGTCCACCAGTCGCAGGGTCTTCAGACGCCCCAGTATCCGGCCTAGGTCGTTGGTTGGGATCAGCGCATCGGACGGATAGCGGCGGGACGGAAAGAGGAGGCATATGTCGGTGTCGGACAGAGCCTCCTGGTCTAGGATGCGGTAGCGGTAGGGGTCGTCCAGGGTCCAGATGGTCGCCTGACTGCTGGAGAAGTGAATCTGGCATTGGAACACGCCGCGTTCGGTCAAGAGCTCCTCTAAGATCGACAGCGCCTGGTCCAGGTTCCTATCCATGGGGCTGTCGACCCGACACTGCTGGAACAGAGTGCCCCGTATGGCTGGATCGCCCTTGACTTGGCGCCAGTAGTCCGGTTCGTCGTAGAGTTTCGAAGTCACCGGTAGGTCCCGCAGGTCGAAGTCCGCCCCCAGGTAACCCAAGGCCACGTCCTCGCTCCATACCACCTGGAGGGCGGTCAGCGAGGGCCGCTGCTGGCGCAGGCTGATGTAGGCATCCGAAAGCAGGAAACCCCAGGGCGGGACAGCCTCGAGCATATAGGGACGCTCCGACCGGTTGCGGCCGAAGTGCCCGAGTTCAACGCCCTTGGCGCCCAGGTTGTCTGAGATTTGTACCCCCTCGGTCCCCAGGCAATAGAGAAAGGTACAGTGGGGGATCTCGGCAAAGCCTTCCGCGAGGACCTGATTGAGCCGCTCTCGGTCTCCCCAGGCTGATGCGCAGCGACCGGCCAGCGTGGCCAGGGGCTGATGAAGGGTACTTGCGAGTTGTTCTCGCTGAAGGTAGATGCTGTCCTTCCAGGAGGTCTGCATACTGGGCTCCGGCCCGCTCGGATCGAGCGCCCTTAATTTGTTTACGTCGGAGAATACCCGTCAATGTCCTGGCTTGGAACGGGCGCTTCAACGGGGTGTCCATCTCCGCCTTGGCGCCCCACATGACCGCCAAGTTCTGACCCATGCGATCCGCTTCACCCCGCGCGTCTCCCGCCTGGCCCTCGACGAGTTGGGGCGGCTGAAAGAATCCGGGGGTGCGGACTCCGCGCTGCCGATTCTGGCGCTGTTGGCTGCGAAGGTGGGGCCCCTCGGTATGCTCTCCGACTGACCGGCCACGGTTGCCGACTAGGCCAGCGGCATGGGCCTGAAGTAAGTCATCCATGGATCAGGCCCTCCCAGGGGCTGCCCCCCTCGGTTTCACCGCCATACTCCAGCGTTACCCACTGGCGATGGCGTCGCTGGGCGAGGACAGGCCCGGGGCAGCGGCACCCTGCTGCCCCGGCCTGGCGAGCCCGCGGCGCCCGGGTGGGGGAGCCGAGACCTCGCCAGGTCTCGGTCAGGGCTTGATGTAGGTGTATCCCATCTGCTGCAGCCGTGAAAGCTCGGCCACCCCACTCGGGACGATGTCCGCGTCGTCCGTGTCGTAAAGTGCGTCCATGGGGACGTTTCGGCCCTTTAGGGTGTTGGCGCAGACCTCGAACTTCACGCCCTGACCCTTCAAGCCGGCGATCTTCGCCTCCATCTCCGGCGTGGCGTTTGCCGCCTTCATCTTGGTGCCTTTAAGCGCGTCGGGCTCCAGGATCAAGGACACCCCGTCTCCGTGCATCACCACCTTGACCTCGACGTTTTCCGCTCCGACGGCGTTGATGTGATTCTGGATGTTGCCAAGGGTGGCGTTCTGAGTCTGCGCGTCATCGAAATTCACATGGTAGACGACCTTCTGCTTTCCGTAGCGGTCGTCCGCCTGGGCGGTGCCGATCGTGAGGGCGAGCAAGGTTAACAGTAACAGTTTGTTCATTGGGCAGTATCTCCAGTGGTGGTTGATCTCGATGCGATTCCGTCCTTAGAGGGCCCGGAGCCTGCCGACGAATGAGAAATCCAGTCGCCTTGGGCTGCACGGGTCTAGGATCGTAGCGGCGTTGACAGGGGTGGGCAAGGTGTGAAAACAGTCCGAATTTTCCGCAGCCCCGTCTTTGTGTGCAGACTTGGCGGCGCAGGCAAACCGGGATTCAGGGGCTTGCGTCGGCGTGCGGACCAGATAAGGTCAGGGGCGGGCAAAACCGTCGGTTGTTGTCATCATGTGGCTAGATTGCCGTGGGGGACTGCCGTACGGCGGAACCACAGAAGCCGGACCCGCATCGCCGCACATCAAGAAACGGCGGCTGACTCAGTGCCAACCCTTAGCTGGCTGATTCGCTCGTGCGCTTTCCGGCGCTGCTTTAACGCCTTGGCTGCCCGATTATCAGACAGAATCCGATGGCTAGGATAGGACGCCTTCTCTTCTCGGTCTTCGCCACACCTCATAGACTTTAAGTAGGCGCATTGTCCGCGTGTCTCCAAGCGCACCGCTTGCTTGGGGCGCGACACCAGTGCCAAAGGCAAGCCCGCTGTGCATCCACATGCTCGGCTACGGAGGCGCGGAATAGGCCACCTCCGGAGGCTAATTCGCCGAAGGGCATGCCTAGCGTACCGATGTGCCGACTTCGATCCAGAGGAGGCTCCGACTATGTTTTTCGACGGCCTGACGATTGCGGGAATTCTGGCGGTTTTAAGTTACAGCCTATTGCTCTATGCACTGGGCGGGGCGCGACGAGACATTTGCCTGAAAAAGCACGGTAGGGCCCCGTGAGGAATGTAACAGATGAACACCAAGCTTGGCATGGCGATCTGCTTTGCCGTATGGGTCCCCGCGATGGCGATGGGTGCTCCATCGCAAGCACCGATGGGATTCGTTATCCAATGCCCCTACATTCCAGATGGGTTGGTTCCAGTGCCCACCTGCCAGGGAAGGCTGGCGACTTGCGTCGGCACCGACGGTGACGACGTGATATGGGGGACCGAGGACGAGGACGTGATCCTGGGACTCGCCGGCGACGATGTTGTCCAAGCGGACGATGGGGATGACATCGTCTGTGGCGGCGCGGGAAACGACGCGATCCACGGCGCGACGGGGGATGATTCTCTCTTCGGCGAGGCGGGAAACGATCTATTGTTCGGAGCAAAAGGAAAGGACTCCTTGTACGGCGGCGACGGCGACCGGGATGTGCTTTTTGGCGGTCCGGACCTGGATTTCCTGGACGGAGGTCCTGGCGACCGCGATGTTTGCCTCCAGCAACGAGATGATGCCGAAGTTAATGTCGAAACCTGCGAAGCCATCTATCCTCCGCCGGGATATGGCCACCAGAAGCAGCACTCCTTCCCGCCGGGAATTATCGAGGAGGCGATGCCACTGCGCGAAAAGGGCAACTGACACGGCCCCGAGCCTGGCAAACTTCCAGGTCGGGCAAAGGTGGCGGAGCGACCGGAAGCGTCCCTGTCGGATTCGGAAATCGATCGGGGAGATCGCGTGGCATGACCCCATCGATCAAGCCATGAACGGGATGCCCTGGCCTCCGGCATGTGTGCCAGTCGCTGCGCACACCCAGGGAGGCTGCGGTCGTTGCCAGGGTCCGAATCGCCCGGGACGAGCGGGGCGCCGGTCCGGGGGTGCCCCATGCGCTTGAGACCCAGCCAAGTCGACCAATCGATGGGGTGCCAATAACCGGTATCCTTTGCCATGAAACGCATCCTTGCACTTCTGGCCATTCTTAGCGCTTCCAGCGTCTCGGCGGTTCAAACCCAAGCCGCCGATGCCGCCACGTCGGTCCGACCCAACATCCTGCTCATTTACACCGACGACCACGGCTGGGCGGACCTCGGCGCGCACGGGGTGGACAAGGACATCCGCACGCCAAACCTCGACCAGCTCACTCGCGATGGCGTTCTGTTCGAGCGCGGCTACGTGACCGCTCCGCAGTGCACGCCTTCTCGCGCGGGCATCATCACGGGCATGTATCAGCAGCGTTTCGGCGTGGGGCACAACGGCATCCCAATGCCATCGGCCGTCGTCACGCTGCCGGAGCGGTTGAAGGCAGCCGGTTACGTCAGCGGTATCAGCGGCAAGTGGCACCTGGACGTCATCCATTTGGAGAAAGGCAAGAGATCCAAGAAGAAATTCGATCCTGAGCTGCTGCCGCACAAACAGGGCTTTGATGAGTATTTCACCGGCTTCATGCAAGACTACACAGCGTCGCACGCGCTTGATGGGACACCCTTTCACGACGCACCTCGCAGGGTTCACGAGGACGGCTTCCGGGTCGTCATCCAGACCGACGCGGCGCTCGGTTTCCTTGATCGCCGCGCGAAGAATCTCGATCAGCCATGGTTCCTCTACCTCTCCTACATGGCACCGCATGTGCCTCTGGAATCGCCTGAGCCGTGGTTCTCAAGGACGCCTGCCGACTTGCCACAAGAGCGCCGCCAGGCGCTCGCCCTCATGGCCGCCATTGACGACGGGGTAGGCCGTATCCGTGAAAAGATCCGCGCGATGGGCCAGGAGCAGAATACGCTCATCTTTTTCATCAGCGACAACGGTGCACCACTCGGCGAGGCGTGGGACGGCTCCATCAATCTGCCCATGAACGGCCAGAAGGGCATGTTGAGCGAAGGCGGCATCCGGGTACCATTTATCGCGGCATGGCCGGGCAGAATCTCAGGTGGCCAGGTATACGACCGCCCGGTCATCAGCCTCGACGTTGCCGCCACCGCAGTCGAGCTCGCTGGACTACCACATGACGATGAGCTGGACGGCGTGAATCTCGTGCCTTTCCTCTCTGGCAGAAACGATGCCGCGCCGCACGAGACCCTCTATTGGCGGTGGATGTCGCAAGCCGCTGTCCTGGAGATGCCTTACAAGCTCATCGTCCTCGGCGAACGCGAACGTCTGCTCTTCGACATCACCAAACCAGACGGCGAGGCCATCGAGCGCGATCTCATGGCAAAACAGCCCGATATCGCCGCGCGTCTCGAGGATAAGCTCAAAGCCTGGAGCGGAACCCTGCGGCCGCCTGGGTTGTCCTCGACGTTTGGCCGCCGCCACGAACGATTGTTCGCCGAGCACGGTATGCTCGCGCGCGCTAAAGCTTCGACAGGGACCTCCGCAACGTCTGCCCGTGTAGCCGACATCCAAGGTTGGCGCAGCCGCAATGGCACGCTCGCCCTGAGAGACGGCGCGCTCGCCATCACGCCTGATGCGAGCGCTGCGCCGAAGGCCCGCCCGTTGATCGCCCATGGCGGTCTCGACCTTGTCGGCCCCGTGCGTCTGACCATGCGGGCGCGCGCGCGGCAGGGCGGCAAGAGCGCCATCAAGTGGCGAACCCAGGCATCGGCCGCCTTCGAGCCTGAGAATACCGTCGCCTTCGACTGGCCCGACTCCTCTGGGTGGCGGGAAGTGCAGGTCCATTTGCCCGTGCAGGGCCGCCTGACCCATTTGCGGATCACCCTGCCGAAAGACAGCAATGGCCTCGAAGTCCAGTCCATTGAGCTGGGCGGCAAAGAAAGCAAAGCGCAGACGTGGCGCTTCGACACTGCAAAATGAACCCGTCGGCTTGTGGGAACAGGAGTACTCCGCCCTGCTACGGAAAGTTTTGAGCTCCTCTGCTAACTTTGAGCTTGGCTCTTTTGGTGGAGGGACCACAATGCAGAAAGCCGCGATCGTTATCGGTGTGAATAAGACCGGGGACCTGCCGGTTCTCAGCGCGGCGGCGTCGGGTGCCAGTAAGGTTGCCGGTTGGCTCGCCAGGGAGGGCTTTCATGTCGAGAAGTTCTTAGATACAAGGCGGCCCGTGGCCGCTGGCGATATCTTCGCCGCGGTCGCAAAGCTGGTTGACCAAGGAACCCTGGAACAGCTCGTAATCTACTTCTCCGGTCACGGATTCCTGAGCAGTGCTTCCGAGCACTGGATGCTGTCCGGTGCGCCCGGCAATCCCAACGAGGCCATCAGCCTCGCCGAGAGCGCGCTCCTCTCGCGCGAATGCGGAATCCCCAGCGTCGTCTTCATCTCCGATGCCTGCAGGTCTACGCCCCAGTCGCTTCGGGCGGAACGAGTACGGGGCAGCCTGATCTTCCCTAACCAAGGGGTCTCCGCGGGCTCCGGCATCGATGCGGAGGTTGATCGATTCTTCGCGACCCTGCCCGGCGAGCCAGCCCTCGAGATGACCCTCGCTGAAAGCGCCGGTCAGTACGAAGGCATCTACACCGCCTGCTTCCTGGACGCCTTCCGCCATCCCGATGAGGACATGATCCGCTCTGTCACCTTGGACGGCACCACGATGCAGGTGGTGCCGAACCGCAGCCTGAAGGGCTACCTCAAACGCGAGGTGAACCAGATGGCGCAGGCGAAGTCCATCAAGCTGCGCCAGCTGCCCCGGTCGATCATCGAATCTGGTGACGCCTGCTATCTGGGACGCGTGGCCAAGCGTCGCCTAGGGGGAACGCCAAGGGGGGCGCAGCCGAAGGCGAAAGCGGTGGTGAGCCTATCGGACGTCGCGCGGTTCGAGCTGTCCGGCGCGAACGCCGCGGGTGCCGCCGCTGCGGGCATCGACACCCAGACCATCCAAGAGGCTGCGGTGAGCACCGGTTTCGGTGCCTCGGTCGAGCTCGTGGGACGAGCGGACGCGCCAGGTCAGCTTCGAGACGGAAACCGGTGTCTCTGTCACTGGGGTAGAAGTGGTCTCGGCCCTCGGTGTCGACATCGGTGCCGAGTTGCTGACCTCCGGCGGGGCGACCTGGACCGCCCTGATCCGGCTTCACCCCGGGCCGCAGCAGGTGGGCAGCCTGATACTCCGGTTCGCCGACGGCAGCGGAACCGTGCTCGCAGCCGTCAGAGGCTACATCGGGAGCGTGGTCGTCGACGACGGGCGTGTCGTGAACGTCAGCTACGTGCCGTCGGACAACAGCTCCCGCTGGCCCGATTATCAGCAGCAGCGCCCGCGGCTCGATCGACTGCGCGCCACGGTCGCGGCCGCGGCCCGTTTCGGGGTGTTCCAGGTGGAGCGGGACCGAGCGAGCGCCGTGGCCGACGAGATTCGGTACATGAAGAGCATCGACCCGACCCTGGGGCTCTATGCCGCTTATGCATACTCGGATGCTGGGCTGCGCGATCGGATCCACTCGGTTCAGGCCTATATGCGGGACGACCTGCACGCCGACCTATTCGATATCGCGATGCTGGCGGGCACCCTGTCTGGCGCGCGTCAGGGACCTCCGGTCGTCCCCTTTTGCCCCATGCTCAGCCAGGGCTGGGGCCTGCTGCGGGTGAAGGGCGTGCGACTTGCCCCAAGCCCTGTCGGAAGCTGCCGATCACATACGACCCGCCCTGTGGACGACGTTCGAACCCACCGGGATGGATATCATCGAAGAGGCGTTTCACAAGGGGGATTTGACATGAGACTCGTCTTGGTTCACGGGCGCAGCCAGCAGGGAAAGGATCCGGATGCGCTGAAGCGCGAGTGGCTGGGCGCCCTGGAGAAGGGCCTGCAGAAAAGTGGTCTGTCCATGCCTGCCGATGTCGAGGTGTTGCTACCCTTTTACGGCGACCGGCTCGATGCCTTCACACGAGAGTCCGAGGTGCCGCTGACAGACGACTTGAGGACCAAAGGCGGGGACGCGGATGCCGACTTCCTGGTCTTCGAGGCAGCGACTGGCGGAGGCTCTGCGCCAGCGCGCGGGCGTCACCGATCAGCAGGTGAGTGCGGCGTACGGCGACAACCCAAAGCCCAAGGGTCCCCAGAACTGGGAATGGGTCCAGGCGATCTTTCGGGCGCTGGACAAGCACGTCCCCGGCATGAGCGACAATGTCTTGGAACGCTTCACGCGGGATGTATATCTCTACTCGACCCGGAGTGCCGTGAAGGCGGAGATCAATGGCATCGTTGCGGCGGCGCTGTCTGAAGCAGAGCCGGCGGTGGTGGTCGGCCACTCGCTGGGTTCCGTGGTCGCCTACAGTGTCCTGCGCGAGGATGCCCGCGCCCTCCAGGTGCCGCTCTACATCACCGTCGGGTGTCCCCTGGGCGTGCGCCCGATCCGGGATCAGCTCAAACCCCTCAAGTTCCCCAAGCCTGCCAAGGCCTGGTACAACGCCTTCGACGAAAGGGATGTCGTGGCGCTTTACCCTCTCGACCACGCCAACTTCCCGGTGACTCCATCGGTGGCGAATTACAACAAGGTCAAGAACCACACCGACAACCGCCACGGGATCATCGGCTATCTGGACGACGCCACCGTCGCCCAGGCAATCCACAAGGCGCTGATCTGACCCCCAGGGGTTCGATGCGGCCAAACAGCGGGGTCCGCGCAGACTGACGGCTGAACGAGGCTCCCGCTGTGAAGTGCGCCGATAGCGCCGATAGCGCCGAGAGCGCCGCGGCGATGAGCAAGTCGATCGCTGCGCTCGACCGGGCAACACCCATCTTCGTTCCCCGCCGCTCTGACGACGACCGGGGCGACCTGGACCCGGCGCTCGACGCTTGGACTCATCAGCCCCTCTCGCCGCGGAGGTTCCGCGACCAGCCTACGCAAGCCGCAGCTACACCATGCAGGACGTAGGCGACTATTTCAGCTTGCACTCGCCCCGGGTCAGCAGGGTGTGGGCCGCAATGCAACCTAGGCCAAAAACGAAGGGCAAGGCCCTGAGCCTGACTGGGTCAGCAAAATGCTGATTCTGAGCCCTATCCCAGACCGATTGTCATGGAATCGCCGTCATCGATCTCCAGCGAGACTCTCGGTTGAACCGCTCAGGGCATTGGCTTCCCACGGCGAACAAGCCATTACCGCCCCCGCCCCTCCGCATGCCAGCCCGATCGATACCTTTGTCCGCTTGACGGGACTCGACGTCAATCCCACCTTCCTCCGGGTACGACCCCCGTCGGGTCGGGAACGCCACCCATGCATTACTTTGCCCCACCGCTAGCAGCCGAGCCGCTCTACCGTGCCCTCAATGGGGACCGCTTCGTGGACGAGGCCAAGCAGGTCCAACGGCTGCTTGCCTCGCTGGCGCTGAACGATACTCAGCGCCGCGCCATCCTCGATCAGGCGCGGGGGTGGGTGCGGACGCTGCGCGACCAACCCGGACGCGCGGGTCGGCTGGACGCCTTCCTGACGGAGTACGCGCTGGACAGCCGCGAGGGGGTGGCATTGCTGTGTCTCGCCGAGGCCCTGCTGCGGGTCCCCGACCGGCTCACCCTGGATGCGCTGATTCGCGACAAGCTGGTTGGCACCGATTGGCGGCGCTCGTCCGACCGCGCTGCCCCCCTATTCGTCAATGCATCCACCTGGGCCCTCATGCTCACGGGCCGCCTCATCGCGTGGCGAGAGGACCCGTCCTCGGAATTGCTCGCAGCCCTGCGTCGCGGCTTGGAGCGCGGCGGCGAGCCCCTGGTCCGGGAGGCGCTGCGCCGCGCCATGGGCATCCTCAGCAGGCAATTCGTCATGGGGCGCACCGTCGTCGAGGCACTGAGCCGCGCCGCTCGGGGAGCCGAGGCACAGTACCGCCACTCCTTCGACATGTTGGGAGAGGCGGCCTGCACCGCGGACGATGCCCGCCGCTACCAGGCGCGTTACCTCGACGCCATTGCCGCGGTCGCAGGTCCCTCAGGCGGTCTTGGTCCGGTCGAAGGGCATGGGGTCTCGATCAAACTCTCGGCCCTGCACCCCAGGTTCGAGCCAGCCCAGGGCGGGCGGGTGCGCGCGGAGCTTTTGCCCCGGTTGCTCGATTTGGCCCAAGCGGCCAAGGCGGCGGACATCGGGCTGACCATCGACGCAGAGGAGGCCGCTAGGCTGGACCTGACCCTGGACCTGTTCGCCGCCCTTTGCGCGGAGCCATCCCTTACCGGTTGGGAGGGACTGGGGATCGCCGTCCAGGCCTATCAGCGGCGCGCCCCGGGGGTGGTCGATCTGCTCGGCGAACTGGCTGCTCGCCACGGACGCCGGCTCATGGTGCGCCTGGTCAAGGGGGCCTACTGGGACAGCGAGATCAAGCTGGCCCAGCAGCAGGGCCTGCCCGACTACCCGGTGTACACTCGCAAGGCCCACACGGACCTGGCCTATCTGGTTTGCGCTCAGTCGCTCCTGCGGCTCGCGCCGCGCATCTATCCCCAGTTCGCGACCCACAATGCCCACACCCTGGCCGCCATCCTGGAGATGGGCCGCGGGCGCCCCTTCGAGCTTCAGCGACTGCATGGCATGGGCGAGGCGCTCTACGAGCAGGTGTTGGGCGAGGCATCGGATGGACTGGCCTGCCGGGCCTATGACCCCGTGGGCTCCCATCAGGACCTGTTGCCCTATCTAGTCCGCCGCCTGTTGGAGAATGGCGCCAATAGCTCCTTCGTCAACCGTATCGCGGACGTCCGGGCGCCGGTGGAGCGGGTGGTGATTGATCCCGTGGTACAAATTCGCGATCAGGAGGGGAGGCCATCCCTGCACATCCCCCGGCCCCAAGACCTCTACCGGCCCGACCGGGCCAACGCCCGCGGGGTCGACCTCAGTGACCCAACTGCGCTGGCGGCGCTCTCCACCGCCATGGAGCGGGCGCTCCAGGCCCACTGGACGGCCGAGCCTCTGGTCTCCGGCGTGCCCGTGCGCGGTACGCCCTGCCAGGTTCTGGATCCATCGGACCATCGCCGCATCGTTGGACAGGTGACCGACGCCGGCCCCGCCGAGCTGGGGGCCGTCTTGGCGGCCACCCAGGCCGCTGCGCGTGGTTGGGACCGCGTGCCCGCGAGCGAGCGGGCGGACTGCCTCGACCGGGCCGCCGTCCTCCTTGAGGCGCGCGCGGGCTCCTTCATCGCCCAGTTGTGCCGGGAGGCCGGAAAGACCATCCCCGACGGCCTCGCCGAGGTGCGCGAAGCAGCGGACTTCTGCC
Source organism: uncultured Gammaproteobacteria bacterium (assembly GCA_963709645.1). Taxonomy (GTDB): domain Bacteria; phylum Pseudomonadota; class Gammaproteobacteria; order Chromatiales; family Chromatiaceae; genus DYRB01. Next base: position 229,541 of record CAVPXP010000048.1, read on the forward strand.
GCTATTACGCCGCCCGTGCCCGGGAGCAATTCGGAGCGCCGCGGGTCTTGCCCGGTCCTACTGGCGAGCACAACGCGCTCAGCCTGCACGGCCGGGGTGTCTTCGCTTGTATCAGTCCCTGGAACTTCCCCTTGGCCATCTTCATCGGCCAGGTCAGCGCGGCCCTGGCGGCCGGCAACGCCGTGGTGGCCAAGCCCGCCGAGCAAACGCCACTCATCGCCGCCCAGACGGTGCGCCTGCTCCACGAAGCCGGTGTCCCGCCCGAGGTCCTGCACCTGCTGCCAGGCGAGGGGCCGGGCGTCGGCGCTTCCCTCGTGGCCGACCCGCGGGTCGCAGGGGTCGCCTTCACGGGTTCCTTCGAGACCGCCCGGACCATCAATCGGGCCCTTGCGGCGCGCGAGGGCCCCATCGTTCCGCTGATCGCCGAGACCGGCGGCCAGAACGCTATGGTGGTGGATGCTTCCGCCCTTCCGGAGCAGGTGGTAGCGGATGTCCTGACCTCCAGCTTCCGAAGCGCGGGGCAGCGCTGTTCCGCCCTGCGGGTGTTATTCCTCCAGGGCGAGGTTGCCGACAGCATGCTCACCATGCTTGCCGGCGCCATGGCCGAGCTGGTGATCGGCGATCCCTGGGACCTGGCCACGGATCTGGGCCCCGTCATCGACCAGGACGCCTGTGACCGGCTCGCGGCCCATACCCGCCGCATGGAGCAGGAGGGGCGGCTGCTTTATTGCTGCGCCCTCCCGGGCCACTGCCGCCACGGGACCTTCTTCGCCCCGCGGCTCTTCGAGATCGACGCCATGGAGCGGCTCCAGGGTGAGGTCTTTGGGCCCGTGCTCCATGTCATCCGTTACCGAGCGCGTGACCTTGACCGGGTGATCGAAGCCATCAACTCCACGGGCTACGGGCTCACGTTTGGCGTCCAAAGCCGCATCGACAGGACTGCGGCCCGCCTCACGACGGAGGTTCACGCCGGCAACCACTACGTGAACCGGAACATGATCGGAGCGGTGGTCGGCGTACAGCCCTTTGGTGGCGTTGGGCTATCTGGAACCGGCCCCAAGGCGGGCGGCCCCACTTACCTGCTGCGCTTTGCCAGCGAGCGCGTAGTCAGCACCAACACCACAGCCACCGGCGGGAACGCCGCCTTGCTGGCTGCATCCCACTGAGCCGGCCTCTGTGCCGAGAAGAGCGCCCCCGGCTTGGACCAAGCCAGCCGGACCGGACGCCGCTCCACCCGGGCTGCGGCTTCCCTTCAGGCCCAAGGCTACCGCTGGGCGACGGGCGCGATCAGTGCAAGACACAATTGCAAGACGCTTGCAAGCCTTATGCACTGCGACGAGCCTGGCCTTCAACCGACGTCGCTGGCAAACGATGGATTGGTTCAATACAAGGTGCAATACCTATCTTCTTGTTTGGCATGGGTGAGAGGTGCTGACCAGAACTCGGTCAAGCTGACAAAATCGTCAGGCTACTAATAAGTTACAGGCTCAAGAATCAGGTTTTCCACAGACTTGTGCACCGCGACTGTTGATAAGCGCGCATTTCTCGCCTTTTACAGCTTCTTATCATGGTGTTTGCAGAGTCTTTGTTAACCATCATCGGTAATCTCGAACTTTGTCGCTTCCTCGGGGCCCCCCTGGAGCAAGGCTTGGTGCAGGTACCTGAGACTCTGCGCACCTTCGTCGGCTGTAGCCGCCCAGAGCCTCTCCATACCGGCCAATTGCCTAGCTGCGAAGCGTCACCGAGGTCGAGGCGTCGAAAGGCGAGGCTCTTACTCGCAGCTTGGCAAGGCGGCTAAGAGGCCGACCCGCCGTTGGTCGAGCTCATCGGCGCGTGCGCCGATTGCGGCCGATGGTCCGGCGAAGGTCGATCCAGTCCTGGGCTGTCTCTCGTTCCCACGCTCCAGCGTGGGAATGCAGTCTTGGCCGCTCCAGCGGCCCGGGAGCAGACGGGACGCCGGATCGTCCGCACTTGCTCCCACGCTGGAACGTGGGACCCAGAAAGCATGGCGGCGCGGGAGGCGACCAAGGGGCGACGCGCCCACCAGACGTGGAGGCGGTTCGGCGCTGGGAAGGGCGTCATCGGGGTGCGCTCGCGCAGCCCCTCCAGGCCGATCTCGCCGATGGGTAACCAGATCTCGATCAGGCGGGTGGTCAGGGGAGCGTCAACCCGGAGGTCAATGGCCCGTCAATGGTCATAAAAATGCTCGCGCGCATTTTCGGCGGAGGAATGCGCGCCCAATGCGCACTCCGGGTCCGGTGGTCGGACGGGACCGCGACGGTTACTCAGCCACCAGGCGGAGCGCTCTTTGCAGGACCGTATCGGAGAGATACATCCCGCTGTCCCGGAGCCGCTCCAGAACCGGGCGGGCGGCGGCGAGGCGGCCGTCCTGCTTGGCCGCCAGCACCAGGCCGACGGTGCCGCGCAGGGCCAATCCCAATGCCTCGGCGCAGCGGCGTCCGGCGAGGTCGTCGATGACCGCTGTGCTTCCGGGGAAGGCGCGGGTCAACTCCAGTACCGCACTTTCCCCGGCACCCAGGTCCCAGGCCAGCACTTGCGCGGAAACGGCCGGGACCGGCTAAACCTTCAGCCAGTCGTGGGTGGCCAGCGCCTGTGCGGTGGGGTCCTGGTTTCCGTAAGCGCGAATCTCTTGGGCGACGGGCTCGGGTACTCAGACGGTCGCGGCAGCATCTTGCAGCAGGCGCAGCAGACCGGACTCCGCCAGGTGAATCAACGGCGAGGTGTTGACCACCAGGCGCAGGTCGGTCCCGCTCATCGGGCCGCGCTCTCGTCCGGTGCGCCAAGGCCCAGCTCGCGTGCGAGGCTGTCGTCATTCAAGACAAAGACATCGGCGCCTTCGCGGGCCAGGGCATGAATGAAATCGCGCCTGTTCATACCGGCCAACTCGGCCGCAAGCTCCTGTGACATCAGGCCGCGCCCATACCAGTGGATGGCCGCGGCGAGCTTCAACTCGCGTCCAAGCTCGGCCGGCGAGCGCCTCAGGGCGGACAGCGCGGAGTCCGGAATCGCCAGGGTCAGGTTCGGCATGGGGCACCCTCCGCCGGGTCTTTGAACGCCCGGTATTGTTGTCGATATAGCTCGATTGTACCGCCCACCCGGGTTCGGCACCGTGCGGGGAGTGCATCGATTCCGCTGGGGGTGCGAGGCGTTCCGGCGCGGGCTTCTCTCGTTCCCACGCACCGCGTGGGAATGCAGGCTTGGTCGCTCCAGCGGCCCGAGTGCCTACGCGACGCTGGAGCGTCGGCACTTGCTCCCACGCCGGAGCGTGGGAGCCAGGCGGCCTTGCCGGATGTCAGGGTCCGTCAAGGCACGGGGGTTTCATCGTGAAGGTGCCGTCTGTGGGGCCCGCTCTTTAGCCGTGTGTTATACGCTTTCGATTTCCTTCAGTGTCTTACCTTTTTCATTTATCCACGCTGTGAGACCATTAGCATGTCCTCCATGGATCACCGCAGCGGCAGCACTGGGGCTGGCGAATTCAGTGTCTTCGGCGAAAGTAAATCTGTCACCACTGTCGATCAGAATGCCGTCACCCAAAAGCTTTTGTCGCATGTGTTTAGGCCATGGCCACTTCTCAACCGATGGACGCTCCTTATAAACTGCCTCAGAGCCTTTAAGGACGAGAAATCCGTTAGGAACAGGACAACCAGTTGCCTTAATGCCTTTTATCTCGCACCTAAAAATCGCTTTTCCTGTCTTGCCGTCTTGCGGCTTGTCTGATACTGCGACAAGAAGTTCGATGCCAAGAACTGGAAGCAGTTGATACACATTTTTCAGAAACACCTCCATGTCCTCCCGGTCAGACTCGGGTAGTTTCGCTCCACTGCTCTGGTTGTTTGTGATGATGCACCGTTTTGCCAAAATTGCCTGACTTATAAGTTGCCCTTCAAGATAGCGAATATGTGATTTTGTAAGATTCTCATCCTTGCTCACAAAATAGACTATTTGGTTCCAAAAATCTTTGGATAGGTGAATCTTGATACGTTCTTTAATGCACTCTGCCTCGCCGATATACATCGCTGGCTTGCCTGTCTCTGGGTCGCTTCCAGTGAGAAGATATACACCGGCCTGCCGTGATTCTTCTCTGGACAATAAGCTTTCAAACTCGCTTCGTGGGCCGGCAACCGCTTTTCCACTCCAATTGGATAGCTCTGCTGTACGCAGACGCTTCGCATCGCCATGAACTAGAAATAGCTTGATTGTTGCTGTTGACATCAAGGGTTGTTCATCTAACTAAATTTCGACGGACCATGTGCCTGATATGCCGCCTACCGGGCAGGAGCGAAACAGTAGTCCTTCCGAGGGTCAAGGGGTTCGGTGCACATCTCTAGATCGCGGAGTCCCACGGCGATGGGCAAATTTGCCTGCTCTGTCGGAACTGCCGGCGAACTCGCCGGTTATCTGGGTCCGTTGGGGCGTGGGACGTGCACCTGTAAGCTGGGAGAATCTGAGTGTTGTGGCGTGAGCACTGGGCACATTTCGGGGAAAGTTTGCCCTCACGTCAGGCCCGGTCAGTTCTCGACCATGCCCGCAGTCAGTGCCAGCGAACCCACGACACGCCCCCCAGGAGGCCCCAGGAGACCACGACAGGCAGGCCCCTACCTTTGGGGGTATGCCCAGACCCAGCCAGGGTCGTAGCGGCCCTCCTGGGCCGGGGGCATTGGTGGCAGCACCTTACCGCGCCTTGTGTCAATCAACTGCACGGCGGGGTAAGCGCGGCAGGTATCCGGTCAAGGGGGGCGGGGGAAGTCTCCCCAGCACCGAACCAAGAACTACGGGGAGATCGGGGGCGGGGCGCTGTTCTCCCGAGGTGGCCACTTGGCGGCCACTCAAAATATCTCCGACACTTCTAAACCCGGAAGCTATGGCATAAGCCATTGTTTTATTGAAGCTGGCGGCCGGATTCGAACCCGCGACCTGCTGATTACAAATTACTGTTCGCGCTGTTTGAAGTAGCCAGACCGCGTTTGACCATTCATGCAATACACTGTTTTTGCTTGTAGACGAGCTTGAAGGTGCTGTAGGCTATCCGCTCCCGTTTGACCTGGGTCGTCTACATAGTGTCTACACAACCCGCAAATCAGTCGGTCAGGCTAACCAAAACCCTGGTGGACAAGCTGCCGCTCCCGGCCACCGGGCAAGCCTTCCTGCGTGACGCTGACCTAAAAGGGTTCGGGGTGCGGGTCACGTCCTCTGGCACCAAGGCCTTCATCGTCGAGAAGCGCGTCAACGGCCGGGTACGTCGCATGACCGTGGGCCGCTTCGGGGAGCTGACCGTCGAACAGGCCCGCAAGCAGGCCGTGCAACTGCTGGGCAAGGTTGCTACGGGCATCGATCCCGTAGCCGAGAAGCGCAAGGCCGAGGCCCAGGCGGTCACCCTGGCCCAGGTCTTCGCCGCCTTCATCGATGCCCGCAAGCACCAGCTGCGCGATAACACCGTGCGGGACTACCGCAACGTCATGCGCCTGGTGTTCACCGACTGGCAGCGCAAGCCCATGACCGCCATCACCCGGCAGATGGTTGCCAAGCGTCACCGCGAGGTCACCACCAACCGGGGCGAGGCCTACGCCAACCTCGCCTTTCGGGTGCTGCGCGCAGTGCTTAACTTCGCCGTGGCCACCTATGACGACGGCCAGGGCAACCCGGTATTGGGGAGTAACCCCGTTGCCGTTCTCAGCCAGACCCGTGCCTGGAATCGTCCCAAACGGCGCCAAACCGTCATCAAAGCCCACCAGCTCCCTGCCTGGTATACGGCGGTCCAAGCGCTCAAGACGCCATCTGCCCTGGAGTCAGCCGCGATGGCGGCCGATCTGCTCCAACTATTGCTGTTTACTGGACTGCGCAAGCAAGAGGCCTTGACGCTGCGCTGGGAGCATGTGGACCTCCAGGGGCGGACCTTCACCATCCCCGACCCCAAGAATCACCACCCCCTGACGCTCCCGATGTCCGACTACCTGGCGGCCCTGTTCTGCGAGCGCCAGGCGGCAGCCGTCAACGAGTACGTCTTTCCCGGGCGCGACGGCACTGGCCACCTGGTCGAGCCTAAGCGCCAGGTGCAACAGGTCGCCGCCAAGTCCGGGGTGCCCTTCACCCTGCACGACTTGCGCCGGACCTTCATCACCGTGGCCGAGGGGCTGGATATCCCACTCTTCGCCATCAAACGCCTGGTCAACCACCACATGAGCGGGGACGTCACGGCGGGGTACATCGTCTCGGACGTGGAGCGACTGCGCGAACCCATGGACAAGGTTTCTGCGTTCCTGCTAAAAGCGGTGCAATCGGAACAAGGCCAGTGCTCAGCGTGAGCGCGCGGACCTCCAGCGAGAGAAGGAAAACGACATGGACGCTCTGTCCGCAGTCTTCGCGTCATACCTGGACGCCGTTTCCACAATAACAGCCAAGCACATGACGGATGTCATCGGGACGGAAGTCGAAGCCGTCATCATTGAGCACGATGGCTACCAGGTGCCATTCAAGCACCAGATGTGGCGGATCAACGAGCGGTCAATCTGCGATAACTACCGCCAGGAAATGACGCAGTTCGCAGGTTGCACCGTCGCCGCCAAGGATCTGTTCGAGCGGACCTGCCACCACTTGCAAGTCAACCCGGACGAGCATTGGAAGCACAAGAAGCTGAAGAATATGTACTGCAACGCGGCCGTATCTTTCCAGCCCACAATCGCAAATCTGCAGTGGTCAAAACAGGAAGGTGTAGCGTTGGCCGATGCCCAGCAAGCGTGCTCCTTGGCAACACTTGAGGCCGTGAACCATAGCAACGCCGAAACTGGGAAACGCCGGGACCAAGCCTGCGAGGATTATGCGAGGCTGAAAGGGGCTTCCGGGCAATAGCGACCGATACGAACGGATGAGCGCTATTGCAGCGGAGCCCAACCAGGACGCCGCAGGCTGTGGGTGGGACGGTGCATGACCAGCACCATCCTTGCCGAAGCCCGGGCAGACGGGTTCACCTGGACCTGACCGCCCCCGGCACCGCCCGGGTTAGCGGACTTGCCGAAGCCCTAGCCCACTGGCTCCCATAGGTTTGAGTTTGCAAGCCCGCGCTGGTCGAGGCCCTGGCGCCGCGCCTTCGCTGGCGGCTAGGCCTTGCCGCGGCACTCCTCGCCGCCGTCGAGCATAATTAGGAGCAGGCACCCTCGAACCGACGACAGACTGAGCCAATGCGGCCATAATTGAGGGTGACCCGATCACCCCTCAGAGCGACCCATCATGACCCCACTTGACGAAAAGCAGGTCGTCCAGCTGATCGACGACGCCTTCGACCGATACCGCGGCAACGTCAACGAACTCAAGGGCGCAATCGGCGCGTTCATGTTGGGCCGCATCATCGGCTGGAAACCTCTGATGCTCATGCAGGACAAGCGCTCCATCGAGAAGTACGAGCGCATCATGGGGGTGTCGTTCCGCGATGTCTGCCCCGAGGTCGGAGCCAAGGCAGAGCGGTCCCACGCCTGGAAGGCCATGCAGAAAGTAAGAAATTTCTGGAAGGCGGTAAAGGGCGAAATCGCCGGCGTGCGCTCGCCCGAGGTGCTGTAGGGAGACCGTCGCCGCGTCTTTGCAAGAATCTGCGAAAGGGGGATTGAATCCCCCTTTATTTTTGCCTACGCTAGGGGGCATTGAATGTCCCTTAACTACGCGGAGGCGAAAACATGAGTGCGGCACTGTTGACCACGGGCGAGGCTGCCCGTTACCTCGGGGTGAGCAAAGCCTTTCTTGAACGTGACCGGTGGGCCGGGGCGCGGATACTGTTCGTGCGGATCGGCGCCCGCGCAGTGCGCTACCGCTTGGCGGACCTGGACCGCTACATCGACGCCCGGTTGCGCCGGTCCACGTCCGACCCCGGGAGGTCCGCCCAATGAGCGTGCGGCCTTCGCAGTTACCCGACCGGTGGAAAACCGCCGCACTCCGCACCGAGGTCATGGACGGGGTCGACTGCGACCCGTTGGATAACGACTTCCTCAACACCGTGCTGCGTCCGTTGCCGAGGGCGCTGCGTCAGGCCTTCGCGGGGCAGTACAACCGGACCTACCGATCCCAGGGTCCCCAAGCGGCCAATCATACGTAACTGAGCGGCTACACAAC
>CAVPXP010000049.1:0-174025 GCA_963709645.1 uncultured Gammaproteobacteria bacterium
CCCTTCGCTGCAACCCAGGTAGTCCCCGAGACGCTCAATTCCCTGCGTTTTCCCCTGCACGGCAGCCGCCTGATCGAGGCGAGCGCCGGCACCGGCAAGACCTTCACGATCGCGGCGCTGTACGTGCGGCCTGGTGCTGGGCCATGGCCAGCCTGGGCTGCGCGCCGCGCCTTCGCGCCGCCCGAGATCCTGGTCGTCACCTTCACCGATGCCGCCACGCAGGAACTGCGTGATCGCATCCGCTCCCGACTGACCGAGGCGGCGGACGGTTTTCCGCGTCGACCCGACCAACATCCTGCGCGTCCGGCCGGCGAGGACCTGCTGCACGACCTGCGCGCCGAGTATCCGCCGCTCAATGGCCGGCCTGTGCCCGCACGCTGCGACTCGCCGCTGAGTGGATGGACGAGGCCGCGGTGTCCACCATCCATGGCTGGTGCCATCGCATGCTGCGCGAGCATGCGTTCGACAGCGACAGCCTCTTCGCGCAGACGTTGGAGACCGACGCGCGCGCGTTGCACGCCGAAGTCGTGCGCGACTACTGGCGCAGCTTCATGGTTCACGCTCGACCTCGACGCCGTGCCGAGGTCGACCCGGGTGTCCCAACCCGGGGACGCTACAGACGCCCTGCCGGGGCCTGGTCGATCACGTCGACCGGATCGAGGTGCACCGGACCGCCGGGCGGTCGCGGATGCCTGCGTGGAGAAACAACAGTCGCCTGACCAACTCAAGGCGCCTTGGGCGACGTGGGTCGTTGAATTGCGGACTTGCTCGAAGGGGCCATCGCCGCGGAGCAGGTCAACGGACGCAAGTTACGGGCCCAGTATTACACCGCCTGGTTGCAGACCCTGCGCGACTGGGCCATGGACGCGCTGGCCGACCGGCACGCTTGACGCAAAGAGCACCGCGTGGACACGCCTGACGCCTCGCGGTCTCGCGAGCGCTGGGAGCAGGGCGAACCACTTGCGGCATCCCGCGCTCGATGCGCTGGTCGCGCTTCAGGACGACCGGGACAATCTGCCCGATGGCCGGCAGGAGCTGCTGCGCCACGCCGCCCGCTGGTGTGCCGAGCGCTTCGCCGACGAGCAGGCCCGCCGCGCGCAGATGGGCTTCGACGAACTGCTGACGGGGCTCGATGCCGCGCTGCAGGGGCCCAACGGCGAGCGCCTCGCCGCGCTGATCCGGCGCCAGTTCCCGGTCGCGCTGATCGACGAGTTCCAGGACACCGATCCGCTGCAATACCGCATCTTCGACGCCATCTACGGCGTCGCGGCCAACGCGCAGGACACGGCCGTGGTGCTGATCGGCGACCCGAAGCAGGCGATCTATGCCTTTCGCGGCGCCGACATCCACACCTACCTGGCGGCACGCCGCGACACCGGCGGCCGCCACGCCACGCTCGGCACCAACTTCCGCTCGACCCCGGCGATGGTCGAGGCCGTGAACCGCGTCTTCATGCAAGCCGAGGAGCGCCAGGAGGGGCAAGGCGCCTTTCTCTTTCGCACGCGCGAGGACAACCCGCTGCCATTCCTCCCGGTGGCTGCGCGCGGCCGCAGCGAGCGCTGGACCGTCGCCGGAGAGGCGGCGCCCGCGCTCACGTGCTGGACGCTCGATGCCGATCCGCCGCCCGGCAGCGGCGAGGCCAGCGCCTGCTCGCCGCCGCCTGCGCCACCGAGATCGTCCGCCTGCTCGCCGAGGGCCAGGCCGGCCGCGCCGGCTTCGCGAAGGAGGGCGCTGCGTTGCGCGCGGTGGCGCCCGGCGACGTTGCGGTGCTGGTCAACAGCGGGCGCGAGGCGGCCGCCGTGCGCCAGCAGCTGGCGCAGCGCGGGGTGCGCAGCGTTTATCTCTCCGAGAAGGAATCCGTCTTCCAGAGCCCGGTGGCCGCCGAACTCCAGCGCTGGCTGGCCGCCTGCGCCGAGCCCGACGACGACCGCCCGCTGCGCGCCGCGCTGGGCAGCGCCGCGCTGGCGCTGAGCTGGAGCGAGCTCGACCGGCTCAACCACGACGAGCTGCAATGGGAAGCGCGCGTGCTGCAGTTCCGGCGCTATCAGCAGACCTGGCGGCGCCAGGGCGTGCTGCCGATGCTGCGCCATCTGCTCAACGACTTCGGCGTGCCGCAGCGCCTGCTGCGCGCGGGCGACGAACGCATGCTCACCGACCTGCTGCACCTGGCCGAGTTGCTGCAGCAGGCCAGCGCACAGCTCGATGGCGAGCATGCGCTGATCCGCTGGCTGGCCGAGCAGCGCGAAGACAGCGCGAGTGAGAGCGAGGCCCGCAAGCTGCGCCTCGAAAGCGATGCCGACCTGGTCAAGGTCGTCACCGTGCACAAGTCGAAGGGGCTCGAATACCCGCTGGTCTTCCTGCCCTTCGCGACCGCCTTCCGCGCGGCCAAGGCCGACGACCTGCCGCTCAAGTGGCACGACGACGAGGGCCGGCTCGTGGTGGCGCTGCAGGCCGACGCCGACGCGCTGGCCCGCGTCGACCGCGAGCGCCTCGGGGAAGATCTGCGCAAGCTCTACGTCGCGCTGACCCGCGCCCGCTATGCCACCTGGGTCGGCGTGGCGCCGCTGCCCGGGGTCGAGCGCAGTGCGTTGGGCTACCTGCTGGGCGGGGGCGAAGCGCTGTCGTCCACAGCGTTGAGTGATGCCCTGCACGGTCTGGCGAAGACCTCCGCGGGCATCGCGGTGCAAGCCGCGCCGGCGGCCGGCGACGCGCGCTACCGGCCGGTCGGCAGCGCGCTGCAACTCGCGCCCGAGCCTGCGCTGCCCGCCGGCCCGCGCGAGCGCTGGTGGATCGCCAGCTACTCGGCGTTGAGCCGCGCCGCCGACACGCTCGACGGACGAGGCCGCGCTGGCCCTCGGCGAGCCCGCGACCCGGCTGGCCCTGCCCCCCACGCCGACCAGCGCCGCCGAAGACATCTACGCCGACAGCCGCTCCGATGCGCCCGTGCCCGAAGAAGAGTTCGACGCGCCCGCGCCCGCCATCGGCAGCCTGCACGACTTCCCGCGCGGCGCCGGCCCCGGCAGCTTCCTGCACGGCCTGCTCGAATGGGTGGCGCCAGGGATTCGCGCGCGTACTGGCTGATGCGGCGGTGCAGGCCGACCTGGCCGACCTCATCGCCCGGCGCTGCAACCTGAGCGGCTGGAGCGCCTGGACCGAGCCGCTACGCGAGTGGCTGCTCGGCTGGCTCGCGGCACCGCTCGACCTCGCAGCCCTTGGCCCTGGGGCCCGCGCCGCGTCCCCCGCGACGCTGGGCCGCGTGCAGATCGAAATGGAGTTCTGGTTCGCGGTGCAGCATGTCGACCTGCGCGTGCTCGACGGGCTGGTGCCGCCACACGCTCGGCGGTGCGCCCCGGGCGGCTCTGCTGCCGCAGCAGCTCAACGGCATGCTCAAGGGCTTCGTCGACCTGGTGTTCGAGCACCAGGGCCGCTACTTCGTGGCCGACTACAAATCCAACTGGCTGGTCCGCGCGCTGCTGACTACACGCCCGCTGCGCTGCGCGGCGCCGTGCTGCAGCACCGCTACGAACTGCAGTACGTGCTCTATGTCTTCGCGCTGCACCGCCTGCTGCGCGCGCGCTTGCCCGACTACGACTACGAGCGCCACGTGGGCGGCGCGGTCTACCTGTTCCTGCGCGGCCACGCGGCGCCGGGGCAGGGGCTGCACTGCGAGCGCCCGCCCAGGGTGCTCATCGATGCGCTCGATGCGCTGTTCAGCGGCGAGCCCCTTCCCGTGACGGAGCAGCCCGCATGAAAGCAGCGACCGTGACTGCCGACGTCTTCCTCGGCCCGCCACCCGCGCGCCATGCGCCCTTGCTCGCCGACCTCGATCGCTGGGTGGCCGAAGGCTGGCTGCGCGCGCTCGACCGCAGCTTTGCCGCCTTCCTGGCGCAGAAGTCGCCCGATGCCGATCCCCTGCTGATCCTCGGCGCCGCGCTCGCCAGCCATCAACTGGGCCGCGGCCATGCCTGCCTCGACCTGCAGGCCGCACTCGCCGATGCGGGCCGTGCCTTGTCGATGCCGCCCGAGGGCGCAGCCCGTGTGGCCGAGGGCGCCGCGCCGATCACCGCGCCATCGACCTTGCTGGCCGGGGTGACGCTCGCGCGCTGGACCCAGGCGCTCGCCCACCCGGCGCTGGTCGGCAGCGGTCCGGGCGCGACGCCCCTGGTGCGCGTCGGCGGTCGGCTCTATCTGCGCCGCTACTGGCAGTACGAGCAGTCGGTGCGCGCCGCCATCGCCGAGCGCGTGGCGCTGCCCACTGCCGCGGCCGCGCCTGAGGCCCAGGCCACGCTCGCCGCTGCCCTCGACGTGCTCTTCCCCCACCGCGATGGCGCCGCCGCCGACTGGCAGAAGATCGCCTGCGCGCTGGCCGTGCGCCAGCGCTTCGGCATCGTCACCGGCGGCCCGGGCACAGGCAAGACGACGACCGTCGTGCAGCTGCTGGCAGTGCTGCAGCCTCGCGCTGTCCGGGGGCAGGACGGCCGCGGCTGCCGCATCGCGCTGGCCGCGCCCACCGGCAAGGCCGCGGCGCGGCTAGGTCGTGCGGGGGCGTCGAGCGCGCCGCTGCGAGCTTGCCGACCGGCGCCTGCGGGCCGGGCTGCCGACCGAAGTCACCACGGTGCACCGCCTGCTGGGCTGCCGGCCCGCAGCGACTTCGCCACGACGCGCGCAATCCACTGGCGATCGACGTGCTGGTGGTCGACGAGGCCTCGATGCTGGACCTGGCGCTGATGGCCGCCGTCCTGGACGCCGTGCCGCCGCACGCGCCGCTCATCCTGCTGGGCGACAAGGACCAGCTGGCCTCGGTCGAGGCCGGTGCGGTGCTGGGCGACCTGTGCCAGCGTGCGGATGCGGGCCACTACCGGGCCGACACGGCCGCCTGGCTGCAGGCCGTCACCGGCGAACTGCTGGAGCCCGAGCTGTGCGACGCCCACGGCAGCGCGCTCGACCAGGCGGTGGTCAAGCTGCGCGTCAGCCACCGCTTCAGCGCGGCCAGCGGCATCGGCCAGCTGGCGGAAGCGGTGAACGCCGGCGATGGCGCCCGGGTGAGGCGCGTGTTCGAGCGCGGCCATGCCGACCTGTCGCACCAGCGCAGCCTCGACGATGCTTCGCTGCGGCGGCTGGTGATCGACGGCGCGCCCGAGGGCTTCGCCGGGCAGGGCAGGGCGCGCACCGATCGCGGCGAAGCGGTGCCGATGCCAGCCGGCTATCGCCACTACCTCACGCTCATGCGCGAACGCAAGCCGGTCATCGATGCGCCGCAGGCCGACTTCGACGCCTGGGCGCGCGAGGTGCTCGCGGCCTACGGCCAGTTCCAGTTGCTGTGCGCGCTGCGCAGCGGCCCGCAGGGCGTCGAAGGCTTGAACCTGCGCATCGCCGGCCTGCTGCGCGCCGAGGGCCTGCTCGACGCCGAGCACGGCGGCTGGTACCCGGGCCGCCCGGTGCTGGTCACGCGCAACGACTACGGCCTGGGCCTGATGAACGGCGATGTCGGCGTCACGCTCGCCATGCCGACCCTCGTGCCCGGCGAACAGCGCCCGCGCTGGACCTTGCGCGTGGCCTTTGCGGCAGGCGATGGCGAAGGCGGCATCCGCTGGGTGCTGCCCAGCCGCCTGCGGGCGGTCGAGACCGTCTTCGCGATGACGGTCCACAAGTCGCAGGGTTCCGAGTTCGCGCATGCGGCGCTGCTGCTGCCGGAAACAATGAGCCCGGTCCTGACCCGTGAGCTCCTGTATACGGGGGTGGGCGGCCCGTGCCCATCTAACGTTGGTTTGTCCTGGCGACGACAAGACGCTGGCGCTGGCGATCGATCGGCGGGTACTGCGGGCGAGTGGGTTGATGGGGGAATAGTTATAGCGGGCCAGGATCCCTTTATCGAATGCGCACCAAGATCGGCATCATCCGGTCATTCTGCGTTCAAGCAGGATGGGGATGAGTTAGCCACTGGCCGGCAAGCGCCTGCCTGCCAGACAGTGGGCCGCCGGGACGCTGCTCCAACCCGACCACGGAAAGCTGCGGCTAGCGAAGCGGTCGAGCAAAGACGGGCGCGACTACCACCGCCGCCGGCCATGGAGAGCGAAGCGAGGGCGCGTAGTCCGGTAAGGGGCGAACCTTGACGCCAGTTCCTCCCCTTAGACACAAGGGTTGGTCTCGAACGGCTTGCCGCTACCCCAGCGGTACGCCTCATCATGATGAGCGACATACACCAGTAGGTAGGTATCACCCTGCTCCGGGGCAATGATGATGGTCCTGTAGTCACCCCCGACCCGGGCACTGCGTACCTTCGGGTCGCGGGCCCCCGTCACAGGTTCCAGATGCAGGCCGGCCTGGGTTCGTAGGGCCGCACCGGGTACGGGTGACCTCGTGGACGGTACGACCTTCCTCGACTGCACGTTCGGCATCGATAGCGCGACGTGTGCCTTCTTCCGCCTCGCGTCCAGCGTTGCTGGCGTCCTTTTTGTAGCGATGGTGTCATCGAATAGGCCATTGAACCTTCCAGCAAGATCGATGACGGGGTCACCGGTGGCTGCGACTGTGCGTTGAACATTGGTACTCATGTTTGAGAGTCCTGGGGATCGCAACAGCGTTTCAACTGTCGAGCGCGTAAACCCGATCGGGCCAATGCTCGGGGGTGGCCGCTTGCAGGACGGTCAGCATGCGCTCGGCCAGATCTGGATCACCCCGAGGACCGCGCGTTGCCGCCGGTTTATCAGCTACGAGCCCTCGCAAACGTTCGAGGAGCGCTCGTGGGCTGGCGGTCATCCGGCGGTGTTGGCTGAGTGGGTCGGAAATTCATCGGCTGCGAGGCAATGGAGGAACGTCGCTACAACCGTTTCTTCCTCCCAGTGCCCGACCGCACTGGCGGCTGCGCACAGTTCGAGCCAATCGAGCACCGCAGGGCTTAGACCGATCTCCTTCAGGTCCTCGTAGGTTCTTGGCCAGCGATCATGGGGCGTCCGACGCAACCAATTCGAGAGGGCGAGAGGTGTCAGTCCGAGGCGCTTGTCGATGTGTGGTCTTGGAGCCGGCGGGGTTCCTGGGGCGCATCAGCCTGCCGGCGGCGCAGGAAAGCGGGAACATCCAGGTAGTCCAAGTCGTCCGAGGTCCGCGCCCACCCCAGCGTCCTGGGTGGAGATGTGTACGCGCCGGTCAAGGCGGGCTCCATGTCCATCGTATGACGGGGAGCGGCATCCGAGCGCGCCGCCGTAAGCACCGCGCCGGCTTGACTGGACTGATGCCTGGCCTAGCGACCGACCCATACCGCCCCAACCGGCTGGAACCATCTGGGCCACCTTGTGCAGCTCCGGCATCTCGGTCGGCGTCTCGCCTTCGGCCCGGGCATGGATCAGCAGAAAGTTGGTCCGGTCCGTGACCAACTGGTAGGCGACGGCCAGCTCGACCCTGTCGGAAGCCGACAGGGACTGGATGCGTGCCATCGCGGCCATGCGCGCGAGTGCATCGCCTGCCACCGGGGACAGCTCACCCTGAGGATCATCAGCGGGGGCGAGAACGGCGCAAGCCACCTCCTGGCCCTCCGTGGAACTCGCGCCCACGCCCAGCAGGCGAACCTCAGCCGGCCGGCACCTGCCCGAAGCCCGCGAAGCAATTCACCGTATCACCGTCGAAAATGGCGGGTACAAGTGGCGACACCCAAACAGGTGCCTGGCCCTCCGGCCAGACAGGCTGAGGTCGGTCAGCCGCGGCGAGCGCAGTCGGGCGAACATGCGCAGCACCGCCGGTTCCACCGCCTCCCCGGGGGCGACGAAGTCACAGGCCCCACCGGTCGCCGCTGCCAGACGGCGTAGATGGCCCTCCGCCGGGCTGGCCCCGATCCCCACCACGAAGACCCGGTGCCCCGAGCTTCGGGCAGTCTCGATGAGCCGGTCAATCGCCTCGACCTCGCCGTCGGTCACCAGCAACAGGTCACTGTCGCCGCCATGGGCCAGGGCGCAGGTGGAGACCAAGGCACCCTCCATTTCAGTGCCGCCCAGGTCCGCGTCCAGTGCCCCGATCCAACGCTGGGCCGCCAACCGGGTCGCCTCGGTCATCGACCACAGCCCACGGGAACGGTGCTCGACCGTGCTGCCGAAGCGGGACAGGGAGAACCGGTCCGTTGGCCCCAACTGGAGCAGGACAGCCTGCAGGGCCCGCCGGGCGGCGGCGATGCTGTCGCCCGACATGGACCCGGAGCAGTCGACCAGGATCTTGAGGGCCTGACCCTGGGCCTTAACCGGCAGGTGCGGTAGAAAACTCGCCAGCACCACCACCTGATTCGCAACAGGGTCCGGCGCCATGACGGTCATGGACTGCTGAGCCAGCCGATCGACCACCAACACGAAATCCCGGTCCAGGGCACCCTGCCGCGCGAGCGACACCCCGAGCACCTCCGTGCCGGCCATCGCTTCCCGACCTACGGCGATGGGGTGACTCGGCGAGGCGACCCGCGCTCGCGCCAGGTCGCCATGTAGACGTAGGCGAATCGCAAATGGATAGGCCGCCAGGAGGTCGAACTCTGGCGTCTGATGGGGCTGCAACCCGCCGTCTCGCACCGGGTCCCCGTAGCGCGGGGCAATCACGGTGGGAATCAGCAGACGCAGGCCGCCCTGCTCGAACTGGAGCACTTGGGCGTAGCGCAAGGTGATCTGGCAGGTCTCTCCCGCCAACAGGTTGCCCAGGTTCAGGCTGTAACTACCGTCGTGGTTGCGCTCCAGCATGATGGCCGATTGACCCTGGCTGAGGGCCTCCTCATAGCGGGTCTCAGCCTGGCGCTTCTCGACCACCGCCCCGGTCAGGTGTTGCCCGTTCAGGACCACGTCCACACCCAGCAGTACAGCGCCCCAGGGGAGCGGAAAGCGATAGACCACCTCCATGTTCGTCTTGGCGGTATTGCGGAAGCGCTGTTCCACGGATAGCTCCAGCAACAGGCCCCGTAGATCGCCGGTGGCGACGAGGCCCTCCAGCATCGCGGACCGACCATCCCGACTCTCCAACCGCGCACGCGCATCCAGTTCCATCATCTCGCCCTGCCCTACTGTTGTTCTTGTTGCGATTCTTGTTTCGGGGCCCCGTCCGCGGCTGACTCAGCGGTCACCGCGGCGAAGGCCGCCATCACGCCCTGAACCAGGGCTCGCACTTGCTCGGGTGTCAGACCAGCCCGCCCCGGGTCGATCACCACCTCCACCCCCTCGGCCACCGCCAAGTGGCTGCATACGGCCACCGACCCCAGCGCCCTGTGTCTGGGCGGGACCGGCGGGGGTTCGCCTTGCAGCAGGGCGCGGATACGCTCCAGGGAAACCCCCGCCGCCGTCCACTTCTTGATTTGCAGCAGCTGCTCCAGATGGCGGCCGCCATAACGGGCTGCTCGGGTCTCTCCCTGGGGCCTATCCACCAGACCAATCTGGATGTAGTAGCGCACTGTGCGCGCAGGCAGATCGGCGAGGACGCAGAGCTCGGACAGGGGGTAGCTCGGTTCGAGGAGGTCGGTGCTGCTCATGAAGACCATTAAACCGCTTATACTGTCGCTTTACAAGTGTATCAATATGGATGGCGCCCACTGTCAGCGGATAGCCTGCCCTGGGTCGCTGCCGTTCACAGGCTTCTGGACCATGGTCAGGAAAATGTCCGCCGCGCATAGCGAAACCGCGGTCCAGTCCAGATCCCAGTCAGGGCCAGTCATGCCAGCCGAGCCCGGGTCCTCGGCGATAGCCGCTCGGATCCGCTCGACGAGCTTCACCATCCAGGCAGGACGTTCCACACCCCGCGGTTAACACGCGCCGAACACCGCCAGCCAGTCGTTGGGGTCGATGCCCCAGGCCGTGCTGTTCTCGCCCCCGGGGGCGAACAGGTACCAGACTTCCCCGTCCTTCTCGAAGGTGTACCCCAGCCCCTCCAGAACCAGTCGATCCGCTTTGTCGACCACCCAGCCTGGCAGAGAGGGTTGGACGACACAATGCGAGTAGTAGCCAGCCATTTGGCAATCTCCGAGAAATGGGAGACGCCCCTCGCGGGGCAGTCCCCCATAGGGTTGATGCAATCCGCGCCCAGCTCGCGCAGGGTTTGGCGGTTCTCTACGGACGCCCGTACAGGGCTTCTTCCAGCTTGCGACCACCGGACCAGAAGTCGGCCCAGTCGCTACTCTTCTGGCCAGCCTGGAGCGGACCGTACGGCATGATGACAACGGCCCGAAGCCCCTTGGCCCGCAGGCGCCGTTGCAGCGCTCGGGCAGCGCTTTCACCCGCCCCTGACCGGTCCAGGTCCGCCCAAATATCCAGGCGGCGGACCTCTGGCGGCGGCTCGAAGACCTCGAGTAAAGCCGCCGACACCGCAGCCCACACCGGCTCGCCGGTGATGTGATGCACGGCAAGCGCCGTCTCGATGCCCTCGGTCACCGCCAGGACCGGCCCTGCTGGGAAGAGCCGAATGGCTCCCCCGCGCAGGACGCAATCCGACGGGTACTCCATGAGTTTCTTCGCGTGCTCCACAGGTGCCTTGGTGCCCTCCGGCGTCAGGTAGGTCCGGTGAACCGTCACCTTTCGTACCGTCCGCCGCGGACACCCGGGCGACCATCGCCGGGTAGTGGCCTTGGAGCTTGCCGTCCTCGTAGTACGGTAGGCTCGGGTGGGCGAGGACTTCCCCGCTGCCGAACTGCCGCACATCGAGGCCACCGCGCCGCCACAGCCCCCGCTTGAGCAGGTACTCGACCACGGGCGCTGCTCTTGGGTGGGTCAACTCCACGGCCTCGTCCCAGACGCGGCGAATGGACCTCTGGAGCACCTCCGGGTCCCGCTTGGGTCGGAGATCCACCACCTTGCGGGCCACCTGCCGGGGGGCCGGTATCTCACCGTCCACGTCCAGCCCGACTTCCCTGGCCACGGCCTTGAGCGTCTCCACGAAGCTCCAGCCGTGGAGCCATTGGAGCAGGGCGAACCCGTCGGAGAAGTGCCCACAGGTGGAGCACACGCCGCCCCCGGTGTCCGGTGCGTCCCGGAACAGCCGGAAGCCGTCCGGGCTGTCGTGCCGGGGGCATGGAACATGGGAGCCCAGCTTGTTGATCGCGGGTCCCAGGTCATCACCGGCCAGTGCCTCCAGGATGCCAATCCATTGGCCCCTGGCCCGCTCCTTGACCTCTTTGGCTTCGATCCTTGGCCTTCGGTGCGCTGGTCTAGCTGGCATGACGGACCTCCGTTTCGCCCTGGAAGTGGGCCTCGGTCTGTCCGATCCATGCGTCGTCGGTCAGCATCTTCATAGTCGTCTCCTGGGCAACCGTCCCCCGCGGGGAACGATGCCCCGTTGGGGTTGAGTGGTAACGGCCCCGCCCGGCCCAGTCAGGCCGTAGAGCGGAGCGCCTGTGGCACGCTGTCCTCCCTGGAGCAGGGCCAACAGCCCCTCGCGCAGTTGCTCGTGGTCCAGGCCGCAGGAGGCGGCGCAGACGAGGAAGCTGAACGGGGCAAGCTGGTCGTTGCAGACCCAATCCATCAGGTCGGCGCGTTCATGCTCGGGTGGGCGTTGCCTGGCTAGTCGCGTCAGAGCGTCCTCGAGGACGACGGCGCGCAGCTTGGCAACGCCCGCTGCGGTCCAGGGCGGACCGCGTTCGGGTGGGGTCCTCATGGGTACTCTCCGGTGGGTTCAACGGAGCGCGCCCAGTCCGGGGCGTGCGCCCCGGTTGGGTTGGTGAAACAGTGGAGCGACCTCGGCGTTCCTCCGAGCGCTCGCCTCCACAACCTTACGGCTATGGATGCCCCAGTCGAGCCGGTTCTGGCGGGCGATCATGTCCTGACAGGCCTAGGCCGCTTCTCTTGCCACCTCCTTGGCGGCATTGAGCCTGTCGAGCTCGCTCATGCCTCGCCCTCCAGCTCGTCTCCGCCGAAGGTCCCGACACGGAGGTTGCCCTCAGCGTCCAGGGTCAACGTAAAGAGCCCGTCCTCAGCAGACGGGTCGTTGGCCCGATGCGCCCTGGCCTCGGGGAGGAGCTCATGCTCGTCCAGTGGCCCGATCAGGAAGGGGTCTACATCGCCCTCGATGACCAGCAGCCAATGCCGGTCTGTCGTTATGGTCTCGGTCATGGTGTCTCTCCAGGTGCATTCGCCGGAGAGACACGCCTCCCCCAGGGAGCGCACGTCTCCCCGGCGGTGGATTGGCGGTCTGGTGGGTACCGCCTCTTGATGGCTAGCGCGGTCAAAGAAGTCCACATTCAGCAAGGGACGTCCCATCCCCATCGCCCACGATGTGGTGGTCCAGGACCCGCACGTCGATGAGGGACAGGGCGTCCTTCAACCTTTGGGTGATGCGCAAGTCCGACTGGCTCGGCTCTGTCGTCCCACTTGGATGGTTGTGGGCGAATATCACCGCGGCGGCGTTGTGCTCGAGGACCAAGCGGACAACCTCCCTGGGATGCACACTGGCCCCGTCGATGGTCCCCCGGAACAGCTCGGTGTATCGGATGACCCGGTGGCGGTTATCGAGCAGAAGGCAGGCGAACAGCTCGTAGGGAAGGCCGTAGAGCTTGAGCTTCAGGTAGTCCCGGCACTCGGCGGGGCTGGTGATCGCGATGCCCTTGACGTTGTAGACGGCCTCCAGGCAATGGATGGCCTTCGCCACGGTTTCGCGGTCCTGCTGTGAAAGCGCCTGATGGCGGCCGTCGTCGGTGGTCTTGTCACTCATGGTGTTGCTCCGTTGGGTCGGTAAAACCCGGCAGACACACCGTCCCCATGGGGGCTGTGCCCCCCGGGGGATCGAATGGCGGTCACATAGCGACCGCCGTTTGGTTAAGCCCGCTTCCTCTCGAGAGCGGGCAGTGCTTCCTCGTCGAACAGGCTCATCTGCTGTCCGAGTGCGACTTGGCGGATGGCCGCGATACGCTCCGGCGCCTTGGCAGGCAGGATCTGCGGTGCTGGCTCAGCCCGCTCGAAGCGCGGCGGGGCGGCCATGTGGACCACCACCTCCAACTCCGACGGCGGGCCAAGGGCGTTGCCCCGGTAGACCAACAGCTCGCCCATGGCACCGTGTAAGGCGCTGTTGGCGAGCATCTGGCAGGCGGTCATCTGCGCGCACAGGTGATCGAGATCGATCGCCGTGAACGAGAGTCGCCGCAAGGCATCCGCTCCGTGTTCCTCGACGACCCGATGACAGGTCGCCAGCAGCATCACGCCGGAGCCGGCCGCCGGCTCCATGATCCGGACCAGCCGGGATCCCTGGAACCGATCCAGATCCAGATCGCCCATGGTGATTGCGGCCATGCACTCGGCGATCGGCTGGGGCGTGAAATATTGGCCCAGCCAGCGCCGCTGCCCGTGCGACCCGAGCTCCATATAGGTCGGTCCCAAGATGTCCTGCCAGGGGTTGGCGGCCACCAGCTGGGCGTAAAGCCCGGACAGCTTGAACAGCCGCTCGTGCTGGTACGCGTCCCAGGGCTTGTCCAGGCGTTTACCGAAGCCGGCCAGGACATCCTGGGTCAGCCACCGCAGCCATTCGTCGCCGCGGTAGCGGCCGTTTCCCGCCAATCGCTCGATTTCGCCAGCCAGCGTGCGGGCGGGGTTGTCGTTCATCGCGTGTCTCCTCTACAAAGCGGGGAGACACACATCCCCAGTCGGGAGGCATGCTCCCGTGGGGGTATCGTCTTGGCCGGGGCATCCCCGGCGATCTGGTGTGCTGGTTTTGTATACCGCCCAGCTCTGCGGTCTCCTTCGGCCTCGACAGGGAGGTCCGATGAAATCAGGTCTGCGATGAACTCTCGCTGGCGCAAGCGTGCATTGCGGGCATGACTTCCTCCCGGCCCCGGTCGGACAGTCCGCGATGGACTGCCGGCCGGGGTCTTGGCTGGTGGTTTAACGAAGCAGAAGCCGCTCGGCGATACCGAACAGTTCCTTCTTGAGGTCCGCGACGGAGCCGATGGTGATGGCCACCGGGAAGAGCCGGTCGACGCGGGTCGCAATGCCCACGCCGATCATCTCGATCCCGGCAGCCGACGCCTTGTCGACCATGGTCCTGGCGCTGGCGACGTCGTTCGGCGCGCCATCGGTCAGGGTCATGATGACCCTGCGCTCCTCGCGCCTGGCCAGCAGGTCCGCCGCGGCGAACCACAGCGCCCCGGTCATCGGTGTGCCGCCCCGGGCCCCCTGAATGAAGGCCCCTGCCCTGCCCCGAACGGTCTCGCCGTGGGACAGGATGTGCGTGACCTGATCGTCTTGCCCATTGAGGCTGGGGAAGGCGGTCACGGCGCACGAGACGCCGCGCATCGGTTCCAGGGCCTGAGCCAGCGCCATCGCCGCGGCCAGGGCAATCCGGTCCTGGTGCCCATGCATTGACCCCGAGAGGTCGACCAGCAGGTGTATGGCCGTGTTGGGTGCGGTGCGTTGGTCCTGTGCCAGGAAGATACGGTCGTCGTTGACCGCGGCCCGATGCAGGTGGCTGGCACTCAAGTGCCGTCCACGCCGGACGGTGCGGTTGCGGACCATGCGATGGGCCTCAACCAGCCCCTGCAGGCGCGCCGTCAGCTTGGCGGACTCGCCGCGCACCTGTGCCAGGTTCGCCAGACCCGCCGTGGCGTTGCCCGCCCAGTCCTCCAGGGAGGGCATGAGCATGGTGTGGCCACGCCCCTGCGCTTGTGCGGCCAGGGCCTGCGCGACCGCCTCGAAGGCGTCACCGGGGAGATCCCCAGCACCGGCCGATAGGGCCTGCTGCAGGGCCTTGCGCCCGTCTCCGCCTTCGCCCCCGGCACCATTGCCGGGCTGGTCTGCGCCGTCCTCGCCTTCACCGTCGGACGCACCAGCGCCCTCGGCTCCTCACCTTCACCGCCGGACTCACCGGCGTCCTCGCCGTGGTCCTCACCTTCACCGCCGGAGTCACCAGCGCCCTCGCCTTCACCGTCATCCCCCGATTCATCGGATGGTGTCGGTGGTGGCGGTGGCTCCTCGGCTTCATCCTTGACCAGCGCCACGATGCGCTCCGCCAGGTCGGCCGCGTCTTGCGTGCTGGCCATCCCGGGGATCTCGGTCAGCAGCCCGAGCAGGCGGTGCACAAAGGACGCGGGGAAGGTCTTGCGCAGAACGCGCTCGGCCTCCGTCGCGGCCTCCTTCAGGAAGCCCTGACGCCGGTAGCGATGGCGTGCCATCACCAGGAGCGCGTTCCCCAGCACCATCGGCGGTGAGTCCGCCTCCTTTGGCGCGCTGGTCTTGCCTTCCTGAACGAGCCACTGGACGACTTGATCGAGGGTGTTGCGCGTACCCGGGTAGGGAACGCCTATCGCGTTCTCGACGCGCACATCCTCCAGGGTGTCGAGGATGTGCTTGGCCAAAGGGCCCTTGCGCGCTGCCTGGTCAAAGGCGCCGAAGTCCGTAAACCGGACGTGGGCCGCCTCATGTGCCAGGATAGCCCCAGGCGAGGGTCTTGGCCAGGGGATCGTCACCGATCTCGGGGATGCGGATAACCTGGCCGTTGGTGCAGGCCCGCTCCCCGCCGACCTCGACCTTGACGCCAAACTTGCGTCCATAGGCCGCTGCCACGATGGGCAGGGCCTGAGCAATGTTGCTGCGATTCATGGTGCGTTGCTCCGATAGCGAGGCGCACCACACCCCAGGGGGCGTGAGCGCCCCGTTGGGGTTAAGGCCTGGCGAATGCCAGGCCGTTGTCGACGGCACCGCACGACCATCCGTGGTCGCGGGGCGCTATGGGTCAGAAGAAGAAGGAGGCCCTTTCCTTTGGCGCCGCTTCGGGTGACACGGGCGGCCGGTTGGCCCCCGCTGGCGTGTCTTTCGTGGTCGGGTTCGGACGGCTCGCCGCCCTCCCCGTCCCAATAGAACGACCCTGGACCGACCGGCTGTGCCGGTGGCCCCTGTTTCTCCTCGTCGGCCCCGTCCACATCCACCTCGGCTTGAGCGTCCGGGATGGACGCTGGCGCTTCAGGCGGGGTGGCTACGGGACTTTCGTCTGACCCGGCGGGTTCGGAGAACCAGGCGTCGAGGTCGTCCTCGATGCTGGTGTCCGGCTCGGACGCGACTTCGGTTTGCGCCGGTTGCGCCTCGACCGCGGTCTCTTCCTCGTCCGACTGCGCCGGTACCTGCTGGAGGGCAAGCTGCCCGGCACCATGCCGTGCGAGCTTGTCCGGGTCGCCCAGGATCGTGGCGAGGGCCCAGCCCTCGTTGAAGATCCCGCCAGCGATTGGCCCTTTCTCGGGCAACCGCCGGAACCAGTCGTCGATGGTGTCGACGATGGGCTGAATCCTCTGGTCCACGAAGGACAGGCAGTCGAGCTTTTCCCGGACTCGCCGGTAGGTCGAGAGCGCCGTTCTGCGCAGGACATCCTTGCCCAGGAACGCCTCGTCCAGGTCTCTGGCGATCTGTGCGACCTCGGCGAAGATCCCGTCTCCCAGACTGCTCACCTCCTCCGCCAGGGTCCCCGGCTTGTCGGCCGGGGCGATCTGGATGAGTTGGTAGCCGAAGCGCAGTCGTCCGCCGACCACGTTCGCCGGCTCGATGGCACGCCGGATGGCGGCCTCCCATTGGGGGTGCTGGACGATCCAGTCCTCCAAGCCCTGGTCATAGGACTGGAGGAACTTTCCGGCCTCGTCCTCGAACTCGCCCTTGAGCTTGTCGAGTTCGTCGGCCAGGGTCTCCGCCCGGTCATTGGGGATCGCGAACCCCCCCAGGAACCGGGTTCCGCCTTGCAGGCAGGCCCGTTCGGCGCCCTTCTTGAGCCGGTGAAATACCTTCAGCGGCTCCGGGTCACAGACCCGCTTGGAGCCCAGGGAGACCAGATCCTCCGGTGGTACTTCCGTGCCGAGTTTCAGGTCCTCGGCGCGGAGTTTCTTACGTCCAGACCAGATGCCGATGGTCAGCAGGACCAGGGTGATCCGGTCGGTAATGCGCTCGATGGCGTGCATGGTTTTCCTCCATGCCACGCAGCGACGCACGCGCCAGCCTTGCGGCCGGACACGGGCGCCGCAGGTGGCGGGTTGTCGATGGACGGTCCGCTGGGGACCGGCGTGCTGGTTAGAAGTAGAAGTCCGCGCCTTCGCCAAGGAGTTTGGCGATGTCGAGGGGGCTACCCTTTCGCTTCGGTCGGGTCGATGGAGGGATGGTTGGCACCGGTGTTTGAGTACCGGGCCCCGAGGTCACTAGGTTCCCCCTAGCGTCGAGGGTGACCCGCCCCATGTGGCGATAGCCCTTGTCGAGCTTCTCGCGTTCCCGCTTCAGCACCACGTCGTAGGTGCATGGCTGGTTTCCGACCAGGTGGTTCTGCTTACCCCATCGGACCAGATACCGGCCCTTTTGGTCCACAGTGGCCACCGAGTAGGCCCAGTCCTTTGCCGACCCATCGGGGTGGGTGTAGCGATACAGCTCGAACTGCGTGTTCATGGCTGCGCCGTCCCATCCCACAGGTCCCCGAACACGCCCTCTGCGATCTGGTGGATCGCTTCGCGTTGCTCGGGCTCGGCCCTTGCCGTCAGGGATTGCACCAAGGCGTACTCGAAGACCCTGGGCGCACCCTTGAAGGTGAGCGCGAGATTCGCCCACCGCACCAGGGTGCGGGTGCTCATGGTGACGGTCAGCTCCGGTCCGCCACCATCGACGCCCCCGACGAACAGCCGCCGGACCTCGCCGGCGACCGCGATCATCTTGTCGATGATCGTCTCGGGGAGACTGGGCGCTCCCTGCTTGATCACCTCCCTCTCCAGATCGGGCTCGGCGTAGCCCACATGGATCACCCGGAAGCGGTCCATGAAGGCGAGGTTCTGGCGCAGCACCCCTTGGTAGAGGCCCGAGCCGTCCCCGCCGCCGACGCTGTTGCCCGTGGCGAAGACCCGGAACCTTGGGTGCGGTCGGATGACCTCCCCGCCGTTCTCCGGGATCACCAAGGGCTGGCCCTCGATGATGTCGTTGAGCCCCGCCAGTTCCGCCGGGTCCATCAGGTCGGACTCGTTCAGGATGAGGATGTGCCCATCCCTGGCGGCCACCGCCAGGGGACCGTGGACGAACCGCGTCTCGCCCTGGACCAGGACGAACTGTCCGATCAGGGCGTGCAGCTCCATGCGCCCGTGGCAGGTCACCGATTGCACCGGCCAGTACAGCCGGGAGGCGACCTGGGTCACCAGGCTCGTCTTGCCCGAGCCGGTGGGTCCGGTCAGGAACATCCCGTCCCCTCCGCCGTCGTGCAGGAAGGCCAGCACGTCGCGGAGGATCTCGTTGCGGAAGATGTAGGGCTTGCGCACCGGGATCTGCGGGTGGTCCTCGTCGGCGAAGCCAAGGACTTCCAGACCCTTGCGGGCCTGGACGCCGAAGGTCTTGGCGACATCGAAACGCTGCGTGTTGTCGATCATGGTGTATCTCCGTTGGGTTGATGGCCCGGGGAGACACACTTCCCCCGTGGGGAGAGCAGGTCTCCCCGGTGGGGTTGGATTGGCGGGTCGCCGTGGTAGTCTGCGAGAGACACACCGCGGAGGGCGCCATGGCTGAAACGAACGGCCGGGACGAGGACTACCTCATCACCGACGACGGGCGGGTCGAGTTCACGGCCAGGGGCCGGGAATTTCACACGGCCTACTTCGGCTACGCCGGGATCGACATCCGCACGATCAAGACCGAGGCGGACTTGCAGCGTGCGAGCCGAGCGGCGTTTCCGTACCTCTTTGCCTTCATGGCACAGCGACTGAAAAAGCGGCCTCAGACGCTTGAGACGCGCGCCCTGCTGGCGGTGGTCGAAGGCGATTGGGACACCGGCGACCGCATCTACCGCCAGCTCTTGACGCGGGAGCGCCTCACCGTGATCAACGGATCGAGCGGCGCGCCTCCAACTCCGCGTTGAGCCACTGGGCCAGGGTATGGCTGTCCGCCCGAGCGCCCTCATCCCGGAGGATCGCTCGCAACGCTTCCAGGCGGACCAGGGACCCCTCGAGTTGCGCCTCCGATGCGGTGGCGATCCACCGCAGGAAGGCCGCGCGGTCTTCTTTGTTCATGGTGTCGTCCTCGGGTGAGGGACACCCCGACCCCATGGGGCAGCAAGTGCCCCATGGGGTTGGTCGGATTGGCTGAATTTCTATACCGCGACAGCCTTTGATGGCGCCTGGACGGCGCTGCGGTCTTGAGCTTGTCCGACAGGGACAAAGCGCAATGCGACTGTCCGCTAGAGACTGCCACCCTGGCAGTCCCTACCGGACAGCCGCCGGGATGGCCCCGGTGCTGTCGGTGGACGGGTGGAACCGCTTCCCCTTCCTTGGGGTCGGGTTCGGTTGCTGGCTAAAAGTAGAAGCCCTGCGCCGCCTTGGCGTCCTTCCATGCCGCCTCGACGACCTTGCTGTCGAAGGGGACGGTGGCCTTGTCCTCTTTGAGCACGGTCACCTTGACCCGCTCGGAGGACGCGCGACGGAAGCCCTCCAGGAGATCGGGCTGGGTATCCGGGTGCAGACTCGCCAGGGCTGCCTGGTAGTCGATGGCACCCCGCTGGTCGTAGCGGGTCACTTCAAGGCCGGCGGTATTCGCCGACAAGAAGCCGCCCATCATGGTGACCAACTGGCCCTCGATGGCATCCATCTGCGCCTTCTGCTCCTTGACCAACGCCTCCAGGCGCTTTTTCTCGGCGGCCAGGTCGCGGTACTCGCCGGCCTTGGCCGTCCAGGTCTCCAGCGCCTCGCCGGTCGGGAGGTAGATATCCCGCGTTGGGTCCTTGGGTGGCTCCTTCTTCTTCTGGATCGCGGTCCAGAAGTCGAGCGCCACCCGCACGAAGCCGTGCTCCGGGTCGAGCAGGAAGTGGTCGTCCCGCTCGATCTCGAAGTCGATCGCCTCGCCTGGGCCCTGGTAGAACACCAGCCAGCCCTTGGCGGCGCCGGCGACGTACAGTTGGGCCTGGACCTGGGGCCAGTAGAGCTTGTAGGCCGGCGATTCTCTTCCGAGAGAAACCACCTCGGCGTAGGTCTTGGGCGCCGGGACCTTCAACTCGACGGGGTTGCCGTCGTCGTCGATCCCGTCGAACGACGCCCGGATCTCCGGGTGCTCGTCGGACTCCCCGCACAGGGGAATGACCATGGTCCCGTGGCGGGACTCGAAGTCGTTGCGTGCCTCATCCTCCAGGGCGATGCCCCGTTGCACGAATGGGTTGCCGGAGAGGTCTGCCGGACGTGCGATGCCCGTCTTCTCCGCCCACAGACGCCAGGGCGTCTTGTAGGGCGAGATTCCCAGCAGCGTCGCGGCGTCGGATGCGGTGACGCCCTCCCCGCGCCAGCGCAGCCACTCGGGGCTGCGCTGGGCGATGTCGACGGTTTTCATGGTGCGTACCTCGGATGAAGGGGCGCACCACGCCCCAGGGGGCGCAAGCGCCCCTTTGGGGTGAAATGCCCGGCGGATGCCGGGCGGTCGGTTTCGCGGGTCAGGCCGCCTTGGCGGCGGCCTTTGCCTCGTCGATGGCGGCCCTCGCCGGGTCGCTCGCGGCCTTTTTGGCCGTCTCCAGTTCGGCCAGGGCGTAGGTCAGGTGAGCCCCGGTGAAGTGGGCCTGGGCGTACTCCTCCGCCCGACCCCAGGCACCCGCGGCGCGGCTGCGCTCGACGAGCTTGTCCACCCGCAGGCGGACCTCCTCGTCGATGGCGGCCTCCATGGCCGGGTCAATGCCTCCGTCCTCGGCCGGTATCGACTCGGACTCGGGGTTCGGCTTGGACGCAGCGACCGTGAAGGTCGCGCCTGCGTCGATCACCGACGCCTGGGCATGCACGGGCACGCTGTCGGCCTCGATGACCTTGCCGGCCATCTCCTCTGCGGTGTACTCGCCCGCCTCCTCGGGGAAAGCGGCGCGCAGGGCCGCGGCCTTGGCGCACTTGAGCAGTTGTCCCTTCGGGCGCTTCTGCCACATGTCGTTGGGCATCTCGCCCTTGCCGGCACGCGCGTAGGTCTCCCCCCAGAACACCACTTCGGTGAAGGGGCAGCGGGTCCCGTTCACGAGCCGGTAGACGGTGAACTCGACCCACTCCGGGAAGCTCACCTCGACCTGACCGGACTCCTGACGCCCATCGCGCCAGACGCTGCCACGGAAGGTGCGGGTCTGCTCCGGCCCGAACTTGGGTGGATCCATGCCCGCCCACAGCCCGGTCCTGGCAGCCGTGGTCTGGACCTCGGCGATGCCGGGCCAGACGGTCTCGACCTCGCGGCCGAGGGTCTTCGACCACATCGGCACCACGTGAACGGGGCGCTTCATGATGTCGAGACCGCGGGCGCGGCAGTACTGGACGGCCAGCCCAACCCCCTCCGCTGTCTTGGCCGAGGGGAAGATGCTCTCGACGAGCACCTTCCAGGTACCGGGGTCCACGCCGATCTCGGCGAGGGCCGTCGGGGCCACGGGGAGGCGACACTGGATCTGGGTGGCGCCGTTGATGGGCGCGATGCTGGTGGGTTTCTTCGTTGCCATGGTGTATCTCCGTTGCGTTGACGAACCCGGGGAGACACACCTCCCCCGTGGGGAGAGCAGGTCTCCCCGGGGGGCTGGCGGTTGGTGTTACGCCGTCCGTGGCGCGTCGGGCTTAATCGCGCTCTTCATCGCGAATCAGGCGAGTGATCCAGTCGTGGTCGACGAGATCGGCGTCCGCGTCCTTGCGAAACTCGGCCAAATCCTTAGCCAGTCTCTTGGCCTGGGGGTCGCGTTTACGCCTCCAGGCCGGGCTGTGATAGCCCGCGTAGTCTGGCGGCTCGGGTGGTCTGCGGATTTCCGTCGTGGTCGCCAGTCTGGCACCCGTTCTTGGCTTCGCCGATACGCTCGGACGTGGCGTGCGCCGCGGCCAGAGGAGAACGGCGAGTATCAGCAGGAGGATGAGAAGGGTCATGGTGTGTCTCCGTTGGGTTGATGAGCCCAGGGAGACACGCCTCCCCTGTCGGGAGAACAAGTCTCCCCGGGGTTGGGGTCGGTAGACGGTCCAGGCTGGACCGCAGTGGGTGGTTGCGGCGTTCGGCCGTCAGACGTCAGAACGGGATGTCGTCATCGAAAGGCGGCGGCTCGGGCGGGCGCCCGCTGCCGCGGCCATTTTGGGTTGGGGTCTGTGCGGGACGCCCGTTTGCCTGGCCCTGGTGGGTCGTGGGGCTGTCGTCCTGACGGGCATCCAGCATCTGCATGGTTCCACCCATGGCCACCACGATCTCGGTGGTGTAGCGGTCCTGGCCGTCCTGACCCTGCCACTTGCGGGTGCGCAGTTGACCCTCGACGTAGATCTTGGAGCCCTTCTTGACGTACTTGTCGACGACCTCGGCGACCTTGCCGAAGAAGACCACGCGATGCCACTCGGTGCGCTCCTTCGCCTCGCCGGTGTTCTTGTCCTTCCAGGACTCGCTGGTGGCGATGTTGACGTTGGCCACAGCGTCGCCGCTGGGCATGTAGCGCACCTCCGGGTCTGCGCCCAGGTTGCCGATCAGGATGACCTTGTTGATGCCTCGGGACATGATGTGATCCTCCTCGGATCGAAGACGAGGAGACACACCTTGCCCCCAGCGGGGAAGATGCCTCCCCGGGGGATCGAACGAAGACG
The DNA here is from genome assembly GCA_963709645.1 of uncultured Gammaproteobacteria bacterium. Taxonomy (GTDB): domain Bacteria; phylum Pseudomonadota; class Gammaproteobacteria; order Chromatiales; family Chromatiaceae; genus DYRB01. Next base: position 22,490 of record CAVPXP010000049.1, read on the forward strand.
GCCTCGATCGAGGCCGCTGGTTTGGTGTGCTGCACTTATTGACCGCTCAGCGATGCGGTATGGGCTCGTCCGACAGGGACGGAGCGCAATTCGGCTGGCCGATGGAGGCTGGCGTAGCGCCAGCCCGCATGGGGCAGCCGACGAAGGACCTCTGGGACCGATTGGAGTCGTCGATACGGGAAGCGGCAGGCCGGTTGCGGCGCGACGTGAAAGCCGTGCATGGCAACGTCACGGCGCTGCTGAACGCCGGCTTGCTCCAGCGCGCACCGGGTGGGGGTGTCGTGTTTCCCTGCGACGCCGTGAAGGTGGAGTTTCTCCTTCGGGCGGCCTAGGACATTGCAGGCGAGCGGCGGTCGTGCCGGCCAGGGTCGGCCAGGTGCAGGCGTCGAGGTGGCGAGCTGTGTTGGGCCGCGCGGGGCGGCACGCTCGGGTGTGCTGTTCTTGTAGACCGCATCAGCTGCGCGGTGGCTCCCGGGCGACGGCGCGTGGGATCACGGGGCGTCGCCGGACTCGGTGCCTGCCAGGGACTGTGGCTCCGATGGGGGTTTTCTACCCCATTACGCGCCCAATGACAAGCCGTCGGGTCGCGCTATGCCCTGCGGGCGAAGATCCTGGGGTCTCGGCGGCCACTGGGCGCACAGCGGTCCAACCAAGAAGCGTCCATCAAGCTGGCGTGAGGCAGCGGTCGACGACGGATCGATAGCTGGTGGCATGAGCCTGTGCAAGACCGTCGCTGGCAACAGAAGCCGATCCGCGCGACTGGCGCCAACTCACCCGGTCTGCTCCATTGCCTCCGATCATCCCCGAGAGGCTTCACAAATCTCCCTCGACCTCAGCTATCCGACGACCGTAGTCGGCCACTATGTGTAGTTCGCAACTATGTGGAGTTCCGAGACGTCGGGCGCTGGAAACCCGTGCGGTCGCTGGGCTGGGCCGAGGCGGACAGTTCGGGAGCTTCACATAGTTTTCCGGTCTTCTGAAGTGCTGTGGGTTGTCGCAGAGGCTGCGATGCGGTGGACAGGAACACGCCCCCGGGAACCGATCGGTCAGCGTCGCTAGAGCCTGTGGGGGAAGGCGCTCGTGGGGCCGGATGAGTACGACGTGACAAGCCCGAGCCAACGGGCGCCCGACGCGCTACGACCGTTCCTTGAGACCCTCTAACTATGTGAAGAAACCGTTGGCCCCGACGCCCGGTAGTGCTGGGGCCGGCACGCCAACTTCACATAGTTCGTACCTTCACATAGTGGCCGCTATGTGAAGCTTCACATAGCGGCCAGGAACCGACATCCGTCACCCGAATCTCAACGGCAGCAGTCCAACGGGCAGCAGACGTTCGCCGCTGCCCTCCAAAATCACCCGGCTGTGCTGTAGATAAAGAATAGCTATTCACGTCGTCACGCCGCGCCGCCGATATGCGCCGCCCATCGGAAAGTCCTCCACGCGGTTGTCCAGCGGCGTACCAAGCCCGGACCGATCAGGGTTGGCTGGGGGTGTGGCGTAAGCCTAGGGGCACATTCATACCCTGGATCTGGAAGGCCCGACTGCTCCAGAAGCTGCCCAGTGCAGCATTCTGACCGGTCGGATAGGTGCCGACGGTGGCCTGGTTGCCGGTGACCACGTAGCTCTCGGTGCCCGCGGGGATCTGCACGAACACCTGGCAGGGGCTCGAGTCGCATTGCCCGGTGTCGCCGGGTTTGAGATTGAGCCGATCAAAGCCGGACACGCTCGTGCCGGTGGGGCGCAGGCCGACAGCAGGCCGAGGGCCCCAATCAGGGACCCCCCGGATCAGGTGACGTGCGGATACCCGGTCCAGGAAGGGCGACGGTGCGTTCATGTGGTGCTCCTCTCGAATGGCAATCTCGGGCCTGGGACGGACACGGGGCCCGCACCGGCAGGGGCCCGTATCGCAGTCAAACGGCTGGCGGGCGCCCGCACGCGGCACCCGCATGAGCCAGACTCAACGGTAGATGGCCCGCCGCCACGTGCGCCGACGGACGCCAGCAAATGACAGGGGGGTCAGCGGCATGCCGATGATGTCGATGAAGAGCGAGGCCGCCCCGGCGCTGGCTGGGATCTCGCCCTCCAGGACCCTGACGCGGTAGCTCAGGTCCTCCCCTGCCAGCATCGGGTCGCGCAGCTCCACCACCGCGTCCGCCATGGCCTTGTCCTCCAGGAAAGACAGGGTCGCGTTAGGCGGGTCCTTGAGGAAGCTGTCCTTGCCCTCGCCCCAGAAGGGGACGAACCGGGCGGTGGCCATGTGCCCGGCGATGCGCTCCGGGCGATCGGAGAACATCACCGTGGCCGGGCTCACGCCCTTGAGGGTCAGCTTGCCGTCGGCGTAGGCGACGCCCCGGGCGTTCTGCACGAACAGGAAGTCGGCCATTTTGGGGGCCTCATGGCCCTCCTTCTGGCCCTCTCGGCCCCCTGGGCGGACCGCATGGCAAAGGCTAGGGGCGCCGCCAGCGCCGCGGCTGCAAGCAGTTCTCGTCTGGTCGTCATGTTTGTCTCCTATTGTTTGAGGTAGAGCAAGGGCGCAATGGGGCGTCCGCCGCCCCGGCCATCGCGGCGGCAGGGGGCATGGCTGCTACCAGCGGAAGCTGACCCCAGGGCGGGCCCAGTCATCCGCAGGTCCGCGTTTTTGTCATTGAAGTCATAGGACAGGCTGCGGATCGAGAGGCTGACATCCCCCCAGCCGAAGCCATAGCCCAGGCCCAGCAGGGCCTGCCAGGTCCAGTTCGAGGAACCGGTCCCGATGTCGGCGTAATAGGGCATGAACCAGTGGCCATCGCCGAAACGCACCTGGCCCTTAACGCCGACGATTCCGTCCCACTCGGAGATGTTGTTCGAGGTACGGCCGGCCGTGTCCAGGAAATCCCGGGAGCCCCTCAGGTCCCACTTCAGTTCGGTGTCGACCCCGACGTAGCGGAACCCGGCGAGCACGTCGAAGTCCCACGTCGGGGCGTGGGCGACGGTGTAGGCGCCCGCGAGCGTCCACAGCGTGGCGGAGAGGCTGGTGGTGATGTCGCGGCTGAGCGCGGTCAGCGGCCGGCCGCCTGGTCCGGTGATGTTGCGGACGTGGGAGCGCTGATCGCCGAAGTCGATGTAGATGATGTCGGTGAGGACCGACCAGTCGCCCTTGCGTGCCTCGCCGGTCAGCATAGCGCCGAACTTGAGGTTCTCAAGGTAGTCGTTGGGGCCGATCTCGGCACTGAGGCTCACATCGTCCAACGTGGCCCCCGCGGCAGTGCGCAGGCCGGGCATACTCGCATCGATACTGCCGTTGACATTCGGCAGCCACAGGTAGGGCGTTACGCTGAACTGCCAGCTCCCGTCGTACCTATCGACCACCGCCTGCGCAGGATTTGTCGCTGCCAGCGACCCAAAGGCCAGGGCCCAGACCAAAGCAGGAGCCGCCGGGCTCCGCGTCAAGTTCATTAGCTGCGCCATCACAACCTCATTTTGCCATGCAGAAGACGGCGCGGCCGGGGCGGATGCCCCACCCGTGCCGGCAATTTCCTTCGTTACGGACGGCGCCAGAACCAAAGCAGTAACAACGCAACGCCGGCGTGTAGCGCAACGCCTGGCCACAACAGCAGGCCGTGCAAGTGCCAAACCAGTCCCAGGTACGCGAGGTACAGCGCAACGAGGCCGTTGTATGCCAGCATCGCCAGGAACGGCGCCAGACCCCTATCGGCGCGCTCCTGACCCGGCCAACACGCCACCCCCAGCGCGAGCAACGCAATGCCGAAGGTCCGGCCGAGGACCGTCCCCACCCCCGAGACGTCGACGCCCAGTAATAAAGCGGTGACGATGCTCGGATCGGCCATCAGTACGAGACCGGTCCCGACCTCCAGAATGGCCGCGAAGGCAAGGGGCTTGCCCAAGCGCATAGGACGCAGGGCCTTCACGACTAATCCGTCGCCTTGGCGACTGCTGCTGCGGCGGCCCGCTGATCCTCGGCCGTCAGCTGAGACGGGCCGAGGTCGAAGGTCAGCTTGTCGATCGAGCCCGTGAAGCGGAACGGCAGCTCGTAGCTGTCGTCTACGCCGGTGCGGGTATCGAGCCCAACGTCGAGGGTCTCATCGATGGTCATCATGAGCGGGATCGTATGCTCCAGCGTCTTGCGGGCCAGCTCCTTGCCGTCCACCGTGAAGACACCGGTGCCGCCCTTGCCAGGGCCGGGACCGTCGTACTTGAAGTCGAACACGAGCCTGTGCTTGCCGGGCGTGAGTGCACGACCGAACACATCCTCGCCAACGATGCCGCCGACACCGCCTTCCCAACGGAACCGCTCCAGATCGAGGAGGTTGTAAACAAAGACCGGCTTGCCGCCTTGCAGGAACATCCCGTAGCCGCCAAAGCGCCCGCCCAGCGTTACGATCATCCCCTCCGCCCCGCCCTCGGGAACGGTGATCTCCGCGGTGATGGTGTAGTCCCTGTCCAAGATGCTGGGCGCGTTGCCGACGGGGAATGCCGGCGTTTTCACCCGTATAGGTGAATACCGTCCGCCCGGCGACTGCGCTGGGTCGCGGCGTCAGCAGACGAGAGAAGGCCGTGTTGTCCAGGGGGAAGACGTTGTATTTTTCGGCCTCCGTCCGGAACAACGCCTGCATTTCCTTGAGCTTGTGGGGCTCCTTGGCTGCGAGGTCGTTGTTCTGCGAGAAGTCCTCGGCGATGTGGTAGAGCTCCCATTTGTAACCGTCGACGACATCGGGCAACTTGCCCGTCGCCAAGTCCCAGGGCGGGGCGAAAGGCGTCGTATTGGCCATCCACCCGTCGTGATAGATCCCGCGGTTGGCGGCCATCTCGAAATACTGCGTGTGGCGCCGCGACGCGGCCTTGGCGTTGGCCTGGTCAAAGGTGTAGGCCATGCTCACGCCTTCGATGGGCGCTTGCGGGATGCCGTCGACCGTGGCCGGCGCTTGAATGCCGGTGGCTTCAAGGATGGTCGGCACGATGTCGATGACATGGTGGAACTGGCTGCGGATGGCACCGACATCCTTGATGTGGCCGGGCCAGGAAATGGCCAGACCCTGCCGCGTTCCGCCGAAATGCGACGCCACCTGCTTGGTCCACTTAAAGGGCGTATCAAAGGCCCAGGACCAGCCGACTGCCATGTGCGGGTAGGTCTTGTCCGAGCCCCAGTCGTCGTAGTGCAACAACTCCAGGGCTTCGGGTTCTTTCAGAATGCCGTTGTAGGCGGTGAGCTGGTTGTAGGCGCCGTACAGGGTGCCTTCCGGGCTGGTACCGTTGTCGCCGCAGATGTAGATGATGAGCGTGTTGTCGAGTTTGCCCATGTCCTCGACCGCCTGGATGACACGGCCAATCTCATCGTCCGTGTAAGCGGCGTAGCCGGCAAAGACCTCCGCCTGGCGCGCGTAGAGTTTCTTTTGCAGCAATGACAGCGATTCCCACCTCGGTATCTCGGACGGCCAGGGGGTGAGCTGGGTGCCTTCCGGGATCACGCCAAGCCGTTTCTGGTTGGCGAAGATCTCCTCGCGCAACTGCTCGTAGCCCATGTCGAACTGGCCTTTGAATTTCTCGACCCATTCCGGCTTCGGCTGGTGCGGCGAGTGGGTGCCGCCAGGCACGTAATAGACGAAGAACGGTTGATCGGGTGCGGCCGCGTTCAGATCGCGCATGTGCTTGATGGCCTCGTCGGCCAGGTCGGTGGTGAGGTTGTAGTCCTTCTTGCCGACCCACGGGAAGATTTGGGTATGATCGCGGAACACGAAGGGGGTCCACTGGTCGGTCTCGCCGCCCATGAAGCCGTAGAAGTACTCGAAGCCCATCCCCGACGGCCATTGGTCATAGGGACCGGCCGCGCTGAGCTGAAACGCCGGCGTATTGTGGTTCTTGCCGAACCAGGATGTGGCATAGCCGTTGTCGCGGAGGATGGTGCCGATGCTGGCCTTCTCCGGGCTCATGACGGAGTCGTAGCCCGGGTAGCCCGTGGACAACTCCGAGATCACGCCGAAGCCCATCGAATGATGGTTGCGGCCGGTAATCAGGGCGGCCCGCGTGGGCGAGCACAGGGCCGTGGAGTGGAACTGGGTGTAACGCAATCCTGCCTCGGCGACGCGGTCCAGCGCCGGCGTCGGGATGACGCCGCCAAAGGTGCCGGAAACCCCATAGCCCTGGTCGTCGGTCATGATGAGGAGGACGTTGGGCGCGCCCTTGGGCGGCACCACGCGTGGTGGCCACCATGGCTTGGAATCGACGGCGCTTTCCTTGATGACGCCACCGAACTTCATCGGTTCCGGCGGGATTTGCTTGCCGTCGATCGTCAACGTGGCGTCCGGCGAGCCCAACACGCCGGTGACTTCTTGCGCCGCTGCCGGGCTCGCGGCCAGGATCGCCGCAAGTCCAAGCGCCGCGCCGACCGCTGCGGCGCCTATCCGATTCGGTTCGAGGGCCATGTTCAAAGCTCCCATGGTTGGGTCATAAGCAGTTCTTGGGTTGGCCTGGTGGGGGACGGTCCACTCGACAGGCTTGCTGCGTTCATGCCGGCGCCTGCCTGTACTCAAGGAATCGGGTCGTGGCCAGGACTACGGGGGCTGATCGCTGCCCTGGGCGTGAGCGAGGACGCTGCACAGCGTCAGGGCTGGCTCATCCTACCGTCCCACCAGGGATTCCAATTGACAGTTTCGGCCAAAGCGCGAAACGTCCGCGGCACGGGAGCAAATTGAATGGCGGGTAACCTGGATCGGCCGCAGCCGAGCCCTCAGGCGGAGCCCCCGGCGGCCGCACAGGGCATCGTGCGGGTCGCTGCGCTGTTGCGCATGCCGTCGCTGCTGCGCGAGCATGCTGTCGATCCAACGGACCTGTTGGCAAGCGTCGGGCTCGACCCCTGCACCTTCGATGATCCAGACAACCGCATCCCCTACAGCGTCGCCGGTCGGCTGATCGCGCGCTGCGTGGAGGTGACGGGATGCCAGCACTTCGGGCTGCTCATCGGACAAGGGGCGACGATCTCGTCGCTGGGAATACTGGGCGAGCTGATGCAGTGCTCGCAGACCGTTGGTGCGGCGCTGCGTAGCCTGATGTTGCATCTGCACCTACAGACGCAGGGCGGGGTGCCGACGCTTGGACGTAGAGGGTCAAACCGCCAGCTTCGGCTACGCCATCTACCAACGCGACATGCGTGCTACGGCACAGGGCTACGACCTGGTCATGGCCTTCGAATGCAACATCATGCAAGGCCTGTGCGGCGCTCATTGGAGGCCGAGCGAGGTGTGGTTCTCCCACGGCAGGCCCAAGGATATTCGCCCATACCAGCAATGGTTTCACTCAGACCTGCGCTTCGATGCGGACCGCACGGCCATGATGTTCCCCAAGACCTGGCTCGACCGTGCGCTGCCCGGGTCCGACCCAAGGCGGCACCGGGCACTCCAGTGCGAGATCGCGGCCCGTGCGCTGTTGACGCCGGATGACCACGCCGAGCAGATTCGCCGGGCGCTGCGCGCGATGGTCCCGAGCGGACTGGCGTCGGAGGCCATGGTATCGAGACTGTTGGCGATCCCCGCGCGTACACTCCGCCGGTACTTGGCGGCGCAGGGCACGAGCTTCAGGGAGTTGTTGGAGGAGGTTCGCTACGAGATCGCACGCCAGTTGCTTGCCGATACGGATCTGAGCACGGCCGAGATTGCACATGTGCTCCACTATGCCGACGCAAGTGCATTCACGCGCGCGTTCCGTCGCTGGACTAATTTGCCGCCCGCGGCCTGGCGAAGCTGACGTGAGGTCCGCCGAGGGTCGGGGGCAGAGCATTAGCTGATCGACGAAGGAGTTGGCGTCGCCGCCAGTGGTTTCGATCCGGACACCGACCTAGCTGTCAGCTTATCCACCCATTGCCGACACTCGGGCAGACATTGTCACCGTCCGCAGTGGGTCGCTGACCGCCCGTTCGCGGACACTTGGGGCCGAGGGCCCGGTCGACGGTCGCTGACCGGCCAGTTGCCGACGCTGGTGTTTCACCGGCCGTGGTCCGCAGTCGCGACACTGCAGCCGGTCGGCGAGACTTCCAAGCGACACCAGAAACGGCTCTGTTGAACCTGTTCCAGGTCAGGACCGGCACTGTCAGACGACCTGATCTCGCCCGTTAACCCCTGTCCGGGCGACGCCTGAAATAACCCTTTTTATTCAGCAGGAAGCGGGCGCCATCAAGTGGATGGGGCGGTGCTGGTCTGGACCGTGCCCGGATTCTAGAATGACCCCGGTTGCGCGCCCGGGCGGAACCGGCGTAGCTCCACCGTGTTGGTCGTGCCGGAGTCCCTGCCGATGCCACAGATGCAACTGCCGTTCTTTCCTGAGGGGGTCACGCACATCACCCCCCTGCTGGCGTTCCGCAAAGAGGACGGGCGAGTCGTCTACTTCAACGGCAGCATGCCGGTGTTCGTCCACGATGAAGCGGACCTGGCCTCGTTTCGCATGATCACCGCCCAGTTCTGCGTCAACGGCAATGCCAAGCAGGCCGAGATTGCCCAGGCCTTTGGGGTGGCGAAGATCAGCCTCAAGCGCGCGGTCAAGCGCTATCGGGAGGAGGGGCCAAAAGGGTTCTATGTGCCGCGCAAGGGTCGCGGGCCAGCGGTGTTGACACCCGCGGTGTTGGTCGAGGCCCAGCAGTTGCTCGACGACGGCTTGGAGACCGCGGTGGTCGCCGAGCGCTTGGGGGTCAAGCCCGACACCTTGTCCAAGGCGGTGCGCGCGGGGCGTCTGCACAAGCCGGTAAAAAAAACGCCGGCGTCGCGCTGACGACCAAGAGCGAGCGCAGCGCCGCCGACCGTGCCGCCCCGATGGGCGTGGCCGCGGCGGATGTCGAGGGGCGTCTGGCCGCCAGCGTCGGCGAACTCGCTGCGGTGGCCCCCCGGTTTGTCCCGGCGCTGGATGTGCCCAATGGCGGTCTGCTGTGTGCGCTGCCGGCCTTGCTGGCGGTGGGGCTGCTGGACGACGTCGAGCGTCATCTGACGTTGCCCAAGGGCTACTATGGCCTCGACAGCTTGTTGCTGCTGCTCGCCTTCATGGCCCTGGCGCGGTTGGAATCGATCGAGTCGCTGCGCTACTGCGCCCCGGGCGAGTGGGGCAACCTCCTGGGGCTGGATCGCGTCCCGGAAGTGCGCACCCTGCGCGCCAAGATCCACCTGTTGGCCCGCGAGGAGCAACCCGCGCAGTGGAGCGCGGCCCTGTGCGAGCGTTGGATGGCCGCCGTGCCCGAGCAGGCCGGGGTGCTCTACATCGACGGGCATGTGCGCGTCTACAACGGCAGCCAGACCCAACTGCCGCGCCACTACGTGGCCCGCCAACGCCTGTGCCTGCGGGCCACCACCGACTACTGGGTCAACGCCATGGACGGCCAGCCGTTCTTCGTCGTCAACCAAGCGGTCGACCCGGGACTGATCCAGGTCATCGAGGGTGAGATCGTACCGCGGCTCGATGAATGCGTCCCGGCACAAGTGCCGTGCGACTTGCTGCAGGCCGATCCCCTGCGCCATCGTTTCACCCTGGTGTTCGACCGCGAAGGCTACTCGCCGGAGTTTCTCCGGCGCATGAAGGCCCAGCGGATCGCCTGCCTGACCTACCACAAATTCCCCGGCGCGGATTGGTCGGCGGAGGAATTCGTCCCCGCTCGGGTGCGTCTGGCCAGCGGCGAGGTCGTCACCATGGAATTGGCCGAACGGGGCACCCGCCTGAGTAACGGCCTGTGGGTCCGCGAGGTGCGCAAGCGCAGCGCGCGCGGCCATCAAACCGCCATCCTATGCACCGACTATCGCAGCGAAGCGGCCCCCTTAGCCGCGGCCATGTTCGCCCGCTGGTCGCAGGAAAACTTCTTCAAGTATGCCCGCGAGCACTACAGCCTGGATCGCTTGGTCGACTATCGCACCGAGGCCATTTCCGAGCCCCTACAGGTCGTCAACCCCGACTATCGCCACCTCGACGGACAGGTCCGCTCCACCACCGGCAAGCTCAATCGCCGCCTGGCGAACTTTGCCGCCATCACCCTGGACGAGCCCATCGAGCCCGAGCATGTCGAGCCGTTCATGCGGCGCAAAGCCTCACTTCAAGAGGAGATCGAAACGCTGCAACGCGAGCTCGATACGCTCAAGGCCAAGCGCAAGGAGACACCCCACCACATCACCATCGAGGAGCTGCCCGAGGAGGCACGCTTTCGCCAGCTCAGCACCCAGAGCAAACACCTCGTCGATACCATCAAGATGATTGCCTACCGCGCCGAAACGGCGATGGCTAACAGCCTGCGCGAGCACCTCAAGCGGCCCGACGAGGCGCGGCGGCTGCTCTGCGCCCTCTACACCACCGAAGCCGACCTGCTGCCAGACCCCGCGGCGGGGACCTTGACCGTCCGCTTGCACCACTCGGCCAACGCCGCGACCGACCAGGTCATCGAGAAACTCTGCGAGGAACTCAACGCGACGGAGACGGTTTTCCCCCGCACCAATCTGCGCCTGGTGCTGAAACTGGGCTCAGCGTAAATTCGTCGAAGTCAGGTCATCTGACTGTCCGCAAAGCGGATGAACCTGCCTCTCAGTACGGGGAGGGTGAGCGTCCGCAGGCCGGGGGGTGCGCGATATCAACGTCAAGCAAGCCCATTGTCCGGCAGAATGTTGGGAACGGCCGGATTTCGGGTCGGCTGGCAGCCGTCTCCCGTTGGTGCGGCTGCGCGGGAATGTTTCTTACATGGGTCGGGCATCATGGACCGCTTCACACGCAACTATCTGATTGGACTCGGACCTGTCGTCGCCGTGTTGATCGCCGCGTGGGTGATTTCGAGCTGGGATCCTGGCGCCTCCAGACTCAATCAGCTTCTCGAAGCCGATGCCGAGCTCGCCGCCTATCCCTATCAGTTTCGCGTGGCATCGTTACAGGGCGGCGTGGCCACCATGAAGAGCCCACGTTCGTTCGATGTCCCCGTGGCCCATTTCCTCGCGATCATCGAGCCGCGACTGGCCGGAAAGGACGCGGACCATCCTGACATGATGGCGGCCCAGGCCACCTTGGCCTACCACCAGAAACGCGCGCAGGAGATCGTCGAGAGCCAGCCCGCGGTCACCGCGGTTCGCTGGACGCTCGACCGAGACTGGTATGCCGCGCGAGGTGTACCTCTGCAATAGGGCCGGAATTGCCTGCGAGCCGAATCCGCTGCTCCCCTGGATCAACCTTGCCCTGCCCGCACACGACGCAATACCCGCACGCTGTATTTTTACGCATGATCCGGCGAGCGCATCGCGGTGAATGATTGCGAATTCGCAATAGGAGTGAGCGATACGCTCAGTCTGGACAAACAATTAGCGCGACAAATAAGCCTTCTCTAATATACCTCCTGACGCCGGGACTCATCCCCGGAATCGAGACCCCACAGACTCATGAGGAGGTTCATCATGGAAACAACCGCTCAAAACATTCCCGCCATGCCGCGCCTGAACGAGCCGGCCCCTGCCTTCGATGCCCCGACCACCCACGGTCGCAAGACGCTGGAGGACTATCGCGGCAAGTGGCTGGTGCTGTTCTCGCACCCGGCCGACTTCACACCGGTGTGCACCACGGAGTTCATCGCCTTCGCCAAGCGCCATGCCGACTTCCAGGCGCTCGACTGCGAGCTGCTCGGGCTGTCCATCGACAGTCACTACTCGCACATCGCCTGGGAGCGCAACATCAAGGAGAAGTTCGGCGTCGAGATCGGCTTCCCGATCATCGCCGATCTCTCGATGCAGGTGGCCAAGGCCTACGGCATGATCCAGCCAGGTGCGAGCGATACCTCGGCGGTGCGCGCCACCTTCATCATCGACCCGGAGGGCGTCCTGCGCGCCATGGTGTACTACCCGATGAGCAACGGCCGCTCGATCGACGAGTTCGTGCGCCTGGTGAAGGCCATGCAGACCTCCGATGAGCACAAGGTGGCCACGCCGGAGGGCTGGCAACCCGGGGACAAGGTGATCGTGCCGCCGCCCGCCACCGCGGAAGCGGCTGCGGCCCGGATGGACGAGGGCTACGAGTGCTCCGACTGGTACTTCTGCAAGAAGGCGCTCTGAAGCTCACAAGGTTGACGCGCTCAACCAAGGCCGGGCGATCCCCGGCCTTTTTCTTGACTTGCGACCGTGCCGATGCGCCGCTCAGGGGACGAGCGCTGACGAAACTCAATGCCGAATAACCGTGTAGTGGCTACCCTCCTTCGACTGCGGGTCGAGGAAGTGCCCGCTAATCGAGAACGACTGTCCAATCGGAGGATTTCATGAAGACCCTATCAAGTCTTGCCGGCTCGCTGGTGGCAGCGGGCCTGACGGCCGCTTCCTTGAGCGTGCTCGCCGACGAGCCCATCCAACCCATCCGCCCGGTGCAGAACATCAATCTCGCGCAGGTCGAGCTGGGCAAGAAGCTCTATTTCGACCCGCGCCTGTCCAAGTCGGGCTTCATCTCCTGCAACTCCTGCCACAACCTGAGCATGGGCGGGACCGACAACCTTCAGACCTCCATCGGCGACCACTGGCAGCAGGGGCCGATCAACGCACCGACGGTGCTCAACTCCAGCCTCAACGTCGCCCAGTTCTGGGACGGCCGGGCGGCGGACCTCAAGGCCCAGGCCGGCGGCCCTATCGCCAACCCCGGCGAGATGGCGGCCTCCCACACCCTGGCGGTCGACGTGCTGAAATCGATCCCCGAGTACGTCACCGAGTTCAAGCTGGTCTTCGGCAACGACAAGATCACCATCGACGAGGTGACCCAGGCCATCGCCGAGTTCGAGAAGACCCTGGTCACCCCCAACGCGCGCTTCGACCGCTGGCTGCTCGGCGACCAGGACGCCCTCACCGCGACCGAGGTCGAGGGCTACAACCTGTTCAAGAACAGCGGCTGCGTCGCCTGCCACAACGGCGAGGCCGTCGGCGGCAGTTCCTTCCAGAAGATGGGCGTCGTGGAGCCCTACAAGACCGACAGCACGGCCGTGGGCATGGCCGGCGTGACGGGTAAGGACGCGGACCGCATGAAGTTCAAGGTGCCGACGCTGCGCAACGTCGAGATGACCTATCCCTACTTCCACGACGGCGCGGCACAGACCCTGACCGAGGCGGTGGACATCATGGGCCGGCTCCAGCTCGGCAAGAAGTTCACGCCCGAGGAGAACGCCAAGATCGTGGCGTTCCTCAAGAGCCTGACGGGCGATCAGCCAAGCTTCCTGATGCCAATCCTGCCGCCTTCAACCGACAAGACCCCGCCGCCGAAGCCGTTCGGCTAGGCTCCGCGGACCTAGCAACACAGCCAAAGCCCGACCGAGATGTCGGTCGGGCTTTGTAGTCTGGCCTATCCGCACGCGCAGCTTTTGTGAGGTGAGAACGAATGAAAGCGTTTTTGATCAATCCCGAGAGCAAATCCATCGAGGCGGTCGACATCCAAAGCCAGGACGATATCGCCAGGCTGATCGGATTCGACACCATCGAGTCCGATGCCGTCGGAAGCGCCGGAGACCGCCTGTATTTTGACGAGGAGTGTTTCCTGCGCGGGACCACCGGGCGCTTTCAGATCGACCAGGTCATCCCGGTCTCAGGCAAGGCTCTAGTCGTCGGCACGGCCGATGATGGAACGACGCTGAGCGACGCGACGACGGATATCGACGGACTGCGCAGCCGCATCAAGTACCTTTGACCGATCGGGTCGCCGCCCACGCGTTGGCTGACGGAGGGGTAAAGAAGGGTCAAGCAAACCACGTCACAACGCCGCAAGAAAATCCAGCCGCCCCGGGACGAGCAAGCCCGGCGGAGGCATCGAAGAGCGGCATGCGTCTCCACCTCTGGGGGCAGGGCGGCTCAGTCTAGCACCCGCTCCGACCGTATCCCGGCGGGCTGCACGACCAGTGCTGCGGCGACCGCACAGGCGGCGAGGGCAGGTCGGGCAAGGTCGAGACCGCGAGCCCAACCCCATGGCCCATCACTCCAACCAGGTAGGCGGCGGGCAGCGCCCCCTTCCCGATGCGCCGCACCGCCAGCGCAGGGACGATCAGGCTGGCAAAGACCAAGTACAGGCCCACCAGCTGCGCCGAGGCGGTGACGCTGAGCGTGAAGGCGAGGTAGAAGCTGACGGGGAGAGAAAGGGGCCCGGGGTAATACCCTCTCAACGTTCGCGCCCGGTCACCGCGCGGTCACGAGTTGTCCGGTGCACCAGCTCCGGCCACGCCCGGGGAACATCGGGCATCTTCTCCACATTAACCGGGATCCGGTCCTTCTTCGCACCCAACACATGGTTGCTAATCTTTTCCGCGTCCCGCGACGCGAACAGGACCTCCTTGGGGTCCACCTTACCCTGAGGACCTGGACCCACCTCTTGACGTAGGCGGCGTGCTGGCTGGGGTCGCGGCCAATGCTGAGTTGGTCGCCGACCATCGGCAGAAGGCGCGGTCCGGCCGATCGTGGCTGATGTTGGCACCGGAGGTATTCAGCAGGGCCTCGGCCCGCTCGTGGCGGTCCCAGTCGGGGGCCTTGATCTCCAACGGCGGCAGGCCGTCGATCTGCTCGGCGTTGAAGACCACGGCAGAGAAGACCTTGGGGTTCCCCAGCTGGACGCTGCGGTAGACCTTGTTGCCCTCGTCGTCCAGGACCCGCTTGCCGCGCTCGTCCTTCACCGGGATCTGATCGGTGAGCATCCAGTATTGGACCAAGGTCCCCTTCTCGCCCCGGCGGACCTGGACGCCGACGCTGTTGGCCTGCTTTTAGGTCATCCAGAGCCCAACTCTGAGCAAGGTTTGCCCCTGCCCTGCATCTCCAGCCGCAGGGAGTTCGACCCCTTGCAACGCGTCCCGGAGACCGCCGTGCGGCAGGTGGACGCTCCCCAGCGCCTAGAGCTTCCGCCAGGGGACGGTCCCGGCCCGGAACTGCTCGATGAGCTTGGTCGCGACCTGTTCATAGCACGGGACTTCTCCTCGCGCTCGGCCATCAGTGGGTCCCCCGGGTCTCGCAGGTGTCGGCGGACGCGAGTGCCTCGGCCTCGTCGAGGGCGTCCTCCTGGAAGGCGCCCAGGTCCTCGGCGGTGCGGGCGTCTGCCTCGACGCCGCCGCCAGGGTCAGAGGTCCAGGATCTGGCAATAGATGGGGTTGGTCATGGTCGGCCCTCCGTTGGCCCCCGCGCCCGCGCGGGTTAACCTCCGGTCGGCAACCAACCTTGTCACGCTAATCGATCTGCGCCATTCTGTTTGTTCGGTTCGAAGCAGCACGATATCGAGGCCGGGATGCAGCCACCGATCGAGCAGCTTGCGCGCAGCCCCCTGACGGCCTATGCCCCGCGGCGCAGGGTCATGGGCTTTCTATCTGACGCTCCTCAGGTAACCCCTGGGCATCGAGATACCTTCGGCGACGGGGGTAACGCGAGCGGCCCGAAGGATCTTTGGCGCGCCAGGACGACGGCCCCGTGAACGACGGGCCGCTCTTCTTGCTCGTTCCCCACAACGCGGGACCCCAGCCGGCCATCGAGCTCACTCGCGGGAAGCTACGCCTTGGGCCGCGCCCAAGACAGCGACATCCGCCTCGAGAATCGAGCGGTCAGCGGGCTCCACGCCCGATTGACGGTCACTCCAACAGAAGTGGTGGTCGAAGACCTGGGGAGCACCAACGGCACCACCATCAACGGAGAGAGCATTCAACAAGGAATCGTTCAGATCGGCGACACCCTGGGCTTCGGTGACGAGGTGTTCCGGGTGGAGGACTCCCGCCCCCCCGTCGCCTATGCCGCAGCCAGCGAGCAAACCGTGATGACCCGAGCCGCACCGGTCGCCGAGGCAACCGAGCTGGCGGCACAGGGCCTAGGGGTGAAGGGGACTCTTCGGCCGCTCCACAGGCGTCTAATCCCGCTGCTCGACGACTTGGCGCACTACGACCGCAGCGCACTGCGGGGCGACCTGTCCGCGGGCCTCACCGTGGCGGTGATGCTCGTCCCACAGGGGATGGCCTATGCCCTGTTGGCGGGCCTGCCCCCCATTGCAGGGCTCTATGCCGCACTGGTGCCGCCCCTGATCTACGCCCTGCTGGGGACGGCGCGCCAGCTCTCCGTGGGCCCTGTCGCCCTCGACTCGCTGATCGTAGCCGCCGGGATCGGCGTGCTGGCCCAAGCGGGTACCGAACAGTACTGGGCCCTCGCTACCACGCTTGCGCTGATGGTCGGGGCGATCCAGGTCGCTATGGGCCTCCTGCGGGCCGGTTTCCTGGTGAACTTTCTGTCATCGCCTGTGATCACGGGTTTCACGGCCGCGGCGGCGCTCATCATCGGCGTGACGCAGCTCAAGCATGTCCTCGGGATTGCCGTCCCCCAGGGTCTGGGAGTGACTGAGACCCTGCTCTACCTGGGCCGGCACATCGGTGACACTCACCTGATTACCTTGGCCTTGGGTCTCGGAAGCCTCGCCTTCCTGCAAGTCGCCAAGCGGTGGAAGGCCTTTCCAGCACCGCTGGTGCTGGTCGCCGCGACAACGGCCATCGTCTGGCAGGGCGGGCTTGCAGACGCGGGCGTGCGCATCGTAGGTGCCGTACCCGAGGGGCTGCCGCCCATCCGCTTGCCGTCGATCCACCTCGCAGAGCTGCAATCCCTGCTGCCTCTGGCGGTGACCCTCAGTCTCGTCGGCTTCATGGAGACCGTCTCAGTCGGCAAGGCCCTCGCTACCAAAGGGCACTACGTCATCAGCCCCGACCAGGAGCTGCGGGCGGTGGGACTGTCGAACATCGGTGCCAGTCTGACCTCGGCCTACCCAGTGACGGGCGGCCTCTCCCGCTCGGCGGTCAACGCGCGCGCCGGGGCCCGCACCGGGGTTGCTTCCATGGTCGCGGCGCTGGCCCTGGCAGTGACGCTGCTGTTCTTCACCCCGCTGTTCTACTACCTGCCCAGCGCGGCCCTCGCCGCCGTCATCCTCATGGCGGTCAGCGGGTTGATCGATCGGCGGGAGATCCGCCGCATCCTGCGCACCAAGCGCAGCGAGGGTCTGGTGCTCGGGACCACCTTTCTGGCGACGCTGGTGATCGGCGTCCAGGCCGGGGTGCTCATCGGCGTGATCACCTCCATTCTGCTGTTCATCGCACTGAACACCCGCCCTCCCGCGGCGATCCTCGGCCGTCTGCCCGGCACGGAGATCTACCGCAACGTGCGCGACTTCCCGAGGGCCGAGACCCACGAGGGGATCGTGGTGCTGCGCATCGATGCCTCTTTCTATTTCGCCAACGCGGAGTTCATCAAGGAGACGCTGCGGGATATCCGCGAGGGGCAGGGCGAACGGCTGAAAGCCGTCGTGCTCGAGGCGGGGAGCATCAACGACCTGGACTCGACGGCCGACGCGGTGCTCCAGGAGGTGGCAGAGGAGTTCCTCGACCACGGCATCCGCCTCTACATCGCCAATGTCAAGGGCCCGGTGCGCGAGGTCATGAATCGCTCGGGCCTCTATCACAAGCTGGGGGCCAATCGGTTCTTCTACACCATCGATGCCGCGGTGAGGCGCGCGTTGGCCGAGCAGTGAACCCGGCCCGGATCAAGCCAGGCTGAGGTCTAGCCGCCTTTTCGCAGCGTCACCACACGCCGCGACGCCACGCACAGCTCCGACTCGCGGCGCTCCTTGAGCACACGCTGGAGCATCCCGCGCACCTCGCCGATCAGGCGCCACTGGGTCTCCTTGAGCCTGGGGGCGTAGTAGACGACCTCGAAGGGGACGGGATCAGAAAGGGAGTCGCGCCCGGTGGGCGGGGCCAGGACCCAGGCGATACGAATCAGGCGGCCGCCCACGCCGTCCTGGTGCGCGTAGCCGCCATGACTGTCGACGAAGACGACCTCCTCTCGCTCGACGACCGCCTGGTATTGCAGGGCGCGCAGGGGGACGAAGACGCAGGTCCCCGACTGGCCCTTGAGGAGAAGCTGCAGGGCGTAGGAGGAAAAGGAGAGGAAAAGGGGCCAGGCTCGAATGGCAGTGCCATGCTCGTCAACGGCCGCCCCCGCCCGGCCTGCTCGGCCTTGCTCGACGGACTGCCCCAACCCATCGTCCTGGAGCCCGTGCCCAAGTTCCCGGTGGTGCGCGACCTCCAGGTGGACCGCTCGCGCATCGAACCCAACCTGCGGCAGGTCAAGGCGTGGATCAAGATCGACGGGGCCTGGGACCTGCACCAGGGGGCCCCGCGCATCTCACCCCAGGCGTGGGCATCGAGCTATCTCTACAGCCGCTGCATGACCTGCGGCATCTGCATGGCCGCCTGCCCCCAGTTCGGGGCCGGCTCCGACTTCCTGGGTCCCGCCACCCTCGCCCAGGTCTGCCTCGCCAACGCCCACCCCACCGGGCGCTACGACCGTGCCGAACGGCTGCACGCCATCATGGCAGAGGGGGGCCTGAGCGACTGCGGCAACGCCCAGAACTGCGTGCGGGTCTGCCCGAAAGAGATCCCCCTGACCACCGCCATCGGCGATCTCGGGCGGCAGGTCACCCTCCAAGCCCTGCGGGACCTCTTCGGCGGCGGCTGATCACCTTCGTGCGCTGGCGCGTCAACGTACCCAGGGACCTGCCGCTCTCCGAGCTCGGCCGCCGGATGAACGACTACCTGGGAGAGAAAAGAGAATAATCGAGCCTGGCCCCCTTTTATCCATAAGTTAGTGCCATTCGAGCCTGGCCCCTTTTATCCCCCCTTTTATCCCCCTGCCGTTTTATCCCCGCTTTTATCCCCGTTAGCCCACACCTTGCTAACAGTATGTATGCAAGAGTCAAACCGCTTCATTCTGGGTTTTCCTCACGAAGTGGGGAGAATCGTTCATCAGCTCTAGTTAGCACTGGTAACACGCGGCTTGCTGTTAACCAAGAGATTCCAAATGCGACCAGGCCCGTGGCTTCTCCATAAAACGTGAGCCTAGGGATTGCGGCCGTAATGAAACGGCCGAAAATTCCATCTATCGCCAACGTGGCAATAGAAATAAGAATGGCGATTCCGCAGATGGCATACACAGTAGCGCGCAACTGAGCTTGAGCGTGTCCTTTGCCCCGGGCCCGACTGAAGAATCCATAGCAAAAGTACGCGAGGATCAAAAACATCGTGGCAGCCGACACCGCATGGACGTAAGGGACAAGTTCGGCATGTGACCCGCATTTGCACGGAAACAAAGCAACGCCGAGACCAGCCAGAGCGGCTACTTTGCTTAGCAGCATCTCGCCCCTTGACGTGCCATTATAAGCAATCAAGAATGCGGCGATTGCGAAGAGAAAGCCAATGAAAATTGCCTGAGACCAACCCCCTATATAGTACGACTCACTGATCGAGGTAATGATGTGATTGGCAAACAAACTTGTAAGGGAGGCTAAGCTGATTGCGATGATTCCGACCGTAAGCTTCATCGTTCTATGGTCGATCTCTTGACGCTTCGAGTACGGAAACATGAAGGCATCTCCGTGAGAGGTTTACAGATTGCTCGGTTGAGGGGATGACGGCGTCAGCGCGATGTTGGACGGGTTGGGTATGGCCTAACGCCTGCCGCAACCGGCGGCCGGAGAGTTGCATGCGAGCGAACGAGCGGCGCAGGCTTTTTGGCGTCCGAGTTTATGGTATTGTTCAGAGCTTTTTGGCAGTTTCGGCTTTATAACTTTCATTGAATTCAGAAACTGAGCTGAATTTCCACTCTTCAATTCTGACCAAACCGGAATGATTGGGGTTCTTCTGATTTGCAAGAGGCAGCCCTTTTAATGGCTCGCATTATGCGAATATGAACCGACTAATTATCACCTTGAATCATATTGCAGTTAGCACATGTATTAGCCCAATACGCCCGACCATACTGCTTTGAGTTCCGGTACTTTATTGTTCTAGGACGAGGCTGTGGTCGGTTCAGTTTCGCAGAATGGAGCTGACCCTGCCACCAGAATACTGGTATTTCCTCTTGCACTTAAAGCACGTTTCTGTGCTAGCAATGTATGTCGACGAACTAGGCTTTTTTATTGGTGAATATATATGACGATCAATATTCCATCTATCTGCCACTGTTATAAACATGCTTTATATGCGACTTACAACCTAGGCAAAAGCTTGCTTTTAAACGGCTTTGGTTTGGCTTCCAATAGCAAGGGTTATCGTATTACCTCTTCGGCTTTTAGCTCCACCCAGTGTATCGGTAAATCATTTGCCTTGTTTACCACCAACTTTATGGGTATTAAAGATCTCTACAGCAAGAGCTATTTCACTTTCTCTATACCGCCAGCGACATCGCCAAACATAATCAGAAATGCCGACCTTAGTGCGGCCCGAGAAAATGCTCTGGCGGCAGTTCGGTGACAAGATCGACCCCACAACTATGGCAATGATTTCTTAATCGACTAGGCTTGCTGCCATTAGAGTATCAAGAAGCGTAGTGCGTAAATTGATGCCTGCAGCATCTGCACTCTGATCGAGGGCCTAACCAGGATTGGGCGGACGAACGGTCCTGATAAACCGGTCCGCGCACCGGAGTTGACCACGCAACCCCCCGTGCGTCAAGGGAATTGTCCCTACCGCGGCGTGTGCCGTTAGTGGGTTTATTCGGCCAACTGGCCGCCTAAACCGGGTCGAAATCAAGGTGGCCGCCTATCCGGGTTGAGGTTGGCGCTGGATTCTCCGGAAGGAGTAATTCAGATCAGAAGGTTGACGCATTGTTGTTAGGCGATGTCGACCCCGGATAGGCGGCGACTCGGGCCGGAGGGTAAAGGATTTGGGCGTGCCATGGCCGGCTAAATCTGCGGCCGGTAGTGTTATCGGGAGGGAATTTAGCTGGTCCGATTAGGAACATAGACTTCGGTTGGCACCGCAGATGGGGGCGGCAAAAGCGGCCACGGCGGACCGGTTCCAGGTCTTGGCCGACCGGCGGTCGGTTGCGGGCCGAGGCCCGTCGAAGCTGGCGCGTGGGGGCAGTTACAGGCCAAAGGGGCCAGGGTCGATTAGATTCGAGTCGTCCGGCGGAGGGTTTCCCCTCCCTTTGCTGCCGCACACCGATTAGTCCTCGGGCCCGCTCCTGGCGAATTTGACCCGTTTAGCGCCCCCTCAGCGCTCGCGGCCGGCTACAGCGCGGCCTCGGGTTGCTCGGCGTGCCGGCGCCGGTTCGGGGTGCGGGCTGTGGACTTCGGGGAGATCCTCAATGTTCGCCGGCACCCGATCCTTCTCCAGACCCAGCACATATCCGCTGATCTTATCTGCATCTCGGGATGCACGGAGGATCTCCTTGGGGTCCTCCTTGAGGACCTGGATCCAACTCTATGACGTAGGCGGCGTGCTGGCCTGGGTCGTGGCCGGTGCCGAGCTGGTCGCCGACCATCAGGGAGGCGATTTCGGCTCGTCGCTCCTCCTTGGCGTAGCCGACCCTGCCGTAAGGGGTTGGCCAGGTCGCGCTCCAGACGGGCTGGGTGGCCGTTCGGGGTGCCTTGTCGGATTACGGCGGGTCACGTGGTCCCAGTCGCTGACGTCAAGGGGTCGATGTATTGGAGGGAGCGTTCTACGAGGGGTCGGACTCGAACCGACATCAGCCGACACCAACGACCGGCGCTGTCCCTCTTGTCCATCCGGGTACACCGCCTGGGCGACAATAGTTAACGCCATGACCGCTGCTTTCGCCGTCACCGTCGATGACCTCCAGGTCACCGCCGCCCTGCGCCGCCTCGAAGCGCGGCCCGCCGCACGAGCCAGTCAGGCGTTCTCGCTATCATCGCTGCCGCCGTCCTCGAAGAGCGATGGTTGTCTCGGTATCGATGCCGAGGAGCCGCCCGCCGCCTCTTCGGCGATCTCCATCCACTGCCCCGGCAGCGCCTCCATCGTGGCGCCCAGCTCGCCATCGATCACTGGCACCAGGAGGCCGTAGCCCACCCGCCAGCGCATCGCGCCGACCTGCACCGACGCCGACTTGGGGTTCAACTTCTCCACCTGGCCGAACCGCTCTTGGCCGTGGCGGTCCTTGAAGGCCACCCGATCACCGACCCTCAGGCTATTGCGGTCCAGCGATTGGCGCTTCTGCGCGGCGATCGCTACGTCCTGACCTTCCAGATCGATCAGGTAGAACGGGATGGTCCAACGCTTCGCGTCCGCGAGGTTCTGTACCTGCGCCCGCGTCCGGTTCATTTGCAGGAGCTTCGCCTCCACCAGCCGGTTCTCGGCGGTGTCGAACCAGCGCAGCGTCTGACCGACCCGCAGCACCCGTTTCACCGCGGCGATGCGCGTCGGATCATCGAGCTGGTTGCTGATGGCCGCGTTCAGGCGATAGAGCTGGAACAGACTGGCCTGGCCCAGCGCCTCGAGGATGGCGGTGTAGTTCATCTTTGAGGTCTCTGTTTGCGATCAGGGACGGAACCGACCGCGGCGTGCCGCCCTATGGCTCCCGGTCCTCGGCCCTTCTGAGGGTCAGAACCCGCCGCCGCGCCGTGTCCAGACCCGCCTCACGGCGCTCCTTGAGGACGCGCTGGAGCATACCGCGCACCTCGCCGATCAGGCGCCACTGGGTCTCCTTGAGCCCGGGGGCGTAGTAGACGACCTCGAAGGGGACGGGATCAGAAAGGGAGTCGCGCCCGGTGGGCGGGGCCAGGACCCAGGCGATACGAATCAGGCGGCCGCCCACGCCGTCCTGGTGCGCGTAGCCGCCATGACTGTCGACGAAGACGACCTCCTCTCGCTCGACGACCGCCTGGTATTGCAGGGCGCGCAGGGGGACGAAGACGCAGGTCCCCGACTGGCCCTTGAGGAGAAGCTGCAGGGCGTTGTAGAGGTCCGCCGGGAGGGCGCTGGTCTGGCGGCTGTGCTCTGCTGGCCGGAAGAAGGTCTCGCGGACGCTGTAGCTCGCCATGGCCGGTCTGGCCTCAGTCGTCGTCGCCCAACTCTGGGTCCCAGCCCTCGGCCCGCGCCCGGGCCACGGCGGCGGCATAGATCCGGGCATGGCGCTCGCCCAGCTCCGGCGGCAGACGCGAGGCAAGGTGGCCGTAAGGCCCCCAAGCGGCGCTGACCTTGTCGTAGAGGGCCTCGATGCCCTGCAGGTTCCAGCCTGCGCAATCCTCTGTCTCCGGGATCAGGCCGAACACCCAGGCGTCGCGGATGATGTTTCCGGTGGGCGACATGCCGCCCCGGGGCTCCTGGTTGAGACCTCGGTAAGTCTTAGGCTTTTCCATGTTCGACTCTGGGCTGGTGGGGGGATGTGAGTACAATTCTCCGCCAATGCCGCCGGCCCGCCAAGCGCACGCCGCCAGAACCCAGCTTTGGAGCCCCCATGCGACCGACCCTGGTAGACCTGATGCGCCACGGCGAGCCCGTCGGCGGGGTACGATTCCGTGGCAACGGCACCGACGACCCACTCAGCGACCTGGGATGGACCCAAATGTGGGAGGCCGTGGGCGACCACTACCCCTGGGACCAGGTGATCAGCTCCCCCATGGCCCGCAGCCGCGAGTTTGCCGTCGCTCTGAGCGGGCGCCACGGACTGCCGTTGTCGGTGATCCCAGACTTGCAGGAAATCGGGATGGGGGCCTGGGAGGGCCGCACCCCGGAGGACCTGCGCAGCGCGGACCCAGAGTTGCTGGAGGACTTCCGCCGTGACCCGGTCTGGAAGCGCCCCCCGGCTGGGGAAGCCCTGGCCTCCCTGAGCGAGCGAGTCTGTCGGGTCTACGACGGCCTGCTCGCCGGCTACCCTGGTCGCCACCTCCTGGTGGTGTGCCACAGCGTGGTCAGCCGAGCCATCATCGGCCGGGCCCTGCAGGCATCCTCGGCATGCTGGTACCGAATCCGCATCGACTACGCGGGCGTAACCCGAATCCGCCACGACCGCTTCGGGGCCAGCCTGCAGTGCGTCAACGCCCGCCGCATCCGCTGAAAAGTCCGTGACCAGGCGCTGACCGGCGGCCATGTTCGCCAAGATCCTTTCCATCGTCCTGCCGGTCTTCGGGCTCGTACTGGTGGGCTACCTCTACGCCCGCCGCCACCGCCCGGATATGACCGCAGCGAGCCGGGTCAACCTGGACGTCTTTACGCCGGCCCTGATCTTCCACGTCCTCTCGGGGCGTGACTTCCACCCCGCCGACTATCTGCCCCTGGCCCTGGGCGGGGTCCTGGTAGTCCTGGGCTCCGGGGTGGTTGCCTGGGGCTTGAGCCGCGGCCTGAAGCGGGACTTTCGGACCCTGGGCCCGCCGCTGATGTTCAACAACTCGGGCAACATGGGGCTGCCGCTGGCCGTCCTCGCCTTCGGGGACGTGGCCCTGCCAGCCGCCGTGGTCCTGTTCATGGTGGAAAACCTGCTCCACTTCACCCTGGGGGTGCGCATCCTGGACCGCGAGGCGGGGCTCGCGTCCCTGCTGCGCATGCCGTTGGTCCTGGCCTGTCTCATGGGGCTCGTGGTCTCCCTGTTGCGTATTCCTATTCCCCTGCCCATCGCCCAGGGGATCGAGCTCCTTGGACAGGTGGCCATTCCGCTCATGCTCTTCTCGCTCGGGGTGCGCCTGACGGAGGCCAACCTCGACCACTGGCGGATCGGCCTCCTTGGGGCCCTGGCGCGCCCGATTAGCGGGCTGCTGGTCGCCCTGGCCGTGCTGCCGTTCTTGGGGCTGGAAGGGGACCTGCCCCGCCAGATGATCCTGTTCTCCGTGCTGCCCCCGGCGGTGCTCAACTACATCGTCGCCGAGCGTTATGGGCAGGAGCCCGAGACCGTCGCAGCCATCGTCATCTGGGGCAACCTGGCGAGCCTGGCGGTAATCCCCCTAGCGCTGGCGGCCATTCTCTGACCCGGTGTCCCGCCGCCTTGGCCCCGGCGCAGGCGTTGGGGCCAGATTTCTGCTGAACGTTTCGATCCGCGGGTGTAACGCCCTGTTCGACGGGGCGTTGCATTAATGGTGGGCTAGCGGGTCGGCCTCGGTGCCGCAGCTCGATCACAACATATTGTTATATTTATATTTCTCATAAGACAGACGAGGTTGGCACGGCCGATGCTCTACTCCAGGCAGGCACCGACGACCCGTCGATGCCAATCCCCAAACAACCAAAGCCTGGAGATACCAACATGACCAAGACCAAGTACATCCTCACCGCCTCCGCACTGGCCCTGATCGCGAACACCGCCGGCGCCTTGGATTTTTACGGCAACTTCTCCAACCACGAGACCGTCGTTCACAGCGGCAGCAAGAACGTCCAGACGCCAAGCCGCAGCGCCTACATGCCGGAGACCCGAACCTCGCTGGATGCCCTCACCGAGGGTAACCCGGACAGCGCCGGCCATTCGATCCTCGGCTATGGCGCGGTGATGTCCGCCACCGCGCCGCGTATCACTTCGTTGGAGGTCCTCACCGCCGGCAACCCGGACAGCGCAGTCCATCCGATCCGCAGCCAGGGGTTCAGCCGGCCCGCTTCCGCAATGGCGGCCTCTCAGCCGTGGCTGGCGCCCGACGGCGTCTAGGCGAACAGGCGCAAGGAAAGCCCCCCGGGGTCCTCCGGTGCAGGGATGCACCGGAGGACCCCTTTTTTGTGCATACGGCCGCACCCTCAGTGGCCCGGATCCTGGCCTGAGTCGCTGCGCCGACAACGGCCGAAACGACGCCTTCGGGTA
The DNA here is from genome assembly GCA_963709645.1 of uncultured Gammaproteobacteria bacterium. Lineage (GTDB taxonomy): Bacteria > Pseudomonadota > Gammaproteobacteria > Chromatiales > Chromatiaceae > DYRB01. Next base: position 48,031 of record CAVPXP010000049.1, read on the forward strand.
TACTCGGGGCCTTTGCCATCAAGCCCCTGCACGCTATGACGTACCAAACCGACGACCTTCGCATCCGCAAGATCACACCGGTGATCGCCCCCTGCGATCTCCATGCGGAGCGGCCCATCACCGAAACGGCGTCCACAACCGTTTACCACAGCCGCGGCGAGATCCAGAAGATCCTGCACGGCCACGACGATCGGCTCTTGGTGGTCGCGGGCCCCTGCTCAGTTCACGACACCGAGGCCGCCCTGGAGTACGCCGAGCGCCTGCGCACCCTGCGCGCGGAGCTGGCGCGCGATCTGCTGATCGTGATGCGGGTCTACTTCGAGAAGCCGCGCACCACCGTCGGCTGGAAAGGCTTGATCAATGACCCGAACCTGGACGAGAGCTTCGAGATCAACAAGGGCCTGCGCCTCGCCCGCGGACTGCTGATGGACGTCAACGAGATGGGGGTACCCGCGGGGACCGAGTTCCTCGACCTCATCAGCCCGCAGTACATCGCCGACCTGGTGAGTTGGGGCGCCATCGGGGCCCGCACCACGGAGAGCCAGGGCCACCGCGAGCTGGCCTCGGGGCTGTCCTGCCCCGTGGGATTCAAGAACGGCACCGATGGCACGGTGCGCGTGGCGGTCGAGGCGATCCACGCCGCCGCCCGACCCCACGTCTTCATGTCACTGACGAAGGATGGCCACTCCGCCATCTTCACCACTGGCGGCAATCTGGACACCCACATCATCCTGCGCGGCGGCCAGCGGCCGAATTACGATACCGAAAGCGTTAACATCGCCTCCGAGGAGATCGAGGAATCGGGCCTGACGCCCAAGATCATGATCGACTTCAGCCACGCCAACAGCCGCAAGAGGCCGGAGAAGCAGATCCAGGTGGGGCGCGACGTGGCCGGACAGATCGCCCGCGGGGATCGACGCATCATCGGCGCCATGATCGAGAGCCATCTGGTCGGCGGACGCCAGGACCTGTGCGCCGCCAGGGACATGGTCTATGGCCAGAGCGTCACCGACGCCTGCATCGGCTGGGAGGACACGGTCCCCCTGCTGCGCGGGCTCGCCGAGGCGACGGCACGCAGACGCGAGGCCTGAGGCCAACGCGACCTGCCGATGGTGCCCGGGATCGCGCGCAAAGTGGCGGCATCCGATGGTAAGCAGTGCCTCGGATATGACCCTAGGATATTGTTGGGTCCAGATTTGGACCCGCCAGACGGACCACCGTAAGCAGGGCCAGGAGCCCCATGACCAAGAAGCTGCTGCTGATCCCCCTGCTGCTCGCCGCCGCTGCGGGCGGGTATTGGCTGCTGCAGGCACGCAATGGCGCCGATGTCGGCGGGGACCTGACCCTGTACGGCAACGTGGATATTCGCGAGGCGAACCTGGCGTTCAACGCCAGCGAGCACATTCGGGAGATCCTGGTACAGGAGGGGGACCAGGTCGAGCGCGGCCAGATCCTCGCCCGCCTGCACACGAACAAGCTGGAAGCGACCGTGGCCGCCGCCGAGGCCGCTCTCCAGGCGCAGGAACAGGTCCTGGCCAGGCTCGAGACCGGCAGTCGCCCGGAGGAGATCCGGCGGGCCCGCGCTCAGCTCGACGCCCTCAAGGCCCGCGCCCGCACCGCCCAGATCACCTACGAGCGCCAGCAGAAGCTCGCCAAACAGAAGCTCGCTGCCCCTGAGGACCTGGACCAGGCCCGCGCCGCCGCGGACGCGGCCGAGGGGGAGATGCAGGCCGGCGAGGAGTCCTATGCCCTGGCAGTGGCCGGGCCGCGGGCCGAGGACGTCGCTCAGGCCAAAGCCGAGCTTGCGGGGCGCAGGGCCAACCTGGACCTTGCCCGCGAGCAACTGGCGGACGCCACCCTGACCGCCCCTGCGGCGGGGATCCTGCGCGACCGCCTTCTGGAGCCCGGTGACCTGGCCTCGCCCCAGGCCCCGGTCCTGACCCTGGCCCTCGTCGACCCGCTGTGGGTGCGCGCCTATGTCCCGGAGCCCGACCTGGGTCGCATCGCCGAGGGCATGGGTGCCGAGGTGCACAGCGACAGCTTCCCGGGAAAGGTCTACCGCGGCTGGGTCGGTTTTATCTCCCCCAGCGCGGAGTTCACCCCCAAGAACGTGGAGACCACCGACCTGCGCACCCGCCTGGTCTACCAAGTGCGGGTCTTCGTCTGCAATCCCGAGGGCGAGCTGCGCCTCGGTATGCCAGCCACCGTGACCATCCCCGCCGGACAGTCCAGCCCAGGAACCACCGACCGATGCGCCCCACAGGGAAGTGGAAGTCCCCGAGAGAGGCAGGAGCCGGTCGGGGACGCCCCACAGGGAAGTGGAAGTCCCGGAAAGAGGCAGGAGCCGGTCGGGGACGCCAATTGAGACGGTGCCGGGTCCCCTGTCGAACGGCCTGACCCCCGCCCCGTGTCTATCCAACCCGCCCTGACCTGCACCCGCCTCTGCAAGGCCTTCAAAGCGGGCGGCCGACGCATTGAGGCCCTGGATAGCGTCTCGTTGAGCGTGGCCCCCGGCCAGGTGACGGGGCTCATCGGACCCGACGGGGCCGGTAAGACCACCTTCATGCGCCTGGCGGCAGGGTTGCTTCAAGCCGACGCCGGGATCATCGAGATCCTGGGCCTGAGCCTGGCCCGGGACGCCCTGGCGGTGCAGGCGTCCATCGGCTACATGCCGCAGCGCTTCGGGCTCTACGAGGACCTGAGCGTGGCGGAGAACCTGGACCTCTACGCCGACCTCCAGGGCGTTCCGGTGCCGGAGCGTCCTGCACGCTACGCGGAGCTCTTGCGCATGGTCGGCCTGACGCCCTTCACGGAGCGCCTCGCCGGGCGCCTGTCGGGGGGCATGAAGCAGAAGCTCGGCCTCGCCTGCACCCTGGTCCGCCCGCCGCGCCTGCTGCTGCTGGACGAGCCCACCGTCGGGGTGGACCCGGTCTCGCGCCGCGAGCTGTGGGCTATCGTCTACAGCCTGGTCCGCGACGGCGGCATGAGCGTCCTGCTCAGCACCGCCTATCTCGACGAGGCGGAGCGGTGCGACGAGGTGATCCTGCTGCACCAGGGCCGGCTCTTGGGCCACGGAACCCCGGCGAGCTTCAGCGCCCCGCTGGCCGGGCACAGCCATCTGGTCTTCGCCCCCGGCATCCCGAAGCGGCGCCTCCAGGGCCTGCTGGCTGCGAGCGACGGGGTCATCGACGCCATCATCCAGGGCGAGGGGGTGCGGGTGGTGGCCCGCGACCCGCGGCCACCGGACCTTGGGCCGCTCGGTCTGCCGGTCGGCGGATTCGAGGTGCGCTCGGTCCCGCCCAGCTTCGAGGACGCCTTCATCACCCGCCTGCATGCCGAGCCGGGCGGGGCCGATGGCCGGTCTCGGGACCCGTCTCAGCCCCAGACGGCTGCGCCGCCCGCGCGCATCGAGGCGCCGAGCGCGGACCAGGCGGTGATCCGGGTGGACCGGGTTCAGCGCCGCTTCGGCGACTTCTTTGCCGTAAAGGGAGTCAGCTTCGAGGTCCGCCGAAGCGAGGTCTTCGGCCTGCTGGGGGCGAACGGCGCGGGCAAGTCCACCACCTTCCGCATGCTCTGCGGGCTTCTGCCGGCGAGCACCGGGCATCTCACCGTGGCCGGACATGACCTGCGCCATGCCGCGGCCAAGGCCCGGGCGCGCATCGGCTACATGGCCCAGCGCTTCTCCCTCTACACCAACCTGACGGTCGCCCAGAACCTGAGCTTTTTCGCCAGGGCCTACGGGCTTTCCCGGCGGCAACGCCAGGGGCGCATTCGCTGGGCCCTGGAGGGCTTCGAGCTGACCGACTTCGCGGACACCGAGAGCGGCGACCTGTCCCAGGGCTACAAGCAGCGCCTGGCTATGGCCGCCGCCCTGATGCACGAGCCGGAAATCCTGTTCCTGGACGAGCCGACCTCCGGGGTCGATCCTCTGGCCCGCCGGGATTTTTGGCAGCGCATCAACGCCCTGGCCGAGTCCGGGGTGACCATCCTGGTCACCACCCATTTCATGGATGAAGCCAACTACTGCGACCGTTTGGTGATCATGGCCGAGGGCGAGGTCCTGGCGGAGGGGACCCCGGCAGATCTGAAGGCCCGATTCAAAGGCCCGGACAGGCCCGACCCGACCATGGAGGACGCCTTCATCGGCTTGATCGAGGGACGTGCCGGAAGGGCGGGAGCAGCGCCGTGACCGAGACAGGCGGGGTCGGGCGCGGTGGTGTCGCCATGCGCCTGCGCGGCATGATTCGCAAAGAATCGCTCCAGATCCTGCGCGACCCTTCGAGCATCGCTATCGCCTTCGTCATGCCGGTGGTCCTGCTGCTGCTCTTCGGCTACGGAGTCTCCCTGGACGCCAAGCATATCCCGCTGGCACTGGTGGTGGACCAGCCCGATGCGGAAACCTCGGCTTTCGCCGCCAGTTTCCATGCCTCGCAATATTTCGACCCCCGCTTCGTGGGGAGCATCCAGGAGGCGGAGCAGGCCTTGGCGCAACGGCAGGTGGACGCCATCCTGTGGCTGCGGCAGGACTTCGGCCGGGACCTGGGGTCCCCCGACGGGGCCAAGGTGGGGGTGATCGTGAACGGGGTGGATGCCAACCAGGCGCGCATCACCAGCGGCTACATCCAGGGGGCGTGGCAGACTTGGCTCGCGGCCTACGCCGCCTCCCGCGGGCAGGACCTCAAGCTCCCGGTGCTGGTGGACCAGCGCGTCTGGTTCAACCCGGCCCTGCGCAGCCGCAACTTCCTGGTGCCCGGGCTCATCGCCGTCATCATGACCCTTATCGGTGCCCTCCTGACCGCCCTGGTAGTCGCCCGGGAATGGGAGCGCGGGACCATGGAGGCCCTGATGGTCACGCCCATTCGGATTTGGGAGCTGCTCCTCGGCAAGCTGGTGCCCTACTTCGTGCTTGGCATGGGTGGAATGCTGCTGAGCGTCGCCATGGCCCGCTGGCAGTTCGGGGTGATCCTGCAGGGGTCCTTCTGGCTGCTCCTGTTCGCCTCGGCCCTGTTCATGCTGGTGGCCCTGGGGATGGGGCTCCTGATCTCCACCGTGGCCCGCAGCCAGTTTGTAGCGGGGCAGATCGCCATCATTGCGACCTTCCTTCCGGCCTTCATCCTGTCGGGGTTCATCTTCGACATCGGCTCCATGCCGGCCCCCATCCAGGTCATCACCCACATCGTCCCGGCGCGCTACTTCGTCGCCATCCTCCAGACCCTGTTCATGGCAGGGGACCTTTGGACCGTGGTCCTGGCCAACGCCGGGGCCCTGTTGGTGATGATGCTGATCTTCTTTGCCCTGCTGCGGCGCAAGGCCCGCAAGGATCTGGAGTAGGCGGTGTTCACCCACATCCTCGCCCTAGTCATCAAGGAACTGCTGGCGGTGCTGCGCGACCCCCGCAGCCGCTTCGTCCTCATCGGTCCGCCGCTGGCCCAGCTCATGATCTTCGGTTTCGCCGCGACCTTCGACCTCAACCATGCCGCGCTCGCCATCTACGACGAGGACCGCGGCGCGGCGGCCCGGGAGCTGATCGCCCGCTTCGAGGGGTCGCGCAACTTCGAGGTGGTGGCCCGCATCGACCACGACGATCAGGTCGCGCCCCTGATCGATGACCGCAAGGCCCTGCTGGTGCTGCACATCGGCCCGCGCTTCTCCGCCGACATCCACCGCGGCGAAGGCGGCCGAGTCCAGGTGATCCTGGACGGGCGCAACTCCAATACCGCCATGCTGGCCCTAAACTATGTCCAGTCCATCGTCATCGACTACAACATCGCCTGGGCCGAGCGCCACGGCGGCCAAAAGCCGCCGGCCCAGCTCGAGATCCGCCCCTGGTACAACGCCAACCTCGAGTCGCGCTGGTTCATCGTCCCGGGGATCGTGGGGTTGCTGACCCTGGTGGTCACCCTGATCGTCACCGCCCTGTCCGTGGCCCGGGAGCGGGAGGCCGGGACCTTCGATCAGCTCCTGGTGACCCCTTTGCGGCCGGTGGAGATCCTCATCGGAAAATCGGTGCCGGGGATCCTCATCGGCCTTCTCCAGGGGAGCCTCATCATCCTGATTGCGGTCAAGGGATTCGGCATCCCCCTGCGCGGAGACCTCGGTGCCCTGTACCTGGGGATGGGGCTCTTCCTCCTCTCCGCCGTCGGGGTGGGGCTCATGATCTCCTCGCTGGCCGTGACCCAGCAGCAAGGGCTGCTCGGGGCTTTCCTGTTCCTGGTCCCGGCGGTGATCCTGTCCGGCTTCGCCACGCCCATCGCCAACATGCCCCTGGCGGTGCAGATCCTGACCTACCTGGACCCGCTGCGCTACTTCCTCATCGTCCTGCGCGGGGTCTTTCTGGAGGGCGACTCCTATGCCCTCCTGATAGACCAGTACTGGCCCATGGCCCTGATCGCCCTGGTCAGCCTGAGCGCTGCGGGGTGGCTCTTCCGGCATCGGATGTACTGAGCAGGGCGACGCGGCCGGCGCCATTGCATGGGCGGGCCAACCGGATGGGGAGAGCCAAGCGCATCGCGTGGCCGAGACGAGCCCGACGTCAATCCTGGCCCAAGGGCGCAAGCAGGCCCTGCAGGTCCGCGGCGCTGAAGGCCAGCTGCGCCTCGCCGCCGCTCTCGCCATAGACCCCCTCGGCCAGAGCGCGCTTCTTGTCCTGCAGGGCCAGAATCCGCTCCTCCACCGTCTGCTCCGTGACCAGCTTGTAGACGAACACCGGCTTGTCCTGGCCGATGCGGTGGGCACGGTCGGCGGCCTGGGTCTCCACCGCCGGGTTCCACCAGGGGTCGTAGAGGATGACCGTGTCGGCCTCGGTGAGGTTGAGGCCCACCCCACCCGCCTTGAGACTGATGAGAAAGAGGTCGGCCTCCCCCGAGCGGAAGATCTCGATGGCCTCGTCGCGTTTGCGGGTCTGTCCGGTAAGCTTGGCGTAGCGGATGCCGCGCTTGGAAAGCTCCGCCTCGATAAGGGCCAGCATGCTGGTGAACTGGGAAAACAGCAGGATTTTGCGCCCCTCGTCCAACTGCTCCGGTACCAGATCCATCAGCAGCTCCAGCTTGGCCGAGGCATGCACCCGGGCCGCCGCCGGGAGCTGGAGCAGGCGCGGGTCGCAGCAGGTCTGACGGAGCTTCAGCAGGGCGTCCAGGATGGTGATTTGGCTGCGCGCCAGGCCCTGCGCGGCGATGGCGTCGCGCACCCGCTTCTCCATGGACAGGCGGATGCCCTCGTAGAGGGTCGCCTGCGCCTCGCCCAGCGTCACGCTCTTGATGATCTCGGTCTTGGGCGGCAGCTCCGCGGCCACGTCCTGCTTGCGCCGACGCAGCATGAAAGGGGCGACGCGCCTGGCCAGACGCTGCTGGCGCTCCATGTCGCGGTGCTGCTCGATGGGGGTGCGCCAGTAGCGCTTGAAGCGCGTGGCGTCCCCCAGGAAGCCGGGCATGAGGAAGTCGAATTGAGCCCACAGCTCTCCCAGGTGGTTCTCCATGGGCGTCCCGGTGAGACACAGACGATGGTCGGCCTTGAGGGCCCGGACGACGCCTGCGGCCTGGGACTTGGGGTTCTTGACGGTCTGGGCCTCGTCCAGGATGAGGCTGTGGAACGATACCTCTTGGAGCCGGGTCTGGTCGCGCGGGAGCAATGGGTAGGTGGTGAGGACCAGATCCCGATCCGGGATGGCGTCGAAGTGGGCATGCCGGTCCGACCCGTGCAGGACCAGGGTGCGCAGCGCCGGGGCGAAGCGTGCTGCCTCGCGCCGCCAGTTTCCCATCAGGCTGGTGGGCGCGACCACCAGGGCGGGGCGGTCCAGGCGGCCTGCCTCCTTTTCCAACAGCAGGTGGGCGAGGGTCTGGACCGTCTTGCCCAGCCCCATGTCGTCGGCCAGGATCCCGGCCAGGCCGTAGGCCCGGAGGAATTGCAGCCAGTCGAGCCCGCGCCTCTGGTAGGCGCGCAGCTCCACGGTCAGGCCAGCGGGGGGCTCGACCTGTGCCACCCCGCCAAAGTCCTTGAGCCGCCGGGCCAGGTCGCGCAGCTTCTCCCCGCCCCGCACCGAGACCCCCTGTGCCTCTAGCTCGGACAGGGTCTGGGCATCGAAACGCGACAGGCGCACTCGGCCCTGGCCGTCCGGTTCGCCGCGGGCGAAGAGGTCCCGCAGGGTCTCCAGGAAGGGCCGCAGTCGATCGCTGGGCAGATCGATGAAGCGGTGGGCGGAATCCGGGTCTGTCCCGTCCGGGTCCAGGGGCAGACTGAGCATGGGGGGCAGATCCGCATTGAGCCCGAACTCCAGTAGCGGTGCGACGATGGGCAGCAGGGGCAGCCGTCGCCCGCCCACGTCGAGGTCGAAGCGCAACCCGAACCAGTCGTTGCCGCCCGCCTCTTCGTCCTCGATCTCCAGGTCCCAGTCCGCGGCCTCGAACTCCATGCGGAAGCTGGCGTCCGTCTCCACCCGCCAGCCCTCGGCGGCCAGCTCGGGCACCCCTTCGCGCAGGAAGCCGGACCAGCGCGTCGCCCGTTCGATGGGGTTGCCCCCGCCCGGCTGGAGTCGCAGCGGAGCGGACCGGATCCCCTGGTCGGGCAGCGGGAGGAAACCGAAGGCCGTCAGGCGCGCAAGGGCGAGGCCCTCTGCCGCCACGTCGCGGTGGACTCGCACCGCCCCAGCGGGGCTATTGATGACGCTCTGGGCGACCTGAGGTAGAGCCCGGACGCGCTGTCCGTCGTAGTCGAAGTCAAAAAAAATCAGGTGGGTATCGACCCCCTGGCAGGATTCTGCCGCGAGCCGCAGCCAGGGGATCGGGGATGCGTCCCGAACCTCAGCGATCTCGAGCGGGACTGGAGTGGGAAGAGGGAGTTGCGGGAACTCCAGGGCCAGGAGCCGGGCGATGGCTTCCGCCTGACGGCTGCGCATAGCCGGTGCTGCGGCCAGCTCCTGCAACTGATGGCGGGTCAGGCCCAGCGTATCCAAGGACCCGACAGTGTGAGTCTGGCCGTCCAAGTACAGGGGTGGCTCCGTAAGCAGCACCCTGACCTGCACGTCCGGCGCCAATACCAGGCGCAGAGACCCCTCCGGCGTCTCCTGCCAAACAGGCGAGAGTCGGCGCTCCTCCCCCTGGGCGAGGCAGGGACTGTCGCTCGCCTTCCAGTGGCAGCGCCCTGTATCGACCATACGCCCAAGGGCGATCCGCCCCACGGCCCCGCTCAGGTTCAGGGAGCTGACCCACCCGCCGGAGGAAAGTCCGCGCAGCATCCCCAGTATGTGGCTGTCCTCAGGGTCAAGGTAGTTGGGCTGTGTGTAACCGTAGAGAAGATTGCCCAGGCTCAGGCGCCGCCCCTTGGACATACGACCCCCGCCCTTGAGGGGCCGCACGACCGCAAGCCCCGCGGACACGCCATGGGGATCGCCGGGCGTCGGCTGGAGCAGATACACCAGCCGTTCCCCGCTCCGCTCCGCGACGGCTTGGGCCCCGGCCGCGGCGACCCGCTGAAGCCAACCCTTGACCGCCTCCGGGGGTTGATCTTCAGCCACGACCGGACCCTGATAAAAGTCTTCCATGAAGGCGAGGCAGGCCGCGACCACGTGCTTGCAGGCATACCCCACCGGGCAGTCGCAGGACCCCGAGACCACCGCATGGCGGGCGTGTGGGGCGATGAGGACGCGCTGGCCGTAAACCTTGCCCGCCCCGCCTCGCACCCGCGACTGGAAGCGCTGGAAACCGTCATCCTTGTCGATGGGTTCGAGCTCGATGACCTGCCCTTGCTCGAAGTACAGGCGCCCGCGGTTGAAAGTCTTTATGTCTGTGGCGCGCAGGACATCGTCGCGCGTGAGGCTGGGCATGGTGCTGCGTGGGTCCGGGCCAGAGGGGGGGCATTATTGTGAGGCAAGCGGGGCCCAGGCCCAAGCCTCATTGCGCTTCGGGGATATTTTCCGGGACGACCCACGTCGATCTTCTGGGTAGCAGGTGGACGCGGAGAGGCAGTGCCAACGTGACGCAGACCTGTCGCCGAGCGGTCCGCTACCGGCGGAAAGGTCCCGAACTGGGTGGCCGCGCGAGATCGCCCACATCAAACCCTGGCGGCCGAAAGTCCATGTCTCGACCAGCGGGCATTGAAATCGTCGCAGGCGCCCACCGCGCCTATTGGCCCCGCTCCGCGGCGGCGCGTTGGGCGCCACCTCACCCTGGAAGCCGCGGCGAAGGGATTCGAGCTGAGAAGTCGGTGATGACGCCCGGGTGAGTGGCAAGAAACACAGTGCGCCATGCCGTGGAAGAAGAAGGACCGGCTCCCATCATCGTCTGAGATTCTCCCAGCGGATGGCGAGAGAGGGTGTGTAGCATGCCGGTTCTGGCGTGCTCTGTTATCGGTTGCCATACGACCAGCTAGGCCTGTAGTTTTCGCCCATGCTTGAGCGGCAGCCGGCAACCTGACAACCGGATACCTTAGGCGCTAAATCGGGCCGAATGCCCAACCGCATGAAGCAACGGGAAAGCCGCAATGTTGCCCGGATAGGGGGTGGTGGGCAGGCAAGGCCAGTGCCGGCGCAAACCCTGCGACTTCCTGGGAGCCTGGGGGCGAGACAGGAATGGCCTCCGAAATGCCAAACGAAGCTCACTCGGCAAGACCGCAGCGTGAACACCTCGGCGCGGTCCGGGTGTCCTTGCAGGCGGACGGCCGAGGAAGTTGATGGGTCGCGGGTGCTTGGCCTTCGTCGCGACTGGCGGATTCGGAACCCACACTTGTAGCCGAAATGGGGCTCGTGTCGGGGTACCATTGGGCCGAGGAGCCAACCCGAGTCCGCCAGTCCCTGCTGTCGCGGAACCCTGGACGGCCTCAGGGGGTCCTTAACTCCGGGCTAGCACTGGATATCTTGGTATGGCGGGGCGGGTTGACACGGGGATATATGGAAGACATCAAGGTTACCGTCGGGCCCGGAACGCTTGCCGACTACCGTCGGCGACTCGGTGCGGCCAATCGGCTTCAGGGAGAGGCGCGCAAACAGGAGAGGCGGGCGTTATCCAGGCTTCGTAAGGGCATCACTCGGGCGTACACGGACACTTCTCTCAGACGAAGCTTGCTGGCTGTCCCGGACGATCGTGAGGCGCTGACCTGGTTCTGGTTTAACCATTTCAACGTGTTCTGGCGCAAGGGGCTGGTGAGCGCGGCACTGCCGAGCTACGTCGACGATGCGATTCGGCCGCATGTGTTGGGCCGGTTCCGGGATCTGATCCTGGCCACGATGCTCCACCCGGCCATGCTGGTGTATCTGGACAACGAGCGTAATGCGGCCAACAAGATCAATGAGAACTATGCCCGCGAACTCCTCGAACTGCATACGCTGGGTGTGGACGGCGGCTACAGCCAGGCTGACGTGCAGGAAGCGGCGCGGCTGTTGACCGGTTTCGGTCTTCGACCGCTGAAGCCGGTCCGGTGGCCGCCCAAGCAGGCGGCACTGGTAAAGGAGCGCGGCGAGTTCCTGTTCAACCCCAAACGCCACGATTTCGGTACCAAGCGTGTGCTGGGACAGACGATAGAAGGTACCGGATACGCCGAGGCAGAGGCCCTCGCCGATCTGCTCGCCGCCCACCCGGCAACGGCCCGGCATATTGCGGGAAAGCTCTGCTTGTTTCTCGTTGGGGACGACCCGCCTCGGGATGTCGTCGATGCGGCCAGCAAGGCATTCACTTCCACGCAGGGCGATATCGCCAGTACCGTGGCGGTTATCCGCGACGGTACCAAGGAGGCAGCAGGACGCACGCGCAGCTTCAAGGATCCGTACCGTTGGGTCATGTCGTCGGTGCGTCTGCTGGCGGCCGGGAGGGAGATCGATGAGGTTCGCCCGGTCGTGCGCTGGCTCAGGGCCCTTGGCGAGCCGCTGTATGGCTGCACGACGCCGGATGGTTACAGCTTGTATGGCAAGGACTGGCTCAGTGCCGGACAACTGACGCAGCGCTTTGAAATCGCGCGGGAGATGGTCGCCGTGTCGCCACGGATGCTTTCACAGCCCGCGAGCCCTGAGGAATTCCTGACCAGCGAGGCGGCCAAAGAACAACTGGCCCGCCTCGGCGCCAAGTCAAGCGCTGCGGTGTCCGCGGCGACGGGACCTAGCGAACGTCTGGCGCTGCTGATAGCCAGTCCGGAGTTCATGTATTGGTGAGTCGAGTGGAGGGCAGCTGATGGATCGTAGGGGTTTCTTGCGGCTAGCCCTCGGGGCGGCGGGTGCCAGTGTGACTTGGCGCCTGTGGGCGCTGCCGACGGGCGGCAACGGCACGCGTGTCGTCGTGGTGTTCTTGCGCGGAGCCTACGACGCCCTCAGCGTCCTGGTTCCCTATACGGAGTCCTTCTACTACGAGGCGCGGCCAAACATTGCCCTGGCACGCCCAGACAAGTCCAACCAGGACGCCGCGCTGGCGCTCGACGACCGCTGGGCGCTGCACCCGACCCTGGGGGAGTCTCTGATGCCCTTCTGGCAGGCCAAACAACTGGCGTTCGTGCCCTTTTCGGGCACCGGCTTCGTCTCCCGCAGCCACTTCCAGGCTCAAGACTGGATGGAGTTCGGCCAGGCACCCGGCGAACGCCCGAGTTCGAGCAGCGGTTTTCTGAATCGCCTGCTCGCCCGGCTCGGTACCCGCGCAGACCCAGGGAACAGCGCGGTCAGCTTTACGCAAACTCTGCCCCCGATCCTGCGGGGCGGCGTTCAGGTGGCCAATTCGCCCTTGACCATGCGCAAGCGTGGCCGAGGGGTCGAGGTTGGGTTCGAGACCCTATTGCTGAGCATGTATGCCGACCATCAGTTGGAAGAGATGGTGCGGGAGGGTCTTGGCCTACGGCGCGAGATCAGTCGCGAATTGGCCGAGGAGATGCAGACGGCGTCGCGCGAGGCCCCGCCTGCCGGCAGCTTTGCCCTGGAGGCAGGGCGCGTGGGCAATCTACTGCGCGAGCATCCGGGCTATTCGCTCGCCTTCGTGGACGTCGGCGGTTGGGATACCCATGCCGGTCAGGGTGGGGCGAAAGGGGCTCTGGCCAATCGCCTGCATGGTCTCGGCGACGGTCTGACGGCGCTGTCCGAAGGGCTAGGCGAGGAATGGGCGAAGACGACCGTTGTCGTGATCTCGGAATTTGGCCGGACCTTCCGCGAGAACGGCAGCAGGGGCACGGACCACGGTCACGGCAGCGCAATCTGGGTCCTCGGCGGTGCGGTGCGAGGCGGGGTCGTCCGCGGAGAGCAGACCGCTATGAAGCCCGCGGACCTGAACGAGGATAGGGACCTGCCGGTGCTCAACGAATATCGCGGCGTGCTCGGCGGCGTCTTTCAGAAACTGTATGGGCTCAGCGGCGGCGACCTGGCCGAGATCTTCCCCCAGGCGTCGGCGGTCGACCTCGGGCTCGTCTAGGGGTGCGAAAAGCGGACCGACGGAGGTGCTAGTTGAGCATCGGGACCCCAAAATCGTGCCGCGGATCGTGCTCCCCCAGACGGGACATTGCCCTGACCGCTGCAGCTTCGGGCATCCGGGCCACAGCTATGAGTTCGCAGAGGAAACCACGCTAAACCGTCATGCCCAATCGTGGCACGTCCCCAGATTCCCTCAGCCTTCCTTGCGGAACCTGGGGTAGCTGAGGTCGCCGACGCGCGGATGCACGGCGGAGCTGCGCCCGGCGTTCTCGGCGGACTGGCTGGCCTTCATGGCGGCGCCCACGGGGCCTACCATGGCCTGCCTCATGTCCATGGGACGACGCACGGGACCGGCGGCGTAGATGCAGGTGCGGCGGGTCTCATAGGGGAAGCAGATGAAGTGACTGTCCAGGTAGCCGTGCTTGAGCTGCGTCAGGGTCGGTGCCCTGGCGGTCGTCGAGATTCAGGGTCGACGGGGGGCGACTTCCAGGGTATCGAGGGCGACAAGCGCGCAGACGCGGAACATCGCCAATCCGCACTTTGATGGCCGCGAAAATGTAAAATCCCTCGGTCGATCTGCCGCTCCGAACCCTGCGAGGGTGACTCCATGAATGTCCTCACGATCAACCTGCCAATCGAGGGGTTGCCCTCACCCACCGAGCTGCCGGACGACTTCGCCGACGAGGCGCGCTTCCTGCTGGCTCTGAAGCTGTTCGAGCAAGGGCGCATCTCGTCGGGCAAGGCCGGCACCCTGTGCGGGCTGGGCCGGGTCGGTTTCTTGCTTGCGGCAAGCCGCGCCGGGATACCGGTGGTTGACCTGACCGAGGACGAGCTTGCCGAAGAGTTTGCGCCCTAATGCAAACTCGCGCCGTGGTCAACGCGGGGCCGTTGGTTGCCCTGTCTTTGGCCGGGCACCTTGAACTGCTCCCGCTTTTGTTCAAGGAGATCTTGATCCCGCGGGCGGTGTATCGCGAGGTGGCGATCGACGGACTCGGCCGCGCGGGGGCCGCGTCCCTCTCAGAGGCGGTTTGGCGTGCACGAGCCGTCGATGCGCCGGAGCCCGACCCACTGTTGGTGGTGGAACTGGATCGCGGCGAGGCCGAGGTCATCGCGTTGGCGACCGCCTCGCAACCCTGTCTGGCCGTCATCGACGAAAAGCGCGGCAGGCGAATCGCCGGCCGGGTCTATGGACTGCCGATCAAAGGTACCGCCGGGCTCCTCGTCGAAGCGTACCGTCGCGGCCTCATTCAAGATCTGCGCGGGACCCTGCACGGTCTCAGACGCGATGGTTACTTTTTGGCCGATCCCATTATCGATGCGGCCTGCAAGGCGGCCGGCAGTCCCTGAAAGTTCGGCGGCACCCTCAAGCGATTCTGCCGGCCTTCGGCGCCGCAGGAATTCCGTGGTACGTCCCCAGTTTCCCTGCTAGTGCTTTTTGCACTCGGGAACTTCTTTCTCTAAGTTGAGGATCCGACGGCAAAGGAACCTAATTGCCAGGCAAGGCCAGGAAAAATGAGAAAAGAGGCCAGGCTCAGTTAATTGGAGCAGCAACGAACACCATCGCCCAACCAGCGGGTCAGCGGGACCGCCCGGTCCACGTGTTATTAAGCTCGGCCAGCTTGATCAGGCCAAGCTACTTGATGCAATCGTGGCTGCGCCTGTCGTTGCAATAGGCAAGTTCGAGTGGACCATAAGCCCGCTTGCGCGGGCCTCTTCCAGGACGGTCGGAGTCGGAGCGGCAGTGGTTACTTCGCCGCCAACGCCTCCAGTTGCTTGGCTGGGTGAGCTGGAACACAAAAGGCCACTTAACGTGGCCTTTTGCCGGCGAACGGCCCGCCCGGATGGCGGGACTGGACGAAGCCACAAGGACGAGAGAGAGCTACTTCGCCGCCAATGCCTCGAGTTGCTTGGCAGGTATGATCTGCCCGTTGAGCGCCGCATCCTTGGCACTGCGCCCGTAGGCGACCGCCATCAGGGTTGAGTAGTAGACCACCGGGATCTTGAACTTGGTGCCGTAGGTGGCGTTGATCTGGTCCTGATAGACCTCGACATTCATCTGACAGACCGGACAGGGCGTCACGATCATGTCCGCGCCGTGGTCGTAGGCCGCCTCGATGATGCCCTTGACCATCTCCTGGGACTTCTCCGGCTCGGAGAAGGCCAGCGCGCCGCCGCAGCATTGCACCTTCTTCTCGTAGTCGGGGATGGAGTCGCCGCCCAGGGCCTCGACCAGTCCGTCCAGGTACTTGGGGTTCTCGTAAGACTCGCCGGCGATGCCGAAGGGCCGGTTGGTCTGACAGCCGACGTAACCGGCGATCTTGATGCCTTCCAGCGGCTTCTTGACCTTGGCCTTGATGGCGTCGTAGCCGATGTCCTCGATCAGCACCTCGGCCATGTGCTTGATGGGCACATCGTTCTTGAGCTTGAGGCCGGCCTCGGCGAGCGCCGTGTTGCACTCGGCGAATAGGGACTGGTCCTCGTGCAGGCGCTCGGCCGCCTCGCGGGTCGAGAGCCAGCAGGCGGCGCAGGTGGCGACCATCTCCTGACCGGGGTTGTGCTGCTCGGACAGCGCGATGTTGCGCGCCGAGAGCGTCAGCCGGGGCAGCTCGCCGCCGCCAGCATAGCCGATGGAGGCGGCGCAGCAGTTCCAGTCCGGGATCTCGTTGAGCTGGATGTCCAGCTCCTCGCACATGGTCTGGACGGAGATCAAATAGTTGGAGGAGGAGGCGCCCTTCTGGGAGGAGCAGCCCGGGTAAAACGAGTATTCACGCTTGGCCATGTCTTTGTCCTCCGATCAGGCGCCGTGCCCTGAGCCATGTTGGGCGATGCGGGCGTCTTCCAGCTCCTGGGCCTTCTGGATGGCCTTCTGGAATCCGCTCAGGTCCTTGACGGCATGGCCGCCGAGGATCTCCATGGGGTTCATGCGCCCGGTCTTGGTCATGCCCAGCCCCACGTCCTTCATCTTCAGCGCGGTCTTCACGCCCTCGCCGAAGCCGTTCATGAAGTACAGGGACATGCCCAGCTTCAGCTCGTTGACGCGGCCCTTCTTGAGTAGGTTGTCCCAGAACATCTGGGCGAACTTGGCCGTGGGGTTGGACTGCGGGACCAGCCCCAGGCGCTTCGCGTAGTGGGCCAGGCCGTGCATGATGTGGGTGATGGGCAGCTGGCGCGGGCAGCGCACGATGCAGTTGTAGCAGGAGGTGCACATCCACATGGAATCGGACCCCAGGACCTCATCGCGCTTGCCGGCGCGGATCATCATGAAGATCTTCTGCGGGGAGTGCTCCCAGTGCTGGCCAAGCGGGCAGGAGCCGGCGCAGACGCCGCACTGCATGCACATCTTGACCCATTCGCCCTCTTCGACGTTCGCCTCGACTTCCTTGAGGAAGCTGCTGCGATACTTCTCGACCATCGCGGTATTGAGATCGGCCATTGATAGGGTCTCCGGTATTCGGTGATTCCCGTGGCGGATGCCCGGCAGGCATCCGCCCCCAGGGTCAGAACTTGAACGGGCTCATGCCGATCTTCTCGACGGTCGCGGCCATGTCGTTGACCAGCTGCGGCGCACGCTGCACGTCGGTGATGGCGACCTCGTAGACCACCACCCGCTCCGGCTCCAGGTTGAGCTGGGTGAGGGTGTCGCCGACCTTGGACAGGCGTTCCGCGGCCAGGGCCGAGCCGCGCACGAAGTGACACTGGTAGTCGTCGTCACGTCGGCAGCCCATGAGCACCACGCCGTCGTAGCCGGAGTTGAGCGAGTCGGTGATCCAGGACAGGCTCACCGAGCCCAGGCAACGCACCGGGATAACGCGGGCGAAGGGGGTCATGGTCTCGCCGGAGCCCGAATGCGCCGCTTGGGCGGCCATGTCCAGGGCCGGGTAGGCGTCGTTCTCGCAGGCGAGCACCAGGATGCGCGGCTTCTCGGAGAACTCGTCCGGGACATCCACTGCCTTGAGCTGGTAGCCGACGGAATCGACGGAGTAGTTCTCGAAGGAGATGACGCGCACCGGGCAGGCGCCCATGCAGGTACCGCAACGGCGGCAACGGGACTCGTTGAACAGCGGGTAGCGCTGCTCGTCCTCGTCGATGGCACCGAAGGGGCACTCCACGGTGCAGCGCTTGCACTGGGTGCAGCCTTCCTTGCGGAAGCTGGGGTAGCTCAGGTCACCCACGCGCGGGTGGACGGCGGAGCTGCGCCCGGCGTTCTCGGCGGACTGGATGGCCTTCATGGCGGCGCCCACGGCATCTTCCATGGCCTGCTTCATGTCCATGGGACGACGCACGGGACCGGCGGCGTAGATGCCGGTGCGTCGCGTCTCGTAGGGAAAACAGATGAAGTGGCTGTCGAGGAAGCCGTGCTTGAGCTGCGGCAGGTCCGTGCCCTGGCGATAGTCGAGATTCAAAACGGAGGGCGGCGCGACCGCCAGCTTAGCGCGGGCGGCCTCCTTCTCCTCTTCGTCCTCGGCCATGTCCACGGCGAGCTGGGCATAGGGGTCCGGGCCGATGTTGGGCACCTGGCCGGTAGCGAGCACCACCAGGTCGCAGTCCATCTGGGTGTCTTCGCCCAGGATCAGGTCGTTGAACTTGACCTGCAGGGTGTCGCCGGGGACGACCTCGGAGACCTTGCCCTTGGAGAAGGTGACCTCGGCCTGCTGGCCGGAGCGGTAGAAGTCCTCGCCCGCGGCACCCGGGGTGCGCAGGTCGTCGAACAGGACGGCGGCATCGCAGCCCGGGTTCTGGGCCTTGAAATACATCGCCTGCTTGATGGACTCGGTGCAGCAGAAGCCGGAGCAGTAGGGCAGGTGACCCTTCTTGGTGGAGCGCTGGCCGGCACACTGCACGAA
Source organism: uncultured Gammaproteobacteria bacterium (assembly GCA_963709645.1). Lineage (GTDB taxonomy): Bacteria > Pseudomonadota > Gammaproteobacteria > Chromatiales > Chromatiaceae > DYRB01. Next base: position 66,244 of record CAVPXP010000049.1, read on the forward strand.
GGCGACGGACTTGACCTCCTTGCCGTCGGACGGGCGCTTGATGGGCCCGCCGTTGGCGGCCTTGACCAGGCGCTCGAGCTCGAAGTTGGTCAGCACGTCCTTGGACTTGCCGTAGGCGAATTCCGGGAGCTTATTGGCGTCGTAGGGCAGGAAGTCGCTGGCCTGGATGATGGCGCCGAAGTTCTCGGTGACGGTGCTGCCGGACTCCACGGCGATGTCCGCGGCGAAGCGCCCGGGGGCGCCGGAGGTCTTGGTCAGCTTCGCGTTCAGGTGCACCGTGATGTGCGGGTCGGCCTCGCAGCGCGCGGCCATCTCGTCGACGCCAGGGTCCTCCGGCAGAGGCAGGTCCTCATTGTTGCCGTTGGGCACGCCTGCGGCGGCGGCGCGGAACGGGACGCGCTTGTACTGCTCGCCCCAGATCCCGCCCAGTTTGCCCTCCGCACAGACCAGGTGGACCGGATAGCCGGCAGCCGCCGTCTCCAAGGCAGCGGTCATGCCGGTGACGCCGCCACCAACCACCAGGATGCTCTTGTTGAGGGCCTGCTGCTCGGAGGGCTTCGGGATATTGAGGATCTTGATCTCGGCGCAGGCCATGCGGACATAGTCGTCCGCCATCTCCTGCGTGGTCTCCTGGTGCTCGTCGCCCTCGGGGCGGAGCCAGATCACGCCCTCGCGCAGGTTCGCGCGGGACATGGCCACTTCCGGGAAGTTGAAGGCCTCCATTTTGGCGCGGCGTGAGCAGGCCAGGATGGCGATGTGGTTGACGCCCTCGTTGGCGATGTCGTCACGAATCATCTGCACGCCTTCCGCGCTGCAGAGCATGCCGTGCTCCTTGCAAGAGGGAATCTTGCCCTCGCGGGTGGCGACCATGGCAAGCTGCTTGGTATCCAGTCGCTCGCCGATGCCGCAACCGGTGCACAGGTAGGCGGCTAATTTCTTTGCTTCTGCCACGGTGTTAACCCTCCGCTCTGGCGACGCTGTTGACGACCTGGATGGCGCGGAGCGCCGCGCCTGTGGCGTGCTGTACGGCCCGGTTCACGTCCAGTGCGTCGGAGGAGCAGCCGGCGGCGAAGACACCGCCGTTCTCGGGCGCGGCCTCGATGAAGCCCTCGCGGTTGAGGACGATGTCCACGGGGAAGCTCGCCTGATCGACACTGGGCTCCATGCCGATGGCCAGGACCACCAGGTCGTGCTCATTGGCGAAACGCTTGTAGCCCTCGGTGTCCACGCCGTGGACCACCGGGCTGCCGTTGGCCTTGTTCTCGACGATGGAGGCCGGCTTGGACTTGATGAACTTGAGCTGCGGGATGGCCCGCACCTTGTTGTAGAAGTCCTCGAAGCGGTCAATGGCGCGCAGGTCGATGTAATAGACGCTGATGTCGGCCGAATCGGCGTAGGCGTCGCTGACGTAGGTCGCCTGCTTCAGCGATGCCATGCAGCAGATGCGCGAGCAGTGCAGCAGGTGGTTGCGGTCGCGGGAGCCGGCGCACTGGATGAAGGCGACGCTCTTCGCTTCCTTGCCGTCGGAGGGCCGCACCAGCTTACCGCCGGTGGGCCCGGTCGGATCGGCCATGCGCTCGAACTCAACGCTAGTGATGACGTTCTTGAAGCGGTCGTAGCCGTAGGGCTGGATCTTGGCCGCGTCGTAGGGGCGCCAGCCGGTGGCCCAGATCACGGAGCCGCAGGGGAAGTCGATAGTCTCCTCCTGCATGTCCAGATCGATGGCGTCGTACTTGCAAGCGGCCTTGGCCTTGTCCGCGTCCGGGGTGCCGATGATGGCCGGGTCCAGGACATAGCGGGCCGGTTGGGCCATGCGATAGGGCAGGTAGGCGCCCTTGCGCTTGGACAGGCCGTAGTTGTACTCGTCGTCGAACTCGGCCTCGACGGCCTTGGTGCAGTCGCCGCAGGCCGTGCAGTTGTCGTTGACGTAGCGCGGGGAGAGCTTGACGGTGGCGGTGTAGCTGCCCTTCTCGCCCTTGAGCCCCGTCACCTCGGCCATGGTCAGAATCGTGAGGTTGGGGTTCATCCGGCCACGGCGCTGGTTGATTTCCAGTCCGCAGGTCGGGAAACAGAGCTTGGGGAAGTACTTGTAGAGCTGGGAGACGCGCCCGCCAAGGTAGGGGCGTTTCTCAACCAGGACGACGCGCTTCCCGGTCTCGGCGGCCTCTAGCGCAGCGGTCATGCCGCTGATGCCACCACCGACCACCAGGATGGTCTCGTTGGTTGCGACGACTTCCGTCATGGACTTTCCTCCGACTTCGCGGAATGGACTTGGCAAAAAACCCAGCCTTTTTCAGGAAACTAGAGCCGGGTTGCCGGTTGGAAGGGGCCGCGAGGGCCACCCGCATATCAGAACTCGTTAAGATACCTGCCTTGAAGCTCGGCCGCCACTCCCCATGTACGGGAAAAGCATCGTATTTTTCAATCTTTGGATAGAGGTTGGTTATGCGTCGTCGTCGGCGGCCCAGCGAGATGGGTGGCCGAGACCCCGGGTCAGCGGCACGAAGGCGACCGGCAGGATGGGGCTCGTGTGAACTGCCCCGTCCGCCCCTTTCTCCACCACCAGGAGCTCTTGTCGGCCCCGCGGCTCCCCCACCGGCAGGACCAGGCGGGCACCCGGGCGGAGCTGCTCCACCAGAGGCGGCGGTATCCTCGGGGCCGCAGCGGTGACCAGGATGCCGTCGAAGGGGGCCTGCTCCGGCCAGCCGAGATAGCCGTCACCCAAGCGGGTCTCGATATTGGTGTAGCCCAGCTCCGCCAGGCGCCGTGCAGCCTCCTCGGCCAGCTCGGGGATAACCTCCACCGAGTAGACCTGCCCGACCACCCGTGACAGGATCGCCGCCTGATAGCCGCTCCCGGTACCGACTTCCAAGACCCGCGACTCGGGGCCGCAGCCGAGCAGGTCCGTCATCAGGGCGACGATGTAAGGCTGGGAGATAGTCTGGCCGCAGCCGATGGGCAGAGGGCCATTCGCGTAAGCGTATTGCCGCTCGTCCGGGGGGACGAAGGCATCGCGCGGAACCTCGGCCATGGCGGCCATCACCCGCGGGTCCAGGGCGTTACGCGCGATCAGGTCTCGGGTGTAGTGGACCTCGGTGGCGATGTCCCGCAATAGCCTTTCAACGCCTGTCATCGGCCCTCCGGTCTGCAAGCGCCTTGGGTGTGCGGCCGCCCCGTGGCACCTTGGCGGCAGGTCCCCCGGCCGGCTTCAACCGGTCGCCGGCCGGTCCACGGGTTCGCTGGCAACCAAGCCGGCCGGGGGCGGCATCCGCTTGATTACGGCTGCCGGAACCTCACCATTGCCTGCCTGAGCCAGAGCACTGGATTCGAGCACCGCCAGTACCATCACCGAGATCAGCATGGGTGCAACCGCGACGCGGACCAAGGCAACGAACATCAATTCCTGAAGCTTGGGATTGGATAGCGAGAGCAGCCAGCCCAGCCCCACCAAGGCCGCGCCGACCAGATAGGCGATCATCAGGATGCGGTAGCGGCCCACGGCCAGCGACCAATGGGCGGCGGAAAACCAGAGTCCCTCGGCCTTCGCCTGGGCAGCGCGCCAGAAGCTGTAGGCGATGACGGCCAGCGACAGCGCCAAGGGGATGGCGATGGTCCAGGCCTTGTAATGTTCGAGGGCCGACCCCTTCTGGGCCATGCTGCCGGCAAGCACCGCCATGCAGAACAGCAGATTGAAGACGAGCAGGTTGACCATGGCCAGCTCGTGGGGCGCGCGGCCCTGGCGGCGGGTGACGAGGTCGATCTCAAACTGCATGGCGGCGGATGTCCGGTGCGTCTTGAAGTTGCGTCCGGCCAGGGTGGTATTGCGGCCCGGGTCCCCACATTGGATTACATTTCCCCCGCCGATGCCAGCCTCGGCTCGCCCATCCAGCGGCGAGCCCCTTGGGCCGGTCGCGGCGCTCGCCAACGATCGACGAACAGGAGCAGACCCGCGTGACCAAACCGCAACTCACACCCTACCCGGAGAACAGCCCAGAGGCACTATTGCGGGTGATCGCCATGTTCATCGTGAGCGACGGCGAGGTGGCCGACGAAGAGCTGGCCATCTGTGACCGCCTTGGCGTTCTGGCCGCCGTCGGCGGGGACCGCGAGACCTTCGCCCGGGTGTTCGACGTCTACTGCGACGATCTCATCGTCCACGCAGGGACGCGCCGGCTGGTGGCGCTGGCCGACGCCGATTGGGTCGAGGCCATCCTGGCCCCGGTGACCGACCCGGCCAGCCGCCGGCTGCTGGCGCAGACCCTGTTGGTGGTGGCGCGCTCGGACGGTTGGTTCGCCGACGCCGAGCTCAAGGTGGTGCGGAAAATGCTGGACCACTGGGGTCTAGCCCTAGAGAATCTGGGCTAGGCTTACCCTCCGTGCGCATCGTCGGGTCGATCGAACTCGCTGTCTGGGCAGCGTCAGCAGGTCGGGCAAGGCAGGATCGGCAACCCTCGCCGCACCCAACCTGGGCCCGCGCCGCTCCCGGCCATCCCCTCTCGGACGTTGTAGACCTCGGTGAAGCCAGCCTTCTTGAGGACCCCCTGCATCACGCCGCTACGATTGCCGGTGCGGCAGATCAGCGCCAGGGGGGCGTCCTTGTTGCCGCCCAGGGCCTGCTCCACCGCCGCGACGAAGGCCTTGGAGCCCCCGGACTGGCGCATCTCGATGCGCTCGGCCCCCTGGGGCACCCCAGTCTGGCGCCATTCTTTGGGGGTACGGATGTCGATCAGGGTCAGGCTCCCGGAGCTTGCACTCTTGAGTGCGTCGGGGGCTGACAACTCCGGGCCGCTCGGGGACGAGCAGGCAGCTAAAAGGATGACGGCGACGACGGCCGTCGTCGCGAGCCGGGCAGTCCGAGTGAAGGTGTAGGGCATCTGCGGTAGACCTCTGAAGCAGCGGCTGGCGGACTGTCCCAACCGCCGGAGTCAGAGAGAGATGGAGGCGTCCGGGCGCGGATTCCATGGCACCTGGCGCCCGTGCGGGCGCGCCGACCTGCACCGGCCAGGGTGAACTTCCGAACCTCGCGTCTAACCGACGCCAGGGTCGGGACGGGTCCGATGCTCTGTTCGCCGCCCGGTCCTGCGGCGGCAGTCCACTTGCCCTCGGCCCGCACCCCGGCAATACTCCCGCCCCATCTCAACATCGGCGGCCCAGGAGTCCAAACCATGTCCGAACCCATCCTGATCGGCAAGGGCGAGGTCCCGGTTCATATCCTCCCAGCCATGGCCAACCGCCACGGTCTGGTCGCGGGTGCCACCGGAACCGGCAAGACGGTTACTTTGCAGCGCCTCGCGGAGTCCTTCAGCCGCATCGGGGTCCCGGTCTTCCTGGCGGACGTCAAGGGCGACCTGGCCGGGATCTCCCAGGCCGGCGGATCGAGCAAGAAGGTCGCCGAGCGGGTCCAGTCCCTTGCGCTGGAGGGCTTCGAGTACGCCCCCTGCCCGGTCACCTTTTGGGACATTCTGGGAGAGCAGGGCCACCCGGTGCGGGCGACCATCTCCGAGATGGGGCCCCTTCTGCTCGCCCGCCTGCTCAATCTCAACGAGACCCAAGAGGGCGTCCTCAACATCGCCTTCCGCCTGGCGGACGACAACGGCTGGCTGCTGCTGGACCTCAAGGACCTGCGCGCGATGCTCGCCCATGTCGGTGAGAATGCCGACAGCCTGACCACCACCTACGGCAATGTCTCCGCCGCCTCCATCGGCGCCATCCAGCGGCGTCTGCTGACTCTGGAGGAGCAGGGGGCCGAGCGTCTCTTCGGTGAGCCGGCCCTGCGCATCGCGGACCTGATGCAGACCGACGAGAAGGGCCAGGGCTACGTCAATATCCTGGCCGCCGACAAGCTCATCCACACGCCGGCCCTGTATTCTACTTTCCTTCTGTGGTTGCTCTCGGAGCTGTTCGAGACCCTGCCGGAGGCCGGGGACCTGGCCAAGCCTAAACTGGTCTTCTTTTTCGATGAGGCCCACCTCCTCTTCGACGAGGCCCCCAAGGTCCTGCTGGACAAGGTCGAGCAGGTCGTGCGGCTGATCCGATCCAAGGGCGTTGGGGTCTTTTTCGTCACCCAGAACCCCCTGGACGTCCCGGACACGGTCCTCGGCCAGCTCGGCAACCGCGTCCAGCATGCCCTTCGCGCCTTCACACCCCGCGATCAGAAGGCCGTGCGCACCGCCGCCGAGACCTTTCGCCCCAACCCCAAGCTCGATACCGAACGGGTCATCACGGAACTCGGGGTGGGCGAGGCGCTGGCCTCCGTGCTGGATGCGGGCGGCAGCCCCACCGTAGTTGAGCGGATCTTCGTCGCCCCGCCGGGGAGCAAGCTGGGACCCATCGAGCCGGCGGAGCGCCGGGCCCTGATGGAGGTATCCCTGGTCACGGGGGTCTACGAGCAGGCGGTGGACCGAGTCTCTGCCTACGAAATCCTCAAGCAGCGCGCTGAGTTCGCCTCCGCAGCGGCCGCCGTCCCTGAGGTCAAGTCACAGCCGAAGCCCGCGCCCAAAGCCGCCCCCGCCAGCCGCGCCCAGTCGCCGGTGGAGGCCTTCGCGTCCAGCGCCATGCGCTCCCTGGGGACCCAGCTTGGGCGCGTCCTGGTGCGCGGGATCATGGGCTCACTCACCGGGCGCAGGCGCTAGGGCCTTTGGTGCGGCTTGGCCTCAGTGGACTGCGTACGTCGGCTACCCTTGAATCCGATGGTAGACCCCACGCACCCCGCCACCCTGCGCACCTCAGGGGCGAGACCGCGGATGCAGGAACCGTGAGCGTTCCAAGGACTAACCTGCATCGCTCACCAACCGCCCGCCGACGCCACCCTCGGGGATGGTGAGCAGCCCGCCGGTCTGGTCTTTACCCTGCTGGTCTTTACCCTGGAAGATACAGTTCGCCATTGCCTGCGGTGGACCGTGCAATCCACACCCGAAGGGGCTGCCTGTCTACCGCTTTCCGGCTATGGCCGGACCTGCGTCGCTGCACCCAGAGACACACCCGACCCCAGCCGCGTACCCCTGTAAGGCGGGAATAGTCGGACCCGCAGAGGCCCCGCCGCCCCGAACTCCCAGACGCGCTCAAGGAATGAAATTAAATAGTTCTCGGCAGGTTGGCGATTTTTGTTATACCTTTACTCGCAGTCCAGCGGCAGGGCAACCCGGGCCTTTCGGCGCGCGGCCAGGCCCCGCGCCAACTGGAACGACGGTCACCACCTGAGGATCGATACCCATGAGCAACGAATCCGCTTCGATCGCTGGCGTCTTGATTCTGATTGGCCTGACAGCCGGTCTCTCTGGAACGCCAGCCGCGGCAGCCACCGTCGACGGGGGCTATGCCAACGCCGGTCTCGCCCGCCTAGCTGACCTGCTTGGGCAACGTGGATGGCACACCCGTGCGGATGAAACCGGCAACCTCCTGATCTACAGATCGGCCTCCGGGACCCAGGTTCAGGGCGCCCCGGTCGAGGCCCAGGCGCCGATTCGACCAGCAGTGGACACCTCGATTCTTGCCGAGCGGCTGCCAAGTTACGGGTGGACTGTCACACGAAACGCCGTGGGTACCCTGACGCTGGTGCCGCCGGCTGGCCGCAGTCGTGGCGGCCCTCCACCGTCGCAGACGGCACCCGGGCAGGAGCAGGCTGCCGACAGGGCACAACTCGCCCGCCGCTTGGAGGCCGGAGGTTGGACAGTGGCGCGGGAGGCCGGCGGCAGCCTTCGTTTCCACCGCGAGGTCGCGGCGCCGCGGCCGGACGGCACCCTCGATCAGGGCGCCAATGCATCCCGGGACCCGGTTGCCGAACCCGCACCGGACCGATTGGCGGCCTTAGGAGAAGCCCTGAAACATCGCGGCTGGACCGTGGAGCGCGGGAGCGACGGGACCTTGACCCTGCATCCCCCAACAACGTCGCCAGGCCTGCCGGCAGGGGCGGCTGACCTTGCTCCAGTCGCGGACCGCGGCCAGGGACAAGTCGCGGAGGCCCTGGCCAATCGAGGCTGGGACCTCCGGCGGGATGCCGCCGGTAACCTCTTCCTGACCCCGCTAGCATGAGTCCCGAGCCCGCGTCGGGATTGGGCTCTCACCCAACGCCAAGACCCTGAAGGAAACGTTGATTGGAGCGTTTCCCGTGCGGGCCGCGGAGGGCCCTCCATTTCAAACGGCGCTAAGCCGTTGAAAATGGAGCGCTCCACGAGTCGTGCCTCGGGGAGCGCGAGCTGATTCAAGCCAGGGATGGATTTAGTCAGCATCTCCTTCAGGTTCAGCTGCTCACTGCCTCTCCGACCGCTGACCTGACCTGAGTCCGCCCGCCCCGCCCCGCCCCGAGCTGCGGGCGAGGGCTCGGTCGCCTTTGCAATACGAAGTCCATACCCACCCACAGGTTGATACCCGCACGCAAGGTGGCATCTGTACCTGAGTGACCCATCCCTAGACCAGGAGCAACTCGTGAGCGAGACCAAGGTGTTCAGCTACCCCGGCAAGGCCATCGGCGTTCAGTGGGACGGCCGGCTCTGTATCCACATCGGTGAGTGCGGAAACGCCAAGGGAGACCTCTTCGTGGGCGGCAGAGAGCCCTGGTGTGCCCCGGATCTCTCTACACGCGATGAGGTGCGGGAAATCTGCGAGCGCTGCCCAAGCGGTGCCCTGACCTACACCGACAAGGACGCCGGGCCCGAAACGGCTGCGGCGGAGAACATCGTCATGGTGACCTATCGAGGCCCCCTCTACGCCACAGGCGACTTGGCGATCGAGGGCACGCCCGAGGATATGCCCGGGGTGCGTTTGCGGGCTGCCCTGTGCCGCTGCGGCGCCTCCAAGAACAAACCCTTTTGCGATAACAGCCATCTGGAAGCAGGGTTCGACGACACTGGGTCTGTGGGCGAGAAGGGAACTAGCCTCTCCGCCGTCGGCGGGACACTGACGATCAAGCCCCTACCCGCCGGTCCCTTGCTCTTCAACGGCAACCTAACCGTACGCGCGGGCAGCGGGCGCATCGCCTGGCAGGGGACCCAGGCTGCACTTTGCCGCTGCGGGGCCTCCCAGAATAAGCCCTTCTGCGACGGGAGCCACAAGACGATCGCGTTTCAGGGCACCTGAGGGTATCGCCGGCGCGGGGTGCTCGACGGCTAGGCCCTGAGCTGGGTCGGCGACGGACTGGACCTGGACGCGGGGCAGGTATCGAGAAGACCAGGGAAGGACGCCGGTGGACACCGGGCGTCCGCAAGCGGCGGGCAGCCAGGCTGCCCGCCGCTTGGCAGGGGTGCCTACCTGAAGCCAGGCAGGGCACCGTCCTCCGTGCCGATGTAGCCGATAGCGGCTTTCTTCCGGTTGTCCCAACGCGCGTCAACAGCGCTCAAGACGTCCGCCTCGGTAATCCCTGGAGCGCCCAGGAACGCGCCGTGCTGGTCCTCCTCGCCGGGATGCTGGAAGTTGCCCAGGATGTAGCCGAAGCCGTTCCGATTCTCCGGAATCTCTAGGCCAGTGGCCTCGGCGTACATGGGGACGGACAGGATGCGGGAGAGCTTGCGGGTATCGACGTTATAGGCCCAGACGTAGTTGTTGTTGCGCCGGCTGGTGTCTTCGCCGATGAACAGCGTACGCATGCTCTCGGCAAACTTGATGTTGTCGCCGCCGCAGACCTTGTCCTGGACGCATCGGTTGCCCTCGGCGTCCTTGGCCCCGCCAAGCCACCCGCCCAACAAATCGGGAATGCTAGCCATGGTCTTGGCGACGTAGCGGCTCTGAATCCAGTAGCCGCCGGTGTCCTTCTGCCACCCGCCGAGATCCAGCTCGTAGATGGCACCGCCGTCATTGCGCGCGATCCGTATGTCGTTCCGGGGATCGCCCGGGATATCGGTCATGCCTGTATCAACCCGGGAAATGACGACGTAGGCCTTCTTGTCCTCCGCATTGTGCGTGATGCCTTCCATCTTGGAGAATTCCGTGGTGGCCCCCAGCAGGGCCGCGTAGCGGCGCGTTTCCAGGAAGGCAGCGGCTGTCTCCATGCCGGTTTTGAGCCTGAGCCACTCGGTGCCCATGTAGGTCTTGACCTTGGTGTAGGACGGATCGGCAGGGTCCGTAATGCTGACATCGAAGATGTCGCTGAACTTGATACCGCCTTCCACCATGGACCTGATCCTCCCGTCGGACGCGTGGCCGAGCCGGATCCACCCCAGGTCCGCGCTGCCGCCCCAGGCATCGCTGGTTTGGTTCCATTTGGCGGCGTAAAGCGTGCCCGAGGTGAGGTCTTCGGGCTCGTCGGCAATGAACATGAACATCCCGGTATAGGCGCCGTCGTCGCCCATATAGGCAGTACGCCCATCGGGCTGCACGTCCACCAACTCGCGAGCAATGCGCCCTAGCGCATAATGCTTCACCACGCGCGTGCTGCCGTCGCGGCGGACCGTTACCTCGGGTACCAAGCCGTATTGGTATGCGTTGGCAACAGCGGGGTCTCCGAAGTAATACTGGCTGAAGCTATTGATATCGGTGCCGTCTTGGGTGTCCGACGCGGCGGGGATGCCTTCGCGGGTCTTCGCATCCGGCTCGTACTCCTCCGAGCTCAGGTGGGTGTTCCAGGGCGACAGCGAGGATGCGCAGTGAATCCAGCCACCCTGTACGCCGGCGAAGCTGATGTGGTTGTAGTCCACGACCTCAAGGGCGCCGCTGCGTCTATCCTGATCAACCCTGGTCAGGCCAGTGGTCATTGGCAACTTAGACCAGTAGCTAGTGTAGGTCGTGACATCGGGGTAGTCCGGCGGCACCTCCCGATACTCAAAGTTGGTGACCAAGGCGAGCCGGCTGCTCGCCGCAGGGTCATCAGTCCGCATCCCTGGGATCTCCATCAGGGAGTTGCCGTCTGGCGCGTCCGAGGCCATCTGGCCGTAACTGTCCAGAAGAGGGCTTTCGTTCGCGTCGAACAGTCCACCGACGATTTCTCCGCCGATGTTGTCGGTGGTGTTGGTAAGCGTGTGGTATTTGAGGTCCACTAACTTGGACGTGCCGTTGACGTAGGTGATCTTCGCCTGGGCTTTCGTATAGATGTCGGCACGCTCCTCGACAGTGCTGGGCGAAGGCATGCCGAAAAACTCCACGGCAAAGCCGTTGCCGTTGGCGCTGACGGGCCCCGAGAGGGCCGCCAGGATTGCAGTGGTCAGGATCTTGCGCTGGGTCACGAGAAAACTCCTCTTGCATGGCGGGAGAAAAGATCTGTCGCGGATTCCGCCGGCCGCATCGGGAGCGTCTTCGGGGGGTGCTGCGGCCATAGGCGAGCGCGAAGCCTATCGAAAACCCGTGACATTCCGGTTACCTGTTGTTTGCCGCAGGAGACGTGGTTTTTGCGCTCGAACGCGCACTTCTTGGTGGCCGGCCTCCCTGCATCGCGACCGCATGCTGGCAGTTGTGCTGGGACCCTGCCTGCGCGGAGGTCCGAGCGAGCGGGGTCCGAAACCGAAAATGGCAACCGGCGGTCGACACTGGTGGCCGCGGCAGGACAATCGGTCCCGCCCTCGCTGCCACGCTCGTGGGGGCGGTATCGGCCGCGCAGCCCACCGGATCGAGGATTCCTCGATGCGTGGTCAAGGGAGGTCGCCGCGCTGCCTGGCTACGAAAACCGGCTTGGTCTGAGACGCTTAGACGCCTCGGAGCGGAACGACCCCGGCACGCGGGTGATGGTCGAGGTCGTCCCGGGCCGAATCCTCTGGAGGCGGGTGAACCGGGGACAGCAGCTGCGCCTCGGCGAGCGACCCTCGCCTGGTGATCGGCATCAGTCAGGCCGAGGTCGGCGGCGTGGGAGTGCACATGCCGAAGGGGCGCGAGGAGCCGCGGTCACCGCCGGCGGAAGGGGTCTACAGGGTGCTGCGCGAGGGCGGCGAAAGAGCGGAGTAGTACGGGGAAGCAGGTGGCGCAGACGGCGAACACTGACCCGCGCGGCGCGGCCTCCGGCCAGTCCTTCCTCGGCGTCGTCTGAGCCACTGGCGCTATTGGCATCACGGACTGTTCGGCGGCTGCGACTGAGGTGCGTGCGGGGCGTCGGTGCCCCGCGCCTTCTTGCAGAGTGCTATTTTCGCGGCAGCGGTGGTGGGGGCACCGGCGTCGATCGCTCGTCGAAACAGTACATATAGGGCGAGGTCCCCTCGGTGCTCACATAGGTGATGAGGCACGTCTTCTGATTTGGCGGGTCGATCATTTTACGCACCACCAGATCGCCTTCCCGAAGTTGGCTGGTCTGAACCATACCGCCTTCGCCGGGCTCGCCGACGCTGGGGTAGCAGGTCAAAGAGGGCGACGTGCCTCCGGAGCTGACATAGGAGATGAGGCAGGTCCTTTTGCTGTCGGGATCGGCCAACCGGTGCACCTCCAGGTCTCCCTCTCGGACGTGACCGCCGCGAACGATGGCGTCATTGCCAGCCGCGGAGCTCTTGTAACAGTCGATCGCCGGTGCGGTCCCGGGCGTCGCTATGTACGCGACGAGACATGAGACCCCGTTCGCGAGATCCTTGACCTTGCGGACAACAAGCTCGCCCTCCTTGAAGAACCCAACCTGGTTTACATTGGAGCGGAAGCCCGAGAGGGCGTCGTAACAGGTGATCACGGAACTCGTGCCGGCAGTCCGGACGTAAAAGGCCAGACAGATCTTGTTGCTCTGCAGGTCCGAGATGGTACGGACGATCAGATCGCTCTCGCGCAGCTTCCCGGTCTGCACGAGCAGTGTGGATTCATAGTCGGCCGCCGTGCAGAGCAAAGGCAGTGCGACAAGTAACGATGCAGCGGACCATTTCATCTGGTTATCTCCGGGCGATGAGCGTTGGGCGCGTGACCTGGGGTTCTAGTCTAAAGTCACGAGCATCTGTTTATCGTATTGAGATTTTGTGCTGGAATTTACCCGTACCCCAGGCCGCTTGCTCGGGGCGCTATCGCATCGCGGCGCCGTGGGGTTCACGCGGCCCGTGGGTCGCGTACCCGCTACACTATGCCAGTGCCGGCGCACGAACAACCTCTAAGCCAGCCCGGCAGCCAGGCAGAGGGGTTGCGACTGCGTCAGCAAGGATGCGATCCGGACCAGCCAGGTTGTCGACCAACGTCCGATCGTGCCGCACGCGGGCGTTCACAATATAATCCACACACTACGAGATGCTGAGGAAGACTAGACGTGAATCGAAACAAGCTCGTTTCTCTTATGGGTGCCGTGATTGTCGGCCTGGGCGCGCTGGCGACGACAGGTCCGGCCCAGGCATTCAATTTCGGTGACATGATGAACCCGAACCGCTGGTTCGGAGGCGATCGCGATCGTGATCGCTATTACGATTATGATCGGTACGGCGGCGGCTATGGTCCCTATGGCGGGGGCGGACCCTATGGGGGCTGGGGAGGCCCCTATGGCTACCGTGGCGGTCCCTGGGGAGGTTACGGGCCCTGGGGCGGCGGCTGGGGAGGCTATCCCGGCTACGGCGGGGGCTACGGTCCTGGCAGTACCATCGTCGTCACTCCGCAGGGCGCAGGCTCCAGCGACAAGCCGCCCCCTCCCCCCCGTTTGCCGGAATAGCCGGCTCCGGAGTGCGCTGGATCGGTCCAGCGGCTCAGCGAGCTGCACCAGGGGGCAGATCACGTTTGCGGCGAACGCATGGCACGGCGCGGCAAATGTGGTTTGGCCCCCTTTCTTCGTCCTCGTTGCAGATCTAGTCGGCGCCCAGAGAGGCGTAGGCCGCCGGGGTCAGCCGAAAGGCGCTCCTGGGCATCTCCAGGGGCAGGCACTGGGTCGGGACCCGTTCGACGAGTCCGAGTTCGAGCAGGCGTCGCAGGACATCTTCCTTGCAGGGACCACCCTCCGCGGTTTGGCCGCGAGCAATGTGACGCAGGCAGTCGATCTCGACGGAGTCTAGGTTGGGCAAACCAATGGCTCCAAGGTCCGCGGCTAGTCGAGGGTCCCTTTCGCCTTCAGATACACGGCCAGGGCGTAGTCGAGGGTCTGGGTGTGGGCGGCAAACCAGTCCGGGATCCGATCTTCGACGTAGGCCCGGGCAAAAATGGTCTTGCCGCCAGCCAGGCGCTCGGCGAACCGCTCCATTTCCCCCAGGACCCGCCCATGCTCGGTCAAGTGCTCCTGGCGGCCGGGGAAGTGGGTCCGGCGCATGAGGTCCTCCTCCGCCGCAAAGTGGGCACGGGTATGGGCCACGAGTTCCGGGAATAGGGCCGTGAATGCCTCCCCCTCGGCCTCGGCCAGCCGGTTGACCAAGACCGCGAACTCGGCATGTACGACGTCCATGGCAGGTATGCCCAGGTGCAGATAGTCATCAACTTCGATCAAGGGCATGGGGCCGCGCCTCCGCGTCGTGCCATCTAGGCGAACCCTCTGGGGCTCTGGGGTAACGGGGCCCACGTCAGGGTTAGCAGCCGACCTCGTGGGCCGACGGGATCTGGCCATCGGCCGAAAAACCATAAACCGAGTAGAGAATAGCACCTGACCGCAGCAGTCGATACGACGCGTCTGTCGCAAAGGCAAGCAGTATCGGGTTATGCCCGCTATTCCCCGTTCAGCACCGTCCCCTGGCTGCGAATGACCGCGCTGTAGAAGCGTGCACTTGCCTTGGGGGTACGCCTCTGAGTCGCGTAGTCCACACGGACCAGGCCGAAGCGCTTCGTGTAGCCGTAGGCCCACTCGAAGTTGTCGAGCAGGGACCAAGCGAAATAGCCGCGCAGGTCGACGCCATGCCCGATGGCCCGGCGGGCGGCCTGGAGGTGCGTGCGCAGGTAATCGACCCGGTCCAGGTCCGAGACCGACCCGTCCTGGGGCTCGGGGTCGGCGAAGGCGGCGCCGTTCTCCGTGATGTAGAGCGGCGGGTTGCCGTAGTCCTGCTTGACCCGAACCAGGGTCTCGGTCAGGCCCTGAGGATAGATCTCCCAGTCCATGGCCGTGTGGGGCTGGCCGTTCTGGCGGACCCGCCCGGCACGGGCCGGAATATCGGCGTCTCGGCCTGGCGCACCACTCCGCGGGAGTAATAGTTGATCGCCGATGAAGTCCAGTGGCTGGCGGATCAGCCGCAGGTCCTCACCAGGGAAGGCGGGCCAGGCGGTACCGAAGCCATCGACCAGTGCCTTCGGGTAGTGGCCGAGCAGGGCGGGTCGAGGAACCAGCGGTTGATGAAGGCATCGCGGCGCGCGCCGCAGCCTGGTCGTCCTCGGCGTCGGTGGCCGGGTGCTGGGGCTCTAGGTTGACCACCAGCCCGACCCGGTGGCGCCCCTCGGCCCGGTAGGCCTGCACGGCGGTGCCGTGGGCCCGCAGCAGGTTGTGGCCCACGAGGGCCGCCTCCGCCGGGCTCCTGTGACCCGGGGCGAGGTCGCCGTTCAGATGGCCGCCAACGGCCACGACCCAGGGCTCGTTGATGGTGGCCCACAGGTGGACGCCGGTCGTCCAGGGCACGGAAGATGGCCTGGGCATAGTCCCCGAACCAGCCGGCGCTGTCGCGATGGAGCCAGCCGCCGCGCTGTTGCAGCGCAAGCGGCAGATCCCAGTGGTAGAGCGTCGCCATGGGCACGATGCCCCGCGCGCGCAGGGCATCGACCAGGCGGCGGTAGAAGTCCAGCCCCCTGGGATTGGCGCGGCCGACCCCCTCCGGGAAGACCCGGCCCCAGTTGACGCTGAAGCGGTAGGCCGTCAGCCCGAGCTCGGCCATCAGCGCCACGTCCTCGCGGTAGCGGCGGTAGTGGTCGCAGGCGAGGTCGCCGGTCTTGCCCATCGGCAATGCGTCCCGGCGTGTGGGCGAAGTCGTGCCAGATGCTCGGGCCAGCACCATCGGCCAGGGGCGAGCCCTCGATCTGGTAGGCCGAGGTGGCGGCCCCCCACAGGAAGCCCTCGGGAAAGGCGGCGGTGTCGGTCATGGTGGGCGGAGAGAAAGGTCTCGGGGCCTCAGGAAGGGGGCTGGCCAGCCCCGGGTCGAGCGACCATCGGCACCGGGCTCTGGTCCCGCAGGGTGCGCAGGGTCCAGGAGCCGTCCGCCGCGATCTCCAGCAACTGGTCGTAGTCCGCCAGGTCGTCGTCCTCGTCGCCCAGGGTCAGGTAGCTGATCATGTGGGCGCGCAGCGTTTGCAGCAGGTCCCCGACCTGGCACTCGCTGAGCGCCCGGGTCGGGTGATCCAAGAAGGCGAACTCCGGCGAGGCCAGCAGGACCCGGGAGAAGGCCAGGAGCTGCTGCTCCCCCAGGGAGAGGATCTCCGACCAGTTGTGCTCCACGTCCAGCCCGCCCGCCCGCCTCAGTGCCTGGTCCAGCCCCAGCTCGTGCAGAGGTACGCTCGATCTGTTCGGTGGGCATCTTGTCGAGCTGCTCGGTACGGAGCAGAACCTCGCGCAGGGTCCCGGGGGGCAAGTAGGGCCGCTCTGGCAGGAACAGGATGTCCTGGGACTCGGGGCGCAGGATGCGTCCCTCGCCGCACTCCCAAAGGTCCGCGGTGGCCCGGAACAGGGCGTGAGTGGACGATGCGTCCTTGGCCCGGATAAGGAGCCGCGTCCCCACCGGAAGGGCCAGGCTCAGGTCCTTGACCAGCGTACGACCGCTTCTCGGGGAATCGCAAGGTGAGGTGCTCGTAGACCAGTTGGGCACAGGTGGTGCACAGGTCGATGCTCGGAGCGGTCGGGACGCGGGCGCGGTCCATGGCCCCGCGCAGGGCCGAGAGGCGGGCGATGACTGCCGTGTAATTGGAGATGGACTGGAACTGAGTGACGATGATCGAAAAGGCCCCGAGCAGGTGTCCGAAGGCCATGGCAGCCTGGGTGATGACGCCGAACTCGACCTCCCCGGAGATGAAATGCGGGGCCACCAACAGGGCTGGGATGATCTGAATCAGGTAGTTGTAGCCGGTGGTGAAGAAGCCCAGATTGCGGTTCACATTGATGATGAGCCGGAAATTGTCCGTCAGCGCATCCAGCCGCGACAGCAGGCGGGCTTTGAGCCGCCCCTCGCGCCGCAACAGGGCGATGGATTCGGCGTTCTCGCGCACGTGTACAAGTCGGGCGCGGAAATTGGCCTCCTTGTCGAGCTGGTCGTAGTTGAGCGGGACCAGTCGGCGCCCGATCAGCACGGTGACCCCCGAGCCCAAGGCGGCGTAGGCCACCGCCACCACAAAGAGCCTCGGGCTGATGCTCCACAGGACGCCGGAGAAGGCCACCACCGTGAAGGTGGCGTTAAGGAACATGAGGACGAAGGACAAGGTGGTGGCGGTCAGGGCCCGGATGTCCTCGGAGATGCGCTGGTCGGGGTTGGGGACGTCGCCCGCCTGATGCAGGCGGAAATAGGTGCGGTCGTCCAGGTAGTGCTCGATGGCGCGCCGGGTGAGCCACTTTCGCCACAGGAGACCGAGGCGCTCCTCGGCAAAGCGGTAATAGACGGCTACCAGGGTGGAAAGGGCGAAGACGCCGACGTAGAGCAAGGCGTAAGACCAGAAGGCGCTGAGGTTGCGCCGTTCGATGGATGTCATGAAGTCGCGGCCCACGTAGCTGTTGACCACGTTCAGAAGGTTGACCAGCACGAGCAGCGCAATCAAGGCGGCGAACATCCAGACCGCCGTTCGGCCGACCGTGGAGTCGGCAACGATGCCCTTGAGCATCTCGACGAAGCGCAGCCAGGTTGCCCGGCTGATGACGACTTTCGAAGCGGTCATACTCTATCTGGAACCTGGATGGAGCCTATCGTTGTGCGGCGAGCCTTGCGTTCGCGCCAGTCAGGACTTGCGCGAGTATAGCCTTGCACTTCCCTGTCCCGCGAGGCATGCTGAGCGTGGTAATGAATCATGCACCCGGCTGGTCCCGCGACCGGGGCAATCGAGGCCCGCCGCCATGCACACCAGAACCCTGGACGACTTCTCCGACGCCGCCGCAGTGGGTGCCGATTACATCCGGCCAGGCCGAGCTCACCCTGGCCAAGGAACGTCTCCCCGGACCCGGAGGGGCCAGACAGTGCCCTGCGCCTGGACTTCGACTTCAAGGGCAGCGGCGGTTTCGTGGTCGCCCGCCGGCCCCTGGCGTTTACCCTTCCCGAGGCCTATTCCTTGAGGCTGCGTTTGCGCGGGGCCGCCACCTCATCCAATCCAGGCAACAAACTGGAGGTGAAGTTGGTGGACCCGTCGGGGGCCAACGTCTGGCGCTGGCAACAGGACCCCTTCCACCTCACCGGCGACTGGCAGACCCTCACCATCAAGGGCAGCGAGATCGAGTTCGCCTGGGGGCCGGCCGGTGGCGGGGCACCCAGCGAGGTCGGGGCGGTAGAGCTGGCCCTGGTTGCCGGCCCCGGGGGCCGTGGGGCCCTGTGGATCGCGGACATCTGTCTGGATGACCGCACCGCCCGCGAGCCGCCTCGTGTCAGCGCCTCCAGCGCCCGAGCCGGACATGCCGCCGACTGCGTCCTCGACGGGCGGACTGAGACCGCCTGGTACCCGAAACCGGGGGACGGTGATGCCTGGCTCGCCTTGGATTTTCGCGCAGCGCGCGAGTACGGGGGGCTCGTCCTGCGCTGGAGCCTGGGTCGGCTGGGCACCCGCGGCTTCCTGATCCAGGCGAGCGACGACGGCGATGTCTGGCGGGACCTCTACAGTGCACCAGACTCAGCCGGACCCGTCAGCTACGTCTATCTGCCCAAGGGGGAGTCGCGCCACCTGCGCATCCGGGTGTCCGGCGAACCGGTGCCTGGGCTCGCGGCGGTTGAGGTGCAGCCCTACGCCTTCTCCCGCGACATTGACGAATTCTTCCACCAGATTGCCGCCCGGTCCGAGCGCGGCCGGTACCCCAAGTGGCTTTGCCGTGAGCAGAGCTACTGGACCCCGGTGGACATCCCTGACGGCTTTGTACCGGCGCTGATCAATGAGGAGGGCCTGCTCGAAATCCAGCGCGGGAGCTGGTCCCTGGAGCCTTTTCTCTTTGCGGACGGGGCACTCATCACCTGGGCCGATGCGGCCGTCTCCCAGATCCTGGACGGGGGCGACCTGCCCATCCCGTCGTCCCAATGGCGCGCCCTCGACCTGGCCTTGACCACGACGGCCTTTGCCGCCGGGGCACCGGGGCAGGCGACGCTCAATGTCCGCTACCGGGTCGAGAACCTGGGGCCCGCGAGCCGCCGGGTCCGCCTCTTCGTTGCCCTGCGCCCCTTCCAGGTCTCGCCCCCCTGGCAGCGCTTCGGCGACATTGGCGGGATCGCCGCGGTGGGGGAGGTCGATTGGCGGGACGGAGCCCTCTGGGTCGGACCTGGGAGCGCGCGCCTCTCGCCGGCTCGGGTGCCGGCTGACGGCGCTCCCGCCGAAGCTCGCAGGGCCGTCATCCCCTTGCGGACCCCGATGGATTCGGCGCCGCCGTCTTCGATCAGGGCCCGATCACCGACTACCTGGCCCGCGGCGAGCTGCCCGCGCGGAATCGTGTCGTCGACCCTTTCGGTTACGCGTCCGCCGCCCTGGCCTTCGACCTGGACTTAGGCCCTGGCGGCGCGGACGAGATCTACCTCACCGCCCCCCTGAGCCAGACCGCCGGCCTGGACGTCCCGATCCCGAACCCCGCTTCGGGACCGCAAGCCCTGGAGGCCGTCCGGGCCGGTTGGAATGCCCTGCTCGAGCAGGTCCAGCTCCAGCTCCCGGACATCGCCCTGGCCTATGCCCAGACCTGCCGCAGCGCGGCCGCCCATATCCTCATCAATCGGGATGGTCCAGCCCTGCAACCCGGACCGCGGCGCTACACCCGTTCCTGGATCCGTGACGGGGCCGGTATGGCCGCCGCCCTGCTGCGCCTGGGGCTGGCGGGGCCGGCGCGGGACTTCATCCGTTGGTACGCCCAGTTTCAGGCCCCCGACGGCAATGTCCCCTGCTGCGTGGACCGCCGAGGCTCCGAGGGACAGCCCGACTGGCTGCCGGAGCACGACAGCCACGGCCAGCTCGTTTTCGCCGTGGCCGAGTACGCCCGTTTCACAGGCGACCTGGAGCTGGCGAGGGAGTTGTGGCCCGCCTGTCTCAAGGCGGTGGCCTATCTGGAGTCCCTGCGCGCCCAGCGCCTCACCCCCGCCTACCGCGCTCCGGACAAGTGGGCCTGCTATGGGCTGCTGCCGGAGTCGGTCAGCCACGAAGGCTACCTGGCCCACCCCGTGCACGCCTACTGGGACGACTTCTGGGCCCTGCGCGGGTTCAAAGACGCCGCGTGGCTGGCCCATGCCCTGGGCGATGGGGACGAAACCGAGCGGCTCGCCGTCCTGCGCGACAGTTTCGCCGCCACCCTGCACGCCTCCCTAGCCTGCACCATGGCCGAGCGCGGCATCGACTATCTGCCGGGCTCGGTGGAGTGGGCCGACGCGGACGCCACCGCCGTGGCCAATGCGCTGACCCTGGTGGACGAGACCCACAGGCTCTCCCCGCAGGCCCTGGCCCGCACCTTCGACCAGTTCCTCGAACGCTTCCGCGCCATGCACAGCGACCGGGTCCCCTGGACCAACTACACCCCCTACGAGATCCGAGTCATGGGGGCACTGATCCGCCTGGGGCGCCGGGACGACGCCCACGAGCTGGCCCGCTTCTTCCTCGCCGAGCGCCGCCCCCCGGCCTGGAACCAATGGCCAGAGATCGCGTGGCGGGACCCCCACACGCCGGGCCACCAGGGGGACCTGCCCCACACCTGGATCGCCGCCGAGTACATCCTCGCCTTCCGCGACTGGTTCGCCTACGAGCGCGAGGCCGACCGGGCCTTGGTGGTGGCCGCCGGCATCCCGCCGGAGTGGCTTGCCGCTGGCGAGGTCGGGGTTCGAGGCCTGCGCACCTGGTACGGCCGCCTGGACCTGCGCCTGAGCCTGGGCGCGAACGGGGCCCTGGAGGTCGAATTGGGCGGGGACCTGCAGCTGCCGCCGGGCGGGATCTGGCTTGCCCCGCCGCTGCCCGGCCCGCCCCGCCAAGTCCTGGTGGACGGCCGTCCTGTCGACGACTTCACCCAGGTCGGGGGGCGGCTGGCGGCACTCCCGGCCCGCGTGACCCTGATCTGCTGAGGTCGGGCCGCCCTACTCGGCTGGGCCATCTGCCGCGTTCACCTCTCCGCACCACCGCCCTTACACTCTGCCCCTGTCCCCAACCCGCAAGGACCCGCCATGTCCCTCGACCGCCTGACCGACCAAGTCGCCGACCCAAGGGCCCCCGCCCCCCGCATCCACCGCCTGACGCGAGACGACTACGAGGTCTTGATCTCCGATACCGGGACCGGCCTGTCGAGCTGGAAGGGCCTCGCCCTGAACCGCTGGCGCCGGGACCCGGTGGAGGACGGCCTAGGGACCTTCTTTTACCTGCGCGACCTCGACGGCGGCCGATTCTGGTCCCTGGGCCATCAGCCCACTCGCAGGCGCGCCGAGCGCTACGAGGCAGGGCTGGAGGACGGCGACTTCACCCTGGTCCGGGAGGACGCGGGGATCGAGGCCCGTCTGACCCTTAGGCTGTCCCAGGACGCGGAGATCCGGCACGTCGCCCTGACCAACCTGACTCAGGCTGAGCGCCGCATCGAGGTCACGAGCTACCTGGAGGTCGTCCTCTTCCATGCGGAGGCGGACGCCGCTCACCCCGCCTTCGCCAAGCTCTTCGTCCAGACCGAGCGAGCCGCCGACTGCGAGGCCCTGCTCGCGCGCCGCCGTCCGCGGGCCGAGCACGAGGCATGGCCCTGGCTGATCCACGCCCTGGTGGGGGCCGAGGCCACCGAATGGGAGACGGATCGGATGCGCTTCCTCGGCCGCGGGCGAACCCCAGCCGGCCCCGCGGCGCTCGCCTGCGCCGACCCACTCTCCGGCAGTGTCGGCAACACGCTGGACCCCTGCCTGGCGCTGCGCACGGTGCTCCATTTGGCCCCGGGCGAAACCGCCGAGCTGGCCTTCTTGACCGGTGCCGCGGCGGACCGGGACGGCGGCCTTGGCGCTGGTGGAAGCCTGGTCCGCGGCCGCGGGCATGGTGCCTCGCCACCCAGCCCCGGGCGGCGTGGTCGGGGTGACTCGCGCCCCTGCCGGCGATGCCCCCGCTGGGGACTGCCGCGAGGGCATGCATCTGTGCAACGGCTACGGCGGTTTCACCCTGGACGGGCGCGAATACGTCGTGCGACTCCCCTGGCAGGGGAAGGCCCTGCGACGCCCGCCCCTGCCCTGGACCAACGTCATCGCCAACGAGCGCTGCGGCCTACTGGTGAGCGAGACGGGCGCGGGTACACCTGGGCGCGCAACAGCCAGGCCAATCGCCTGACCCCCTGGCATAACGACCCGGTGAGCGATCCCCACGGCGAGGCCTTCTATATCCGCGACGAGGCGAGCGGCGCGGTTTGGTCTCCCCTGCCCGGGCCCATGCCTGCCCATACCGCCTACGAGTGCCGCCACGGTCTGGGCTACTCCAGCTACAGCTGCGACCACGCCGGCCTCGCCCAGGAGGCCACGCTCTTCGTCCCGCGCCGCGATCCGGTGCGCATCCTGTCCCTGCGCCTGACCCACAGGGGGGCAGGGCCACGGACCCTTTCGCTGTTCTCTTACCAGCGCCTGGTCCTGGGGAGTCAGGCGGTGTCGCCAAGCCCGGTGGTGACCGCCCACGAGCCGGAGATCGATCTCCTCACCGCCACCAACCCCGAGGCCGGTGACTTCGCCGGGGGCATCGCCTTCGCCTGTGTCGCGGTGGACGGCGGCGCAGGTCGAGGCGAGCGCCTTCACCTGCGACCGCGCGGCCTTTCTCGGGCGCCACGGCGACCCCGCGGCCCCCCTGGGAGTACAGCCTGGGGTGCACCTCAATGGCGCCTGCGGGGCTGGGCTCGAGCCCTGCTTCGCCCAGCAGGTGCGGGTCACCCTGGCCCCAGGCCAAGAGCTGACCTGCGCCTTTCTGCTCGGGGAGTGCATGGACCTGGCCGAGGTGCGACGACCTGGTGGAGCGCTATCGCGTCCCCGGGCGCCGTCGCGGCCGCGCTGGCCGAGGCGCGGGGATTCTGGTCTGACCTCCTGTCCCACATCCAGGTCGAGACCCCCTCCCCAGCCATCGATCTCATGGTGAACGCCTGGCTGCCCTACCAGAACCTGGGCTGCCGCATCTGGGCCCGCACCGCCTTCTATCAGTCCGGCGGGGCCTTCGGCTTCCGTGACCAGCTCCAGGATGCCGCCGCCCTGGCCTACCTGCGCCCGGACCTCACCCGCGCCCAGATTCTGCTCCACGCCGCCCACCAGTTCGTCGAGGGCGACGTGCTGCACTGGTGGCATCCGGCCCCCATGGAGAGGGGTCTGCGCACCCGCTTCTCGGACGACCTGCTGTGGCTGCCCTTCGTCGCCGCCCACTATGTCCGGGTCACCGGCGACCGGGCCGTGCTGGCCGAGCAGGCTCCCTTCCTCACCGCCCCGCCGCTCGCCCCCGGGGAGGACGAGAACTACCTGGCGCCCCAGCCGAGCGGCGAGTCGGCCGACCTCTACGAGCATTGCTGTCGCGCGCTCGACCGCTCATTGACCAGCGGCGAACACGGGCTGCCGCTCATGGGGACCGGGGACTGGAACGACGGCATGAACCGGGTCGGGCGCCTGGGCAAGGGCGAGAGCGTCTGGATGGGGTTCTTCCTCTACCGCATCCTGCAGGACTTCCTGCCGCTCGTGCGCGAGCGTGGGGACACCGAGCGCGCCGCCCGCTATGCCGCCTATCGGAAGGGCTTGGCCGTCGCCCTCGAGGACGCCGGCTGGGACGGGGCCTGGTACCGCCGCGCCTACTACGACGACGGCACGCCCTTGGGCTGCGCGGGGGATGCGGAGTGCCGCATCGACGCCCTGGCCCAGTCCTGGTCCGTGCTGTCCGGGGCCGCGCCCCGGGACCGCGCCGAGCAGGCGATGGACGCCCTGGAGGCCCAGCTGTCGGACGAGTCCGCCGGCATCATCCGCCTGCTCACGCCAGCCTTCGTCGACACGCCCCACGACCCGGGCTACATCAAGGGCTATGTCGCCGGGGTGCGCGAGAACGGCGGCCAGTACACCCACGCGGCCTGCTGGGCCGTGCAGGCCCTCGCCGGCTCTGGGCCGCCGCGAGCGCGCCGCCCGCCTGCTCGAGATGCTGAGCCCGGTCAGCCACACCGGCGCACCCGGACCGGGTGCAGACCTATCGGCTGGAGCCCTATGTGGTCGCGGCCGACATCTACGGCGAGCCGCCGCACGTCGGGCGCGGCGGCTGGAGCTGGTACACGGGCTCCGCCGGCTGGATGTACCGCGCCGCCCTGGAGTCCGTCCTCGGCCTTGGGCTGGTGGACGGGCGAACCCTGGAGATCCACCCCTGCGTCCCCGCCGAGTGGCCCGGCTACCGTATCGACTACCGGCTGCCGGATGGCGTGACGCGCTGCGACATCCGTGTCGACAACCCCCACGGCGGCGAGCACGTGGTCGCTGCCAGCCTGGACGGCGGGCCGGTCCAGGTGGCCGGCGGCCAGGCGCGGGTGGTCTTGCCAGAGGGCGGTGGAGACTTTCGCATCGAGGTGCTGCTGGGGTAGTCGCGACGGCAGCGTCAACCGAAACGCAGCGGCGCAGGGACCCCGTTGGCCCGATAGAAGCGGTAATCCGCCAGGACGGTCGCATGGTCGAAGGCCAATGGCGCGGGCAGCGCATCCAAAGTGAAGACCCCCATCGCGCTGGCGTCGTCTAAGGCTTGAGGGATGCCGCTCGCCTCGGCCACATAGACGAGGGTCACGGTGTGGCCTCTCGGGTCCCGCGCTGGGTCCGAGTAGACGCCGAGCAGGGCCCGCAACCTCACCGCGAGTCCCGTCTCCTCCCGGGCCTCCCGCACCGCGGCCTCCTCGACGCGCTCGCCCACATCCACGAAGCCGCCGGGGATGGCCCATCCGTGGGGCGGGTTCAATCGCTGGATCAGCACGATGGGGCGTTCCGGCCGATCCACCAGCTCGATGATGGCATCGGCGGCGATGAGCGGGGTGATGGGCTTGGGCATGTCCTCGCCTCGTGTCTGTGCCGATGCCGGGGTAGCCACAATGCTCTAAGCGAAACGCCCTGCCCGCCGCGCGGCCCCCAGGGCGCCTTCGATCCAAGGCCGCAAGACCTCGGCATCGTCCAGTGCGGCCGCCGGGGGAGGGTAGTAGCCCATGGTCAGAGTGCGGCCATCCTTCCTGGCGTATCGGAAGGGCTCCAGGCCCAGACGCTCGAAACCCGGGCGGTTGGTGGCGTCCGCTTTGAGGTAAATCGTGTCGTCAACCAGGATGGCGAAGAAGAGGTCGCCCGCATAGATACCGGCCCCACCGAACATTCGCCGGACGCGCAGGGGCTCGAAGTCACTGAGCAGGTCCCGAACGTAAGCCAGGTACTCGGCACTGACGCTCATCTGGAACTCCGAATCGCAGGATGGCTAGGGTTGTCCCCTCTGCGCCTAGAACCGGAGCACCCCGGAATCGAGCAAGCCGATGAGGACCAGGTAGATGCCGATGACATAGCTGAGGATGTTGGGCCTGACCAGGATGAGTACGCCGGCGACGAGGGCGATTACCGTCTGGGGACGGAGCGCCTGCCCATAGTAGAAGTGGAGGAGTCCGAGGGCCCCAATGACAAGCAGATAAGCGGCAACCGCGTAGTTCAGGACGCGCGGTGCCAGCAGCACGACCATTCCTGCGACGATCGCGACCAGGGCCTGCAGCGGCCATTGCTGAAATACGGCCGAGATGTCCATCAGCGTCTTTCTTCCCCTCACGGTTGCCTGTCGCTATCCTACCCCGAGACGCCTTACAGCATTGGGGCCAAAAGCAAGCGATTGTCTGCGCACACCAAGTCTTCGACGGGCGCCGCCGGGGCTCCGGGCTGGTATCCTGGTCTGCTCCATGAACAAGGCCAAACGCACCCGTATTTTCCAGCGTCTGCGCGCCGCCAACCCGGCGCCGACCACAGAGCTCGATTACGCCAGCCCCTTCGAGCTCTTGGTCGCGGTGATCCTCTCCGCCCAAGCCACGGACAAGGGCGTCAACAAGGCGACCGCCCGCCTCTTTCCGCTTGCCGACACCCCCGCCGCCATCCTGTCCCTGGGGGAGGACGGCCTACGCGAGCAGATCCGCACCATCGGGCTCTTCAATAGCAAGGCCAGAAATATCATCGCCGCCTGCCGCATCCTGGTTGAGCGTCACGGAGGCGAGGTTCCGCGCCGCCGCGAGGACTTGGAGGCGCTGCCGGGGGTGGGGCGCAAGACCGCCAACGTGGTGCTCAACACCGCCTTTGGCGAACCCACCATGGCGGTGGACACCCACATCTTCCGCGTGGCCAACCGCACCGGCATCGCCCCGGGCAAGACGCCCCTCGCGGTGGAGCAGCGGCTGATCAAGTGGGTGCCCAAGTCCTTCCAGCGCGACGCCCATCACTGGCTGATCCTGCATGGGCGCTACATCTGCACCGCGCGCAAGCCAAGCTGCCCTGCCTGCCTGATCCGGGATCTGTGCGATTATCCGGATAAGACGCCGGGGGCTGAGTCTGGCGTGGCCTGAACCCCCCGGACGCCATCAGCCCGATCCGGCCCGCCGCGCACCCATGTTCAGCCCAGACCGCGATACCCTGCGACGCTACCTCGCCTCTGCTTGGCACAAGGCGAACGCGGGCCTGCCGCTGGAACCCCTGGAGCACCAGATCGCGGAACTGGTCCGCGAGCACCCGGAATACCAGCCCCTGCTGGAGGATACGGAGGCCGCGATCAGCCGCGATTTCGCCCCAGAGGCCGGCGAAACCAACCCCTTCCTGCACCTGGGTCTGCACTTGGCCCTGCTGGAGCAGATCTCCACCGACCGCCCCCCGGGAATTCGCGACCGTTACCAGCATCTGGTAAGGCGCACCGGCGACGCCCACACCGCTGAGCATCTGGCCATGGAGTGCCTGGCCCAAGCCCTGTGGGAGGCGCAGCGGGCCCAACGCCAGCCAGACGAAGCGGCCTATCTCGAGTGCCTGGCACGGCTGTGAGCCGCGCCTCGGGCACCTGAAGCCTCGCTGCAAGGACCGCCGCGAGGCTCCCCCACGCATCCTGCGGTGAAACAAAAACCCGGCGGCCAGGGTCTCACCGAGCGATGACACTTCACGCATCCGGCCCCTTTGCGGAGTTCCTGGGATGTGTTATCAATGCCGAACCCTAGTGCAACGGTTGGTCATTTCGAACACACAATCACCGGTGCTGGGTCACGCCAACAACCTTTCGACAACCATCTGGAGAAGACCATGTCCAACTCAACCATCAAGCCCGTCGCTGCCGCAGTCGGTTTCGCCCTGGTCGGCAGCCTGGCCGTCGCGAACCTGGCCAGCGCAGCCGAAAACCCCTTTGGTGCCAACCAGCTCAGCCAGGGATACCTCCAGCTTGCCGAGGCGGGCAAGGCCATGGGCGAGGGCAAGTGCGGCGGCGAGAAGATGAGCCCCGAAGCCAAGATGAAGGCGGAGGGCAAATGCGGTGAGGG
Source organism: uncultured Gammaproteobacteria bacterium (assembly GCA_963709645.1). Lineage (GTDB taxonomy): Bacteria > Pseudomonadota > Gammaproteobacteria > Chromatiales > Chromatiaceae > DYRB01. The sequence continues at coordinate 93,641 of CAVPXP010000049.1, forward strand.
CAAGTGCGGCGCCGCCGGTAAGGCCGCCGCCGAGAAGAAGCCCGCCGAGGGCAAGTGCGGCGGCGCGATGAAGCCCAGCGACATGAAGGCCGGTGAAGGCAAGTGCGGCGGCGCCAAGTAGGTCCCACCCTCTGAGCCGCCCGTGAACGCTCGGCCGTTCCCCGTTCACGGTGCGGGTCTCGGCCTGCGGCGCTCCTTCATGGACGCCGCGGCCGAGCGGCCCCCCGCCCGAGTGGGGTTCTTTGAGGTTGCACCCGAAAACTGGATCGGGATCGGCGGCCGGCTCGGCCGGCAGTTCCGCAACTTCACCGAACGCTACCCCTTCGTCTGCCACGGGCTCTCCCTCTCCATCGGCTCGCCGTCGCCACTGGACGAGGGCTTCGTCAAGCGCCTCAAGGGCTTTCTCGACACCCACGGCATCCGCGCCTATTCGGAGCACCTGAGCTACTGCTCCGACGATGGCCACCTCTACGACCTGCTGCCCATCCCCTTCACCGAGGAGGCGGTTCGGCACGTCGCCGCCCGGGTGCGCCGGGTGCAGGACATGCTGGAGCGGCGCATCGCCCTGGAGAACGTCTCCTACTATGCGGCCCCGAGCCAGGAGATGCCCGAGATCGACTTCATCAACGCCGTGCTGGAGGAGGCCGACTGCGACCTCCTGCTCGACGTCAACAACATCTACGTCAACTCCATCAACCACTGCTACGACCCGGTAGGCTTTCTCGCACAGCTCCCCGCGAGGCGCATCCTGTACGCCCATGTCGCCGGGCACTACGAAGAGGCCCCCGACCTGCGGGTGGATACCCACGGGGCTGATGTGATCGACCCGGTCTGGGCCCTGCTGGCCGAGGCCTATGCACGCTTCGGGGTCTTTCCGACCCTCCTGGAGCGCGACTTCAACATTCCGCCGCTGGACGAACTGGTGGAGGAGGTCAGCACGATCGCCCGCCTCCAAGCCGATGCCGACCCGGGCCAGGTGCGCATGGTCCATGGTTGAGAAGCCGGCCGTCGTCGGGCGCCGCTTCACCGAGGTGCAGCGGGCCTTCGCCGCCCATATCCGCGACCCGGAGGGGCAGCCGCGCCCGGCGGGCGTAGAAGAACGCCGCATGGCGATCTATCGCGAGCTGGTCTTCAACAACGTCGCCTCCCTACTCGCCACCAACTTCCCGGTCATTCGGCAAATCCTGAGCGACGACCACTGGGATGGGTTGGTAAGGGGCTTCTTCATTCACCACCGCTGCACAACCCCCCTCTTCCACGAGTTGGGACAAGAGTTCCTGGCCTATCTCCAGGAGACACGCGCCGGGGACACGCAAGACCTGCCCTTCTTGCTGGAGCTGGCCCACTACGAGTGGGTCGAGCTGACCCTGGACATCAGCGAAGACGAGCCCGAACTGACCCTGGCCGACCCCAACGGCGACTTGATGGCCGGGGCCCCGATGGTCTCGCCGCTGGCCTGGAACCTGAGCTACCGCTTCCCCGTGCACCGCATCGGTCCCGGACATCAGCCCGAGGCGCCGCCTCCCGAGCCAACGCATCTGGTGGTCTACCGCACACGCCAGGGGCAGGTGGAATTCCTCGAGATCAACGCCGTCACCCAGCGGCTGCTGCAGTTGCTGCAAGAAAATCCCGCCGCCACGGGTATTGAGATCCTGACCGGCATCGCCGAGGAGTTGCGTCACCCGATGCCCGAAAAAGTCATCGAGGCCGGACGTGACCTGCTCGCGGACCTGCGGACGCGCGACATCCTGGTTGGGACGAGGCGCTGACGCCGAACCCAGGTTCCTTCGCTTGGCCCTGGTCCTTCTGGACGGAGGGCGCTACCTGAGCGCCGACTACTGGATCGCGCGGCGTTGGCGTACCCCTTCCTGACCCGCCCCGCCTTCCCCGACGGGTGCGCACCCCTCCGCGCCCCGAGCATGACAGTGCTGTTACACTCCTGTTGTGCAAGGGGATGAGTCTTGGTGCCCACCAAGTCATGGGCGGCACCTTGCTCCATCGCCGGCCACGACCGATGCCAGGTTTCGAGAGTCCTTCTCGATACCCGGCACCATCAGACGCCAAACCCGTTTCCGCGGGTGGCGGGCACAACCGGAGGAAGACCAGCATGATGACGACCTGGGTCCTTGTCGCCGATGCTTACCGAGCACGCTTCTTCGGCGCGGAGCGGCCGGCCAGTCCCCTAAGTGAAATCCGCGACCTCGCCTCACCCGAGGCCCGGCTGCACGAGGGCGACCTGGTCAGCGACAAGAGCGGGCGCGACCGAAATCCAAAGGTTGGCGGGCACGGTCTCGGTGAAACCGGTAGCGTCAAACACGACCTCGCCGACCGTTTCGCCCAACAAGTCTGCGATCTCCTCGAATCGGCCCGCGTCGGGGGTGAGTTATCCAAGCTCTATGTCATCGCGGCCCCGGCCTTCCTCGGCCTGCTGCGCAAGCACCAATCCCCGTCCCTCAGGCACTTGGTCGCCGGCGAGATCGACAAGTCCGTCGCTGCCCAAGAGCCCGCCAGCATCCGCAAGCACCTGCCCGAGTACCTGTAAAGGGCGGGGCGCTGCTCAGGGCCGCGCTCGCGGGCTGGCCAGCCCTCATATCAAGTGCTGCCGGGGGCTTGGTCCTTCGATGAACCCGAACTCCGGGATCGGATCCCCGGACGGAACCGGATGTTCGACCAAGGGCGGGCCGGGGGCCCCTGGGAGCCTGGGAGCGAGGCCGAGCGGGTGACATGGATTCAGGTGAGGCGCGGGTTGGGGTCCAGGTCCGGTAGGGCCGGGACAGCCCCACACCGACAGACCCCTGTGATTGGCGGAGAGGGAGGGATTCGAACCCCCGGACGCTTGCGCGTCAACGGTTTTCAAGACCGCCGCTTTAAGCCGCTCAGCCACCTCTCCAGATACGCGGTGCGCCTGCCAGGGTTCGCAACCAAGCCAGGTTGGAGCAGGCCGATCCCGCCCCCACCTGCGTGAGGTAAGGATACCCAATTTCAGGGTGGTGACAAACCGTTGCCCGCGATGGGCCCATCTGGGGTTGCAGTTTCCCAGTCCGCCGGTATCCTTCGCGGAACTGTCGGGCTGAGTCCTGGTCTCATCCGGCGTCCATGACTTTCGACAAACGAGGAGAATCGTTCCAATGGCAAATTTCGACTACGCTGTTGCCCAGAGTGCGAGCCGCGCCCTCAGTGCCAACAAGGTCCTCAAGAACACCTACCTGCTGCTGGCAGCGACGCTGGGCTTCAGCGCGCTCACCGCAACCCTGTCGGTCGCCCTGCAGGTGCCGAGCTGGACCTATCTGGTCTCGGTCATCGTGGCCATGCTGATGGGCATCTTCGTGCTGCCGCGGACCGCCAATTCCGCCAGCGGCATCGGCGTCATCTTCGGCATTACCGGCCTGCTGGGGTTCGGCCTCGGGGCCATCCTGAGCATGTACCTGGCCCTGCCCCAGGGACCGCAGATCGTCGGTACGGCGTTCGGCGGTACGGCCCTGATCTTCCTTGGCTTGTCGGGCTACGCCCTGACCAGCAAGCGCGACTTCAGCTTCATGGGCGGCTTCCTGTTCGCCGGCATGATGGTCCTGGTGATCGCGATGCTGGCGAACATCTTCCTGGCCATGCCGGCGCTGTCGCTGGCCATCTCCGCAGGCATCATTCTGGTCATGAGCGGGTTTATCCTCTTCGACACCGGCCGCATCGCCCGCGGCGAAGAGACCAATTACATCATGGCCACCTACGGCATCTACCTGAGCATGTTCAACATCTTCATCAGCCTGCTGCAGATCCTCGGGATCATGGGCGGCGACGACTAACCGGTTGACGAGGCGGCCTTGACGGCGCAGGACCCCGGCCGCTTGCCGGGGTTTTTTTTGCCCATGGAGGGCCCCCCGATTCTCCCTTCTGTCATGCCGCCGCGTCCCAGCCCCCAGGCGCGCCACGATCCTTTGTTCGATACCGCGGAGCAAACACCATGGATCTTTTCCTCAAGATCGCCGCTGGGGTCTTCCTGGTGATGATGCTGTTCTACATGTGGCCGGCCTTCAAGCACTGGCAGGAGCACGGCCCCAAAGCGGAAAAGGGCGACTGGATGGCGGCCGCTCTACCCCTAGGCGCCGTGGTGCTGCTCGTCATCCTGCTGGTCATCTCGGTACGCTGAGAGGACCGCGCCGAGCTAGCCGAGCCGATCCAACCCGCCCAAATAGGGGCGCAGCGCGTCCGGGATGCGCACCGATCCGTCGGCCTCCTGGTAGTTTTCCAGCACGGCAACTAGGGTGCGCCCGACAGCCAGGCCGGACCCGTTGAGGGTGTGGAGCAACTCGGGTTTGCCGGTCTCCGGATTGCGCCAGCGCGCCTGAAGGCGGCGGGCCTGGAAGTCCTCGAAGTTGCTGCACGAGGAGATCTCCCGGTAACGCCCCTGGCTGGGGAGCCAGACCTCGAGGTCGTAGGTCTTGGCCGAGGAGAAGCCCAGGTCTCCAGTACAGAGGGTCACCACCCGGTAAGGGAGTCCGAGGCGCTGGAGTATGGCCTCGGCGTGGCCTGTGAGGGCCTCATGTGCGGCGTAGGAGTCCCGGGGGCGGACTGCCTGGACCAGCTCGACCTTCTCGAACTGGTGCTGGCGAATCATGCCGCGGGTGTCCTTGCCGTGGGAGCCAGCCTCGCTGCGGAAGCAGGGGGTGTGGGCAACCCATTTGCAGGGCAGGGCTTCGGCATCGACGATGACGTCACGCACCAGATTGGTGACCGGGACCTCGGCGGTGGGGATCAGGTAGTAGTCTCGCTCCGCCGGCACCTTGAACAGGTCAGTCTCGAACTTCGGCAACTGCCCGGTCCCGCGCAAGCTGTCGGCGTTGACCAGGTAAGGGACATAGACCTCTGTGTAGCCATGCTCTGTGGTGTGCACGTCGAGCATGAGCTGGATCAAAGCGCGGTGCAGCCGGGCCAGGGGGCCGCTCAGTACGACAAAGCGCGATCCGGCGAGCTTGGCGGCAGCGTCGAAGTCCATCCAGCCCCGGCGGCCGCCAAGCTCCACGTGGTCCTTGGGATCGAAGTCGAAACGCGCCGGATCCCCCCAGCGACGCTCCTCTCGGTTGTCAGCCTCATCGCGCCCGTCGGGGACGTCCGGGCTCGGCAGGTTTGGCAGACCCAGCGCGATCTCGGAGACCTCATCCTGGATAGCGACGAGCGAGTCCCCCAAGGCCGTGAGGCGCGCCCCGAGATCATCCACCTCTGCGAGCAAGGGGGCGATGTCGTTGCCAGCCGCCTTGGCTTTCCCGATAGCCTTGGAGCGGACGTTGCGCTGGGCCTGGAGCTCCTGGACGTCCACCTGAACCGCCTTGCGGCGGGTCTCCAGGGCCTCGAATCGGGCCCTGTCCAACACCATGCCGCGGCGCTTGAGCTGCTCGGCGACCCTGGCCAGATCGGTTCTCAAAAGACGTGGGTCCAGCATGGGGATTTATCCGTCTCCACGGGGCCGGGGAGGCGACGTGCTCCGGCTTCACGTGTTCGCGCGGGAATCGGAAAGAGCTGTATTGCGCCACCCGACCACGGAAAAGAGCGCCATTCTACACGCGGGCCAGGGGTCCTTCTTGGCCTAGACCAATCAGGCTAGTACCCGTCTGCCAGCGCCCGGCGGACAACGGCTATGCGGGCCTCCCGGATACGCATCGGCACCTGGGCCGGCTGGGTTGCCCCGGCGACAATCGGCCCTAGGTCGAGAGCGCCAACGGCGGCAAAAACCCTGCGCAGGCGCTCGCCTTGGGGATAGGGGAGGTCCGCATAGCCCCCGCGCCCGCGGAAGTCCGCCTCGCAGGCCGTCACCATCTGGTCGAAGCGGTCCGGGCGACGGAAGGCATCCGCCCCGGCCAAGAGGTCCAGCACGGTCCGGGGCCGAAGCTCGTCCAGCTTGTGGACTTGGCCGTGGTAGCGGGCAACGATGCGGGCCAGGTCGAGGAAGCGCCGCGGGGCCCGCAGTCGCCCGCATAGGGCCTCGATGAGACCGACACTGCGCCCCTCGTGACCCTTGTGGCTGGGCAGGATCTCCGCCGGGGTGGTCCCCTTGCCGAGGTCGTGGGTGAGCGCGGCGAAACGCACCTCCAGATCCGGCGACAGGTGCGCAGCCATGTCCACCACCATCATCGTATGCACGCCAGTGTCGATCTCCGGGTGCCACCTGGCCGGTTGGGGGATGCCCCACAGGCGTTCGACTTCGGGGAAGAGCCGCGCCAGGGCCCCGCAGGCCCGCAGGGTTTCAAAGAAGCGCGAGGGGGTCGTCTCCGCCAGGGCTTTGGCCAACTCCGTCCAAACCCGCTCCGGGACCAAGGCATCCACCTCTCCGGCAGCGACCATGGCGCGCATCAGGTTCAGGGTCTCCGGCGCCACGCTGAACCCTAGATCGGCGAAGCGGGCGGCAAAGCGGGCGACCCGCAGGATGCGCACCGGATCCTCCGCGAAGGCGGGCGAGACGTGACGCAGGACGCGGGCATCGAGGTCCGCAAGCCCGCCATAGGGGTCGATCACTTGGCCCGTCTCGTCCTGCGCCAGGGCGTTGATGGTCAGATCGCGCCGCAGCAGGTCCTCTCCTAGGGTCACGTCCGGGTCGGCGTGGATCGCGAAACCATGGTAACCGGGGGCGGTCTTGCGCTCGGTACGCGCGAGGGCGTACTCGTCCTTGGTTTGCGGATGCAAGAAGACCGGGAAATCCCTGCCGACCTGAACGAAACCTTGGCTGAGCAGATCCGCAGCCGTAGCCCCCACCACGACATAGTCGCGCTCCTTGGCTGGACGCCCGAGCAGGCGATCACGCACGGCACCGCCCACAAGATAGACCTTCATGCCCCAGACCCCGCTCCCGGACCCTGGCGGGTGGCGCCCTTCCCCGTCTCCGGTCCCGATCGAGCGTCTGGCGATGCCGGCCCCTGGACATCGGCCTGGGTCACCCCCCTTACCTGCACCAAACAGGCGCCCGATGGCCCCAAAGACGCGCTTGCCCCCCCGCCACAGCCTTGGAAGCAACCAAGCTACGAGGACAAGGAACAGGACCAGCAGGACCAGGAAGACTGCCGGGTGCATCACCGCGGCCCAAAGCCCGGCCACTACGCCGACGTCCTCGGTGACCGAGGCCGTCCAGTTCGTGAAGGGCTCCGGCGAGGTGTTGATGAGGACCCTTGTCCCGGACTTGGCCGCGTGGGTGACCGCGGCCAGGCCCCCGCCCACGAGCGCTGCGGCCAACTCGGCACCCGGCCCGATGTCACCCACGGCACCAGCGGCGAGCATCGCCCCGGCAGGGATGCGGATGAAGGTGTGCAGGGTATCCCAGACGGTATCGAACCCGGGGACCTTGTCGGCGAAGAACTCCACCAGGTACATGGCCCCAGCGGCAAAGATGACGAGCGGGTCGGTCAGGATCTCCAGACCCTGGGGCAGATCGACACGGCCCGTGGCCCCCAAAGAAACCAAGGACCAGAATGGTGGCATAGAGGTTAATGCCGCTCGCCCAGCCGGCGCCGAGGGTCAGGGCAAGGGTCTGCGTCAGGTTTTCCACGGCGAGACTCCAGTGGGGCAGTGGCGCGAATTATAGCCCCGTGACCGTCTGCGGTCGGCCCCAGGACCCTCGCTGGGTTAGAATCCCCAACCGTCGTGGGGTTCGGCGCCAACGCCAGCCGCACGCCCCCTGTTCACCCCAGCGAGACAAAGACCATGAGGTTTATCGGCTACTTGCTCCTGTTCGCACTCATTGCCTTCGGTATCTGGCCCTACTACAGCGTCTTTCGCCTGGACGACGCCTTGGGTCAGCCGGAGATCAGCGCCCTGCAGGGCCTGGTCGACCTGCCAGCCATTCAGGCGAACTACAAGAAGCGCCTCAGCGGGGGTCTGGCCGTGTTGCCCCCGGCGACCGATGCAGGGGATGTGATGGGCTGGCTCCAGCAAAACCTGCAGCAACTGGGCGACGCCGCCCTGTCCCAGGCGATCACCTTGGAATGGGTGCGCGACACCCTGCGGAAGGCAGCGACTCAGGCAACCAACCAGAAACCCGCCTACCTGATCGCGGGCATCACCTTCGCCTTTTTCGAGTCCTACGACACCTTCCTGCTGCGCATTGGCGAACTGGGCCAAGGTCCAACCCATGTCCGGATGAAGCTGGAGGGGGAGTTGTGGAAGGTGACCGACATCGTCCGCTGAGGACCCTCTGAGCCAGCCTGCATCTGGCTGACGTCTCGCACGGCCAGTGGCGCTGGGCGCCACCGGCCGGGTTGCGCCGCCGGCACCATCCGAAAGACTCAGGCCGCGAGAGATAGGGTCTCCACTGTCCCGCGGTTCTTCTCCTTGAGCAGAATCTCAAAGGACTTGAGGGGGTAGCCAATCTCCCCCAACAACCCCTTGATGACCTCGATCAGATCCTCCGGCCCTAGATCGGCCTCCGCAAACAGGGCCTCCGCTACCCGCAATGGGTTATCCAACCGATCCGGGAGTCGGGCAAAGAGCGGCTTGCCCCGCAGCAAGAAGCCGCTCCCCTCGTCGGCCAGGCGTGAGAGCTTCTCGGCGGCGCGTTCGTAGAGTTCCTCCAAGACGGCCTCGTAGAACAGCGGCCAGGCGGAGGCGCTGGTGTAGGTCTGACCGCCCAGGACGAAGCCGAACGGCAGCTTCTGTCCCAGCTCGCCGGCACGCCCCGCCTCGGGGCTGGCCTCGCGAACTGGGGAGGCGGCGGCGCGGCCTGCCGCAGGGTGGGCCACCGGCTGTGCGGCGGGGGCCGACGCGGAACCGGGGACGCTGGCTACCTTCGGCGAGGGCGCGACTTTCTCTGAACCTGGGTCGTTTAGGGGGTATTCCCGCAGCAGGGCGAGCATATCTATCACCGCCGCCTCCAGGGGTAGACGCCCTTGGTTGAAACGCTGCTTATAGGAAACGCCCTTTTCCAGACCGGCTGGATCGTTGTGGTCGATGTTCCGCCAGATCTCGGCGGAGACAGCCTCCAGCTCCTGACCCAGGCGGTCCAATTGCCGCCGCAGGGCCTGGACCGCGCTGTCGGTCCTTTGCGTCTCCGCCATGATTGCCACCTCGTTCGGTTGGTAAGGACCCCGCCACAGGGACCGTTTCCCCCTAGATAGCTAGGGGATCAGGGATGCAATTATGGAGCCCGGCCCTCAACAGAACCAATAAATACAGTCTATTCGCCGACAAGCGGCACCCTGGGCAAGGGTGGTCCGCGCCCGAAGCGGCAGGGCCGGATACCTGGGGCTAGCGCCGGCACAACAGGTCGATCTGTCCCAACATGGCGTCCAGTACGGGGGCGAGCTTGCGGCGCATCAAGCTGCCCGACGCTGTGGAGTCGACCAGATAGGCGCGGATGGCCGCAAAGCCGACACCGGAGAGCACACGCATGGCGGCGATATCCTCTGCAAACTCCGGGACGACCGCCAGGCATGGAGCTACAGGACTTGCGGGACCCGGAGCGGAGACGAAGTCCTGCGCCTCGGTCATTAGGGCATCCAGGGCCAGGTCCGGATCGCCCTCCGGGCGCAGGGCGCGGAAATAGTCGCGGATCAGGTCGAAGGCGTGGGTGACCATATCCTGGTTCGGCGGCTTGGTCAGAACCAGCCCTAAGGTCTTGAGGAAACTCTGGCCAGCCCCCGAGAGGACCCGGTCGCATAGCGCGGCGCAAGAGTCACCCGCTGCGAGCAGATCGACGAGCCGACTGCGCACCTCGACGGCATCCCGACGCTCCGGCTCGACGTCCGGCAGGTCGTCCGGCAAGGCCTGTAAGAAGCCCAGCAGATAAGCCGGCTTGCGGGCCGAGCGCTTCCAAAGGTCGGCCTGACGCTCGGCATCCATCAGCCCCGGCTGCAAGACCAGGCGCACCGACGCCATGGCCTTATCCGGCTCGGTTTCGAAGGGGAGATACTCGACGAGGTAGTCGGCCAGGACCCGCCCCATGGCCCCATCTCGGACGACGGGGTTGGCCAGCATGCGCCTGGCATTCTCCGCATCCTCCATCGCCCACCAGGCCCGCCGGGCCAACTCGTCTGTGAGGCCGGGGGCGTGAACGGCAGCCACCACTGCCTCGGGCTCTCCGAGCATGAGGAGTTGCTCCAGACTCTCGTCGCGCATCTGCCCCATGCGGGTCCAGCGGCGCAGATAGGTCGGGTATCCGCCAGGCGACCCGAGGACATGGCCGGACAGCAGCTCCCTGACCAACCGCAGGTAGGCCTCCGGACGCCCGCTGGGATTGAGCTGGATCTTGGCCTCTCCGCGACCTGAGAGACCATAGACGATCAGCCGCGACTCATCGATGCGGATTGCCAGGGGCTTGTTGGCGAGGAGCACATTGAGGCGAAAGCTGTCTTCGCTCGAAAGTTCCATGGGTCACGAGGCGCGCAGGCGGGCAGGCGGACCGCAACTGGACATGCGCGGCGAAGGACTGGACCTGCGCTACTCGTCCTGTTTGGGTGGGACGTAGTTGGGGTCCTTGGGATTGAGGAAGATGAAGTTGAGCTGCCCCGACTCGATTTCTACGTAGTCGAGCGTCGCCTGGTCCAACAGGGGGACATCCTCGGGGACCATAACGATGTCCACCCCCTCGCAGCGCTGGCGGATATCATCCTCGGTCGCCGCGTCGAATCCCATGCGATAGCTGATCGAGCCGTCGGCCGCCTGATGGGCCGCCAGCCTCAGCGAGAGACCCTCGGTCCCACCCTGCTGGGCGGCCTTGCCAATCTGCTCGGCCGCTGCTGCTGTCACTTTGAACATGCCTGATCCGTCCTCTTGCAAAGCCTCTGTTGCCAGCCTGCCCATTCTAACCCAGTCTGGTCAGCTCCCGTTGCGGCCTCAGCCCTTGCGGCACGCGCGGACATGGGCGATGAACCGGGCCGTCCAGCGCGTCCCTCCAACGCTGCGCAGGTGCGAATAGCTCGCCAATAGGTTCTTGTGCACGATGCCATCGTGCTTCCCATCGATCCCGGTCCCCCTGGTGACTTGGTAGGCATAGACCCAATCGGGATTTGGGGCAACCACCGCCGAGTGGTGGAACTCGTGCGCTCTTATTTCTCTTGCGGCAGTCCCAGCCCTCGGCCAAGGGGTGTGCGCAGTCTCCCGTAGGGAGACGTAGCCTCGCCCCTGGGGGCGCGGGTGCATGGCGACGTCCGCGTCAAGGACTCCGCACATTGAGCCGCTGTCGTCGCCCCAGCGGAGCTGCCGGGCCAGATACATCAACCCGCCGCACTCGGCATAGGCTGGACCGCCGGACGCGATGAAGTCGGCGATCGATTCGCGCATCGTTGCATTGGCCTCCAGTTCCCGCATCCGGTATTCCGGGAAACCACCGCCGATGAAAAGCCCGTCGACCGCCGGCAACTCTGCGTCCCTGCAGGGGCTGAAGGGAATCAGTTCGGCCCCATCGCGAGCCAAGGCACGCAGGTCGTCGGGATAATAGAACCCGAAGGCCTGGTCGCGCGCGACGGCGATCCGCACCTTCGCGAGGTTGCTTGCCGGGACCTCGCAGACGGCGTCCGGGGTGGACATCCGGGGGGCAGCCGCCGCGATGGCCAGGATGCGGTCCACATCCGTCTGCTCCGCGACCTGCGCACGGATGGCCTCGATGTGCCCCTCGGCCTCGTCCTTCTCATTGCTCGGCATGAGGCCCAGGTGCCGCTGGGCGATCTGGATCTCACTCTTGCGATAGACCAGCCCCAGGACGGGCAGGTCGGTGTAGTGCTCGACGACCCGACGCAGATTGGCCTCGTGTCGGGCGCCACCGATGCGATTCAGAATGACGCCGGCGATGGTCAGGCTGGGATCGAAGGTTTGGTAGCCGAGCAACAGGGGCGCCACGCCCCTGGTCATGCCCTCGGCATCGATGACCAGTATTACCGGGGCCTTGATGTCCTTGGCCAACTCGGCGTTGCTGTTGCTGCCGTAGAGGTCCACGGCATCGAAGAGACCAAGATTGCCCTCGACCACACCGATGTCGGCACCAACCATCTCCGCCGCGAAGGCATCGCGGATCTCGTCGCGGGCCATGGTGTGATAGTCCAGGTTCAGGCAGGCCTTTCCGGCTGCCTGGCTGAGCCACAGCGGGTCGATGTAGTCAGGCCCCTTCTTGAAGGGCTGCACAGTGAGTCCGCGCCGACTCAACTCGCGACACAGGCCGATCGAGATCGTCGTCTTGCCCGAGGTCTTGTGGGCGGCGGAAATGTACAGGTGGGCCATGGAGCCAGGCCCCTTCAGAGGCCTATGTGAGAGGCAGGGGACGGACCGGCGCTCGGCATGCACCGGCCCGCGGGGCCTGGCCCCTTGCGTCTGGGACCTAGGCGAGGCTTACGCCTTGGCGGCGAGGTGGGGATCCACGACCTGATCGGCAAGAGACTCCGGCATGAACTGGAGCACCCGCACGCCGACGGCAGTGATGAGCAGGGCGACGGCAATACCTCCCACCCCGAGCAGCACCTCCGGAATGGACGGACTATACCAGGCGGCCGCACCCTTCACGCCGTCGAAAAACCCCGACTCCAAGATCGTCTGGCCCGGGAACATCTGCAACGGGTACGCCTGCCCACCAATGATGATGACGTAGATCGCCGCTAGGCCCCCCAGGATCACCATGCCGCAGGCCGCGGCGATCCAGGTGCGGTCCTTGCCAAGCACGGGGTGATAGACGATGCCCAGCGGCATCAGACACCCGACCAGCATCCAACCCACCCAGAACAGGGCCGTATAGATGCCGCCGTTGACCAGGATGAAGGCCTCAACGCCCAGGTTCTTGGTCCCGTAGAGCTTGGTCAGGTGGTACATCAAGGTCATCAACAAGACCGCGGCGATGAAGACCCCGAGCAGGTTCTTGAGCTTGAACAGCAGCACGTCGCCGAGCGGGCGCTTGTCCTGGTCATAGGCGAACATCAGCACCAGGATGAATACCGCGAGCCCATAGGCAAAGGACATGATGATGAACATGGGCGGCAGGATCGCCGTGTCATAGGCCTGGCGGGCGACGATGAAGCCGAAGATGGAGCCAGTACCCATGGTCAGCAGAAGGCGCCAGACGAAGGCCAAATACCCGACCGGCTTGCTATAGGCGTTTACCTTCCGTTCGGCCAGGGTCCAGAGGTAAGCGACCACGATGACCAGGAAGCCCGTATAGAGGTAGATGTTCCAAGCGAAGATCGACTTGAAGTTATAGGTCGTCGCGGCGACCACCAGGCGTTCGGGGCGGCCCAGATCGAGGACCAGCACCAGCAGGCCTCCGATCAGCAGGCCGATCGAGAGCAAACCGGACAGCCTGCCCAGCGGCTTGTAGGCCGTGCGGCCGAATACGGTGCCGATGGAGGCCACGTTGAGTGCCCCGGAGGCCGCCACGATCAGGAACACGGCGAAGACGTGGGGCGTGCCCCACACCACCTGATTGGTCATCCCCGTGACCCAGTGGCCATGATGCTCCATGTAGAGGGCCGCCAAACCGGCGATGCCGGCCACTGCGCCCAGGATGGCCAACAAACCCCAGTAACGCTCCGGCTGGAGGCGCCACTCGCGGTAAACGATTCTCTTCATTCTGGATCTCCCGCCACGGCTCAGATGCTGGAGTAGCGCACGCCGGTATTGAGGTCGAGATCCTCGCGGATCTGTCGGCTCGCGACCCCCGCCAGGGCCTTGCTCACCGCACTCTCCGGATCCTTGAGGTCACCGAAGACGATCGCGTGGTGCCCGGCGGCAGCGCAGGCGTCGACGCAGGCGGTGGACGGCTGGCCGTTGTCGCGCCGGTGTACGCACAGATTGCAGCTCTCCACACACCCCTTGCCCCGCGGTGTCTGGGTCAGCTTCTCCGCGACCACCTCGTGGATAAAGGAACGCGCCTTGTACGGGCAGGCCATCATGCAGTAGCGGCACCCGATGCAGGTGTGCCGATCCACCATGACGATCCCGTCGGCCCGCTTGAACGAGGCCCCGGTCGGGCAGACGTCGACGCAAGGTGGATGCTCGCAGTGCTGGCAGAGCATCGGCAGATTGGTCACCCGCCCGGTGAGGTTGTCCTGAAGCTTGACCTTGCGAATCCACACCGCCCGCTGCTTGTCCCACTTCTGGGCGGACTCACCCTCCGGCTTCTCCTGCAGGTTGAGCCCGTTCTCGCGGTCGCAGGCGTCGACGCACTCGGTACAGCCATTGGCACACTTGGCGGTGTCGATGAGCATGCCCCAGCGCACCGCGTCGGTCACGGCCTCGGAGCGCGGGGCCGCGGCGACGGTATGCAGGATGATGCCGGGGGCGACTGCTGCCGCCGTCAACCCGGCGGCAACGCCCACAAGGGCACGGCGCCCAGGGTCTACCTTGTCATGCTGTTGGGTCATGGTGTATCGCCTCCCGCCGCTGCGCCTTGGCCAGGGACCTGCGCCATTTCCGATCCAAACTCCCCTGACAACGCCGTACTGCCCGGGACCGCGGTCGGCACCGTGGCGTGGCAGCCGAAGCAGTTGACGTCGACCGCAGCGTACTCGTGGCAGCGATTGCAGAACTGGCCTGCCGCGTAGACCGAGACCGGCTCTTGGTCTGGCCCGGGTGCTACATGGCAGGCGATGCAACCGGCCAAGCTGTACTTGCTGTCGCGAATGCCCTCGTGCACGGCGATGTGCCGCTCGTGCTTGATGAGCTCCATGTGGTTGCGGCGCATAAACTCTGTCGGCTCGACGCAATTCTCGAGCCCAGCGGCCTTGGAGCCCGGGTTTACGAAGTTCTCATCGGCCGCAGCCGTCTGGGTGCCAAGCGCCCAGACCAGGCCCGCGACCGCGAGCAAGCCTCTTACAACGGCGTTTGCCATCGGCTTCTCCAGTTGGTCTATCGGGTGATCCGTCGTCCGACTACTCGCCCATCCCCATCTTGATGTACCCGGTGGGGCAGACATCGGCGCAGATGTGGCACCCGATGCACTTGGCATAGTCGGTGGCAACGTAACGCCCGGTGGTGCGGGAGCCCTTGTCGACCCGGTAGACGGCGGTCTGGGGGCAGAAGATGACGCAGTTGTCGCACTCGAAGCACATGCCGCAGCTCATGCAGCGCTTGGCCTCGTCGATGGCCTCGGGCTCGGTCAGGCCAATGACGCGCTCCTTGAAGTGACCCAGAACCTCCTCGGCGCTTGGGACCTCTTCCTTGCGAAGGTTTCGCGCGTGGTATTTGAAGTGACCGAGGAAGAGCTCGTCGTGCGGGATGACTTCAGCGCCGGAGCGATCCTCGTAGTTGTGGATCGCCCAGTTGCCGTCGGAGGTCCCCCGCTGATCGCCCGCTTTGGCGTCAAAGTGCTCAGGGGCCAAATTGGCCTCCTGCATCTTGTCGAGCAGGTTGAAGTGGTGCACGTCCACCTTGGGGCGACGCTTGTGCTCGGCCTGCCGTACATATTCGTCGATGGAGTCCGCGGCGATCGACGCCTGTCCGATCGCCGTGGTCAGCAGGTGCGGACGGATGATATCGCCGGCAACGAAGTGCCCGGGACGGTCGGGCACCTGGTAAAACTTGTCGGCATTGATGAGGCCGCGCCCGTTGTCCAAAGCCTCCAGGCCGCTCAGGTCACCGCCCTGGCCGATGGCGGACACGATGAGGTCGGCGGCCAGGACGCGCTCGGAGCCCTCGACGACCGTAGGACGCCCATCAATCATCTTACAGTCCGCGACCTTGAGCCCTGTGGCACGCCCATCGGCGCCCTTGATGACCTCGACTGGCATGACGCCGTCGAGGACGGTCACGCCCTCGAACAGGGCATCGTTTACCTCGTGCTCGGCCGCGGTCATCTTGTCGCGGGTGAATAGCGAGGTCAGGGTCACCTCGGCGCCCTGCGCCGCGGCGCTAACGGCCGAGTCGTGGGCAACGTAACCGTCGTGGACCACGGTCTCCGGAAGCTCGTTGGGGTTAATGCTCTTGATGTGCCCCAAACGCCGGGAGACGGAGACCACGTCGATGGAGGTATCGCCGCCGCCGACGCAGACCACCTTGTCGGTGGTGACCTTCATGCGGCCCTCGTTGAAGGCCTTGAGGAAAGCGACGCCAGAGACGCAGTTTGCGGTGCCCGCCCAACCCGGCACCGGCAGGCCGCGACCGCTCTGGCAGCCGATGGCCCACAGGACGGCGTCATAGTCCTGCTCGAGTGACTCGATGCTGACGTCCTTGCCGACTTTGGTGTTTAGCTTGACCTCAACTTGGCCCATATCGAGGATGCGCTGGATCTCGGCATCGAGCTTGTCGCGGGGCACGCGGTAGCCGGGAATGCCGAACTTGAACATACCCCCAAGGCCAACATTGCCCTCGAAAATGGTGCAGGCATGGCCCTTCCGGCGAAGCTGATAGGCCGCGGCCAGGCCAGCGGGACCGCCGCCGATGATAGCGATGCGCTTGCCCGTATCCGGACCGGCAACGAAGCCGTAACCGTTGGCGATGGCCGTGTCGCCGATGAACTGCTCGACGGCGTTGATGCCGACGAAGTCCTCGACCTCGTTGCGATTACAGCCGTCTTGGCAGGGGGCCGGGCAGACGCGACCCATCATAGATGGGAAGGGGTTGGCATCGGTGGAGCGACGGAAGGCGTATTCCTGCCAGGTGACACCGGCCGGCGGCAGCTCCGTCTGACGCGCGATGGCAAGCCAGCCGCGGATGTCCTCACCCGAGGGGCAGCTCCCCTGGCAGGGCGGGGTCTTGTGAACATAGGTCGGGCACTTGTAGGTGGTGTCCTGGACGAAGATTTTCTGCGTCAGGGCCTTCCACTCGGTGTCGCCATCCTCGTAGCGCCGCCAAGAAAACTTGGTGTTTGTGTCGTCGCTGGGAGTCGCCATGGATCACTCTCCTTACCGGTAAAACGCTCGATGTGGTGAATGGTATCTGCCGATGGCCGCCGTGACAGGGCAGCCGCTCGGCGCAAATGGGTTGCAGGCTCAATCCTCGTCGTCGTCGTCCCCCGACTCCTCGTCGTCGCCCGGGGTCATGACGATGGCGTTAGACACCAACTGGTGGACACTGACGATCTGCTCCATGTCCATCCCGTAGAAGGGCAGGACTTTGGTGAACTGGCTCTTGCAAATGGCGCAGATGGCGGCCATGTGCGTGACGCCCTTTTCGGCCATGACATTGTTGAGGGCCTCGATGCGGGGCTTGGCCCCCTTGACGCGCAGCTCCATCAGGTCGTCCGTCAGAAGACCGCCGCCCCCGCCGCAACAGAAGGTGCGGTCACGGATGGTCTCCTCGTCCATGTCGTAGAAGTTGTTGCAGACCTCCCGGATGATCGCCCGCGGGATGTCGAACTGCCCTCCCGGCCGGGGCCCCATGCGCGAGGCGCGCGCGACATTGCAGGAGTCGTGATAGGTCAGGACCTTGTCGTCGTTCTGCGACTTGTCAAAGGTAAGCTTGCCTTCCTGGATCAGGCCATAGGTAAACTCGCAGATGTGCTGCGGCACCGGATAGCGCGGATCGAGGAAATCCCAGGGACCTGCCAGGGTGTTGAGGAAGCTGTACGCGACGCGCCAGGCGTGGCCGCACTCACCGAAGACGATGCGCTTGACCCCAAGATCAATAGCCGCCTTGCGGATCCGCTGGGCGACCCGGCGCATGTTCTCGTAGGAACCGATGAACATGCCGAAGTTGGCGGCCTCGGACGCGTAGGAGCTCACGGTCCAAGAGACGCCGGCCTCATGGAAGACCTTGCCGTAGCCGATCAGCCCGTCCACGTGCGGCTCGGCGAAAAAGTCTGCCGAGGGAGTCACCAACAGGATCTCGGCCCCCTTCTTGTCCATCGGGTAGCGCACGCGCACCCCAGTCTCGTCGTAGACGTCCTCTTCCAGACCTTCCAGGGTGTCCGCCAGGGCTGGGCCGGGTAGGCCCAGGTTATTGCCGATCCGGTAGACCTTCGCGATGATCTCGTTGCAATACTTCTGACCCAGCCCGATGTGGTCCATGATCTCGCGGGCGGCCATGGAGATCTCGGCGGTATCGATCCCATAGGGGCAGAAGACAGAGCAACGGCGGCACTGGGAGCATTGGTGAAAATAGCTATACCAGTCGTCTAGGACCTCCTTGGTGAAGTCCTCGGCGCCCACCAACTTGGGGAAGAACTTGCCGGCTAACGTGAAGTAGCGCCGGTAGACCTTGCGCATCAGGTCCTGGCGACCCACAGGCATGTTCTTGGGGTCTTTGGTCCCAATGAAGTAGTGGCACTTGTCCGTGCAGGAACCGCACTTGACGCAGGAGTCCAGGTAGACCCGCAGCGAGCGGTACTTGCCCAGCAGCTCGCCGAACTTGTCCAGGGCACGGGCCTGCCAATCGTCCGGGAGCTCACCCGCGAAGCCCAGAGGCTCCTGGAATTCCGGCTTAGAGACGAAGGGGCTGCTGTGCGCCATGGTGCCCGGCGTGACCGCGGGGACATCCAGGTACTGCTGCAGCTCGGGTACCTCGAAATTTGCCTTTGCCATGATCGAACCTCTTCAGCGAATGCCGCAATGCCGGGGCCTGTGGTGGCTCATTCCTGCTCGAGGCGCTCGGCCCAAGGCGCGATATGCCGCTTCTCGCGGGGATTGTCCGCTTGATTGCGCGTCGGACTGAAGAACAGACCTGGGGCGTGCAGGAGCTTGCTGTACGGGAAGATGATCATCAGCCCGGCAACCAGCAGCAGATGGAGCAGCAAGAGGGGGTCGGCGGGCAACGGGTGCAGCCTAAAGGCCATCAACCCAAGGAAGAAATCCTTCACGGCCACGATGTCCGTGTGCACGACGAAGGACATCATCAGGCCGCTCGCCCCGATCAGGATCAAAAGGCCGAGCATGAGGTGATCCGACGGCCCGGTGATATAGCGCACGCGGTCCACCAGGAAACGTCGCGCCCATAGTCCGCCCAGACCCAGCACCATAGCGATACCGCCGTAGATACCGAAGGGTTGAATCAGCTGGATCGGCAGCCATACGGGGTCAATGAAGTAGCGCAGGTGCCGCAGCGTGACCAGGAAGAGGCCGAAGTGAAAGACCCAGCCGAAGATCCAGGTCCACTTATTACCCCGGAACAGGCTCTCGAAAAGCACGACCTCACGAGCCATGCGCAGCACCACGCCCCCAGTGGTTGTAGGGGCAGGGGTGGTTGGAATCTTGAGCGGTGCCGGCGTCCGCGCGTACTGCACGACCTTTCTGATGAGGCCCGTCAACAGCACGACCGTGGCGAAGTAAAACAGAAAGGCGTATAGACCCGTCAGAAACGACATGGCTCCGCAACCTCAGTGGACCCGTGAAAATCCGGGGGACTTACGGCAACCCCCGGGGATCGCGCGCCTGAAGCGTGCCGGCTGCCCCGTCGATGTACCAGAGCGACATCCAAACAGGGCCGGCCGGCCTCAGACGCGGCTAGTCGGCCTCAGACGCAGCCGGTCGGCTTCGGCAACCCGGCATAGCGACAGGCCTGCTTGGCCGGACCATAAGGGAACAGGCCATAGAGGTACTTGCTGTTGCCCTTATCCTTACCCAGCTTCTTGCCGACCGCCTTCGTCAGGACGCGTACGGCCGGGGCGATCTGATACTCCTCGTAGTACTCGCGGAGGAACTTGATGATGTCCCAGTGCTCGTCGGTGAGCTGCAGATCGTCCTCCTTGGACATGATCTCAGCGACGCCGGGCTCCCACTCGGTGATGTTGGTGAGGTAGCCCTCTTCGTCCGTCTCGTAGACCTTACCGTTGACTTCGATACCCATGATATTTCTCCGCAGAAAGAAAAAAGACTAGAGCCAGGCCTGGACCTTGTCGCACTCGGCGGCAAGGTCTACGAAACCGGCATAGTCCACGACATTGATACCCGGGACCAGGCGATCTTCGCTGAACCCACGGGCGTTGAGGTCAGGGCCGAGGACATAGAGCTTCAGCGCGCCCAATGCCTCTGCGACCTTGCCTTCCACGCTCGATCCCTTGACCGCCGCGTAGACTCCATCCTCGATAAGGAGGACGGAGGCACCGGCAGCGGCAAACTTGAGGCAGGAGTCCAACGAGTTGCGCTCGAAGGGCGATTTGTTGACGGTATGCAGGATGCTCATTCGGCCCCCCTTAGAAGCTGAAGATGCAGTCGGACTCGTCCATGAGTTCGGTAACGCGCGCGCCGTCTACCACCTCGACGATGTTTTCCTTTTCCTCGCCGCTCTCCCAATCCTCCCATGCCACCTGGACTAGATCCTCTTCGGAAAGGCCGCGGGCCTCCAGCGAGTCACGATCCACGTAGATGTTCTTCACCTCGTAGTCGCCCAGGGTGCGGTAGGTCGGGGAGAAATTCTTCATCCCGATTCCGGTTGTGTTGTGGCCCTTGGTCAGCTCGAAGACCCCGTCATCGAGGAACATCACGCTGACCTCCTGATCGAAGGCGGCGCCGATCAGAACCACCTCCAGCGATTCCCACGCGTAGATGGTGCCGTAGGGGGCCTTGCGGTTCAGATACAGAAACTTTTTAACGACTTCTGACATGACACGGCCCCCTTAGTCGCCGAAAACCATGAGGCGGTCTGCCTGAATGGCCGCCTCGACCAACTGCCCAAGCCCGGAGATTCGGAACTTGGGGTGGATATTGGTGGCGTCCTTGCCGTTGCGCTTAGCCTCACCCTCGTCCACGATACCGCGGCGCTGAGCCGCAGCGACGCAGACGACCATATCGAGGTCGTACTTATCGGCCAGCTCGGCCCAGCGGTTCACGATGTTGCGGTCATCCTGCGGCGGTGTCGTCAGACGGGAGGAGTTGTAGACCCCGTCGTGATAGAAGAAGACGCGGTTGACCTCGTGCCCCTTTTCCAGGGCCGTCTTGGCGAACATGTACGCCGAATCGGACGCCTGGTGCTGGTAAGGTCCCTCGTTGACTTGGATAGCGAACTTCATAGCAACCTCGATTGGTCTTGGCTAAGCCCACCCGCCTCAGAAGCGGATGTAGTTCGACGAGTTGAAACTGGCACGCGCGCCGCGCCAGGTATCAATGTGATACTTGGTGAAGGGCAGCTCGACCTCTTCGAAAAAGCGCGGCCAACCGATGCGCTCGATCCACTCGTTGACGCGCTCCCAATCCCGGGCGCCTTCCTTGTAGGCCTTGAGGATGCGCTTGACGATGGCGGTCGCCTCCGGCCAACGCGGCGGATTGTTTGGGATACCGGCCGCAACCAGCTTCTGGAAGGTCGGCTTACCGCGGGCATTGGAGTGGTTTCCACCGACCCAGATCGCCAGCTTGGAGTGCTCGGCATCGTTGATCTGCATGGGCGGGCAGGGGGGATAGCAGGCGCCGCAGCAGATGCACTTGCGCTCGTCGACCTCAAGGGACGGCTTGCCGTTGACCATGGCTGGGCGAATGGCGGCCACGGGACAACGCGCAACGACGGTGGGCCGCTCGCAGACATTGGCCACCAGATCGTGGTTGATCTTCGGCGGCTTGGTGTGCTGGATGTTGATGGCGATGTCACCCTGGCCACCGCAGTTGATCTGGCAGCAGGAGGTCGTGATGTGCACCCGGTTGGGCATATTGGCGTTGCGGAACTCGTCGATGAGCTCGTCCATCATCGACTTCACCACGCCGGAGGCGTCGGTGCCGGGGATGTCGCAATGCAGCCAGCCCTGGGTGTGGGAGATCATGGCCACGGAGTTCTGGGTGCCGCCGACGATGAAGCCGGCATCCTCCAGGGCCTTGATCAGGGGCTCAACCTTGGCCCCATCCTTGACCATATACTCGATATTGGAGCGCAGGGTGAAGTGGACGAAACCGTCGGCGAACTGGTCCCCGATGTCGCACAGCTTGCGCAGGGTGAAGACGTCGAGGATGCGCTGGGTCCCGGCCTTGACGGTCCAGATCTCGTCCCCGCTGTAGGCGACGTGCCGCAGCACGCCTGGGCGGGGGTGGTCATGGTACTTCCACTGACCGAAGTTCTTCCGCATCGTGGGATGCATGTACTGCCACGGATCTGGACACCCGGACTCGATCGGCTCACGCATATCTGCCATTGCGTTTACTCCAAGGTTACTTAAACAGTCAGAATCTTTGGGGCTGGTGTGGAACCCGGTGTCCCGGGTCCCACGTCCTGGGCAAGCTACTTGCCGGCTTCCGCCTGACGCTCGAACCAGGCCTCAGCCGCCTCATCCCACCCATCCAGGCGCACGTAGGAGCTCTGGCGCGGGTGGCTCAGCATGTTTGGATCCGGGTCGACCTCAATGCCTTCGAGGAAGTTGGCCAGGCCGATGCGCTCGATCATCTCGCCGCAACGCTCGTGCTCCAGGCCGTTCTCCGCCCAGAAGTCGATGATGTTGCCGGCCAGCTCGACCATCTCTTCGTAATCCTCTTCGGTTTCAAGCTTCTTGAAGGGGACCAGGACTGTGCCCATCAGGTCGCCGATCTTGAGTGTCCGCTTGCCGCCGATGAGGATGGTAACGCCCTTGTCGTCGCCAGGGTGCAGGGCCTTGGGCATGACGTTCAGGCAATGCATGCAACGCACGCAATTGCGATTGTTGACGGAGAGGGTATCGTCGTCGTTCAGCGCCAGGGCCTGGGTCGGACAGCGGGTGACGACGTTGTCGATGTAGTACTGGCGTCCCTTGTCGGCGACGTAGGCCTTCACCTCAGCCTGATCGACCTTCATGTCGTCGCGCCAAGTGCCCAGGACGGCGAAATCCGCGCGCTCGATAGCGTTCTGGCAGTCGTTGCCGCACCCGGAGACCTTGAACTTGAACTTATAGGGCAGGGCCGGGCGGTGCACGTCGTCGGTGAAGTTGTTCACCAGCATGCGGTGGGCCTTGAGCTCGTTGGTGCAAGACATCTCGCAGCGGGCCGCGCCGACGCAGGACATAGCGGTGCGCACGCAGGGGCCGGCGCCGCCGAGATCGAAGCCGTACTCATTGATCTCATCGAAAAAGTGCTGGGTGGAGGGGGAATCCACACCGATGAACATGATGTTGCCGGTTTGACCGTGGAAGGTCACCAGACCAGAGCCGTACTTCTCCCAAGTATCGCCCAACTGGCGCAGCATGGCGGTGGAGTAGTGGTTGCCGGCCGGAGGCTGGACGCGAACCGTGTGGAATTCCTTGGACTTGGGGAATGCCTTAGCGACTTCGGAGAACCGCGGGATGATGCCGCCACCATATCCGAAGACGGATACGGTACCACCCTTCCAATAGCCCTTGCGGGTCTCGTAGGAGTGCTCCAACTGACCCAGCATGTCGTTGATCGTTTCGTTGATGCGGGGCTCTGGGTGCTCATCGCGGAGCCGCTTGATTCCGGAGATGAAGCTGGGCCAGGGGCCGGTTTCCAACTGGTCAAGCATCGGGGTGTTGTGCTTTTGGATCGCCATTGCGCTGTCGCTCCTTAAGTCTTTCAGTAATGGGAAGGATTCAGGAAGCCTCGGGGTATCTCAGCGGCCGGTTGCACTTGAAAGCGCCCGGGCCCGCCATACATCAAGCCTGTGTTGGGACGCGGGACGGCAGTCGCTGGTGGTCGCCACCACGCCGCCCTATCGTCGGCCGCTAATATTACGTAAACGCTACGCACGTGTCCTACTGCACTTTCGGGTAGGCGCCTAACCCAGAACTACCCCATTTGGGGTAACTGCTGGGGTCTCAGCGCCGAGTCGGACCCGATGGGCCAACACGCCCGAGAGACTCTGATCCGTGCAAGGTGTCGGACGATGTTACGCGCCCGCACGGCGTCAGTCAACGGATTCTAATATAAGCAGTTCCTGATGGATTGGCCTCCCTTATGCCCGACCCTTTCGATCTGGCCGATGACGTTACGTACATAGCCTGGCGAGACAGCAAGCTCCTCGGCTGGCCCTGCACCAGCGAAGACCTGCGCGTGGAGGTCACCGACCTGGCGCGCCCGAGCCCAGCGGAATTGGGGTCCATCGGCGCCCTGATCGCCAAGTGCAACCTAGCCCTGATCGCCGGCCGCGACCCCGCCGAGATCCAGTCTGAGGCGCTGCTTGCCTTCGCGCGTCGGCTGGGACTCGTACGTCTGGACACCAACCTCTGCGCAGACCAGCAGGCGGTGAGCGCCATCGCCGTTCGCCCGGCCGGGCGAACCGGCGAATACATCCCCTACACGAACCGCCCCCTGCGTTGGCACACGGATGGTTACTACAATGCCCCGCATTCGTTTGTGCGCGCCTGGGTACTATTTTGTGTGCGGGACGCGGCCGAGGGCGGCGAGAACGCCCTGTTGGACCCCGAGATAGCCTACATCCACCTGCGCGACGAAGACCCCGCTCTCGTCCAGGCTCTGATGGAGCCGGACGCGATGACCGTTCCAGCCAACGTCGAGCAGGGCGTGGAATTGCGGCCGGCGAGTTCGGGTCCGGTGTTCACTGTGATCGGAGGTCACCTGCACATGCGCTACTCCGCCCGCGCCCGCAACATCGGGTGGAAGCCTAGCCGCGCCCTGGATGCCGCGCGGGAGCGACTGACTCGCTTGCTTTCCCAGCCCAGCGTCTACATGTTTCAGCACAAGCTGAAGCCTGGCGAGGGATACGTGAGCAACAATGTGCTGCACAACCGCGCCGGGTTCATCGAGCCAACGGGAGCGGGGCGGCTGCTTTTGCGTGTCCGCTATTTGGATCGAGTCCAGATCCACCCCGGCTGAGCAGGGGCCACGTCCGGGGGCACCCCAAGCGGGGCTCCGGAACGCCAGGCTTTACACCGAACATGACGAGGGCGGCAAGGCAGACCATGCTGAAACTGAGCGAGCTCCTGGTGGGCAACAGCGAACTGGAGTCATTCGAAGACCTGATACCCATGGTGCAGGCCGTTGCTGGCAGCGGCGAGCGCTTTTTTCGTATGGACGTCAAGCCACCTTTCCCGGACACGCCGGACAATTGGGAAGACAGACTCGAGGCTGCGTTCAGCGGCCCAATCCGTTGAACGGCGGGCCGCGCCTTGAGGCACACATGAAGTATTCCGATATCAGCCGCGTTACCCGGCTCAGCGACACCGCAGCCGACTCCGTGATCAACCGCAGCGCCGAGATGGCCGCCCTCGAGTCTCACCTGGAGGCGCTTGCCGAGCACTATAAAGATCTCTGTCGCATCGCCGGTCGACCCAAGGAGCTTGCCGATCTGCGCCTGCAGATGGCGCGCACCCTAGTGGGGCTCGAGCGTGGAGATGAGGCATGGGAACCAGCACGCGAGTCCGTGGATGTCTTCATCGCCGAGCAAGACTGGGAGTCCGCGGCGGACGCCTGCGATGTCCTGTTCCAATGCGGACAACCGGGCTCGCTCTCAGCCCTTGGCCAGGGGATCTGGCTGGCGGTCACCTACCCCATCGACCCGGACCTGACAGTGGAGCTGCTGACCCACGTGGTCGACGAAACCCCGAACGACGCCGACGGGGCCGCGGTGGCTGCCACCACAGCCATGTTCGTCGCCGACCTGCGCGCCAGCGGTAACCAGCGCGACAACCTGATGTTTTTCGCCTCGCAGATCCTTGGAAACGTTGCGCGCCGACACAGTGGCGTCCAGACCCAGGCAGAGTTTGACCTCTGGATGGATCGCCTCGAGTTGCGCGAGCCAGAAAAATTCTTGGTGCGCCTGCGCAACGTGGTCGACGTCCTGGTCCAAGACGACTGGTGGTTCGACCGCGAAGCCCTGCAATCCAAGCTGCCCTCCAACTGAGGTCGGGGGGCGAGAGGCATGCCTCTCCCCCGGCTCAACCGCCACGCGCAAAGCGCGGACAAATACCCATGTACTGGCAAGACGACCACGCCGACCGACCCTTCGAGGTCCCCGAAGACATACTGGATGTGCTATTCACCATCGAGTGTAAGCGCCTCCCCGTGGACCATGCCCATGCACTTTCTAAGGCCCTGGGTGGACTCGTGCCCTGGCTGCACACCGAGCCTGCGGCCGCAGTTCATTGCATCCACGTCGCCGGGTCCCAGAACGGCTGGGAGCGCCCCGAGCACGGGGGCGACCAGTACCTGATCCCTTCGCGGCGCACCAAACTTATTATCCGGGTCCCCAAGGAACGGGTTGCCGGCCTGGAAAGTATGCTATCCGGAACCACCCTGGACCTAGCCGGCTGCTCCCTGACGATCGGCTCCGCCAAGACCCGAACGCTGAGCAAGGAGTCCACCCTCTTCGCCCGTCAGGTGGTGAGCCGCCCCGGCGACGACGAGGACGCATTCCTTGCCTGGGCCGTGACCGAGCTGCACACCCTCGGAGTCGCGGTGCGCAAGGCCATCTGTGGCAAGGAGCTGCTCGTTGAGACCCCGGAGGGACCCTTGCGCACCCGCAGCCTGATGCTGGCCGACCTGAGCCCGGAGGAGGCGGTCCGACTCCAGCAGGTTGGGCTTGGACCCCGCCGGGACCTGGGCTGCGGCATCTTCATCCCCCACAAGGGCGTCGATTCCGCAAAGAAAGGAAGTTGATGACGAACGCTTGACAACTTTATAAAATTAGCCGGCTGTGATGGGCCGGACTCGCGACCCGAGGGCCGGCGCCCCCTCCAACCAAGCCTATGGCACATCTGTAAATACGAGAGGAGCAGAACCATGTCCATCGAAGTGAACGGCGTCACCATCGCGACCACAGAGGCCGGTTTCCTGGAGAACCACCTCGACTGGAACGAGGACGTGGCCCGCGCGTTGGCCGCCATCGAAGGTATCGAGCTGACGGAAAAGCACTGGGACGTGATCAACTACCTGCGCGACGAGTACATCAACAACGGCCAGAACCAGCCCATGGAGCGCGTCGTGCTGAAGGACATGGGCAAGAAGTGGGGCTCCAAGCCCTCCAGCAAGGACCTCTACACCCTCTTCCCCCTGGCGCCCACCAAGCAGGGCACCAAGATCGCCGGCCTGCCCCAGGTCCACCGCAAGGGCGGGTACTGAGGGCGGACCTCGGGCCCAGCCCAAGACTGCGCCTAGGCAGAAAGAAAAGGGCGGCGACGACGCGCCGCCCGTTTCGTTTTGCACGCCGCAACCCGAGCAACGGCTCTTCGCCAGCCGGATCCTACAGATCCGCCCACATCCGCAGCAGATTGGCGTAAGACCGATCCACATACCCCGTGGTCTCGGTCGCCGGGGCCTCCTTGAGCAGCCGTTCGCGTGCCAGGTTCAGCTCGTAGAGAAGCTCACGCTGAGCCGCATCCCGCACATAGCTCTGAATCCAGGTCAGGGCCACCAGACGCTCCCCCGCTGTCACCTCGGCCACATGGTGCAGGCTGGAGGAGGGGTAGATCACCGCATCCCCGGCCGGCAGCTTGACCTTGCGGTCGCCGAACGGCGTGCGCGCCGTCAGCTCCCCGCCCTCATAGGACTCCGGCGGGCTCAGGAAGATAGTCATGGAGACGTCAGTGCGAAAGCGCGGCCCGCTGGTGCCCATGATCGGGTCATCCACATGATCGCCGTAGGTCATCCCGGGTTCGTAGCGAGCGACGATGGGGTCAG
Source organism: uncultured Gammaproteobacteria bacterium (assembly GCA_963709645.1). Taxonomy (GTDB): domain Bacteria; phylum Pseudomonadota; class Gammaproteobacteria; order Chromatiales; family Chromatiaceae; genus DYRB01. The sequence goes on from CAVPXP010000049.1 coordinate 121,009, forward strand.
CCACGCGGTGCGGCAGGGCGCCGAAGCGGAAGGTTTCGTTATGGGCCAGGCTCGCCATGATGATCCGGATCAGCCGCTGGAGGCGCTCGGGCTCCTGCTTGAGCTCCAGGTTGTGCTTGACACGCGCCGCGGCGAAGCCAGCGGTCAGGCGTCCATCGACGAACTCGGCACCGACGAGGGTCTCCCGTATCTTGTCCAGTTGTGCGGCGTTGAGGAGTCCAGGGATGGTCAACAACATGGCGGCGGTCCCCGATGGTTGGCGCCCGCGTCCCCGTCAGGCGGCCCAGGCGGCCCAAGCAGGCACATGGAGACGGCGGGCCTTTGATAGAATCGCGCGATTCTACGCCGAACCGCGGAGGCCCAGGATGATACTCAAGGCTATCATCGACGATCAGATCTACTCGCTGGACGTGCCGGACGCCGTCATCGCCCGGGGGGAGGAGTTCTTCGCAGAACTCGACCGGGACATGGACAAGGGCTGGCAGATGAGCCGCGACTGGGTGGACCACCCAAACCGGATCCAACGCGGCCAGATCGTTGCCGACAAGCTCCTCACGGCGCTGGAAAACGAGAATCGGCGCGTCGGGCTGCTCATGGCCGGCTATCTGCTCAAGCGCCTGCCCAACCTCGACGAGGTCGAGATCGACGTACAGGGCGAGATCCAGAACACCGTCTTCCGCTTCCGCGAGGCCGCCCCCGACGCCCGCCCAGGGGCCACGGCAACCGCGACTGAGACCCCCACCCCCAACGGCGAAGCGGAAGCTCAGGAGGGTATGAGCCAACTCGAAGCCATGGAGCAGGCAGGCAACGACGTGACAAAAGTCTTCCGGGTCGGCAAGGCCTACCGCTTCTCAGTCTTCGACCACCACACCGGCGAGTGGCAGGACTCCCCGATAGTCGCCGACGCCCAGGAGGCCGAGCGCCTGCGTCAGGCGGCCTTCAAACGCCGTTACGACGCCCTGCGCCGGGGCGGCAACTAAAGAACCCCCCAGGTGGCAGATTTGTTCGATGTCACCGCCCCGCTCGCCTTGCGCCTCCCGATAGGGGGACGCAAGGTCATCGCCGCCTGCTTCCCCCACCCGCGCGGGCTGCTTTACCTCGACACCTTCTGGCACCTGACCAGCCCGCAGGAGGCGGCCCATCTGATCGTTGGCGAGGTCACCGGCGAAGGCCCTTGGAAGGTCGGCGGCTGCGTCATCACCGTGCTTGGCTGCCACAACACCGACCCTGACCTGGCCCTGCCCTATGCCCGTTGGCGCGACTACCTCGATCAGGCCGGCCCCCAGGACTACCCACCCCCGGCCCAGATCCGCGACATCGCCCGGCGCCTGGGCGCCTCGGTCTGACCCACCCCATACCAAGCCGTCATGGAAGCCCTGACCCAACTCGGCTGGCAGGCCTGGCTCAGTATCGGCGTTGTCGTCGGTGCCTTCGCCCTGTTCGCCACCGGGCGCGGCACCCCAGACAGCGTCACAACCGCCGGACTGACCCTGCTCCTGGTCTCCGGCGTGCTGACTCCGACCGAGGCCCTGGCCGGCTTCGCCAACCCGGGAATGCTCACCGTCGCCGTGCTGTACGTTGTAGTGACTGGCCTCACCGAGACCGGGGCGGTGGATTGGATCGGCCAGACCCTGTTGGGACGGCCACGCTCTCCCACTCACGCCCGCTGGAGACTGATGGCCCCGTCCGCGGCCTTGAGCACTGTACTCAACAACACCCCGCTGGTCGCCGTACTGATTCCGGCGGTGCAGGACTGGGCCAAGCGTTACCGCCTGGAGCTGTCGCGGCTGATGATTCCCCTGAGCTATGCGACCATCGCCGGGGGAACCTGCTCCCTCATCGGGACCAGCACCAACCTGGTGGTGGACGGGCTCTACCGGTCGTACAGCGGCGGGACCGGACTCGGTCTCTTCGAGCCAGCATGGATCGGCGTGCCGGTGGTCGCCATTGTCCTCGGATTCCTGCTCACCGCAGGACACTGGCTGCTCCCCCGCCGTCCCCCGGCCGACCAGGACTTCGCCGACGTACGTCAGTACACCGCCGAGATGCTGGTCCCGGCGGGGAGCCCCCTGGCGGGCAAGGGGGTGGAGGCTGCCGGGCTGCGCCAGCTCCCGGGGCTCTTCCTGATCGAGATCGAGCGCGATGAGCAAATCATGCCCGCGGTCTCCTCCCACGAGCTGCTACGAGTCGGCGACCGGCTGGTCTTCGCCGGCATCATCGACTCGGTGATGGACCTGCACCGGCTGCGGGGACTCATCCCGGCGACGGACCAGGTCTTCAAGCTCGGCGGACCGCGCCAGGACCGCTGCTTCGTCGAGGCCGTTCTTTCCGACAGCGGACCCCTGATCGGCCGGAGCGTGCGCGAAGGGCGTTTCCGCAACCGCTACAACGCGGCCATTCTCGCCGTTGCCCGCAACGGCGAGCGCATCCGGCGGAAGATCGGCGACATCGAGCTCCAGGCCGGCGACACCCTGCTGCTGGAGTGCCGACCAGAGTTCGTCGAGCAGCAGCGCAACTCCCGCGACTTTCTGCTGGTCAGCCAGATCGGGAACCGCCGGCCGCTGCGCCACGAGCGCGCCCCCCTGGCCTTGGGCATCGTCGGGGCCATGATCGTCAGCGTCACACTCGGCTGGCTGACCATGCTGGAGGCGGCACTGATCGCCGCGGGGGCGATGCTCGCGACCCGCTGCACCGATGTGCGCAGGGCCCGGGCCGCCCCGGACTGGCAGGTCCTGGTGGTGATCGCGACCTCCTTCGGGCTCGCAGCGGCCCTGGAGAAGACGGGTGCCGCCAGCGCCCTGGCCGGTGGCCTCATCGGTCTGTCCCAGGGCGGCCCCTGGGCCACCCTGGCCCTGGTCTTCGTCGCGACCGCCGTGCTGACCGCCTTGGCGACGAATAATGTGGCGGCGGTCTTGATCTTCCCTATCGCCATGGCCGCCGCCCAGGAGGTCCACGCCAGCCCCCTGCCCTTCGTGATCACCTTGATGGTCGCCGCCAGCGCCAGCTTTGCGACCCCCATCGGATACCAGACCAATCTGATGGTCTTCAACGCCGGAGGCTACCGCTTCGCCGATTTCCTGCGGGTCGGTGTCCCCATCACCCTTGCGGTGGGCGTGACCACCGTCACCCTTGCGCCGCTGATCTGGCCCTTCTGAACCAAGCCCGATGGAACAACGCCCATGCGTCGGATGGGACTCTACCTCGCCGCTTGGCTGCCCATGGTCCCCATCGCCATCCTCAACGGCGTGGTGCGCCAGGGCTGGTACGGCCGGTACATGACGGAGCTTGCCGCCCACCAGATCTCCACCGCTACCGGCCTGGCCCTGCTTGGGGCCTATATCTGGCTCGTCGTGCGCCTGTGGCCGCCGGCCGATTCCCGGCAGGCCCTTGGCACCGGGCTCCTATGGCTCGTCCTTACCCTGGGGTTCGAGTTTCTTTTCGGGCACTTTGTCGCCGGTCACACCTGGGCCAGGCTGCTCGCGGATTACAACCTCCTCGCCGGCCGGGTCTGGATACTGATCCCTCTGTGGGTCGGTCTGGCGCCCTGGGTCTTTTATCGCCTATTGAGGCAACCTGCCCCAAGCTAGTCCGGTCGCCGGCGACCGAGGTAAACGGCCAGGATCCCCAGGCCGACCGCTGCCAAGGCCCAGCCCCAAGACCGCAGGCCATGCAGGGCGGCGATCAAGGCCTGGCGATCGACATCCAAGGCATAGACCCCAACACCAAAGACTCCGACCCAGAGGCTGGTCCCCACCGCTGTCCCGGCCAGGAAGCGCCGCCAGGGCATGTCCAGGGCCCCCGCAGTGATGTTGCTGGTCTGGCGCAAGCCGTCGAGGAAGCGCGCGACCACGAGAATCCACCATCCCCACCGGGCAAAGAGCGCCTGGGCTCGGGCCAGCCGCCCGCCGGTCCCAGTGCTGCGAACCAGCCGGCCACTGAGCCCGCGATGCCCGATCCAATAGCCAATCAGGTCGCCCACCCAGGTGGCCCACCAAGCCACCAGCACCACCCAGAGGATGTCCGGTCCGCCCGTGACCGCGAGCAGGGCGCAGGCGATGAGCAGGGTCTGACCTGGGAGCGGCAAGCCCATCCCCTCCGCCAGGGTCGCGGCCGCCAGGGCCCAGAGCCCGTACCGGTCCAACAGCGGCCGGAGGCGGTCGATCTCCGCGGCCAGATTGGACACGATGTCTGCCTCGAACCCGGTCACACCGCCGCCTCAAGTGCCGGGTAGTCTGTATAGCCACGGGCATCACCGCCATAGAAGGTCTGCGGGTCCGGCTCCTTAAATGGACCGCCGCGGCCTAGACGCTCGGGCAGGTCTGGGTTGGAGATGAAGGGCCGTCCAAAGGCGATCAAGTCCGCCTCGCCCGCGCTCAGGGCGGCACGTGCGCGCGGCCCGTCGAAGGCCCCGTTGAGCATGGTCAGCCCTCGATAGTGGGGGCGAATGGCGGCCAAAATGCGCTCCATCTTGGGCTCCACCTGGCGCATCACGTCCGTATCCGCCAAGTGCAGGTAGCCGATGCCCAACCCCGACAGGTGGGCGGCCACATACCCCTGGGTCTCCGCCGGGTCAGCATCGGCGATGTCGTTGCCGGTGAACAGAGGGGCCAGGCGAACTCCGACCCGGCCACGAGGAACCACACCGACCACGGCGTCCACCACCTCGAAGAGGAAGCGACAGCGGCCCGCCACGCTGCCCCCATAGGCGTCGGTCCGCCGATTGACGTTGCTGGCGAGAAACTGGTGGGGCAGATAGCCGTTTGCGGCATGGACCTCAACCCCGTCGAAGCCCGCCTCCAGTGCCTTGGTCGCGGCGCGCGCGTAGTCGTCCACGGTCGCCCGGATCTCGTCCAGGGTCAGAGCCCGCGGCGGCGAGGCTGGGATCCGCGCCGCGTTCCCCTCCGCGTCCAGCCCGAAGGCGAGGCAGTTCTCGCCAGTCACGGCCGAGGGAGCAACCGGGGATTCTCCGCCATGCAAGGAGACATGCGACACACGTCCGCAGTGCCAAAGCTGGAGGACGATATGCCCGCCGCGGGCGTGTACCGCATCGGTCACCAACCGCCAGCCGGCGACTTGCTCCGGGGTGAAGATCCCCGGGGTAAAGGCATAGCCCTTGGCGGCGGGGGAGATGTTCGTCGCCTCTGCAATAATCAAACCGGCAGAGGCCCGCTGGCCATAGTATTCCGCCATTAAGGCCGTCGGCACATCGCCGGGCTGGCCGGCGCGGGATCGGGTCAGGGGGGCCATGACCACCCGGTTGGGCAGGGTCAGGCCGGACCATTGGAGGGGCTGGAACAGGGGGTCTTGGGTGTCTGGCATGGCTGGCTCCCTTGGTTACAGGATCGACCGCCGGGCAGGCGATCGTCGGCGGGCGGATGATGCCAGGGTAGCACCCCCCCGCCTATCCCACCCGGGCCTCGATGGGACGCCCGAGACGGAAGATTTTGCTCCGATCTCGCCGTAGCGCAGGAGTGCGCGCGCGCCCAGACAATCGGACCCAACCCGGAATCGCAGTGCTGGCAGCGACACTGCCCCGCTGTCGCCGGGCCGGGTTAGAATGCGGCCCCTCGCGCGCCACTTCGTGTCGTACCAACCCCGAGGCCCCATGCCTTACGCAGGTCTTTTCCCGGCGTGCCGATCCCCCTGGCCCGCAAGCACCGCCCCTGTCCGGGCCGTGGTCTCGATCACCGCCGGCCTGCTTGCCGCCTGGCTCAGCGCCTGCACCCCGCAGCCGGACCAGAGCTACGAGCGGGACATCTACGCCTTCGGCACCCTCAACCACCTGACCCTCTACGGTGTCGCCCCGGACCGGGCGGCTCAACTGGCGGACGAGGTGGACGCCCAGCTGCAACGTATGCACAGAGACTGGCATTCCTGGCACCCTAGCGAGCTGACGCGGCTCAATGACGCCATCGCCCGCGGCGAGCCCTTCCAGGTTACCCCGGAGCTTGCCGACCTCATCGCCTTGTCCCAGGAGACCTACCGCGGCAGCCGGGGCATGTTCAATCCTGCGGCCGGGCACCTTTTCGCCCTATGGGGCTTTCAGCAGGACGAGCCGCCCACCGGGCCGCCGCCTTCCAGCACGGATGTCGCCGCGGTGGTCGCGGAGCAGGCGACCATGGACGACCTGGAGATCGACGGCTTGACCATCACCTCGCGCAACCCCCAGGTAGCCCTAGACTTCGGCGGCATTGCCAAGGGCTACGCCGGGCAGGCGATCATGGTTGGGCTGCGCGCCCAGGGAGTCCACAACGCCATCTTCAACTCCGGCGGCGGACTCCAGGTGGTGGGCAGCCACGGCGACCGGTCCTGGCGCATCGGCATCCGCGGCCCGGACGGCAGCGGCGTCCTGGGTGCGGTAGAGCTCGGCCCCCAGGAAGAGGCCATGCACACCTCCGGCAATTACGAGCGCTACCGAGAGTTCGACCACAAGCGCTATGCCCACATCATCGACCCCCGCACTGGGTTGCCCGCCGAGCACATCGCCTCGGCCAGCGTGATCCACCCCGACGGGGCCACCGCCGATGCGGCCGCCACCGCCCTGGTCATCGCCGGACCCGACGGCTGGCAGGAGGTCGCCCATCGCATGGGCGTAACCCAGGCCATCCTGGTGGATGACCAGGGGACCGTCTACATGACCCCCCAGATGCAGGCCCGCGTGCGCTTCGAGCAGCCCCCGGCCAAGTTGGTCATCGGCAACTAGCCGCCTTACCCAGACCCTGGGGAATGGCGGCCGCAGCTATACTGGTAACGCCCCAACCCGCAGGCGCTCTTCGAGGCCCTGAGGGGCAGGGCAACACCCGAACCCTCAAGAGCCCAGCCCCTATGGAGCAAACACCATGACCAAAGAGCGCCACGCCACCAAAGAGGCAAAGAAGAAACCGGCGCACACCCTCAAGGAGAAGCGCGCCGCCAAGAAGGATAAGACCTCGTCCAAGGGATCCCTGGGCGGCGACAGGGCCTCCTCGAGCTAACCGTCGCGCCGCCGTCGACCCGAGACCGGCGGTATCCGGTCCACCCCCTACCCTGGACAACCCGCCGACCTACCCAGCATCCAGAGGGACAAGAGGCGGCGACGACGGAAGGCGCGATCCTTAGCCAGCCGCCCCGGCCCTGTACCTCAATAGGCTGGCGCTGTAGCCCCGTAGCTCAAGCCCGCCGCCCCGGCCTGCTCCCGCACGGCCTCGAAGAGCTTGTGATCCAGGGACGCCGAGGCTCCGCCTTCCGCCTCGACCTTGTCCTTCAGATAGTGCGCCCGCTCGTCGGCCAGGTCCTGGATCTGAGACTTGATGGCGTCCCGCTTGGCGGCGGTCTGACTCACCAGCGTCTGACGCTCCTCCAGGCTCATGGCCCGCATGGGCGCAGGCAGGGCCTCCGGGGCAACGGTCTTGAGGTCTACCCGGCCGCTGGCCACCGCGTCCACCAGCTCTTGCTTGCCGAGCAGATTGTCCTTGCCGGCCTCTGAGGCGTTGAAGGTCGCGCGCCTGGCCAGAGCCGCCGGGCTCGCGGCCGCCTTGGCCCGATCCGCCTCCTCGGATCTTTCCGCCTGGGCCTTCCGCTCAGCCTCGCTGCCGAAGTACAGGCGGGAGGAGTCGAGATCGGCGGCGAGCTTGGCCAGCCTGGCATCGAAGGGGGTGGCGATGGCGACGGCCCCGCCGGCCTGATCCACCTGGAAGCTCCGTCCGTCCCCCAACTGGGCGATCTGCTGCCACTCGCGGGTCGTCTCCCCCAGCGCACCGCATTGGACGGTGTTGACCCGAATGCCCCTGGCCTTGGCTGCTGCCAAAGTGACCGGGTATTTGACGTCGTCCTGGTAATCCATATGGGGCGGGGCATCGCCCACCAGGAAGACGACCTTGTAGGCCTTGGCGTCCTGAGACCAGGAGACCCGATTGACGGCGTCGCTCAATGCCTGGTTGACCGCCTCGGGCCCGTCGCCTCCGCCGCCCGCCTGGAGCTGCATCAGTGCGGCGTACACGGAGTCTAGATCCGGGGTGAGGTCGACCACACGGGTGACATAGTCGTCGCCGCGGTCGCGATAGGCGACCAGGCCCATGCGGATGAGGGGGGTCGGCTGGGCGGCGGCCATGGTCGAGGCGATGGACCAGATCTTCTCCTTCGCTGCCTGGATCAGGCCGCCCATGCTGCCGGTCGTGTCCAAGGCAAAGACGACGTCAATCAGGGGGCGGCTGTTGCTCGCGGGGTCCGTCACGGGCAGTTGCGCGGCCGGATCCGGGATTGGACTCGTGCCGCGGCCCTCGATGACGGGGTAATAGGCCACCGCGGCGGCGGTGAGTCCGAACAGGGCAATGGCGATCAGGTTGGTTTTCATGGTGTTTCTCCACAAGTCAGTTATTGGACGGTTAAGCGGCGTGGATCCGCCGCAGGGCGGTCTCGGCCCCGCGGTGGGCGCGCTCGAAGGCATCATCAGGGTCACGGATCTCTGCGGCCTTGCCGCGCCCGAGGTCGGCGGGGATGAGCCCGAACAGGGCCTGGACGAGCAGCAGGGACCAGACGGCGAGGAACAGGCTGCCGCTCTGAGCCAGGGCCCAAACCCCCGCGGCCAGGCCGAGCAGGGTGAGCCCCAGGTCCCCCAGGGCCGCCACCAGGCCACCGTGGAAGTACAGGGAGCGGACCAGCCAGGCCATGCCGGCGTGGAGCAGGACGAAGGTGGGCAGCGGAAGGTGCAGGGTCAGGGCCAGGGCGCTGGCCAGGGCCCACGCGAGGACGGCGCTGACCCGTCCGACCTTGGAACGGCTGCGCCCGAGGAGGTAGATGAGGTAGCCGAAGGCGACGACGGCAACCACCCACCGCAAGGCCGAAATCGACGGCAAGGCTAGGGAGAGGGCGGCGAACAGGGCGCCGGCGGCCAAACTCGCGGCCAGAGCCACCAGGGCCCCTTCGAGGAAGCTGGGGCGCGTCATGACTGCGCCCCCCTGTCGATCGGCCGGGACTGCTTGGCCGCGAGCAAGGCCAGCTCCACGTCGGCCGCCTCGACACCGGCATGTGCACCAAGTCCCAGGTCCTCCCAGGGCCGGGTTTGGTGCGCCGCGGGGTCCGGCTCGGCCAGGACCTCGGCTTTCTGGCGCATGGCCTCCAGGCGAGACCTATCCTCGCGCACCCGCGCCGCCAGCTCCGTGTGCGCCGCCTCCAGCTCCGAGCGGCGGCGGATCAGGGCCTTGAGGGCCCGCTCGGCCTCCAGGCGGCGGCGGATGACGGCGCGGGCCAGCCCGTCCTGCCCGGCCTCTAGGCTGGCGACGAGCTGGGCCTCGGCAGCCTCGATGGTCTCGCGCAGGTCAGAGGCGCGGGTCGCCGACTGGACCAATGCCTGGTCCAGGAGCTTGAGGCGATGCTCGTCGCGCCCCTGGGCCTCCTCCATCTCCCGCAGGGCTTGCCGCAGTAGGGTCTCGGGTTCCTCCAGCCGGTCCAGGACCGCGTGGAGATCGGCGCGAAAGAGTCGCGCCACTCGGGTGATCAGTGCCATGTCGGGCCTCCTCTGACGGGTTTGCGAAGCTGCAATGCCAGTCTAGGGAGGCGGCCTTGAGGCGCGTAGACAGGTCTCAGTAAAAGCTTGGCGACGAGGTTTACCGGAAATTTACAAAGGGCCCCGGGCCTAGGGTGCGTTACCAAAATTTAAGGGGCCGTTAAGGCCCCGGCAATCGACTCGTCCCCATACTCCCTAACGTCATCAGGGGGCGAGCGCCCAGTGCGCTCACCCTGCCTTGCAACCCGACATAGGAATCGATCCATGAACGAAAGCAGTCGCACGCGCCAGCCGGTGCGTCCAGCCCCGGCCGTTCGTTTCCAGCCTTCCCCCCGCACCCTGCTCGCAGGTGCGGTCGCCCTCGCCCTGGCCAGCGGGGGCATGGTCCTGGCCCAGGTCAATAGCGTCAGCACTGCTCCAGGCCAATATCAGGCCCAGGCGCCGGCCATGCCGAGCTTTGCCGACGTGGCCGAGCGGGTGACGCCCGCGGTCGTCAACGTGATGGTGGTCGGCGACGGCATCGGCTCCGCCGAGGTACAGGGGATGCCCGAACTGCCCGACGGCGCGCCCACGCAAGAGTTCTTCCACCACTTCTTCCAGCAACCCGGCCCATCGGGGCCACACCATACCCATGGGGTGGGCTCGGGCTTCCTGGTCGACGCCGACGGCTACATCGTGACCAACAACCACGTGATCGACGGAGCCGACGAGGTCAGGGTCACGCTGCAAGACGGCGCCAAGTTCAAGGCGCAGGTGGTCGGTCGGGACGGCAAGACCGACCTGGCCCTGCTCAAGATCGACGCCGGCCGGGCTCTGCCCTATGTGGCGCTCGCCGACTCGGCCAAGACGCGGGTCGGCGACTGGGTGTTGGCGGTGGGCAACCCCTTCGGGCTGGGCGGGTCCGTCAATGCAGGGATCGTCTCCGCCCAGGGCCGCGACATCAACTCCGGGCCCTATGACAATTACATCCAGATCGACGCCCCGATCAACCGCGGCAACTCGGGCGGCCCTCTGTTCGACGCCCAGGGTCGGGTGATCGGGGTCAACACCGCCATCTACTCGCCTACCGGCGGCAACGTCGGCATTGGCTTCGCCATCCCGGCGGACACGGTGCGCAATGTGGTTGCCTCCCTGCGGACGGACGGGCGGGTGCAGCGGGGTTGGCTCGGGGTGGAAATCCAGCCCGTCACCGAAGAGCTGGCGGCGGCGCTACGGCTTAGGGAGGCCACCGGCGTACTGGTCGCGGGTCTGGTCCCGGATGGACCCGCGGCCCAGATGGACCTCAAGCCCGGCGACGTGATCCTGAGCGCAGGGGGCCAGGCCATCAAGGACTACAGGGATCTGCCCAAGCTGGTGGCAGCGACCAAGGCCGGTACCCCGCTGAGCCTGGAGATCATGCGCAGCGGCGAGCCACTCCAGATCGAGGTCGAGGTCGGCGCCATGCCCGACGACCGCAAGCTTGCCGACCGGGCGCCGGACCCTTCGGCCGGGGTCCGGCCACGCCTTGGACTCTACCTGGCCCCCTTGACTCCTGAGTTGCGGCGCGAGCAGGGTCTGGACGCCAGTACCAGCGGCGTCCTGGTGGCGAAGGTGGAGCCCGACAGCCCCGCCGACCGTGCAGGAATCGAACCCGGGACCCTAATTTCCATGGTCGGCGCCGAGCCGGTCAACACGCCGCAGGAGGTGATCACGGCGGTGCGCAAGGCCGCCAGGGATAAACAGGAGTCGGTGCTGCTGCGCATCCAGAAGGACGGCAACCCCCTGTTCGTCGCGGTGCCCTTCGCGGCCTGAGGCGCCGCAGACCGGAAGCCCCGGAGAACTCCTCCGGGGCAAAGGTGGCGATCCCTACAGCACAGGTTGCTGAGCAGCGGCAAAACGGGTGCCCCCTGCGGGATGCCGCGCTGGGTGTCCTGCGCCTAGGTCCGTGTCCTCTTCGACCGGCGCCACGAGCCACTGCTTGACTCAGTGCCGAGACCTGGCGAGCGCTGAAATGCCGCGCCACCTTTGGTAGCAGCTCGGCACGGGGCTTCGATCTGCGCCTGCTTGACATCCTGCTTCCCGGAGTGGACGGTTTCGAGGTAACCCGATGATGTCCCGGCGACGGCCGGTTAGGCTTCGCCAACCGGACCCCCGCCTACAACGCCATGCGAGCCCACCTCGATGCCACCTACAGCGCGCCTCGCCCTCGCCCTAGCCGTGCTCCTTGCCGCTTGTTCTGAGGCTCCCCAGGCCCCGGTACCCTCTCGGGGTCCGGACCAGGCGCGGACCGCAGACCAAGCCCAGCCCCTAACCATTGGGGATCAAACTACCCCGGCGGCGCTGGACGCCGCCGCCATCGCCGAGAACAACCGTGGCGTCGGGCTCATGGGGCGCTTCGATTACGCACCCGCACGGGAGGCGTTCGCCGCGTTGGTCGAGGCCCACCCGGAGGACACGGACTTGGCGGTCAACCTGGCCATCGCCACCCTCAACCGCCAGCAGGAGGGCGACGAGGCCGCGGCCCTGACCCTGGTCGAGACCGTCATTGCCCGCGATCCGGGCCAGCTGCGGGCCCAGTATGTCGCTGGTCTGCTGCGCCTCTACCTCTCCTCCCCCGCGGGGGCGGTGGCTCACTTTCGAGCTGTTGCAGAAGGCGATTCGACCGATGCCTATGCCGCCTATTACCTGGGCCAGTGTCTAGCCCAGCAGGGCGACCAGGGTCAGGCCCTGGCCTGGTACCGCAAGGCCCTGACTCTGGACCCCTATCTCCGCAGCGCCTATTACGGGGCCTTCCAGGCCGAGCAGCGCCTCGGGCGGCGCGACGATGCGCGCACCCTGATGGAGACCTACCAGCGCCTGGCCAACAATCCCCAGGCCAGACTCGCGGAATTCAAGTACACCCGGATGGGGCCCAAGGCCGAGGCCCTGGCCTTGGGCGAGACAAGGCCGACCCCCGCCACCCTGCCGCCGGGGCCCATCTTGGCGGAGCCGCGGCCGATGGCAGCGGAGGGTGCTCAGGACCTCGTCTGGCCGGCCCCCGGACTCAGGCCCCTTGGGGTCTCGGTGGTAGATCTGAACGGGGACGACCAACCGGATCTTTTCGTTCCCGGAGTGGGTCCGACGGGCGGGACGCTGGTCCTGCAGGCAACGCCGGGCGGCGGGCTCCGACTGGAAGCCGGGCACCCACTGGCCGCGGTCACCGCCGTCAATGCCGCCCTTTGGGGGGACTACGACAACGACGGGCTGACCGACGTCTATCTCGCCCGGCGCGGCCCCAACCAACTCTGGCGGCAGTCCCAGCCGGGCGTCTGGGAGGACGTCACGGACGCTACCGGGACCGCAGCGGGAGCGGCCGATACCCTGGACGGGGCCTTCCTCGACGCCGACCACGATGGCGACCTGGACCTTTTCCTGGTCAACGCGGACAGCCCCAACGAGCTGCTCAACAACAACCTCGACGGGACCTTTCGGCCCTTGGCGACAGACCAGGGCATCGCAGGACCCCCGGGCGGCGGCGGGCGTCAGGTCCTGCCGGTCGACCTGGACGCGGACCGGGACACGGACCTGATCGTGATCGGGGCAAGCCCACCGCACCAGGCCTGGCTGAACGACCGGCTGTGGGCCTATCGCCCCGCCGAGGGGCTGGATGCCTTCCTTGCTGTACCTATGCTCGCCGCCTTGGCCGCAGACCTGGACGCCGACGGGGCCGCCGAGCTCTACGGTCTAGACCCCGACGGGCGGCTCCGCCGCTGGCGCCGCGACCCCTCCGGGTCCTTTGTCGCTCAGGACATGGCGATTGTCGGGGCCGCCGCCGGGGCCCCCTGGGCACAGCTCGCCCTGGCCGATATGGACGGGGACGGGACCCTGGACCTAATCGCCTCCGGACCCTGGGGCTGGCGCGCCTTCAGCGCGGAGGGGCGCGAACTCGCCACAGCCCGGGTCGAGGCCGACGCTGCCCTGACCTTTGTCGCCCCGCTGTTGCTGGACCCCGCGGTGGGTCCCGCACTCGTCGGGCTGACAGGCGCAGGTCCCGTCCTGTGGCCGCCAGGGCCCGGACGCGGGCGCTACGTCTCGATGAGCCTGAGCGGCATGGCCGACGCGGCACGCGCGATGCGCTCCAATGCCTCGGGCGTTGGGACCGGGGTCGCCCTGCGGGTCGGGTCGCGCTGGGGGATCGCCTCGACGCTCCGCCCGCGCTCCGGCCCGGGGCAGGATCTCCAGCCCCTTTCCCTCGGGATCGGCAACGCCGCCCAGGCAGATTTTGCCGCCATCGACTGGTCCGACGGGGTCTTCCAGAGCGAGCTGGCCCTGGCCCCGGGCCAGGTCCACCGGGTGGTCGAGACCCAACGCCAGCTCTCCAGCTGCCCCGTCCTCTTCGCCTGGGACGGCTCGCGCTACGCCTTCGTCAGCGACCTGCTCGGGGTTGGGGGCCTGGGCTACGCCGTGGCGCCAGGGGAATACGCCCCGGCCCGGCCCTGGGAGTACCTGCTTCTGCCCAAAGGGCTGGCCCAGCCGCTGGACGGGCGCTACCGGCTCAAGCTCACCGAGCCCATGGAGGAGGCCGCCTACCTTGACGCCGCCCGCCTGACCGTCTGGGACCTGCCGCCGGGCTGGCAGATAGTCCTGGACGAGCGCATGGGCATCTCCGCACCCGAGCCAACCGGCGAGCCGCGCTTCTATCGCACCGAGACCCTGCCGCAGCAGGTGCTGGACCAGGACGAACGGGATGTCACCGAGGCGCTCGCCCGAGCCGATGGAGAGGCCGCGGACCCGGGTCCGCTGGACCGGCGCTTCATCGGGCGCCTGGCCGCGGAGCAGGTCCTGACCCTGACCTTCGCCGCGCCCCTGGACGACTCATTGCGAAGCAATAGTCCCCAGAGGACGGAGAAGCCAGGCGGAGATGCCGGGCCTGGCGAGCTACTCCTGGTAGCCGACGGTTGGGTCGAGTACCCCTACTCCCAGACCAGCTTCGCCGCCTGGCAGGCCGGCGCGAGCTACGAGGCCCCGAGTCTGGAGGCCCGCGGGGCGGACGGCGTCTGGCGGCGAGTCCTGACCCAGTTCGGCTACCCTGCCGGGATGCCCAGGCGCATGTCCATTCCCCTTCCGGACCTGCCCCCCGGGACCGATGCCCTGCGCCTGCGCGGCAACTTGGAGGTCTATTGGGACCGCCTCGCGGTCGCCTATGCCGAGCCCCTGCCAGGTGCGCGTCGCCAAGACCTCCCGCCGATCGCCGCACGCCTCGCCCAGACTGGATTTCCGAAGCGCCTGACCTTCGCTCAGGCGAGGCCAGGCTACGACTATGGTACCCGCACACCCTTTTGGGACACCCGCGCAATGGCCGGCTTTTACACCCGCATCGGTCCCGTGGACGCGCTGGTCGCCGAGACCGACGACGCCCTGGCCATCATCGGCCCCGGGGAGGAGATCCAGATCGAATTCGAGGCACCCTCAGCCCCGCCGCCGGGCTGGACGCGCAGCCTGGTCCTGGAGACCCACGGCTGGACCAAGGATATGGACCTCTACACCAAAGACGGCGAGACCCTGGAGCCCCTGCCTAAGACCGGCGGCGATCCCGCCCGGCGCGACGTCCTGCACGCCGCCTACAACACCCGCTGGCGGGATGGGCGGTGAGGGGACCAATCGTCACTGAAAGTAGACCCGCCAGGAACAAAGGATACGAGGCCGACCGCCCCATATAGATGCTGATTAAAGCCGTCTCGGCTTTGAATCAGCTCGCGCCCTCCGTGGCCCGAACGGGCAACGCTTTAATGAGCGTTTCCCTATGGCTCCTCATCACTCCGCCCAAGGCCCCGCTGCATCGCGAGAACGAAATTCCTCACGACGCTGATCGGCCCCGACGCTCGCCGAGGGGGGCTCGGCACATCGTTATTGAGGCGACCCCGAATACTGGCCAACTCTTTGTTGGCCTTCGCAAGCTCGGCCTCCAGCCTGGCCTTGGCCACGCCGGACTCGACTAACTGCAGCCCAAGCTCAGCGATCGTTCCGGCGAGCTCCCGGCTGGTTACAGCAATCGGCCGGGTCCGCTCCCCTCGCCGAACGGTTTGCCAGTCCTCCACGAAATTACAGTCGGAGAAGCTGCCCGACATGAGGTCATTCGACGCTTTGAAAGCCTGCATGAGCGAACGGCGCTTGGCAACATTTAACATCGCACCGAGAGGATCGCCTTTTGGCAGGTGCTCGATTAGCCTCCGTCTGATCGCCATAGCCAGATCATAGGCTTCCGAACCACCTTCATCGAAGCGGGGCAAGTATAGATTGACCAGACGGAGTGCTTGCACCTGCTGGGCGTCCAGCGACAGATTTTCATCCTTTCCGAAGGAGAATCCAGCGTCGCCGATACCGAGAAGCCCCAGGAAGTCACGCCGAATATCGCCATCGACGAATCGCTTCCTATCGAATTCCCTGACAAGGATATTCTCTGGCCCAAACACAGAGCCCCAAAGCTCCAGGGTGTCGCGGAAGTTGTAATACCGTTGCTTGGCAGTCACCTGATCCGCACGAAACGGCTTGCGGCGGCCCGATAGCACCGCAGTCGAGTAGGCCGCGAGCGCAAAATCATCCTGCCTTCGGAGGTAGCATATGACCTTTACACTGCGATCAGGCAACGCATCACGGATGGATTGTAGAGCATCTGCCTCACGCAACCGCGAGGAAAAGTGCTCGCATGAGAGAATAACGTGTTCGCGACACCGGACAATGTCTCGCCGGAGCTCGCCAAGCACCTCGGGGGCGGGGAGAAATTTTGTCGGTAATACATAGTCCGGACACGCGGGAGAAAAGCATGCTGCAATTGGGAAGTGCCCAATCTGCTGGAAGTAGGGCTTGGCATCGTCGCAGAGATAGGAAAAGCCTTTCGCCCTGAGCGCAGACTCGTTGGTCTTGAGAAAGACCTGTAGGGATGTGGTTCCGGTCTTCTCCAGACCAATATGAAGGTATACGTGTTTCACTATGCCTACCAACGCCATACTTCGCTATGGAGATGCTGATAAAGGCCATCCCTGGCTTGAATCAGCTCGCGCTCCCCGAGGCGCGACTCGTGGAGCGCTCCATTTCCAACGGCTTAGCGCCGTTGAAAATGGCGGGTCCTCCGTGGCCCGCACGGGAAACGCGCTAATCAGCGTCCCCCTAATGCCAGGGCGCAATCATATCTCAACAGCACCGCGACCAGCATGCCAAACGGGCCCGGCTGCGGATTCAGAACCTCGATTCGGGTCGGATCCGATGCGGCAGCCAGAGACCGCGGCTACTCCAGGCCACAGCGGTTCCCGGCCGCAGGGATCGACGCGGGTCGGACAGGCGCTCGGCCCGCCGGCGAGCCATTCGCCCTCAGGACGGCAACACGGTGTCGCGCCAGGGATTGAGACCGGCGGGCGAACGGTATCCTGGACCCATGGAAGCAGCGAAGTCGCCCCGCGCCTGGTCGGCCCGCGCTGCCGCGGGCCTGAGCGTTCAGCGCTGTCTGGCCGCATGGAGGGAGAACTGGACGCCGCTCGCGGGTACCATGAGCGGCTGTTCCGCAAACCCAGACTGCACCTATGCACCCATTTGTACCAGGCCAGCGCTGGCTCAGCGAGACCCAGGGAGACCTCGGCCTGGGTCAGGTCATCGGCGTTGACGAGCGCTGCGTCCACATCGCCTTCCCCGCCACCGGAGAGACCCGCCTCTACGCTCTGCGCAACGCCCCCCTGGCGCGCGTCGAACTCGACCCTGGCGAGCGCATCCGCGACCGCGCCGGGCGGGTTCTGACGGTGCGCGCCCGGGAGGTCGGCGGCCGGCCTGATTGCGTATCGTGCGAGGACCTGGACGGCACCCCCTGCACCCTGCCCGAGTCCGAGCTGGACGACCACCTGCACCTCAACCGGCCCCAGCAGCGGCTGCTCTCCGGGCGCATCGACCGGGATCTCTGGTTCACCCTGCGCCTGGAGACCTGGCTGGCCGGGATGCGCCAGGCCGCCTCGCCGGTGCTCGGGCTGGTGGGGCCACGCATCGGGCCCATCCCGCATCAGCTCTAGATCGCCGCCGAGGTGGCCGGGCGCTATGCCCCGCGGGTCCTGCTGGCCGACGAGGTCGGGCTCGGCAAGACCATCGAGGCCGGGCTCATCCTGCACCGGATGCTCCTCACCGGGCGGGCCAGCCGGGTGCTCATCCTGGTGCCCGAGCCCCTGCTCCACCAGTGGCTGGTGGAAATGCGCCGCCGCTTCAACCTGCGCCTGGCCCTGTTCGACCGGGAGCGCCTCGCCTCCATGGGCGAGCCCAATCCCTTCCAGGCCGAGCAGTGCGTCCTGTGCAGCCTGGACCTGCTGACCGCGGATCCCCAGGCCGCCCGCGGCGCCTTGGCAGGGAACTGGGACCTACTGGTGGTGGACGAGGCTCATCACCTCGCCTGGTCGCCTGACGAGACCAGTCTGGAATATGACCTCGTGGCCGCCCTGGCAGCGCGCACCCCCGGGGTCCTGCTCCTGACCGCGACCCCGGAGCAGTTCGGCCGGGCCGGCCATTTCGGGCGCCTGCGCCTGCTGGACCCGGATCGCTTCCAGGACTATGAGACCTTCCTGGAGGAGGAGCCCCACTACGCCCAGGTGGCGGCCCTGGCCGGTCGCCTGCTGGATGGCTGTACCCCTGGACGAGGCCGACCAGGCCCTGCTGCACGACCTCGCCGGCGACACCCAGGGGCTGACCCCCGAGCAGGTCTGCGAGCGCCTGGTGGACCGCCACGGGACCGGCCGGGTCCTGTTCCGCAACACCCGCGCCGCCATCCCCGGGTTTCCGGGGCGCGAACCCGTCGCCTACCCCTTGCCAGTGCCCGCCGGCCTATGCGGAGCTGACGGGCGAGAGCCGGGCTAACCCCGGAAGCCGCCTTCGGCGCCGGCTGGGCCGACCTGGACCCGCGCATCGACTGGCTGATCGCCACCCTGCGGGCGCAACGCCCCGAGAAGGTGCTGCTCATCGCTGCCCGCGCCCAGACGGTACTGGACCTGCGCGAGGCCCTGCTGCGGCGTGCCGGCATCCACGCCGCCGTCTTCCACGAGGGCATGGAGATCGTCGAGCGCGACCGCGCCGCGGCCTACTTCGCCGCCGCCGAGGACGGGACCCAGATCCTGCTCTGCTCGGAGATCGGCAGCGAGGGGCGCAACTTCCAGTTTGCCCACCACCTGGTCCTGTTCGACCTGCCGCTGGACCCGGATCTGCTGGAGCAGCGCATCGGGCGCCTCGATCGCATCGGCCAGCGCGAGACGGTGCGCATCCATGTCCCCTATCTCGCCGGCGGCCCGGGCGAGACCCTGTATCGGTGGTACGCCGAGGGGCTCGGGGCCCTGAGCGCCCCCTGCCCCGCGGCGCCGGCGGTCTTCGCCCAGCTCGGGCCGGACCTGCACGCAGCCCTGGCGGACCCGTCCCTCGCCGACGCCCTGATGGCCGCGCCCGGGAGCTGACCGAACGTATCGACGCCGAGCTGGCCGCCGGGCGGGACCGTCTCCTGGAGCTGCACTCCCATCGCCGCGACGTCTCCGCGGCCCTGGTGGAGGCCGTGGAGCGGCAGGATGCCGAGCGCTCGGTGGCCGACTGGATCGGCCGGGTGTGGGACCTCTTCGGCATCGAGAACGAGCCGGGGCCGGGCGGCGCCGTGGTAGTTCGCCCCGGCCCGCACATGCTCCAGGAGCACTTCCCGGAGCTGCCCGAGGACGGCATGACGGCCACCTTCGACCGCGCCGCCGCCCTCGCCCACGAGGACCGCGCCTTCCTGACCTGGGAGCACCCCATGGTGCGCGGGGCCATGGACCTGCTGACCGGCTCCGACCTCGGGGCCTCGGCCATCACCCTGGTACGCGACCCGCGCTTCAAGCCCGCCACCGTGCTGCTGGAGGCGGTCTACATCGCCGAGTGCCCGGCCCCGCCGGCCCTGGAGGTGGGGCGATTCCTGCCCCCCACGGCCCTGCGCCTGGTGCTCGACGGAGCGGGCCGGGACTTGTCCGCTCTCCTGCCCCACGAGGCCCTGCGGGGCGAGTGCCTGACCCGCAACCGCAAGCTCGCCACGGCGGTGATCCGGTCCCAGGCCGCGCGCCTGACGGCCATGCTGGAGCGCGGCGAGGCCCTGGCCCAGGCGGCCGCGGCGACGGCTACGGGACGACGCCCAGGCGCGGATGCAGAGCCTCCTGGGGGAGGAGCTGGACCGATTGCGGGCCCTGGCCGCGGTCAACCCCCTGGTCCGGGCCGAGGAGATCGCCCACCTCGAAGACCGCCGGGAGCAGCTCACCCGCCACCTGGCCCACACCCACCCGCGTCTCGATGCTTTGCGGGTGATTGTGACCGGGTAGCGTCTGCTCCGCGGACCGAATACCACGACTCGCTCACCCGCACTTCGGAGCCTAAGAGCTGCCTCACCCGCTGTATCAGCCAAGCATCCGCTCGTGCGCCTGCGGAGACGTGCGGCCAAACCTGCACCGTTAGTGCTTTATCAGGCCACTTCGCCGCCCAAGACACTAAAGGCAGACCCGGAGCAACGCTTCTAACCAATTGACAGAGCGAAAGAATTGTGGCCGACTGGACGCTGGCTCCCAATTTATCGAGACCGTTCGTCCGCCGAAATTGGGTTGGACAAAGCAAGGAAATATACGCCGTGACTTATTGGCTTGATCTATTTACCGGCGTTACGTGGAACGAATTTCGTGCCGCAGGAAGCAATGTGAGCGGCTTCCGTGAAACCCGTTGGAAAACGGTTCAGCGAATCAAGGAGGGTGACATCTTCCTCTGTTACCTCACGGGGATTTCCCGATTTGTTGGTTTGCTGGAAGTTACCGGGAAGCCGTTTCAGGATGAGACGTCGATCTGGAACGATCAGGTCTTCCCGTGCCGTCTCCCAGTAAAACCGTTGCTTGAGCTTGGTCCTGAGTATGGCGTTTCCGTTCACGACCTCCGTGACCAACTGTCGTGCTTCCTAATTTCAGAATCGAGGAACGCTTGGACTGGTGCGTTCCGAGGATCACCAGCGAAGTGGTCTCAAGCCGACGGCGATGCTGTCGTTGAAGCCCTTCGCTATGCAGAGCAGCATCCAAAGAAACTCCCGACAGACCAGAAAAAGCTGGCACGAAAACCACGTTCATTCGTCGGCAAAGACAAGAAGGCAGTCACAATTCCCGAGGACGAAGAGCTGCCATTGATCGCCAAACCAAAGGTAACGGAAGCGTCTCCCACCGAGCATACAGAAATACAAGCACTTCTTCTAAGACTCGGAGCCGACATGGGCTTCGACGTTTGGGTAGCTCGGAACGACCGGGGAAGCGCGTGCAATGGGAAATGCCTAGGGGAATTTCCGCGGATTAAAGATGCTCTTCCCTTGCAATTCGATGATGCTACAAACAGAACGATTGAATTGATTGATGTCCTGTGGCTTAAAGGAAACTCCATCGTAGCGGCCTTCGAGGTCGAAAGCACGACATCAATCTATTCCGGCCTTCTTCGTATGTCGGATTTGACTGCAATGCAGCCCAACTTAAACATACCGTTATACTTGGTCGCACCAGATGAACGCAGAGAGAAAGTGTTTATGGAGATCAACCGGCCGACGTTTAGCCATCTTAGTCCACCACTTTCGGACATATGCCGATTTATCGCCTTCTCTGACCTCAAGACAAAGATCGAGGAGGTGGGCTCGTACCTCCGTTTTCTGAAGCCTGAGTTTCTGGATCGCCTTCTCTGATCTAAAGACCAAGATTGAGGAAGTGGGGTCATATCTTCGATTTCTAAAACCTGAGTTTTTGGAGGAACTTTCTGAGCAATGCTCGCTCGACGAGCTATAGCGTGTCCAACAATTGCACAAACGCCGACGCCTCACGGCGACCTCCGCTATCGCTACGGCGGCAGTCCTGAGATTGGGGTTGACGGTCGCGAACCCCAACATCGAGCAGTAATTCGGTTGGGGTTCTCTCCTAAACCAGATTTGCCAACTGAGCAGGAGGGATATCGTATGGAGTTCTACAATAATCACTACCTTTCCGATGGCTATTCGATAGCCCGGAAAGGCATGAGCATGGTTCGCCCGTTTGAAATTCAGAAAGGGCATATTTTGTATCGCTTCTACGATTCAAACAAAGCGCGCACCCCAGCTGAAGGTGCAAATGGCGCCTGGTGGTTGGAGTACGAACATTTCCAAGCTATCAAGCATTTTGCTCTCCGCAATGGCCACTCAATTTCTTATGCGGCGAGGCTCTTCGCTGCAATCCTTTATGAATGGAGCGAGGTAAACGCATGGGTCGGGTGCGAAGTTACCCAGCCACTACATGCATGGAAAGGACGAGGCAAGCAGGTCTCTGCATCAGGAAAGGATGCTCGCGACCTTCCAACAATGACCCCGATGCAGAGCATTCTTGAAATCTATCAAGTGGTGCTGCCGGGTGTCGGAGGTCAGTCATCCATTGCTTCACACGTTCTCAGAGTCGCCAAACATGAGCGATTTAGCCAGCCCCTAGGGAGATGCTGATTAAAGCCATCCCTGGCTTGAATCAGCTCGCGCTCCCCGAGGCGCGACTCGTGGAGCGCTCGAGTGTCGGACGGCTCAGTCGTCCGTTGGACTTGGCCGCTCTCGAGCCCAACGACGCGATTTAGCCAGCCCCTAGGTTGGGGTGAGCGGTAGCGAACCCCAACGTCGAGCAGCCCTTCGCTTGGGGTTCGTTCCTCACCCCAACCTACCAACTGCGAATTGAAAAAAAAAGGGGGCGCGCGACCCCATGTGCATCGAACAGAGGGCAAGATGAATCGCCCAAGACTGAACTTCCTGATCGATGCAGTAGCATTCGGTGCCTTCGTCTTCCTGACCACGACCGGCGTCCTGAGCCGTTATGTGCTGCCGCCGGGGTCGGGTCGGTACGCAACCCTCTGGGGGCTCGACCGTCACGGGTGGGGCAACGTCCACTTCTGGGTCGCGGTCCTGCTCCTGGGCACGCTCGCCCTGCACATCGTGCTGCATTGGCGATGGGTGGTGACCATGGTCAGGGGCCAGCGCTCCGAGGCACCCGGTATCCGGGTCGCCCTCGGCGTTGTCGGCCTGCTCGGCCTGCTGGGGATCGCGGCCGCGCCTTTGCTGGCGCCGGTGGAGCGCACCGGCGAGCCGCGCCAGTCAACCAGGCTGTCACTGCCGGTAGGCCCGGCGCACCCATCCCAGCAATCTCCGGAGGCGGCCTTGGCAGGGCATGCGCCCCTGACACAAAAAGAGGGGGAAGCCGCGCAGGCGCCGCAGGACGGGCGGCCGAAGCAGCACCTCGAACCCGAAGCCGAGGGCGTCCAGTCCATTCGCGGGTCCATGACCCTGCGCCAGGTCGCGGAGTCGACCGGGGTCCCGCTGGAGTACCTGGTCACGCACCTCGGCCTGCCCCGCAGTGTCGACCCAGACGAGCGCATCGGCCTCATTCGGAAGGTCTACGACATCTCCCCGGACGACGTCAGGCGGGTGGCGAAGGCATACGCCGAGACCAAGTGACCCTGTCCTTCGACCCCATCGGCCACGTCCGCTCGCCCTACACGGACCGCTTCGGCATCCCGCGCCAGAGCGGGCTGGTGACGGCGGGCGAGGCGCGGCTGGAGCTGCTGCCGCCTTATGCCCGGGAGGAGGCTTTCCACGGGATCGAGGGGTTCTCGCACCTCTGGCTCATCTTCGTCTTCCACACCTGCCTGGGCGCGGGGTGGCGGCCCAGTGTACGGCCGCCCCGCCTGGGCGGGCGGCGCAAGGTCGGCGTCTTCGCCAGCCGCGCGCCCTATCGACCGAACCCCATCGGCCTCTCGGCGGTGGAGTTCCTGGGGCTGGAGCGGGACCGCCGGGGGCTGGCCCTGCGCCTGCGCGGGGCGGACCTGTTGGACGGCACCCCGATCCTCGACATCAAGCCCTACGTCCCCTATGCCGACGCCCTGCCGCACGCCCGCGGCGGTTTTGCCCAGGAGTCGCCGATGAGCGCCTGGGAGGTCGCGTTCGCCGATGAGGCCCTCCTGCAAATCGCCCAGGTCGATCCGGACGGCAAGCGTCAGGTGCGGCCTGCTGATCGAGCAGATGCTGCACCAGGACCCGCGGCCGGGGTACATGGACCGTTACCCGGAGCGCGACGCCTTCGTCATGCGTCTCTATGACCTGGAGGTCCGGTGGATGCTCAACAAAGGTGTTGCGCGGGTAACGGCAGTGGTGCCGGTGGGGGCAGGCGCGGCACAGGACTGACCAACCGCTAGGGAGATGCTGATTAAAGCCATCCCTGGCTTGAATCAGCTCGCGCTCCCCGAGGCGCGACTCGTGGAGCGCTCCATTTTCAACGGCTTAGCGCCGTTGGAAATGCCGGGCCCTCCGTGGCCCGCACGGGAAACGCTTTAATCAGCGTTTCCCTAGATGCTGCGAATCAGGCTCGTAGCCAGTCGCGTCTTGATCGCCTCGCCGGTCGAAAACCAATACATCTTGTTCGGCGGGACGCTGGCCGCTGCCAGGGCGACTTCTGGGTCGACCCCCATCTCACGCAGATAAAAGGCGGAGCCGGCGACATAGGACTGGCCCGTATTGTGGTTGCCGACGCTGCTCGGGGCGCTGCTCTGGTGGATACCGATGCGCGCCTCGGGGGTGATGTAGCGCGAGACCCCGCCGGCCAGGATGTCGATGCAGGCGGACGCGCAGACCTTGTCAACTGCGACGTCCAACGCGTTGGCACGCAGGTAACGGCCAAGCTTGCGTGCCTCGTCGACGTTACCCCCGGGGCTGTTGATGATGAGCCCGACGGCACGCTCCTTCCGCAGAAGCGCGGCAAGCTGTTTCGCCAGGCCGGTGGATATATCGCCATCGTAGCGGACCCAAACCCCGCTGACGTCCGCCACCTCAGCCGCCTTGGGTCTGACTAGGCGGGACTGAACGCCGGTGTACTCGGCGAGCTGCGCGCAGGCGTGCGCGCCGACCTTCGCGAAGGCCTGACGCTCGCTTCTAGCCAGGGGCAGCAGTACATTGGCCCGTTCGGCCAGTTGCTCCGGCGTTACCCGATAGCGATCAAGGGCCGCCAGAACGGCGGGATCCGTCGCACGCACGTCGCGCGCCTGGGAGACGCGCAGCATGTAGCAGGCCGCCACCTCATTGAGCAGGGTATCGCGGTCGAGCTCGACCGGCGCTGGCCGCACATCTTGTTTCGGTGCCGGCGGGGACCTCAGGGGCACCGCGCACCCGCCGCCTAAGGACAGGGCCAGGACCATGGCCACGAGATGCCCGAAGCGCGTCGCGAACCGACCCGCACCCCAGTTCCAGCCGAAGAGCACACCAACAAAGCCGCCGCCAGCCATCAGCCCCGCCAGAATTCCAGATTCGAGAACGACATCACCCTGAGGAAACGCCCGGCGCCCGCGCAGCATAACCGAGACCCGCAACAAGACATCTCCGTCAGACCTCCTAATGTGGCGGCCGTTTCCTCCAACGCCACCCCCGATACCACGGACCCCGCGCAGCCATGGGCTGAGATTAACTGAGGACGGCGGCACGGATTACGTTAGACTCAACCCTGCCGAGATTCCGGCTATGTCGATCTGACACCATGAAAAGTAAAGTCGCCGCCATCTCTATCACCGCCGTGGTCTGGGCCCTTGCCGGGGGCCTCTTTGGGGCCATTTTCACTGGACTGCACGAGGTCCTCCTCGCGCTCGGACTCCAGGGCTGGCAGCCATTGGTCGTAGGCGGGGCCATCGCGGCCATGACAACCTCCGCCTTCTACGGCTCCATGCCCGTCGCCCTGATCGGGGCCATGGCGGGGATGCTGGGCTCCATTGGGACCCTGATGGTCGGGGGACAGCCAGTGGTACTGCCGGTGATCGCTGGAGTCTGCGCCGCCACCGGGTTCGTGGTCGGACTGTTCCACTCCTGGGTCCTGCCCGGCAATGCACGTCCTCTGGGGGTGATATTGACCGGGCTCCTGGCCGGCAGCGTCGCAGGTGCCGTGATGGGTTGGGTCCTTGGCCTGGTTGGCCAACCGGTCGGGCCCTTCGTCGTTGCGGCAGGGATCGTGGCCCTGGTTGGCGGCCTGTTCCAGCTCACGCGCCCTCACATTCTGCGCGGCGTCTTCGCCTGGCTGCCTCAGGGTGTTGGAACGCCAGTGGTTGCCGGTGTCATCGCCGCTGTTGTCGGTGCTGCCGTGGCGATCATGACCGGAACCGGAGACGGCGGGCTTGGGCAAATCGTTCGCCCAGGAGATGCAACACCTCTTTGCCACCATGCCCACGGGATTCCTCGGCGGCATGGTCGGCGGAGCGATCACCGGTGCAATGCTGGAATTGGTCGGCGTCCCGCTGGAGGACGAGATCGAGCACAATCTCTAGCGAGGCTTCGATCGAGACCGCCAAGCGACACAGGGCCAGCTGCACCACTGTTATTTCCACCGGGATACGACTTTGTAGAGGCTGGCGCCGGGCTTCGGGCTCTGGTAAAAGACGGGGCGAGAGCAGCCACGCGAGCCCGTGCATGCATCCGAGCAAGCCTTACCCTTCCATCTTGATCGGCTTGGTCCTGGCCGTCTTGGCCCAGCCCACCGCCTGGGCCAAGGTCGATTCCGGTGCTGCGCGGACAGCGGAAAGCACCATGGCGATCGATGCCGCCACCGCCGAGGTCAAGGCCCCCGCCGAGAAGCCAGTCCCACCTGAGGGCCCCAGGGCCAGCCGGGCGGAGGTGACATCGCTGATCGACCGCACCGCCAAGCAACTTGGCGTCGAGGAGGCCCTCGTGCACGCGGTGGTCGCAGCGGAGTCCGCTTACAATCCGCGCGCCGTTTCGGATGCCGGTGCCGTTGGCCTGATGCAGGTCATGCCCGCCACCGCGGCCGATTACGGCGTAGCGAGCACGGATGCCCTGTTCGACCCTGGCGTCAACATCAAGACCGGAGTTCGCCACCTAAAGCGCTTGCTGGACAAATACGGCAACGACTATGGGCGCGCCATCATGGCCTATAACGCCGGCGAGGGCGTGGTCGACCGCACCAACAACAATGTGACCTATGCCGAGACCCTGGACTACACCGATGCCGTTGTCCGTCATTACAAGAGGAACGGCGGCACCCAGCCCACCGACGAGGTCGTCCGCAAGGTCGCGACCCTGCGGCGCCTGAGCTACGGCGGCAAGGGGCGGCGGCTGCTCAAGAAATACCTCGACCCTTCTCTGCTGTCACTCAAGGTACGCCCGACCCTTTCTCTCGATTATCTCAACCCGATGAATCATCGCGCCGGGCCTGAGAGCAAGCCGATGTTCGAGTTGCACCGCCTGCCGAACTGACTCTAACGGCCCCGAGCGCCTCCCCCGAACAAGGGATGAGGGCGCGCGGCCCCCGATAGGGACAAGGTCGCCCAATCAGGCCGCCTCCGGCACGCACTCCAGCGACCAAGCCAACCCCGCACGCCCGCCGGAATCATCCCCTTGGCACCCGCGCGGGGCTTGGGTTATATTCGGGCCGTCACCAACATTGGATCGACATGAGCCCCATCGCCCTGCAGACCGTCGTGCGCCGCACCGCCCACCCTTCCCGCCTGGGACGGGGTCCGTCGTTGCGCGCGGTCCTACTCGCCGATTCGCTTCCACTCGGCTCGCTCCTGCCCGGCCTGCTGCTGCCCTGACGGGCACAACACGCAATCAAGCCCCGGCGGGGGCACAATTCACGCAACAATCCAACAAGACTGAGCAATCCAGGCGACTGCGCCCGGTTTTGAGCCCGATGCCGAGCCAAAGCCGCCGCGGCGACGTGAGGCCCCCCATGAGCGAGACAACTGACCGGACAATGGGCGAAAGCATGAGCCAACAAGACCATTTGATCGTCTTCGACACCACCCTGCGCGACGGCGAGCAGAGCCCCGGAGCCTCCATGACCAAGGAGGAAAAGGTGCGCATCGCCAAAGCCTTGGAGAAACTCCGGGTCGATGTGATCGAGGCCGGTTTCCCCATCGCCAGCCCCGGCGACTTCGAAGGCGTCAAGGCCGTGGCCGAGGCGGTGCGCGACAGCCGGGTGTGCGGGTTGGCCCGCGCCCTGGACAAGGACATCGACCGCGCCGGCGAGGCCCTGGCTGGGGCCAATGCCGGACGCATTCACACCTTCATCGCTACATCTCCGATCCATATGGAGAAGAAGCTGCGCATGACCCCGGACCAGGTGGTCGAGCAGGCGGTGCGCGCGGTGCAGCGGGCGCGCCGCTTCACGGACGATGTGGAATTTTCCCCGGAGGACGCCGGGCGCTCGGAAATCGACTTCCTGTGCCGCGTCCTGGAGGCAGTGATCGATGCCGGGGCCCGCACGGTCAACATCCCGGATACCGTCGGCTACAACATCCCTGACCAGTTCGGCAGTCTCATCAAGACGCTGCGCGAGCGCGTCGTCAACGCCGACAAGGCCATCTTCTCAGTGCATTGCCACAATGACTTGGGTCTGGCAACGGCCAACTCCCTGGCCGCCGTGCGCAACGGCGCGCGCCAGGTGGAGTGCACCATCAACGGCCTGGGGGAGCGCGCCGGCAATGCGGCCCTGGAGGAGATCGTCATGGCGGTGCACACCCGCCGCGACCTCTTCCCCTGCAACACCCGCATCGACACCACCCAGATCGTCAACTGCTCGCGTCTGGTGTCCGGCATCACCGGCTTTGCGGTGCAGCCGAACAAGGCCATCGTCGGCATCAACGCCTTCGCCCACGAGTCCGGAATCCACCAGGACGGCGTGCTGAAGAGCCGCGAGACCTACGAGATCATGCGCGCCCAGGACGTCGGCTGGAGCGAGAACCGCATGGTGCTGGGCAAGCACTCCGGCCGCAACGCCTTGCGCAGCCGGCTCCAGGAGCTCGGGGTGACCTTCTCGTCCGAGGACGAACTCAACGCGGCCTTCTCCCGCTTCAAGGACCTGGCGGACAAGAAGCACGAGATCTTCGACGAGGACCTCCAAGCGCTGGTGACCGACGCCAACCTCGACGCCAGCAACGAGCGCGTCAAGCTGGTCTCCATGCGGGTCTGCTCCGAGACGGGCGAGACCCCGCGCGCCGAGGTGGTGCTGATGGTGGACGGGGAGGAGGAGCCCGGGGTGGCCCTCGGGGGCGGGCCCGTGGACGCGACCTTCAAGGCCATCGAGTCCATCGTCAATACCGGGACCATGCTGCGCCTCTACTCGGTCAACGCCATCACCAGCGGGACCGACGCCCAGGGCGAGGTGACGGTGCGCCTGGAGAAGGGCGGACGCATCGTCAATGGCCAGGGGGCGGATACCGATATCGTCATCGCGTCCGCCAAGGCCTACATCAATGCCTGCAACAAGGTCCTGCAGCCCCTGGAACGCGCGCACCCCCAGACCGGGGATGTCTAGGCATGGGCATGGACCCTGAGCGGCGGCGCCGCTACCTGCATGCCATGGGGGTGCAGGTGTGGCGGTCGCGAGCGACGGTCGGCAGCCTCACCGCCAGGGCCCAAGCCTGCAACGCCCAGGACATCACTGCTGAATCGGACGGGGACGCTGTCCACGGAGCTTTCAGATCAGAAACCCCGGGGGTGGGATTGCACCCACCACAGGCACCGTCGCCGGATACGCCTGCGTCTGAATCATCCTCCGTTTCGGCGTCCCTGCCCCCCAGGGCCGCCACCGCTAAGATGGACTGGGACACGCTGAGGGACGAGGTTGCCTCCTGCCGCGCCTGCGGGCTCTGTGAGACCCGCACCCAGACGGTCTTCGGGGTCGGCCACCACGAGGCCGACTTGATGATTGTCGGCGAGGCGCCGGGGGTCGACGAGGACCGAGCGGGCGAGCCCTTCGTCGGACGGGCCGGCCGTCTCCTCAACCTCATGCTCGCCGCCATCGGGCTGCGCCGCGAGCAGGTCTACATCGCCAATATCCTGAAGTGTCATCCGCCAGGCAACCGCGACCCCAGCCCCGATGAGGCGCTGCGCTGCGAGCCCTTCCTACTGCACCAAATCGAGCTGGTGCGCCCCAGTTTGGTGCTGTCCGTTGGGCGCGTCTCCGCCCAGAACCTCCTGCGCACCGGTACAGCCGTTGGCCGGCTTCGGGGCCAATGGTTCGAGTTCGGCCCCGACAGGACCCCGCTGGCCGTCACTTACCACCCGGCCTATCTCCTGCGCTCGCCGGAGCAAAAGGGGCTTGTCTGGCAGGATCTACAACGGGTTGCACGCAAACTGCACGAGTTGCAAAATGCGACCGCGGGGCGCGGTGGAGGTCGCTGACGGATCAGTGGCCGACCAAGACTATCTCGGCGTGTTGCGCGATAGAAAATTCAAATTGGTTATTTAATGAAATGCTTATATGATAGGCACCACGAAAGCGCAACCCCGCGCCTTCGCTTGCTGCATCAGACAACATCAGACTTTTGGAGAAACCAAATGAAAAAGCTTGCTACCGCTGCTGCTATCGCCGTCCTGATGGGCGCCTCTGCCTCCGCTTCCGCATGGTGGGGCGGCGGCCCCTGGGGCGGTGACCGTGGCTACGGCTCCGGCTGGGGAGACGGCATGGGCGACTGGATGAATGACATGTGGGGCGACGGCTACGGCGACTTCAGCATGAACATGAGCGGCGGCGGCAGTGGCCGCGGCTATGGGCGCGGTCGCGGCTACGGCTATGGCCGCGGCTACGGCTACGGTGACGGCTACGGCTACGGCGGTTACGGCCCCTACGGCTACGGCGCCCCCTACGGCTATGGCGCCCCCTACGGCTACGGCGCCCCCTACGGCGTTCCCCCGGTCGTTGCCCCGGTCGCTCCTGCTGCTCCGGCTCCCGCTGAGGCCAAGTAAGGTCGAGTCCCTCCAGCTTGCGTCAGGCCCTCGGGCCTGACCGGCCGGACCCCCTGCACAGGGACGTGCATCCCCTCCCGCTCTTGCCATGGTCGACCATCGCGGTCGTCGTGCTTCCTGCCCTTCCCGAACCGGCTTCCGACCGGCCATCGGTTACCCTGCGATCGGTCCGCCGGGCGCTGCGCGCGCGTCGCCGGTGTCTTCCTGCCGCTAGCTCAAGCGCTTTCGTCGCAAACCGCCTTTGCCCTCGGGGTCTACCCCAGACGTCCGCGGACCCGTCTAGCATGGATTCGTGTGAAATCCCGTAGCGCACGGGTGCTTTGACTCAGATCAAGTTGCGCCACCAATACAGCTGCCAAACTTCTTTGGCGCGCGAACGGGCGAACGCGAGCCCTTCGCCGTCTCCCGCCTCGGGGCTCGTCCCGAGACCAAGCGCCAAGGCCCGCCCGCCCATCGCAACCTACCGGCGTCTTCGGTGGGCCCTTGTCAACCACACTTTGGGGGTTAACCATGCAACAAGTCACAGGGCGCGCCCTGTCCCTGACCCTGGGGACAGCGCTCGCAATCGGCGGGAGCGCCGCGGCCTGGTCCGCGGACAACCTGCAGGACGTCATGCAGGCCCGTGGCCTGACGGAAAAGGACATCCTGGCGGCGGCCAAGACCTACACACCCACCGGCGGACGCGACGAATATCTGGCGTTCAGCTCCGGCGGACAGAGCGGACAGGTGATCGTGTACGGCATCCCGTCCATGCGTATCCTGAAGTACATCGGCGTCTTCACCCCCGAGCCCTGGCAGGGCTATGGCTTCGACGACGAGTCCAAGGCCGTCCTGGCCCAGGGCCGCATCGACGGCAAGGACCTCAACTACGGCGACACCCACCACCCGGCCTTCTCCGAGACCGACGGCGACTACGACGGGCGCTATGTCTTCATCAACGACAAGGCCAACCCGCGCGTGGCGGTGATCGACCTGAAGGACTTCGAGACCAAGCAGATCGTCGTCAATCCCCTGTTCCGTTCCGAGCACGGCGGGGCCTTCGTCACGCCCAACACCGAATTCGTCATGGAGGGGACCCAGTACGCCACCCCTTATAGCGACGAGGGATTTGCCCCCCTGGAGGAGTTCAACGAGAAGTATCGCGGCGGCCTGACCTACTGGTCCTTCGACAAGGAGAAGGGGCGTCTCGATCTGGATAAGTCCTTCACCTTCGAGCTGCCGCCCTACAGCCAGGACCTCTCCGACGCGGGCAAGAAGGACAGCTACGGCTGGGGCTTCACCAACTCCTTCTGCACCGAGCGCTATGTGGGCGGTATCGAGCGTGGTCGCCCGCCCTTCGAGGCCGGATGTTCCTCCAAGGACACCGACTTCCTGCACGTGACCAACTGGAAGAAGGCCGAGGAGCTGGTCAAGGCCGGCAAGTTCCAGAAGCGTAACGGCATGGTGGTGATCCCCATGGAGGAGGCCGTCGCCGAGGGGCTCCTCTACCTGATCCCGGAGCCCAAGAGTCCCCATGGCGTAGATGTGACCCCGGACGGCAAGCTGATCGTCGTCTCCGGCAAGCTCGACAGCCACGTCTCCGTTTACAGCTTCGACAAGATCATGGCGGCCATCAAAGAGGGTAAGTTCGAGGGCAAGGACCCCTATGGCATCCCCATCATCGCCATGAAGGACGCCCTGCAGCTTCAGGTGGAGCTGGGTCTCGGGCCCCTGCATACCCAGTTCGACTCCAAGCCCTGCGTTGCCTACACCTCACTTTATGTGGACTCCATGGTGGCCAAGTGGGACTACTGCGAGGGCAAGGTCCTCGACAAGATATCCATCCACTACAACATCGGCCATCTGATGACCATGGAGGGCGACAGCGTCAACCCGGACGGCAAGTACCTGGTAGCCATGAACAAGCTGGCCATCGACCGGTTCAATCCGGTGGGGCCGTTGCATCCGCAGAACCACCAGTTGATCGACATCAGCGGCGACCGGATGCAGTTGCTCTACGACATGCCGCTGCCCCTGGGCGAGCCCCACTATGTGGTCGCCATCAAGGCCGACAAGCTCAAGCCCGAGGTGCGCTACAAGTCCGGTTGGAACAGCCGCACCGACGAGAAGTCCCCCTTCGCCACCCGCGCCGGCCGCGAGACGACCGAGCGCACCTGCGACGCCGATGGCAAGTGCACCGTCACCGTCAAGGGTACGGTCATCCGCTCCCATATCACCCCGGAGATCATCGAGGTCCAGGAGGGCGATACGGTAGCCATCCACCTGACCAACCTGGAGCGTGCCGAGGACGAGGTACACGGCTTTGCGATGTACGGCCACGCGGTGCAGCTCTCCATCGAGCCGGGCAAGACCGCCTCCGTGACCATCCAAGCCGACAAGGCCGGTGTCTATCCCTACTACTGCACGGAGTTCTGCTCCGCGCTGCACCTAGAGATGCAGGGCTACCTGCTGGTCCAGCCCAAGGGCTTCAAGGCGACGGCGACCGCCATGCAGGAAGGTGTCGCCTATACCAAGGCCGATTATGAGACCCAGGTCAAGACCAACGTCGAGACCCAGGGCGTCATCGACATGGTGGTGGGCTTCATCACCAGCCATAACTTCAAGGACTTCCCGACCGTCGTGGCCCTGGTGGAAGATGCCACCGACCAGCTTGGCTTTGCCAAGGAGTCCAAGGAGAAGGCCGATGCCGCCGCGGCCAAGGGCGACTGGCAGAACGCCATGCTCTGGGCCAATCAGTGGTGGCAGTACCAGGTCAAGACTGCGGACCTGGGTCTGCGCGCCAAGACCTTCCTGGAGCAGAACGGGGCCAAGAAGGTCCAGTAGGACCGCGATAGCGGCCCTTCGAGGGCCCGGATGCGAGGGGGGCCTGGTGCCCCCCTCGCGCTTTCCGGGCAAGACAAATCAATGTAATTGAAGAGGTTTCACCATGAGGTATCAGACCCTACTATTCGCGCTCCCGCTGCTTACGTTGGCTTTCGCTCCCGCGGTCCAGGCGGCCGACGATGGCCCGACGCTATTTGTAAAGAAGACCTGTGTCGCCTGTCACGGCAAGGACGCCAAGACGCCGATCCTCCCAACCTACCCAAAGATCGCCGGGCAGAACGCGGATTATGCGTTTAACCAGATGAACGACATCAAGACCGGTGCCCGCAACAACGGCCAGACGGCGGCCATGAAGGGGATCATGCACCTGGTCTCGGAAGAGGAGATGCGCACCGTCGCCAACTGGCTGGCGACGCTGCAATAGTCACCCGTGACGGGGACCACAGGGTGTAGGCCTCGGGCCAATTGACGGGTGTCAAGGCCGATCTCCGGCTGCGGCGTAGCATGGGCGAGGTTAGGGGCGGGGCAGAGACCTCCCTCCATGGCAACCGAGGGCGATGCCCGAAGGCGGAGAGCCGGGGCGCAGTCCATGTCACACGTTGGAGATCATTCGATGAGCAAACATTTGGTTGTGAAGGGTTTGGTAACGGCGGTCGGCCTCACGTTCGCCTTGGCTCAAGGCGTCGTGTGGGCGGCCGAGCACGAGTGGAACGAAGCGGGCGGAGAGAAGGACGAGGCCCTGCACCTGACGGGCGACCCGGAGAACGGGCGCGACGTCTACGAGGTCTGTGCCGCCTGCCACCTCCCCGAGGGCTGGGGCACCAAAGACGGGACCTTCCCGCAACTGGCCGGGCAGCACGGCACCGTCGTCGTCAAGCAGCTCGCGGATATTCGTGCCCTGAACCGCAACAACCCCACCATGTACCCCTTTGCCCTGCCCAGCTCCATCGGCGGTCCCCAGGCCCTGGCGGATGTGGTCGCCTACATGGCCGGACTGCCCATGACCCCGGACAACGGCGTCGGACCGGGCACCGACCTGGAGTTGGGCAAGCAGCTCTACGCGGACAACTGCGTGCGTTGCCATGGCGAGACCGGCGAGGGAGACGCGGAGAAGTTCTTCCCGAAGCTCCAGGGTCAGCACTACGAGTACATCCTGCGCCAGTTCCGCGAGATCAAGGCCGGTCAGCGCAAGAACGCCAACCCGGACATGGTCAAGCAGGTGCACGAGTTCACCGAGCAGCAGCTGTTGGCGGTGTGCGACTACGCCTCCCGCATCAAGCCCCCGGCGGACAAGATGGCCCCTTCGGCGGATTGGCAGAACCCAGACTTCAAGTAGTGAGTATCACCTGATCGCTCCCACGGGCCCCTGGCTGCGCGCAACCTGCCCGCCTCCAGAGGTCCGTCCAGGGGCGATCCAACGCCCGCCTCCATGATGTTGCCAGGTCAGCCATGAACGCCGTCACCCCAAGCAAGACCAATCCGCTGGTCTATGTCCTGATCGCCGCGGCCCTCGCCCTGCTGGTCGCCATCTACTTCGTGCCGGTCTGGTGGGTCTCTCTCACGGCGCCCAATTACCCGCCGGAGGCCTTCCCCGACGGCGTGCGCATCCATTTCCAAATGAACGGGGTCTTCAACGGTTGCCGCAAGGTCGAGAAGGCCGAGATCAGCGAGGAAGAGGCACTGGACTGTGTCCACGAGATGGACACCATCAACCACTATGTGGGCATGTACCCCATCGCCGCCGGCGGGGTCATCGAGCGCGCCTTCTCGCCCTTCCTGGTGACCATGCTGGGGGTCATGCTGGTGGGCTTTGTCGTCCCCAGCCCCAAGCTGCGCCTGGGGGTCATGGGCCTGGCCTTCGCCGCGCTGACCAGCTGGATGGCCCTCTACTTCTACGGGTCCGGCGGCCTCAAGTACCAGAATGCCGGCTACCTGCAGGCCACGGTAACCTCCATGGACCAGTCCGGGGGCGAGGTCGAGGCCAAGCAGTTGAGCTCAGGTCAGGCCCTGATTGCCCGACTCAAGGCCGAGTTGGCCAAGTCCATGCCCCCATCGCAGGCCCAGGCGCAGCCTGCCGCAGGGAAACCAAGATCCGCGCCGGATAAGCAGCGCTACCTGGATAACCTCAAGACCAGCTTCACGAGGGATCAGGAGCAGCACGGGGGTCAGCAGGCATGGACCGGCTCCGGCAGCCAGATGCTTGCCTGGCACTACGAGAAGAGCCTGGGGCGCTACTTCAACAATCCCGCCGAGATCGTGCCCATGGCGAAGACCATGAGCGGGGCCGCCCACGCGGTCTTCTGGTTGCTGATCGGCGCCATGCTGCTGTTGCTCTGGGGTGCACGCAAGAATGGCGGCCTGCTCTATTGGCTGCTGGTGCTGGTACCCATCGCCCTGCCGCTGCTCTTCCTCATCGACTACTCGGCCTGGCTCTGGTGGTACGGCCATACCCTGAACGACATGGGTGCCTTCACCGTCAAGCCCTTCATGCCCACTGTCTTCGGCCAGGGCAAGGTAGCCCAGTTCGCCACCCACTCCTATCCGGCCATCGGCTTCGGGCTGATGCTGGCAATGAGCGTCGTGCTCGCCGCGGCGGCCCTGATGCGACGCAAGGCCCTGCGCGGCGGGTGAGCGGCGGGTGAGCGGCGACCGAGCATGAACGCCTGCGGTTCTGCAAGGAGCCCTGGTCTTTCGGGGCCATCCTGGGGCGCCTCGTTGGGGGCACCGCTCCCACAGGTCAAAATGGGCCCCGGGTGTGGCGGGCTTTGTCGCGCGCTGCTCGGGGGGCTTCTGTGGGTTGGCTTGGCGCAAGCCTTGGCTGCGCCAGGCAATTACCCTCCCTTCCAGGCGCTGGTAGACGCCGCCGAAGCGGGCGCTGTGCTGACCCCGGCGCCCGGTACCTATGCCGGGCCCGTGGTGGTGGACAAGCCCCTGACCATCGACGGGGCCGAGCGGGTCACCATCGACGGCGGCGGCCATGGGACCGTGGTACTGCTCAAGACCAGTGGTGCGACTCTCAAGGGGCTGCGTCTCACCAATTCAGGTAACTCGCACAACGATATCGACGCTGGCGTACAGGTGCGCGGCAATTTCAATGTAATCAAGGACAACCGCATTGACAATTGCCTGTTCGGTGTCGATCTGCAGCAGTCCGAAGACAATATCGTGCGGCGCAACCGCATTTCCTCCAAGCCCGTGGATCTGGGACTGAGGGGCGACGCTGTCCGGCTCTGGTACAGCTTCCGTAACCAGGTGACGGACAACGTGATCCGTGACTCCCGCGACACGGTGGTCTGGTATTCGCGCGACAACATCATCGCCCGCAACGACGCCCGCGGTGGGCGCTATTCGCTGCACTTCATGTACTCCCAGACCAACCGGGTGGAAGACAACCATTACGCGGGTAATACGGTGGGAATCTTCCTCATGTACAGCGATGGGGTCGTCGTGCGCAACAACCTGATCGCCAATGCCGCCGGCCCGACGGGCATTGGCATCGGATTCAAGGAGACCTCGGACGTGACCATCGAGGGCAACCAGGTGCTCTATTGCGCGGTCGGCCTCTACCTGGACGTCTCCCCGTACCAGCCCGGAACCACCAACCGCATCCGCGACAACCTCGTCGCCTACAACGGCATTGCGGTGCGCTTTCTGAACGACTGGCAGGGCAATGCCTTCATCGGCAACAAGTTTCAGGGCAACATCACCCAGGTGGTGGTGGAGGGCGGCAAGACCGCCAGCCGCAATCACTGGGAAGGCAATTTCTGGGATGACTACGAGGGCTTCGATCGCGACAACGATGGCGTCGGCGATACCCCCTATGCCCTCTACGACTACGCTGATCGGCTCTGGATGGACGTCCCGCCGGCCCAGTTCTTCAAGGGCTCGCCCATGCTCGAGGTGCTCGACTTCTTGGAGCGCCTGGCGCCCCTATCGGCACCGGACCTGATGGTGCGCGACGAGCGCCCCCTGTGGGGCGCCGACGTCAAGCTCGCAATCGCCGACTCCCAGGTGGCCCTGCCCGGCGGCCGTGACGACGACGGGGCAGAGGAAGATGCGCCGACTCAGCCGCAGGCCACGGGTCAGGACGCGGGTGGCTTCGATGCCCTGGGGGCCTTGCGCGGCTCCCTGGGCAGGGACTAGGACCATGACGCGATCACCCATAGGCCGCTCTGAACGGGCCGGACATATCGGATCGGTAGGGCCCGCCGTGCGGATCGATGCCGGCCCGATGGTCAAACAGCGATGAACGAACGAGAAACGAAAAAGAAGGTCAAGCCACCCCTGAGCAAGGTCCGGCGGGAACAGAACCGCCGTGAATTCCTGCGCACCCTTGGGCTCGGCGTCGGTATCGTGGGCGTATCCCTGGCCGGTCTAGCCCCTTTGATCGGCTCGGCAAATGCGCGCTTGCGCCCACCCGGTGCGCTCAAAGACCTGCTCGACGAGCAGCAGTTTCTGGCTGCCTGCATCAAGTGCGGCCAGTGCGTCCAGGTCTGCCCGGTGGAGGCCATCTACCTTGCCGATCTGACCGATGGAGTCGGTGTTGGCGTGCCCTTCATCGACGCCCGTGCCCAGGCTTGCGACTTCTCCTGCGACGGGCTCCAGTGCGTGCTCGCCTGCCCGACCGGTGCCCTGACCCACGAGTTGAACTTTCCAGCGGACACCCGCATGGGGTTTGCCCGTCTGGCTCGCCCGGACGCCTGCCTGGCCATGCAGGGCAAGGGGTTCAATGGGCTGGCCCGGGGTTCGGACTTCGCCGGCAAGCTGCGCTACGCGGAGGTGGACCGCTGGACCCCGGTCCCGGTGGCCGACCACCCCTATGACCTGGACCTCTGCGATCTGTGCGTGCGGCAGTGCCCCATCGAGATCCGGATACTGGAGTGCGCCGCGGAGAAGCCGCCCGAGCCCGGCCAGGTCGCCCGGGTGGCCGAGAAGATCGGCAACGAGTGCCCGCCTCGTCATGCCATCGCCCTGGAGCCCAGGCCCGGCGGCGGTGTCGGCATGATGCCGGTGGTCAAGGACGGCTGCGTCGGCTGCGGGGTCTGCGAGATGATCTGCCCCGTGGAGCCTACCGCCATCGTCATCGACATCGATCGGGTGACGGAGGTGCCGGTATGAGCTACGTCCTCGACTCCCTGCGTCACCTGCTGGGCCTCAGCGTCGAGCGCCCTGCGCCAGAGCGTCAGTCCCAGGAGGTCAAGTTCATCTACGAGCGCAAGGCCCAGGAACGGCTCACCAAGGAGCATCTGGAGGCCATCGAGGCGGCCCACGAGAGGACCGCCAAGCGCCATAAATGGCGTAACCGCCGCTGGATCACGCTCATCGTGGTGAACCTGCTGTTCGTCGTCTCTTATCAGTTTGACGTCCAACTGGTCGAAGGGGCCATGACTGCGTCGCGCGTAGTGGGCTTCCACTTCGCGGACCTCAACTCGGCCCTCCAGGTCATGCTGGCCTTCAAGCATGTGGTGCTCAACCTGGTGATCGGCACCGTCACGGTCCTGATCCTGTGGTGGCTTCTCGGTGGGCGGACCTTCTGTTCCTGGGCCTGCCCCTATCACCTGATCGCGGAATGGGCTGAGTGGCTGCACCTCAAGCTTGCGGCGAGAAAGTGGGTGCGAGACATCCGCTTCCATCGCGGGGTGCGCACCGTCTTCTATGTGATCTTCGCCGGGCTGACCGCGGCCACGGGCTATACGGTCTTCGAGACCATCTCCCCCACCGGCATCGCCAGTCGCGCCCTGATCTACGGCCCTGGACTGGCCCTGCTCTGGGTCCTGGCCCTGCTGCTGTTCGAGGTCTTCGTCTCCCGCCGGGCCTGGTGCCGGTACATTTGCCCCATCGGCCTGACCTACGGCCTGGTCGGCCTGACCTCGCCGGTGCGGGTGCAGTACAAGATGGAGTCCTGCCACCACGAAGGGGACTGCCGCAAGGTCTGCCTGGTCCCCCATGTACTCGACATCACCATCAAGGGGCGGGCCCAGGACACCCATGTGGACGTGGCGGCGGATTGCACCCGCTGCGGACTCTGCGTAGACATCTGTCCCACCGACTCCTTGACCTTCAAAGTCATGGGGCTGGCCAAGGTGTTGTGATGATTCGCTTCGAGCAGGTCAGCAAGCGCTTCGGCAGGGTGGATGTCCTCAAGGCCCTGGACCTGGGCATCGAGCGCGGCCACCGGGTTGCCCTGGTGGGCTCGAACGGGGCCGGAAAGACGACGCTGATCCGCTGCCTGCTAGGGGAATACACCTGCGGCGGGCGTGTAACCGTGGATGGTCTGGAGCCCCGCACCCACAGGTCCGATGTGCTCTCCAGGATCGGTTTCGTGCCCCAGTTGCCGCCGCCGCTGAAGATGCCCGTAGGGCAGTTGCTACGCTTCGCCGCGGGCGTCTGCGACGCCGACCCTGCACGCATGATCGAGGTGGCGGCCCGCCTCGGTCTGGACGCCGAGCGCTTCCGGCGCCAGCCCTTCGTCAAGCTGTCCGGGGGCCAGAAGCAAAAACTCCTGATTGCCATCGCCCTGGGCCGCGACAGTGATCTGCTGGTGCTCGACGAGCCCGCCGCCAACCTGGATCCGGAGGCCCGCCACATCTTCTTCCAGTTGCTCGCCGAGAAGCAGGACAGCGCCGCCATGCTCATCTCCAGCCACCGGCTGGACGAGGTGGCGGCACTCGTCAACCGGGTCATCGAGCTGGATTTGGGCCGGGTGGTCCTCGACGACCGGGTGGCGGACCTGGTGGACCTGGCCAGCCGCCTGACCTGCTCTCTGGGGTTGCTCAGGGCCGACGAGGCCTTCGCCCGCGCCATCGCAGCCTGGGGTTTCGCTGGGGACACCACCGGCCTGACCTGGGAGGGGGTG
The DNA here is from genome assembly GCA_963709645.1 of uncultured Gammaproteobacteria bacterium. GTDB lineage: Bacteria > Pseudomonadota > Gammaproteobacteria > Chromatiales > Chromatiaceae > DYRB01. The sequence goes on from CAVPXP010000049.1 coordinate 160,930, forward strand.
GTCGCAGGCCCGGACCGGCTGCGCTTCCTCGGCGTCCTATCTCGCTACGCGGCCCTGCTGGCACACATCCGCATGGACGAGGCAAAAACGGCTGTTCCGCACCCAGAGGTGGCCGGTGCCTGACCTGCGTTCATGGGTGCGACGCGGCGCCGGCGCACTGTTGCTCACCCTGCTGAGCTGGGGCCTGACCGCCTGCTCCGGGGACGCGGGCACAGGCCCGGCCGATGTGAAATGGGACCGCTACGCCTGCGATCGCTGCCGCATGGTCCTGTCGGACCGACAGCACGCCGCCCAGGTCCGGGTCCTGCCGACCGAGGGCAGATCCAAGGTCCACTTCTTTGACGACATCGGTTGCGCGGTGGTCTGGCTGGAGGACAAGCCCTTCCGCGACGACCCGCACACCGAGATCTGGGTAACGGACTGGCGCAGTGGCGACTGGATCAACGCCCGCACGGCCTACTACCTGACGGGCCAGGTCACACCGATGGAATACGGTCTGGGAGCCCAGACGGAGCCTGCCCCCGATGCCTTGAGCTTCGATGCCGCCCGGCGGCATATCTTCGAGGTCGAGCAGAAGTACAACGTTCACGGAGGCCACTTGGAGGCCGCTCCGGCGCCTTAGGCCGGAGCCTACTGGGTCATGGCAGAGCCGCCGCAGCAAGACCGCCCCCAGCCCCGGACCCATCGGCGAGAACAGGTCGCGGCGGTGGCGCCGCTCCCACAGATGCATGTGAGGTAAGAGATGAAGTACAACAGCATGATCACAGCAGCGGCCCTCGCGGCCGTCGGTTGCGCCGGTCTGGCCGGTCTTGCCGGTGCCGATCCCGCCGCTCCGGACAAGGCCACCCTGGAACGCGGCCAGGCCCATTACCTCCTGTTCTGCGCCAACTGCCACGGGGTGGACGCCGATGGCCGCGGACCCTTGGTCGAGCTGCTCAAGGTCACGCCCAGCAATCTGACCGTGCTTCGGCGCGTCGGGGGCCCCAGCGTGACCGAGCGCGTCCTCACGGCCGCGGATGGCGGCCACGAGGTTCCGACAGAAGGGCGCAAGATGCCAATCTTCAGCGACAATCTAGAGGTCCGCACCGTACGCGAGATCGCACTCTACCTCGACTCGATCCAGCAATAGCCTCAGGTACCCCCGCTATGCGCCACCTCTGGCTGACCGCCTTCACCGACGTCCTGGAGTCGCTTCGGGCCAAGTGGTTCTTTGCCTACACGCTGATCTTCGGTGGCCTGGTGGCGCTGCTCTTCGCCTTCGGGCTGACGGAGTCCCGCATCATGGGCTTCACCGGGCTGTCACGCCTCATGGTGACCTACATTCAGCTCGCCATGGCCATACTCCCCGTCTTCGTCCTCATCACCACGGTCCGCTCCGTGGCGGGGGACCGCGAGGCGGGGATTTACGAATACCTGCTGTCGCTGCCCATTGGGCTGGGCGCCTGGTACTGGGGCAAGCTCGCCGGGCGTTTCCTGGTGGTCTTCCTGCCGGTCTTCCTGGCCATGCTGGGGGCCGTCTTATGGGGCCTCGTTCGGGGCGCCGAGGTTCCCTGGGCACTGTTTGCCTACTACACCGGGCTCCTGATGGCCCTGGCCTGGTGCTTCCTTGGGCTGGGTATGCTGCTCTCGACCCTGGCCCGCTCGGCGGATGTGGCGCAGGCATCGGCCTTCGTGCTCTGGCTGACCCTGCTGCTGTTCCTCGATCTGATCCTGCTCGGGGTCATGATCCGCAACCAGCTCCCGCCCGAGACGGCGGTGGCCATTGCCCTGGCCAACCCCCTCCAGGTCTTCCGCACCGGGGCCATGATGCTGCTCGACCAGGAGCTCGTGATGCTCGGTCCCTCAGCCTACGTGATTCTGGATACCTTCGGCGAGGCGGGCTACATGGCCTATGCGCTGATCTACCCAGTCCTGCTCGGGACCCTTTGCGCCTTCGGTGGTTACGTGCTATTCCGGCGCAGCGACTTGCCTTAACCATCCCTGGGGGGGAGCAAGGCCCATGACCGGACCCGGAATCGAGCCGGTATGCGACAAGGCCCAGCCTGTCCGATCCTATCCCGGCCTGAAGCTGCTTTGGGTGATCCTCGGACTCCTGTTCGCCGCCCTGGCGTCCGTCGCCTTCTACAAGGCCTGGCCCCTGCTCTACCCGGAGGTGGTGGCGACGGCCCCGCTGGACCCCGCCTGCGACCTGCGCGCCCAGCCCTGCGCCGCCCGCTTCCCGGGCGGCCGCGAGGTCCGCTTCGGCATGGAGCCGCGTACCCTGCCTCCCTTGTCGACCCTGCGGATCGTGGCGGACCTGAACGGCATCGAAGCGCGCTCGGTGGAGGTCGATTTTGCCGGCACGGATATGAACATGGGATACAACCGGATCCGCTTGGTGGAGACGCAGCCTGGCCGGTATGAGGGCCAGGGCATGCTCCCCGTGTGCGTGCACAGGCGCATGGGCTGGGAGGCCAAGGTCATGCTCCACACCTCGGCGGGCATACTGGTCGCGCCCTTCCGATTCGAGACCATCAAGCCCGGCGGCTCGGGCTGAGGGGCCTGGACCCCGCCGCCCCCCTGACACTGGCGTGGCCACGGCCAGTTGCGTGTGCAGGTTGCATCCAGTCGGGGTGAACGATTCTCGGCACCTGTCGAGCTTCGGTCGGTTTTCCTTTTTCCACCGCCCCAATTATGCTCAACCGCCTGTTCGGTCGAGGGGGTGGGGCATGCCGGGTGCAGAGACGTTGCAAGCACGTGTGGGGGAGCTGCGGTCCACCTGGGAGTCGGCGCTGGCCGGACAGGGTCTGGCCGTGCCAGGGAACACCGAGGTACTCGACGCCCTTGGGAGGGTCTGGGAGGCGAGCGACTATGTAGCTCAGGCCTGTATCCGCTACCCTGAGCTCCTGCCAGAGCTTGTCGACTCCGGGCGCCTGACCCGCCCCAGCAGAAAGGGCGAGATGCCCGACCTGCTGGATCACGCCCTCGTCCAGCGCCTGTCCGGCGCGCCGGACGAACCCGCCCTCGCTGCGACCCTGCGGCGATTCCGCCGCGTCGAGATGGTCCGCATCATCTGGCGCGACCTCGCGGGCTGGGCACCCTTGGCCGAGACCCTGGAGGACCTCACCGCCCTGGCCGACGCCTGTATCTGCGCGGCCCTGGAACGGCTGCAAGGCTGGACCAGAGCCGAGCTGGGGACGCCCCTGGACGCCGAGGGTCGGCCCCAGGGGTTGGTGGTCCTTGGCATGGGCAAGCTCGGCGCCCGCGAGCTCAACCTGTCCTCCGACATCGACCTGATCTTTGCCTACGCCCACAACGGCGCCGTGGTGGGCGGCCCCAGGCCCCTCACCTGCGAGCAGTTCTTCGTCCGCCTCGGCCAGCGCCTGGTGCAGGCCCTGGACAATCAGACCGCCGACGGCTTCGTCTTCCGTGTGGACACGCGGCTCCGACCCTTCGGCAGCGCGGGTCCCTTGGCCATGAGCTTCGCGGCCATGGAGGACTACTACCAGTCCCAGGCGCGGGAGTGGGAGCGGTACGCCATGATCAAGGCCCGCGTGGTGACAGGGGAGCACGCCGCGGCAACGCAGATCTCCGCCCTGCTGCGTCCCTTTGTCTTCCGCCGCTATCTGGACTACGGGGCCATCGATTCGCTGCGGGAGCTGAAGCGCTTGATCGTCAAGGAGCTCCACCGCAAGGGGATGACCGCCAACATCAAGCTGGGCCCGGGCGGCATCCGCGAGATCGAGTTCATCGGCCAAGCCCTACAACTGGTCCGCGGCGGCCGTGACCCTGGCCTGCAGATCCGCGCCATCCTGCCGGTCTTGGAACGGCTCGGCGCCCTGGACCTATTGCCCACGGAGTCGGTCGGCCACCTCATGGAGGCCTACCGTTTCCTGCGTTTGGTGGAGAATCGGCTCCAGGCCTGGAAGGACCAGCAGACCCACGTCCTCCCCAATGATCCAGAGGCCCGCCTGAGGCTCGCGCGGTCTATGGGATTCGCTGACTGGCCCGCACTGGCGGATGTCCTGGACGCCCACCGTGCCCGCGTCCAGGCCGAGTTCGATCAGCTCTTCGGCAGTCCCAAGCCGGGGGCTCTGGTCGACGGGTCGGAGGGTGACGAGGAGTGCCCCAAGCCCCGGTCGGGGCCCCACCCCCTGACCCCGGTCTGGGCCGGGACGGTCCCGGATGTACAGGCCCAGGCCAGGCCGCTCAGCCTGGAGCTGCTCGGGCAGGCGGGATTCCTCAAACCGGAGACCATCCTCGGCCAGCTTGACGCCTTCCGCGGGGTGGCCGAGCGCAAGGGCCTGAGCACCAAGGGGGCGGAGCGTCTGGCCCTGATCGTCCCGCCGATGCTGGAGCTGGTGGCACGGGACCAGCACCAGGGCCGCACCCTGGAGCGGGTCTTGCGCATTCTCGAGGCCGCGGTCAGCCGTACCGCCTACCTGTCCATGCTGGTGGAGGGCCAGGAGATCCTTGCCCAGTTGGTCCAGCTCACGGGGTCGAGCCCCTGGATCACCGCTCAGATCGCCCGCCACCCCATCCTTCTCGACGAGCTGCTCGACCGCCGCCGCACTGACGTCATGCCCGAGAAACCAGAGCTCACCGCCGAGCTCGACGCACTCCTGGCGACGGTGGACCCCGACGACCTCGAGCAGCAAATGGACCGCCTTCGCCAGTTCGCCCGCGGCAACACCCTGCGCGTCGCAGCCGGGGATCTGGACGGCCGGGTCCCGCTCATGAAGGTCAGCGACCACCTGACCTGGATCGCGGAAGTCGCCGTCGCCCGGGCACTGAGCCTGACCTGGGACCATCTGGTGGCTCGTCACGGCCCTCCGAGCGGGGTGGTGGGAGCCAACACCGGGTTCCTCGTCCTGGGCTACGGCAAGCTCGGCGGTATCGAGCTTGGCTACGGCTCAGACCTCGACCTTGTCTTTCTGCACCGGGCCACCTCCGCCACCGCCATGACCGCGGGACCCCAGGCCATTGCCGACCAGCAGTTCTACGCCCGTCTGGGCCAGCGGCTCATCCACATGCTCAGCACCCAAACCGCCGCCGGGGCGCTCTACGAGGTCGACATGCGCCTGCGTCCTGACGGGGCCAAGGGCGTCCTGGCCCGCTCCCTGATCTCTTTCGCCGACTACCAGGCCAGAGAGGCCTGGACCTGGGAGCACCAGGCCCTGGTGCGGGCCCGCCCCATCGCTGGCGATCCCCTGCTGGCGGAGCAGTTCGCGGGGGTGCGAAGGTCCATCCTCTGCCGCGAGCGCAACCCCGTCACCCTGCGCCGCGAGGTGCGCGAGATGCGCGCCAAGATGCGCGCCCAGCTCGATAAAACCGCCGCCGGGCGTTTCGACCTCAAGCAGGGGGCCGGCGGTATTGCCGACGTCGAGTTTATGGTTCAATACGCGGTCCTGCGTTGGGCCTCGGTCCACCCAGGGTTGGCGCGGTGGTCAGACAACATTCGCATCCTGGAGACCCTCGCCGGTCTGGACTTGCTCCCGGCGGGCGCCGCGGAGGACCTGACCGATGCCTACAAGGCCCTGCGCTCGGCCTACCACCGCAGTTCCCTGCAGGACGAGCCGACGCGCGTCCCCGACGACCGCCTGGTGGCCGAACGCGAGCGGGTGCGGGCCCTTTGGCACGAACTGATGGACGGCGACCTGCCCTGAGCCGCCATCGGCCGATCCCATTACCGCGCGGCGCCTGGGCCGCGCGTCCACGCGGAGTGATGCAATGACGACGATGGCAGACCGCGACGGCCTCATCTGGCTCGACGGCGAGATGGTGCCCTGGCGCGAGGCAACCACCCATGTCCTCACCCACACGCTGCACTACGGCATGGGAGTCTTCGAGGGGGTGCGCGCCTACAAGAGCGACCGCGGCGCTGCTATCTTCCGGCTCCAGGAGCACACCGAGCGGCTGTTCAATTCCGCCCACATCCTTGGGATGTCCATCCCCTACGACCGCGCGACCATCAGCGACGCCCAGCGCGCCGCAGTGCGCGAGAACGGCCTCGACTCCGCCTACATTCGCCCCATGTGCTTTTATGGATCCGAGGGCATGGGCCTGCGCGCGGACAACCTCCAGGTGCACTGCATGGTGGCCGCCTGGTCCTGGGGCTCCTACCTGGGCGAAGAGAACATGCAGCGCGGCATCCGAATCAAGGTGTCCTCCTTCACCCGCCACCATGTCAACATCACCATGTGCCGGGCCAAGGCCAACGGCAACTACATGAACTCGATGCTGGCCCTGAAAGAGGCCCTGAGCTGCGGCTACGACGAGGCCCTGCTGCTGGACGCGGAGGGCTACGTCATGGAGGGCAGCGGCGAGAACATCTTCATCGTGCGCGACGGGGTCATCTACACGCCCGATCTGACCTCCGCCCTGGACGGTATCACCCGCAAGACCGTCATCACCCTGGCCGAGGAGACCGGGCTGCGGGTCATCGAGAAGCGCATTACGCGGGACGAGGTCTACATCGCCGACGAGGCCTTCTTCACCGGCACCGCCGCCGAGGTGACCCCCATCCGCGAGGTGGACGGGCGGGTCATCGGCCAGGGCGCGCGCGGCCCCATCACCGAGCGCCTGCAGGGACTCTATTTCGACCAGGTCCACGGCCGGCGCGATGAGCACCCGGAGTGGCTGACGCTGGTCTAGTAACGCGATCCAATCAAACCACATGAACGTCTGCGGGCCATCGTCCCGGCCGGGCAGCCGGAACCCGGACCGAGGACGGCAACCCGGCCACCCTGCCAGGAGCCGCAGGATCAAGCAGCATCACGCACGAGCCTGCGGCGCTGCTTACCCGTCCCAACACCCGAGGAGCCGTCCATGACCGAGGTCGCTACCCAAGCCGCAACCGCCCAGCCCATCATCGAGGTCAGCCGCAAGGACCTGCCGCTGTCCTGCCCCCGCCCCCAGGATTCCCTTTGGAATATGCACCCGCGGGTCTACTTGCCCATCGAGGACAAAGGCCAGGCGGTATGCCCCTACTGCGGCGCCCGCTACGCCCTCAAGGACTGAGGCCGCCCTGCCCCGAGGCAGCCCAGGCCACCCGAACGACCTCGCTCCTGCGCGCTGGGAGCCCAGCCCCAACGGCCAGGGGCCGCGCTGATTAACAGCCGCCCCTAAGCCAACGCATCCAGCGGACTCTGCACCCCCTTCCCGCCCCGGTTCAGCACATGGGTGTAGATCATGGTGGTGGAGACATCGGCATGGCCCAACAGCTCCTGCACCGTGCGGATGTCGTATCCGGCCTGGAGCAGATGGGTCGCAAAGCTGTGGCGCAGCGTATGGGTCCCCACCCGCTTGGCGATGCCAGCCTCCCGCGCCGCCCGGTTCACCGCCTTCTGCAAGGCATTCTCGTGCAGATGGTGCCGGCGCACCGCACCGCTGCGCGGGTCCGTCGAGAGCCTCCCGCTCGGGAAGACGTACTGCCAGCGCCAATCCCGTCCGGCATTGGGGAACTTGCGCGACAACGCCTCTGGGACATAGACCTCCCCCAGGCCCTCCTTCAGGTCCCCCTGATGCAGCTCCCGCACCCGGGCCAGGTGGCGACGAAGCGCATCCACCGACCGCTCCGGCAGGGGCACCACCCGATCCTTACCGCCCTTGGCATTGCGCACCGCAATCTGACCGTAGCCAAAGTCGATGTCCTGAACCCGCAGGCGCACGCACTCCATGAGTCGCATCCCGGTCCCGTACATCAGCGAGGCCATCAGCCGATGGGTGCCCGAGAGCCCCGCCAGCAAGGTGGCCACCTCCCCGTGGGTGAGAACCGTCGGCAGGCGCCTGGGCCGCTTGGCCCGCGCGAACGCACCCAGGTCCAGATCCTCCCGCTTGAGCACCTCGCGATAGAGAAAGACCAGGCTGTTGAGCGCCAGATTCTGGGTGCTCGCCGAGACCTTGCGCCCCACCGCCAGATACTCCAGGAAGGCCGCGGCATCGTCGGCGCCCCGCTCCGCAGGGTCCGCGTTCCCGAGAAAACCGATGTAGCGCATGATCCAGTGCAGATAGGTCTGCTCGGTGCGAATCGCCAGGCCGCGCACCCGGGTCGCCGTCGCAACCTGATCCAAGAGCACGCCATGGGCTTGGCGAATCGCCTCGAACGTCGCCGGCTCCCCCGGCGGCTGCCGCATCCCCCGGGGACCGGCTGGTAGTCCCGAGCAAGCGTCGGGTGGTCCGGATCCAACCCCCGCGCCGAGGCACGCCAGTGCTCCCAGTCCACCCGCTCCAGCCAATCCACCTCCGCCAGCACGAATAACATCCGTATAGCATCGACCGCCTGGCGGAACTGCCAATCCTTGAGACCCGCTTTGCGGCCGAGATCCGCGAGGTAGGCGTCGACATCCACCGGGGTCTGCTCCGCCAACCTGCGGCCTGGATGGGCCGCGAGGTAGTGCTCTGCCCGCACCACCATCCAGCGGTCGAACGGCTCCTTCACGCCTGATTCGTGGACGGTTTTAATGTACCGGTCCCAGAAGGAGCGGACCTTTTCCTCTTGGGTTGACGGGTTGTCAGTCATGGGTGTAGTGTCGGGCGGCATTGGACGGGCACCGAAGGGAGTCTGGGGTCGAGGGCAGGAAGGGGGTGCGGTGACCGTCACAGTTTAGATACTAGGCGGAATCTGTCTAGTACCGCTAACATAGACGTCCGTCTAGTACATCCAACGCAGATGTCGGTCTAAGAAAACTGTTATGTGTCTTATGAAGAACTCTTATTCATTATCGGTTCCATTTTTATTGATACAGCAAATGTACCGATAGCATAGCCAAGAGATGATTATGCAGGAATTGACTCTTAATTCTTGGGAAGAATATGAAGATGCTTTAGTCGAGCTGGAACGTTGTCGTGAACGTTTGACAAAAGATGAAATAGTAAGAAGCGGTGTTTCTCCATATTACTATCGTGGCCAATCAGATAGTGCTTGGAAACTAGAAACAACCCTAGAAAGGTTTACCAACAAAAGAATGTCCCTGGACGAGTATTATGAAATCACATATTCCGCTAAACCGAGAATAGAAACATTTTCCGGAATGAGTTGGGAGCTTCCAAAGCCAGAGAACTTTCGCAATATTTCTAAAATACATAACATGCATTGGCATCTTTTCAACCCATCTTTCTTTGAATATTTCGCGTATCTCAGACATCATGGATATCCTTCGCCTCTTCTCGATTGGAGCGCGTCTCCATATATCGCGGCCTTTTTTGCGTTCAGAAATGTCTCGCCTTCAGTTGATAACGTCTCTGTTTACGTGTACCAGAACACGACAACGGGCATCAAAGTTATAGAAGGTAGCCCGGCGACGATCGTGACGTTCTGGCCGCAAGGTTCTATTCACCAGCGTCATTTTTTACAACAAAGTGATTATACGCTATGTATAAAGCACGAAGAAGATAAAATCATCTTGACGAGTCATGAGACTGCTCGAATAAGCGAATATTCGACGCAAGATATGATTTGGAAATTCAACTTGCCCACAAGCGAGAGAAAGAAGGCTATCCAAGCATTGAAAAAAATGAACATTAATGCATATTCACTGTTTCTATCCATTGATAGCCTCATGGAAACAATCGGCCAGCAGCAGATTCAGATCGGTTTCGCCCGAGGGGCACACCTCGAACAGGAGCTCGTCGCCATCCAGATCTCGGTACGTGGCGATCGAGGCCCGGAAGTGGCAATCCCCCAACGCGTCGGCGGACAATCGAAGCGTCAGGTTCGTGTAGGTCGGCAGCGTATCGCACACCGTGAACCCGCCGGCATCGCGGCACGTTTCCAGTATCTGCGTTTTGCCACGAGCCTGAGGCCACGAAGCGCAAGCCCTCCAGGCTCCCGATGCTGTCGGGAATCGCGAAGCTGGCAGTTCGGATCCAAGGGGTCTCCGGATCGGCCCCTTCTCCGATGCTGTAGGCACCGGCAAGCTCGGGAATGTCGATCGACAGGGCGGAGGCAACAGCTGGGCACGAGAGCAGGACAATCGCCAAAATGCACAAGAGCCTTGTTGGCTGGAGCATGATCATCACCCCGATCTATTGCCTGCGCAGAATCCGGACAATGCGATCGTAGACGACGAGCGCCACCAACTCCGAGTCGCCACCCGTTGTGTTTACGAACTGGACGACGACGGCGTCAATATCCTCGTGGTAGCGGGCGATGCTCTGGTACCCCAGCAACCAGCCCTTGTGCCCGTATTCGTAGACCGAGGCATAGACGGCCTGCTCGTCATGTTCAACAACGAGCCGTCATTCAAGGCCCTCAGGAACACGCCGACGTCCTGCGCCGTGGCGACCATCGCCCCGCTCGGCATCACGTACTCGACGTCCTTGAAATCCACCTCGTAGGGATGGTGGTATCCGCCGGCGACGTCCCCCGGATCCACCTGGCTCAGCGAACCATAGGTGTGGGTGAGCCCCAGGGGAGCCAGGATCTCCTCCCGGATGTATCGCTGATGGCCGTACCCCAGCGCCTGGTCGAGGATGCTGCCGATCAGCAGGAAATTCGTGTTGGCATAGCGGCGGTCGGCGTCCGGCTGGAAATCCGCCGGCTTGTCCAGGATCAACGCCAGGGCCTCGTCGACATCCTGCGGCGGCCTGGACGAATCGAACCCGTCGTGATCGGTGTAGTTGGGGATGCCGCTGCGATGCTGCAGCAGCATCCTCAGGGTGATCCGGTCGGCGTATTCGATCCTCCCGGCCAGCTCGGGCAGGAGCTCGGCGAGGGTGTCGTCCAGCGCCAGGCTCCCGCCACTGACCAGCTTGGCGGCCGCGACGGCCATGTACAGCTTGCTGAGACTGGCGATCTTGAACATGGCCTGCGGATTGCCGGGCACCCGGTTCTCCTGTCCTTCCAGCCGGCGCAATGGAACGCCGGCGCCTGGCCGGCCCGGTCGACATGGACGATGATGCCGTCCAGTCGATGACCAACCGCATCCTCGACCTGCTGCTGCACCGTGTCCGGCAACGGCGCCATCCAGGCCAGGATGCCGTCCGAGGCGGGAATACGATGGCACATACGATTCCGACGATGGGCATGACGACCCTGAGAACTCTTATGGTGCGTTTCATCCCGGAAACGTAGTCGCGATTCGCCGTCGCGCAATCCACAAGAGGCCCAAACGCGGGCCGCCATCGACCGATATGGGCGGCCCTTCCATTTGTGCTCCGCGGAATCGAGGGAATTGTGCGCTCACGAATCGCCCACCGGTTGTCCCCAATCCTGATCCTGCTGCTGGCCCTGGGCTGTGGCGACGACTCGTCGAGGGTAAACGTCGATGTGGGGATGCGCGCGGGCCACTGGATCGACGGGTGGTCGTGCGAATAGGGAGCGCGGGCGGGTTGGAGGTGATCGGCGGCGTGGCCGGCGACGCCGGGCTTCCTCGAGGGGCTCTTCAACCCCTGGTGCCTCGCCCTTCAAGCCGGGCCAGCGCTTCTCCGGCCGTCTTGACGAGCTGGTCGGACACGGAGCCGACGTAGCCAAGAGCCCGAGCCCGTTGGAACGACTCGACTGCCGCCACTTCGTCGCCACGCTCCGTCTGGATCAACCCGAGATTGTGCCACGGGAGGGGCGACTCGGGGTCGAGCTGCATTGCCGTTCGCAAATGGTCTTCTGCGGCCTCAAGCTCCCCGAGCAGCAGAAGCGCCGCGCCAAGGTTGATCCGTGTCATGACCTCGATGTCGCGAGTGTGCATCCCCCAACTGAGCCAGATGAGCCTCTTAGCCACGGTCGGGCAACCAGCTGATCCAGGAAGCCCATAAAGTACGGTATCGCGTCCTGTGCATTTCCCCGACCGAGCAATCGCCGGCCCCGGAAGAAATCGCGCCAGAAGTAACCCTGGATGCGCCCCGGAACCAGCAGAACGACAGAAGCGAACACGAGCGTCAGGGCATAGGCTCCTGTCGTGCTCATGATCGCGACTACCCCGGCGGCCAGAACCAGGACGGCCATCAGGTACAGCGTCTTGTAGCGGGTCGTTCTGTTGACCTGTCTTCCCTGACGTAAAGCGTTGCCTTCACCTGCAGGCACGCGGCAACAACGTGCCGCCTCAGAAGGAAAAGGCCAGGCCAGCCCATGGTGCCGCGGCCCAGGATCAGCACTGGGTCGATCCGCTCCGGGGAGGCCGGCTTCCCGATCCCGGACACGGTGATCTCCTGCGTCTCGCCGGCCTCCTCGTCATCCCCGGAGTTCACGATCAACACCACGACGACGGTGATCACCAGCGCCGCTATTGCCCCCACCAGGACCCATGTCTCGGTGCTCGGAACGTCGCTGAACTCCTTGTTGGGTGTGGTCCCTGGCCCGGCCGCGAACAGTTCGCCGGCCCCGCCCAGCGTCCAGACGAGTGAGAATACCAGGAGTAAGGCAAACGGCCTTGGGTTCATGATGTTCTCCCTTCGCGGACGCCGACAGAAGCGATTGACTGGGCGCCGCCAGGCTTCATTTGCAGCCACCTATGTCTGTTGCCTTCCAAATACTACGCACACCGCCAACACCAGCATCACGGTGGTTACCGGGCCCCACAGGAGTCTCGGCTCGGGATCGGGTGATCCAGTTCAAAAGCGTGCTTAACCCCTGCACGGCCAAAGCCGCATAGGCGACCCACATCGGCCAGTGCGGCGGCAACCAGCAAAATTGAAAAAGAATCGCCCCGGCTACGACAAGGGCGTACAGCAGTGCGGCTACCTGAGTCATGGATGGTCCTTCAGCTGCAATCACGCGGGGAGACGAATTGATGGCAGTGTCGCCGATTCGCGCCCAACTGAAACGTTCATTGGCCGGGCTTCCCGTGAGAATGCTGCACCTCACCCGCACCCCTGATTCAAGCGCTCGCTAGTCGGGTTCACCGCGCTGACCGGCCCGAGCCAGATAGAGAAGCAACAATCCAACGACAGCCACGCCGGCCCAAGATGCGATCCAGGCCAGTCGCTCGCCCTGCGTATCAATATTGAATCCGAAGAAATCGACGGATAGCGGATAGACCCCGAAGATGGCCAATATCGCAACTCCGGCAAGCAGGGTTCCGAAACCCACCAGGATTCCGCCGGTCACTTTGAGCTTTGTCATTCGTGGCCTTTCAAAAGCGTGAGCGTCCATCTGCCTGACGTTGGCTTCACCTGCAAGCGT
>CAVPXP010000050.1:0-46339 GCA_963709645.1 uncultured Gammaproteobacteria bacterium
CGCTGGCGATCTCCACCAGCGCGAAACGCGGCCTGGTGCTCGACACGTCACTGACAGGATCGACCATGCTGAACCATCCCACCTACGAACGCCTGACCCAACTGCGTCTGACCGGCATGGCCAGGGCGCTGGCCGAGCAGGCCCAGATCCCCGGACATCCAGGCCCTGACCTTCGAGGAACGCCTGGGCCTGCTGGTCGAACGCGAGGCAGACGAACGCCACAACCGCCAGACCAGCACCCGTCTACGCCGCGCCCGCCTCAAGCAGACCGCCGTGGCCGAGGACATCGACTACCGTCATCCCCGCGGCCTGGACAGGGCGGTGTTTCGTCGCCTGCTCGCCGGCGACTGGGTCCGCGGCCATCAGAACATCCTCATCACCGGCTCCACCGGTGTGGGTAAGACCTATCTGGCCTGCGCCCTGGCCAATGCCGCCTGCCGCCAGGGCTTCACCGCCCTGTACCAGCGCCTGCCGCGCCTGTTCGAGGAGCTGACCATCGCCCGCGCCGACGGGCGCTTCCTCAAGCTCATGGCCGCCCTGGCCAAGGTCGATGTCCTGATCCTCGACGACTGGGGGTTGGCCGTCCTCGACGGCGAACGCCGCCGGGATCTGCTGGAACTGCTCGACGAGCGCTACCAGACCCGCTCGACCTTGGTCACCAGCCAGTTGCCGGTGGCCCACTGGCACGACGCCCTGGGCGATCCGACCCTCGCCGACGCCATCCTCGACCGCCTGGTCCATCACGCCCACGCCCTCGCCCTGGCCGGCGAATCCCTGCGAAAAATCCAGACCCAGATTGACGGAGGAACCCACCCCAGCGTAAACAGCATCCACCCCGCGCGTCGCTTCGCTCCGACTGTCCAGGTTGCCGTGGAACGGGTGTCCAGCTTGCGCTGGAATGGGTGTCCAGTTTGCGTGGAATACCCAGGCGGTGAAGACGAGCTTGATGCGGGAGTCTTGCAGGTACGCCTGGACGGCCTTGGAGCGGTAGTAGCCGGCGTTGTCGCAGATGACGTAGATGCAAGGAAGCCAGGGTCAGTGTCTGCGCTTCCACCTCTCCACGAGGTTCGTCGGATCCTGCCCTGTCACACCGTTTTCCGCCTCTGCTTCAACCCGCGGTAGCGGGAGACCGTCGCAGGGTGCCGGCGCCGCCAACGGCAGGTCCTGGTGGTGGCGTAGTCACTATGCCGCTGGCGCTAGGTGCAACATCAAGCACTGACCCCTATGGCACGCCTGACCTGTATGGCACGCGCCCCGGCGCACAAGCAATCCTGCAAGCTTTCGACCCCCCTCCCCAACCCTCCCCCTGCCCGGGGGCGGGAGTAGGGGTTGCGCCGTGCTTTGCCGACCGCCGTCGATCGCGGCCCAGCCGCAGGATTCTGTTCCGCTGGCCGTTAACAAACTAGGCGCGAAACGTCGTACTTGGCGATATCGGGGTCGCGGGTAATCAGTGTCAGGGCCTCCGCTTGGGCCTGAGCGACCAGAATCCGGTTGAATGGGTCCGGATGGTGCATGGGCAGGGAACTATAGGGTGTTGAGATGTGTGATGTGGGATGGGTACGTCCTCGTAACCGGTCTCGGGGATCAGATCGAAGTCGTCGGGCAGGTCCAGCTTTCCGATACGCTTTCGATCGCGCACTCCCACAGGGAGGCGCTGCTGACAAAAATGAGGTTTGCTGGGTAAGCGATGGCTCACTCGCCGCTTGGGACAAGATGCCGGAATGGAGTGCCCAGAGCAGCGCGGGTCATGGATTGGGGTCAAGTCTTGCAATCACGCATCCGTGGGTGAAGAACCACCGTTCCGATGCCGCTGTCGGACCGCCGGACTCCGATCTGTGGAGCATCGCCGAGGGTTCGGGGCGGGGTCGTTATCGCTTCCGGCGCGTAGACCTGGCCGTATGCCCCGGGGAACCGATGCGCCCGCACGCTCACCCCGCGCGCCTGGACAACAGGCAACGCCGACAGGGGTTGGCTAGGCAGCCAACGGTGCTCACAGGTCGATCTCGTCCCGCGGACCGTGGACGTGCTGGCCGTTGCCCGGTTAGATGATGCCAGATGCAGGTTAACGGCGAATTGGCGTAGGGTGGTGAGATTGGGCGGTGCGGCGTTCAGGCGGACACGGCTGTCGTTCGCGCGGCAGGTCACGTCCGGGACCCCGGCAGAACCGCTTTCTGCGCTGCGTCCAACAAGGTTCTGCCGCCTGGGACGGATAATGAGCCGTGGAAGATCGCGCCCCGGGCAGTTCCTGGCATGAGGCCACCGCGTCATCATTGCTCGGGTCTCAGGCGATCCGCCGAACCCGTTGCGTCCGGAGTCGAGTCATCTTGGACAAACGCCTACTCGCTGGAATCACCACCAACACAGGGCAGTGTGGGGGCGTGCTTGCATGCTGGGAATGCTCCTGCATCCCCAGCATGTCGGCTTTCCTTGGCGGCCAGAGACGCCACTGGAAGATGCCGCATTGCAGCCGACGACTCCGAGGGACGGAGGAGGTAGAGCCCCGTCTGGAACAGCGGCTGAGGCGGCGCTCCCAGAGGTGTCGGCGGCACCCGGGTGCTGGCAGCGCGACGGGGCCAACACTTGATGCAGACATTGCCGCCCGGAAATAGCACCACCGCATGCGAGCACTCGGGAGCGCCGTACCTGGCTTGGTTCCCAGGCCGTTGAACAAGCGTGCTGCTAGCGGGCTGTGGTATCGCTGTCAAGCCACCTGCTTGACGGGCTCAACGGTTGGACGCCCCTTTTGTTCTGCCTGCCAGAGGTCATAGTCGACCTCGGACGCGCAGCCAGCTTTCCTCGGCGCTGGGGCCGCTGAGCCACTGCTCCAGCCGCATGGCAAGGTCGGGGGAAATGCCCGCCCGTTCTTCATTGAGGACGCGCGAGAGCTGGACGCGGGAGATGCCAAGCTGGCGCGCGGCCTCGGTCACGGTGAGGCCGAAGCTCGGGCAGGACGTTATCGCGTACGATTGATGCGGGGTGAGGAGGGTTGAGATACATGCTGCTCTATGATCGCCTCTTAGTGGTAGTCCTGATAATCGACCAAGATGGCGTCCTGGCCTGCAAAGGTGAAGGTGATTCGCCAGTTACCGTTCCAGATGTACTTCACCAGTGTCCCGCCAGTTCTCCGGAAAGGGCATGAAGCCGCCAGCCGGGGATGTCCATTTCTTCGGCGGTGCGAACTGTATATCCAGCGCTTTGAGCTGGCGCGCCAGCTTCGGGGCATGCCCTGGTTGGATGCCTGCCTTCGATCCGGTCGCGGAAGAACTGCTGCAATCCCTTGTGCCGGAACGATTACCGCACAAGCGTATCTATGGAGCGATACAGGTTCCCGGCAGCCTCGAAGGCGCAGCGGCGGGTAATCGGGGACGGGGAGTTCGGGGACAGACCATGTTTTGTGGGGGCAATCGGATACACGGCGCTGTCTGTACCGGAAACGGGATCCCTTTTTCACGGGCCAGCAGATAGACCGCCGTGGCGAAGGGAAACGTCAAGCATCGTCCCCTTGCCGTGTTAACCATCAATCAATTCTTCCTGCCAACTCAAGATACGCAGGCAAGGCGCTATCCAGACTGACCAAAAGGGCTTGCCGTTGATCGCCGTGGCGATGATTGCGGTCAGCAGGGTCTCGGCGGCGCTCCGAGAGGTTCGGGCAGCGCGCAGAGTGGCAATGGGGTCAGATCCCTTTGCCTAGGCTGGCCAAAGACGACACCGTTTTCAGCGGTCTCGTCTTTTTGTGTCCCCGTTCGACGGCAAGCCCCGGCGCGGGCGGAACGCGATAGCGGTTGGCCTCCGGTGTGAGGAGGCATGAGGCGGATCGCCCGGCGGGCATCCGCCCTACGCAATCCGCCCACGCCATGCGCAGACGTATCCGTGAGCACACCCGCCGGACGGCACCCCACCTTGCCGCCCCCATTGACCATGTGTAGCTGTAGTGCTACGGTTGGGCCATGATTGAGATTCGCAAAACCGATGCCTTCGCCGAGTGGCTGGAGAGCCCCGCGCGACATCCAGGCCAGAGCGCGCGTAGGAAAAGGGGTCGGATTCCATTCGGCCGGGCCAGCGCAGCGCAGGGTCAGTGCTTGACTTTACACTTCCCTAAGTCATCGTGCATGGTCACTGAACCGGCGAGCTGCGGCGCTGGCTTGCGACTTGGCCGGTCCTTACCCTGCGGTTTGAGACTGCGCGCTACGCCGTCGCCCATGAGCAACAAGACGCGGAGCTTCCTGCCGTCCGGGACTTGCTCCGGCAGACGAAGCATGTGCTGGTGGGCGACGGCCTCGAACTCGATGGCGTGCATGATCGGAACCCTGTTGCGAAAGACGTAATCGACGACGTGATCGGGGACATGACGCGTTTTCCCCATCTGGTTTCGGAGCTTGCGCATGGCCATCCACGCGTCGGAGCACTCCAGCCATCCAAGCCGTTCGGCCGGGTCCAGCCCGCGTAGGGCGGAACGCGGTAGCGGTTCCGCCGTCCTGGTGCCGCACGGCTACGCCGATGGCGGGCTGGTGGATTCGGTTTGATGGCGGATTGCCCTTCGCTTCTATCGCAGGATTCAGTCGAGGCCAATGGCGACACCGATCAGCCGGCGTATCTCGGCAAGCTCGGTGCCGTCGATGCGCGACGGCGTTAGGCTGATGCGCTGCTTCGATGCGGTGGTGACGTGATGGGCCAAGGCAAAACAGGGCTTGGTGCAGCCGTTCTCGGCGCTGGGCAGGATACGAACGGAAAGGTCGGCGATGGCCAGGTGGGGGTCTTCGGCAAGGGGTACCAGGATGACATTTGGGTAGGTGTCGTCGAACAGGTCGCTGTCCTGGACCACGACGGCTGGTCGCCGCTTGTTCGGCTCCTTCGGCAGCGCGTCGCGCCAGTCCACGAGGACGATCTGACCGGCGGACAGGCTCAAGGATTCTCTCGCTCGGCGGTGGGCGTGCCCCATTGGTCGTAGAAGCTCTGGCCCTCCGATGATGATGCGACGTAAGCGCCGACCGCACGGCTCTGCGCGCGGATTCGCTCCCGCCGCAGGCGCTTGACCTCGTTCGCGGCGAGCTCTCGCAGATACGTCGACAACCCGATACCGCGCGCCCTGGCGGCGTCTTCGAGCGTCGACTGCATGTCTTCGTCCAAACGAACCGAAACAGGGTGGCCCATGTCGATCTCCCATGCTAGGACCAAAGGATACTACGCCAAACGACTACAGGCCAGTAGTGCCTTAGCGGTCATAGCGACATAGCCCGCGTAGGGCGGAACGCGATAGCGGTTCCTCCCCCGGTGTGAGGAGGCATTAGGCGGATCGCCCTTCGGGCATCCGCCCTACGAGGAGAATCACCCAGGGACGGGATTTGTTCTGGGCCATCGGAGTGTGACGCGAATCGAGACCGCTTCGGCGGTCTCTCCATTTTTTGGACGGCGCACCAGTCGTCGGGCGGGCCTCCGAACGGGGTTCCATTATTCTGGTGGGTGGGCATGATGGCGGATCGCCCTGCGGGCATCCGCCCTACGCAATCCGCCCACGCCATGCGCAGACGTATCCGCTAGACACACCCGCCGGACGGCACCACCTTGCCGCCCCCATTGACCATGTGTAGCCGTAGGGCTACGGTTGGGCCATGATTGAGATTCGCAAAACCGATGCCTTCGCCGAGTGGCTGGACAGCCTGCGCGACATCCAGGCCAGAGCGCGTGTCCAAGCCAGGATCGAGCGCCTCGCCGCCGGGAACCCCGGCGACGTGGAGCCCGTTGGCGAAGGCGTGTCGGAGCTGCGGATCAACTACGGCCCCGGTTACCGGGTCTATTTCAAACAGGGCGGGCGGCAGATCATCATTCTCCTGGCGGGCGGTGATAAGAATACCCAAGCCAAGGACATCAAGGTCGCCCTGCTTCTCTCCCGTCATCTTTCGGAGTAGGTGCTATGACCCAGACCCTTACCACTCGCTACGATGTTGCCGAGCACCTGAGAACCCCCGAGGAAATGGCGGCCTATCTTGAGGCTTGCCTCGAAGAGGCAGACGGAGATGCGGCTTTCATTGCCAAGGCCCTTGGGGACATCGCCCGTGCCAAGGGCATGACACAGGTTGCCCTGGATGCAGGACTCTCCCGCGAAAGCCTTTACAAGGCGCTCTCCGGGGAGCGCAGCCCCGGCTTCGATACCATCCTCAAGGTCATTGGTGCCCTGGGGCTCAAGCTGCATGCCGAAGCCCGCCGTGGTTGACGAGCGGAGGAAAAGGGGTTGGATCCCACTTGGCCGGGCCAGCAGACAGACCGCCCCGGCACAGGGAGCAATCAAGCATCAACCCCTTGTCTGTGTTACCCATCAATCAACCTTCCTGCCAACTCAAGATGCGCTGGAAAGGCGCTATCCAGACTGATCAAACCTGCCTGCTGCTCGATCGCCGTGGCGATGATAAAGAACTGGCGTAGGGAGATGAAGTTGTGCGGTGCGGCGTTCAGGCGGGCACGGCTGTCGTACGCGCGGGACGGCACGTGCAGACTGCCAGCGGAACCGCCTTCGGCGTTCCGTCCAACGTGAGATGTTGGCCGAAGGCGTGAGCGCGGAGGCTGGCCACTTCGCTCTTGACCACCTCAGGGGTCCTGTTATCGAGTCGCATCGTTCGCCGTCCAATCAGGCTGTGGCTGAGGCGTGGATTGTCGACAGTTTGCCAGGGGTTGGCTAGCAGACGCCAACGATGCTAGACCGGTTCCTCCAGATGCGGCCGTGCATCAAGAGGCTGACCTGGGCGAAGAACCAGGCGGAGAACCGTTCAGTCAGCAGGGCTGGGTTGGCCGCGGGGTCGGGAAGATTGAGCAACGGGCTCGCTGGCGAAAAGCATAACCGCAGGCGGTCCGCAGAGCAGGCGGAGAAACTGGAAGGGCTCCGGCGGGTCGAGGTGTTCCGCTGGCCGTCAACAAACTAGCCGCGAAACGTCGTACTTAGCAATATCGGGGTCGCGGGTAATCAGTGTCAGGGCCTCCGCTTGGGCCTGAGCGACCAGAATCCGGTCGAATGGGTCCCGATGGTGCATGGGTAGGGAACGATAGGTGTTGAGATGTGCGATGCGGATGGGTATGACCTCGTAACCGGTCTCGGGGATCAGATCGAAAAAGTCGTCGGGCAGGTCCAGCTTTCCGATAGACGCTTTGATCGCGCACTCCCACAGGGAGGCGCTGCTGACAAAAATGAGGTTTGCTGGGTAAGCGATGGCGTCCCTCGCCGCTTGGGACAAGACGCCCGGGTCGCCGAGTGCCCAGAGCAGCGCGTGGGTGTCGAGCAGGTAGCGCATGCTCAATCCCGGAGGCCAAGATCGCGTGCGATGTCGTCCGGCCAATCGTCGAAGTCCCCGGTGAGGCGGATGCGGCCCGCCAGGAGACCCAGACGCCGGTTCGGTGTCGCGGGCTCGAATCGCGAAATGCGCGCGATGGGGTGTCCCATGCGGGTGACAATGATCTCCTCACCCTTGCTGGCTCGGTCGACAACCTCGGAAAACTTCGCCTTCGCTTCCGTTAGATTTAGGGTTGTGGACATGAAACGGCTCCAATAGTCAGACCTGGTCTGACTATAGCTCTGAGGATCGTGGCGGGCAAGCCTCGTCGCGGCCAGTCTGACGCTGCTTGGACTCACGCACTGCGGCCCGCTGGCAGTGCTACGGAGCATTGCTGAGGGCGCTGGACTTCGTTGGCAGACCTGGACCTGGCGTTGGGTAAAAGGGCAAAGGATGTCCCTTTTCCCGGGCAGACCAAGAACGAGCCCGCCCCAGCGGTCTCGTTCTTTTTTGGCCATCTCTCTCGGACAAAGTGCGTGCGGATACCTCAGGGACAGCCGCGTTTGTCTCCGTCCTGGCCTGGCCGGTGACGCTTCACCGCCGATCTTCGCGTCCGTGCCAGACACGCAGTATGACGATGGTTTCGTGCTCGATTCGGTAGCGCACCACATAGGCGCCGGCACCGAAGGGCAGGACCAGCTCGCGCCGCTCTGTCTCGTCATCCATCCTCCGGCCGATCTGGGGATGCTCGGCCAGACCAGCTGCCCCGCCTCGAATGGCCCGCAGGGCGGCAGCCGCGGTGGAAGGGCTGGTCTCGACCAGGAAATCAAACAGGCGCTGAACGTCTGCCCTGGCCTCGGGCAGCCAGATCTGGTCCAATTCCCCTACCCGTCGGCCACCTGGCCCGACTACCGTCGTTCCGCCAGTGCATCGGCCTGTCGGGCGAGGTCATCGAGCCACTGCATGGTGTCTGCGTAGGCAAAGCAGGCCCCGGTCTGGACGTAACGCTCCCAGCGTTCCTCGTCTTCCTCGCGCTCGCGCTCCCAGCGCTCCTCACGCTCTAGATACTCGCGGATCGCTGTCTTCATCAGCCAGTGCGGCGAGCGGTCGCGGCGCTCGCCGAGCCGTTGAAGTCGCTCGCGGGTCTCGTCGTCGAGCTTGATCCCGATGGTCGGCGTGCTCATGTCGTTCAGACTCGTAGGTTGCGATAATTGCAACCTAGCAGTCGGGCGTAACTGGCGCAAGAGGAGGACTGGCTGCTCCGGCCCTGAGATCTTTCCAGGAAGAGGGGCCCACAGCGTCTGCGCCAACGCGGCACCCGATGCACGACCTTTGCGCAGCTTTTGGCAAGGTCCTCAAACTCCAACCCTGCGGATGAGGTGCGTCTTCATGCGAGCCACGCAGCGGGACCTTGAAATTAGTACTATCTGTACACTTTGTACATTTTGGGGGTGAGGGATGCGTACTGTAACTGCGAGCGAGGCGAAACAGAGCCTTGCGAGTGTCATCGAGGCCGCTGCCAGGGAGCCCGTCGTCATCCGGCGTCAGAAGCGGGATGTCGCGGTGGTGCTGTCCATGCAGGAGTATGAGCGCCTCGTCCGGCTCAACGTCTCTGAGTTTCAGCGCTTCTGCGACCGCGTGGGCGCCTCGGCAAAAGCGGCTGGCATGACCGAGGCAAAGCTGGCCAAGCTCCTGTCGGATGAGTGACCAATCACTCTGGGTACTGGATACCAATACGCTCATCAGCCGACTGCTCTGTCCAGCGGGAGTGGCTGCGCAAGCGGTAGACCATGCACTCGTCCGGGGGGTGCTGCTCGTTTCCGAAGACACATTGAACGAATTGGTCGAGGTCTTGACCCGCTCGAAGTTCGATCCCTATGTCACACGCGAGGATCGGCGGCAGTTCTTGGAGTTGTTGGGAGGCGTGGCGCGCATTGTTCCCATTGTGCGCAAGATACGCGCATGCCGCGACGCTAAGGATGACAAGTTCCTGGACGTCGCGGTGAACGGTGAAGCCACGGCCATCATCACCGGTGACCAAGACCTGCTCGTGCTAGATCCTTTCCACGGTGTGCGGATACTGAGTCCAAGCGCTTTTCTTACTCGGATCTGAACTTGCGGAGCAGCGTGGACACCCCCAGCTGCGCCGCGGCGCACAATCAATTCTGCAAGCCTTCGACCCCCTCCCCAACCCTCCCCCTGCCCGGGGGCGGGAGTAAGCGGTGCGCCGTTCTTTCCGAACACCGTCGATCACGGCTCGGCCGTAGCATTGTCGACTACCTGCCACAGGGCTATAGCAGGGACGGGATCAAGTCCAGCCTCGCCGCTGCGCTTCGTCGGTCAAACAGGTGGCCACGCTGATGAGTGTTGGTACATAGCCGTGGGCGGTCTCGATCGCGTCGCTCAGCACGGCGAGATCCTCGACGTACTCGTGGATCATCTGGTTTCGAAGCTTGCGCATGGCCACCCAGGTGTCGGAGGACTCCAGCCACCCAAGGCGTTCGGCCCGGTCGAGGTTATCGATGGCGGCACCGGGCGTCTCACCCAGCGCCGCCAGCAGGGCAGGGAGGAGCTTGTCGCCCGCGGTGTCCTGCAGTCGGGCGAAGCGACCGAGAAAGGCCTCGACGCGCTCCGCTAGCTCGGGGTCGGTTTCCAGCTGCGCGGCACGCGCTGCCGTGAAGGGCTCCAGAAAAAGGCGTTGATCGGTGGTCCGCAGGTGTCGGCACTCCTTGCGCACGACCCGCGTTAGAAAGGCAAGGCGTGAGGCGGTATTGGGGGCGACCGTCACAGTGGCTGCCCCTCGTTGAGGGCGAGGTCGTGAATCGGGAGGCGTCGAAGGTTGGGGGCGGCGAGCAGGACGTCCACTTTGCGTCCGTCCATCAAGCGGCTGACCTGGGCGGAGAGCTGGGCAGCCAGCAGGGCCGGGTTGGCCACGGGGTCGGGAAGCTCAAGGAGGAGGTCGAGGTCGCCGCCGCGGGCGCTGTCGTCGAGCCGCGAACCAAAGACGCGCACCCGCGCCCGTTCCCCGGCCAGGCGGCGCGCGACGCGGCGTATGCCTTCAATCTGTTCTGGGCTGAGGCGCATGGTTGGGCGAGTGTAACCGACGCCGCCCCCGCCTATGTAAGGATTGGGCCGGGCGGATTAACGCAGCGTAACCCACCCTGGCCTCGTCACTGTGCCGAAAGGCGGAGAGGCCGACAAGCTGCTAGAGGTCCGCCCGCCAGATCCGGGTGAGGTCGAGGGTTAGGTCCGGCAGCAGGTCCGGGTCGGCCAGGGCCTCGGGGTGGTCCAGGCAGCGGGGTTCGCAGCCGGCGGCGAAGACCTGGACCTGGCATTGCGCGGGCAGGATCAGCCAGCCGAGCCGTACCCCGTTGTCTTGGTATTCGCTGCATCTTGGCGAGCAGGTTGGGGACGGCGTCGGTGGCGGACGCGAGTTCGATGACCAGGTCCGGAGCCAGGGGCAGGAAGCCGCGTCGCTCGGCCTCGGACAGACGGGCGAGGCGCTCGCGCAGCACCCAGGCGACGTCCGGGGAGCGGGTGGCGCCGTTGGGGAGGTTGAATCCGGTGGAGGAGTCGAAGACCAGGCCGCGGCCGTCGCGTCTGGCCCAGAGGTTCAAGTCGGTCAGCAGGTCCGAGTTCCTCTTGCCGGTCAGTGCTCCGGTCGGCGGCATGATCTGGATGTCCCCCCGGGCGTTGCGCTCGATGCGGTAGTCGCGGTTGGCCTGACAGATGGCGAAGAAGAGGTCGTCGTCCAGGCGACCCTGGGGCGGCATCTGGAGGTCTACCCGGGGCAGGGCTGGGGCAAGTAAACCCATGGCGTACTGACCTCGCACTTGTGGTGGGTGGGTTTGTGGGGAGCATAGCACGCTTCGCTCGGCTCACCCCTGGCCGGGCCAGCACATAGAGCAGGCTCAGTGCTTGCTTTTGCACCGTCCTGCCACCGTCCGCGAATCCTCCGCTGTCCCACCAATTGCGGCCCCCGTGTGGTTCCGCGAACTCCTGGACGCAACGGGGAAAAGGGGTCAGATCCGAATGGCGCTGACTTAAGCCCAACCATCTGATTATTCGCATGAAATTAGGGGCTGACTGGCCCGGATGATAAGCCGCAGGTTGCGAGACCACAGCAACCACCCGAGGAGCCAGCCCACACGCATGCTAGTCGTCGCCCGGTGTGCGGGCAACACGGACGAGTCCGCCATCATGCGGTCAACGCTCCGCGCCGGGGGGCCACCCCCGCTGCGACGCATCAGCTCGCCCGCTCGGAGCTCGTCGGTGCTGACCTGGGCGGCATCCCCGTAGCGCGCCAGCAGCCGCGCAAGGGTCACGGATTTGCAACCGAGGATGCGCAGCACTTCCGGCGAGTGGCGACTCAATTGCGCGTCCAGGCGGTTTGTTCCAGCCTGGCGACGGATCTTGTACAAGCCCTCGAGGCTGACCTCGGCAAGCAGCTCGCGCCGGCGCGCGTCGGGCTCCCGCCAGGGTTGGCTGACGCCCTTCCAATGTCAACGCCCGATCAGGTAGGCCGCCTTGGCATCATGCAGGCTCGGTACCCTGTCGTAGACCTCTGCCGCGTCAGGTACCCGCTTGGGACCGATACGCCACGCCGGCAGCCCACGCTCGGTCATCTGCCAGCGCAGTGCATCCCCATAGGTCCCGCTCGGACCCATCACGACCTCAACTTGTGCCACTTGTGCCACCTCCAACGTCTTCGGTTGCACACACCAGCAAGTCAAGCACTTGCCGGCCGAGCTACGAGGGTCCCACCCTTCTATCTATAACTGACTACGGTTCTGTTCACGCGGGTGAGTGAGGCTCGGCTGGCAATTGACGCGATAGGACATCGACGCCAGGTCGTGCCAACTCGATGGTCTCCGCATCAGCCGGATAATCGGTTGGTACCTCGGGACAGGGGGGAGAGCCCGAACCCGCGCGGTACGCAGGTCCGAGGTCAGGATCGCGCCGGACTCAACACGTCCGCCTGGACGGACGTCGAACCAATGGCTAACTTTGGCGCCGTTCCGGCGCGAACCGGCACGACTCCAGGGTCCAGGCCGACTCCGATGCCGTCAGGACCATGCAGGAGGGGCCGCCGAACGTCCGCTCGCGGCCGGCGGCGCCCGGGTTGATGACCCAGGGCTCGGCGTCCAGGTCCGCGACCAGACGGTGACTATGGCCGTAGACCACCACGCGGGTGCCGGGGTAGCGGGCGCGCAGACGGGCGTGGCGTCCCCGTGCCGGCGTTTGGTGGCCGTGGATCAGGGTCAGGGTCCCGCCGGGCAGGGTCAGCTCCGCGACCTGAGGCAGGTGGGCCAGGAGGTCACGCTGCGACGCTGGCCACTTGCGCGGGACATCGTTGTTGCCCGCGACGGCGATGACCCGCCCGCCGCGGGGTTGCAGGGAACGCAGAATCCAGGCTCCGCCGACGTCGCCCCCGTGCACGGCTAGGTCACAGCCCGCAACGACCTCGACGACCCGGTCGTCGACCTGGCCGTGGGTGTCTGCGAGGATCGCTATCCGGATCATATCTGGCGTTGAGCGCGGGGGTGAGGGGGCGAGGCCGCTGCCGCGGCGGGGAGCCGCGGCTCAGCCCTATCCCATGGTCAGAACCAGCTTGCCGCGGGTGTGGCCCTCCTCGATGTGCCGGTGGGCCTCCGCCGCCTGCTCTAGGGGGAAGGTCTCGGCGACCTCGATGCGCAGGTCCCCGCGGTCGATATACTCGCCGCAGCGGTCGAGGATCTCGCCCTGGTGGGCGCGCGCCTCGGGCAGGTTGTGCAGCATCGGTGTCAGCATGAGCTCGAAGCCGATGCGCAGGTTGCGGTTGCGTGCCTCCTTGAGGTCCTGATCCGGCCCCGGGTCGAGGATGGTGACCAGGGTTCCGTAGTGGGCCATGGCCGGGATGGTGTGCCGGAAGACCTCCGGGCCCACGGTGTCGAAGGCGATGTCCACCCCGCGCCCGGCTGTCCAGTCCATGATGGCCTGGATCAGGTCCTCCTCACGGTAGTTGATGGTGTACTCGGCGCCGAGCTGGTGAGCGAAGCTGGCCTTCTCCGGGCTGCTGACGGTGGCGGCCACCCGGGCCCCAGCGATCCGCGCGAGCTGGATGGCCACATGCCCGACTCCGCCTGCGCCGGCGTGGATCAGCACCGTCTGGCCGGCCTTGAGGTCGGCGCGGTCGAACAGGGCCTCCCAGGCCGTGATCAGGACCAAGGGCGCGGCGGCGGCCTCGGCGAAGCTGAAGCTGCGGGGCTTGGGGCGTACCCCCGCGGCGTCAGCGAGGATGTATTCGGCGTAGTTGCCCACAGGCCCGCCCAGTCCCCCGTGGCAGAGCCAGACCGCCGCACCTGGGGCGAGGTCCGCGACCTCCGGTCCGACCGCCTCCACCACCCCGGCCCCGTCGCAGCCGGGGACCATGGGCAGGCCGTCCGGGGTCAGCGGGCCGCGGCTGCGCAGCTTGGTATCCACCGGGTTGACCCCGGCGGCCATCAGGCGTACGAGGACATCCGTGGGCCCTATCACTGCCGGTACCGGTCGCTCGACCGGCTCCAATACCGCCGGGCCGCCGATTTCTCGGATCTCGATCGCGCGCATCTCGTTCCTCCGTTGCAGTCCTATGCCCGTTCGGGTACGCCCGGGCGACGTTGCCAGGCTGCCAACGATGGCCCCGGAGCCACGCCGGTTGCAACCCCAGGAACTGCATGCATTATCTGCGAGATGGCCGCGCCGCCCGCTGGACCCAAAATCGGTCCTGCCGGACGCCTCGCGCGAGGTCATCGTCGATGCAGCGGGAGCGGCTTTGCGGGAGGGGCGTGGTCCTCAGGCGAAGGCCGCAGTCAGGCGCCTGACCTCGACCTCGACCCGGGTCAGCTCGGCGGCTGCCCGCGCGGCATCGCCGGCTGCGGCGGCCTGTTCAAGATCGTCGAGGGCGGCGTCCAAGGCCAGGACGCCGCAGTAACGGGTGGCGCCGCGCATGTGGTGAGCGGCCTCAGCTAGGGCCCCGGCGTCGTTGCGGTCGGCGAAGTACTTTAACTCGGCCATGTCGGCCGTCAGCCCGGCGATCAGCGCTGCGACGAGCTTGCGGGCGAGCCGTCCGTCGCCGTCCACAGCGGCGATGGCTGCCGCCTCATCCCAGGCCGGAAGCTGGGGCAAGTTCGGTTCGGGGCCTGGTCGTTTCGACTGAGACACGTTCGACCCTCCCGTGTCGCGAATTGGACAGAACGGGCACCTGATTGCCTGCGGGTTGTCCGCGCATCACAACCTGTCCGACCGGGCGGCCGGGGCCGAGCTGTCGGGAGAGGTTGAGCGCATCAGTGCATTAAGGTTAGCGAATGCAGCCGCGTCGTGCACAGCCCGGGCATGGCGCTGAGGTCCGAGGCTTGCGGGCGCTGGGGAGTATTGCCGCCGCAGATGCCGGGATCATCCCGGACTTTCGTGCAACGGCTCAGCCCTTTGTCGCGAAGCGGTGCTGGTGCACAATCCCTGCAGCCCCAACCTCGCGAGCGAACCGCATGACTTACCCCACCATCGAGGATTTCGTCGGCAACACCCCCCTGGTGCGCCTCCAGCGCCTGCCGGGGCAGTCCGACAACACCATCCTGGCCAAGCTGGAGGGCAACAACCCAGCGGGCTCGGTCAAGGATCGGCCGGCGCTCTCCATGATCCGCAGCGCGGAGGCGCGTGGCGAGATCCGCCCAGGCGACACGCTGATCGAGGCCACTAGCGGGAATACCGGGATCGCCCTGGCCATGGTGGCCGCAATCCGCGGCTACCGCATGATCCTGGTCATGCCCGAGCACATGAGCGTGGAACGCCGGGCGGTGATGCGTGCCTTTGGCGCCGAGATCCGCCTCACCCCGCGCGAGGGCAGCATGGAGGCGGCCATCGACCTGGCCAACGCCCTGGAGGCGGCGGGCGAGGGGCGGCGCCTGGACCAGTTCTCGAACCCAGACAATCCCCAGGCCCACTACGAGACCACCGGGCCGGAGATCTGGCGCGACACCGCCGGGGGTGTGACCCACTTCGTCAGCTCCATGGGCACCACCGGGACCATTATGGGGACAGGCCGCTACCTCAAACAGCAAAATCCCGCGGTGCAGATCGTCGGTGTGCAACCCACCGAGGGGTCGAGCATCCCTGGCATCCGCCGCTGGCCGGCGGCCTATCTGCCCAAGATCTATGACCCGGCGGGGGTGGACCGCATCATCGATGTCTCCCAGGCGGAGGCCGAGCAGACCATGCGCGACCTCGCGGCCCGGGAGGGGATCTTCGGCGGGGTCTCCTCCGGCGGGGCCGTGGCGGCGGCCCTGGCCTTGTCGAGGGAGGTCAGCGGGGCGGTGATCGTGGCGATTGTCTGCGACCGGGGGGACCGCTACCTCTCCACCGGCGTCTTCCCGGCCTGATCTCGTCGCTGGTCAGGCGCGGCCCACTGCGCCCGATGGTATCCTTCAACGCCGGATCCGGGCGCCAATGCGCCGGACAGACTGCCGACTGGCGCCGAGGCCATCCCCCTTGTCGAAAAAGAAGCCGCTCCCCGAGAACCCCATCGAGGCCGAGATCGAGTCCCTGACCCATGACGGTCGCGGGCTGACCCACGTGGAGGGCAAAGCGGTCTTCGTCCACGGCGCCCTGGCAGGGGAGCGGGTCCGGTTCCGCTACACTCGGCTGCAGAAGCGCTACGACGAGGGGACGGTCACGGAAGTCCTGGTTCCATCGCCCCAGCGCGTTCCACCGCGCTGCCCGCACTTCGGGGTCTGCGGGGGGTGCAGCCTCCAGCACATGGAGGCCGCGGCCCAGATCGGCACCAAGCAGGAGATCCTGAAGGACGTTCTGGCGCGCATCGGCAAGGTTGCGCCGGAGACCTGGCTCCCGCCCCTGGCCGCTGGGCACTGGGGCTATCGGCGCAAGGCGCGCCTGGGGGCGAAGTGGGTGCAGAAGAAGGGGCGCGTCCTGGTGGGGTTTCGGGAGCGTTCCGCGAGCTTTATCACGGACTTGACCCGCTGCGAGACCCTGCACCCGGTGGTGGGGCTGCGCCTCTCGGCCATCTCCGAGCTGATCCAGGGGCTGAGCATCCGCGACCAGATCCCCCAGGTCGAGGTTGCCATGGGCGACGAGCCCTGCGTGCTGATCTTCCGGGTGTTGGCCCCGCCTTCCGCGGCGGACCTTGGCCTGTTCCAGGCGTTCGCGGCGGCCGAGGGCTTCCATGTCTACCTTCAGGAGGGCGGTCCGGAGACCATCCGTCCACTCGCGGGCCAAGGGGTGGAGCTGGGCTTCGATCTGCCGGAGCCACGAGGTCCACCTGGACTTCGAGCCGACGGACTTCACCCAGGTCAATCTGGAGCTGAACCGGCTCATGGTGGACCAGGCCCTGGATCTGCTTGATCCGCAACAGGAGGACCGGGTCCTGGACCTGTTCTGCGGCCTGGGCAATTTCACCCTGCCCCTGGCCCGCCGCGCTGGTCAGGTGCTCGGAGTCGAGGGCGACGCGGGACTGGTGGACCGTGCGCGGGCCAACGCCCGCCGCAACGCCATCGGCAACGCCGACTTCCTGATGGCCGACCTCTATCGGGAGCCCGAGCCCGGGCCGTCCCAGGTGCCTTGGGGCACCGGGGTCTTCGCCAAGGCCCTGCTCGACCCGCCCCGCAGCGGGGCTTTGCAGGTGCTGGACCTGCTCCCGGCCGCTGGGGTTCGTCGGCTGGTCTACGTCTCCTGCTACCCTTCGACCCTGGCGCGGGACGCCGATCACCTGGTCAACACCCTGGGCTACCGCCTCGCCGCTGCGGGGGTCATGGACATGTTTCCGCAGACGGCGCATGTGGAGTCCATGGCCCTGTTCGACATCGACGCCCGCAGGCATGGGCACTGATTCAGCGTCGTTGGGCTAGCCCCTGTCTCCTGGACAACAATGCCAGCCAGACTGTAGGAGCGGCGCCCTCGCCGCGAAGGGGCGTCTTCCGGACATCGCTTCGGAAAATTCAGCCAGAGGATCGCTGCCCCTGTCTGTTGCCGAGCGCGAGCGCAGTCGCGGCGGGGGCGCTGCTCCCACTGGTGCAGCCCTCTCCTAGACGACCAGCCCGGGGAACGCCCATGGCCACCGAGATCGAACGCAAATTCCTGGTCAAGAATGATGCCTGGCGCGCCCAAGTGGAATCCGCATCTCGCATTTCCCAGGGCTACCTGGTGGCGGACCCCCAGGTTACGGTGCGGGTGCGGCTGCGCGGAGACCAAGCCTTCCTGACCATCAAGGGCAAGGCCAAAGGGATAAGCCGCAGCGAGTTCGAGTACCCCATCCCGGTGGCGGACGCTCAGGTCATGCTGCAAGGGCTCACGACAGGGCCGCCGGTGGAGAAGGTACGACACCTGATCCCGGTGGGCGGCCACGTCTGGGAGCTGGATGTCTTCGCGGGGGCAAATGCGGGGCTGGTGATGGCCGAGATCGAACTGGACGCCGAGGACGAGGCGTTCGAGTTGCCGGACTGGGCGGGGGACGAGGTCACCGGCGATCCGCGTTACTACAACGCCTACCTGGTGCGGCACCCCTTCACCAGTTGGTGAGCCCGCGTCTTGCCACTGAACGCCGCATGGGCGGCCTCTGGGCCGCACTTGTACGGGTCTTACTGTGCTCCGTCGCCCTCTCCAGTTGCCTCGCCGGCTGTGGCCGAGAGACCGCGGACAGCGCGACCCTGCGCATGGCGTTGGCAAACGCGCCCCGCAATCTGGACCCGCGTCTGGCGACCGACGCCACTTCCGAGCGCATCAACCGGCTGCTCTACCGCCGCCTGGCGGAGTTCGACGCCGAGTCCCTGCCAGTCCCGTCCCTCGCGTCCTGGGAGGCGCTGACCCCGACCCACTACCGATTTACCCTGGGGACGCAGGGGCGGGACTTCAGCGATGGGACCCACCTCACCGCCGAGGACGTGGCCGTTACCTATGCGTCCATTCTCGACCCGGCCACGGCCTCTCCGCATAGGACCCTGCTGGGCATCATCGCCGAGGTCCGGGCCGACGGCCCCGACCGGGTGGAGTTCCTGCTGCGCGAGGCCGATCCCTTGTTCCCTGCCTATCTGGGCATTGGCATCCTGCCGGCCCGCCTCATCCAAGCCGGGCAGCCCTTCCACCGGCAGCCGGTCGGCAGCGGGCCCTTTGCCCTGCGCGACTGGTCGGACCCCGGCGAGCTGCGCCTCATTCGCCGCCGCGATGGCCGGCTCTTGGAGCTTGGTCACGGTCAAGGACCCCAATGTGCGGGTGATGAAGCTCCTGCGGGGCGAGGTCCAGATGCTCCAGAACGACCTCTCCCCGGAGCTGATCGGGTACCTCGAACGCAGTCGGCAGGTCCAGGTGATCCGCGGCCCCGGCGTCAACTTCTCCTATCTCGGCTTCAACATGGAAGACCCGGACACCGGCAGGCCCCAGGTCCGCCAGGCCCTCGCCCACGCCATCGACCGCCCGGCCATCCTGCGCCACCTCTTCCAGGGCGGCGGTCGCACCGCCGATGGGCTCTTTCCCCCGGACACTGGGCCGCCAACCCGGACCTCGAAGGTATCGGCTACGACCCTGAACGTGCCAAGGTCCTGCTGGGTGCCGCCGGCTTCGGCCCTGGGCACCCCCTGCGCCTGAGCCTCAAGACCTCCAGCGACCCCTTCCGCGTCCGGCTGGCCACTGTCCTGCAGGCCCAGTTGCGCGCCGTCGGGGTGGAGCTTCGGGTACAGAGCTATGACTGGGGGACCTTCTTCGGCGACATCCAGGGCGGGCGCTTCCAGGTCTACGGGCTGACTTGGGTCGGTATCCGCACCCCGGATATTTTCCGCTACGCCTTTGCCAGTGCTGCCGTCCCCCCGGATGGGGCCAACCGGGGACGCTACCGCAGCCCCGAGGCCGACCGCCTTATCGCGGCCGCCCGAGCCGAGCCGGAGCTGGGGCGCCAGGCAGTCCACTATCGCGAGCTGGCCGCCCTGCTATCGGAAGATCTGCCCTACATCCCGCTCTGGTACGAGGACCAGGTCTTCGCCAGCCGCACCGGCATCAGCGGCTACCGCTTGGCCCCGGACGGCAACTACGATGCACTGGAGACGGTGGAGTGGAACCCGACGCCAGGGGCCGTTCGGCCCTGATTGGCCGAATCCTCCGGGGCGAGATCCGCCCGTGGGAGCGGCGCCCTCGCCGCGACGCGGCCCGCGTCATGCGCCCGATGCCCCAAATCCACCCCGGCTCAAGGTGTCCTCGCCACCGCCCAGACGTCCACCCGCTCCACTCCAGCCGCACGGAGGACCCGGGTCAGCTCCGTGACCGTGCTGCCGGTGGTGACCACGTCGTCCAGGATGGCCACATGGCGCTCGGCCGGCGGGCGCAGCACTGCGAAGGCACCCCGGACGTTGCGGCGGCGCTCGCGGTCGTCGAGTCCGACCTGGGCGCTGGTGTGCAGGGCGCGGGCGCAGGTGCCACTGTCGATGGGGATGGCCAGGGCTGCGGAGACCTCGCGGGCGACCTCCAGGGCCTGGTTGTAACCGCGCTCTCGAAGGCGCCGCCGATGCAGGGGCACGGGGATGATCAGTGCGGGCCGTTCGGCGCCCTGCTCCAACAGGGCCAGGGCCAGGCATTGGCCCAGCAGGCGCGCGAGGTTGAAACGGGCGCGGAACTTCATGCCGGCGACCAGGGCCGGCAGCGGATCCTCGTAGCGGAAGGCGGTGTGACTTGCCGCAAATGGCGGCGGATGGCGTTGGCAGGGACCGCAGGGGGTCCCGGTGCCTTGATCCTCCGGTACCGGTATGGCGCAGCGCGGGCAGGCGTGGCGGTTGTGGGGCAGATCGGCTCGGCAGCCCTGGCAGAGGTCAAGACCCGCATGCCCCGGGGCACCGCACAGCACGCAGGTGGGCGGATAGATGCGCTGCAGCAGTCCGTCGAGCCGGGGGTGGGTCATGTCGGGCCGCGGGAAAGGCTTGCCGGTTACCGGATTTTTTCAGTATAAACGCAGAGTTGCCGAAGCCCAGTCCGGGCGGAGGCGTCACGCCTCCGAGGACCCGCGATGCTCGAGTATGTCTTCTTCAACACCGAGCCCCGTGCACGCTTCTGCATATTCTTGCGCGAGCACGGTATCGAGCCGACCCTGGCCGAGGGTGAGCCGGAGCGCCTGGTGCAGGTCGAAGAGGATCTGGTCGACGACGACCTCGCCGACATCCTGGATGCCTATTACGAGGAAATGTTCGCCCTGGACCATGCCATCTACAGCGAGGAGGCCGGGTCGGACGGGCACGACTATGCGGGCTCCGGGTTGGTGGTGAACCTCAAGGACGGGACCGCCGCCTATGCCGACGTCCCGCCGGCGCTGCTGGGCAAGGTGATGGCCGCCCTGAGCCTGGAAGAGCTGTCCGACCTGGTCAACGCCATCGTCGATGCCGTCGAAGATCCGGACCCGCGCAGCCTTTGCCAGCGTGCCCGCGAACGGACCGCCGAGGGCCGCTGACCCGGGAGGTGAGCGGCCAGCTCTCGGGCTTCAGCCGTCAGGCGGTCAGGCGGTCAGGTAGGCCGCAACTTGTCGCTGATTGCCCGCGAAGGATGCGGAGCTGTCACGCTGCAGGTGAAGGGCCGGGCAACCAAGTCGCCCTCGAATCAATGCTGACCGGTAACCGCCGACGGCTTGTCTCAGGTTGGCCCGGTAGTTCCGGTTGGGTGCGTCAGTACAGCGCCGCAGTAAACCGGAAGTCGGCCGGCGGGTTGACAGCGCAAGGGTCTCGGCTACACTCCCCGACTCTTGACCCCAGCCCAGGACCCACCCATGTCGTCGTCCACCCCTGCCCACCCGGAGCCCCGCCGGACCTGGTCCGTCGCAGAGGTCGAGGCCCTGCTCTCCCTGCCCCTCAGTGACCTGATGTACCAGGCCCAGCAGGTCCACCGGGCCCACTTCGACCCGAATCGGGTCCAGGTCAGCACCCTGCTGAGCATCAAGACGGGGGCCTGCCCGGAGGACTGCGGCTATTGCTCCCAGAGCGCGAACCACGACACCGGCCTGGCCCGCGAGCGGTTGCTGCCGCTGTCGGAGGTCGTCGCCGCCGCCAGCGCGGCCCGCGACCAGGGGGCGACCCGTTTCTGCATGGGTGCGGCCTGGCGCAACCCCACGGACCGCAACCTGGACCAGGTGGTCGCCATGATCGAGGCCGTGCATGACCTGGGCCTGGAGACCTGCGTCACCCTGGGGATGCTCACGGGCCCCCAGGCGGAGCGTCTCAAGGGTGCGGGCTTGGATTACTACAACCACAACCTGGACACCTCTCCGGAGTTCTACGGCCAGGTCATCACCACCCGCACCTACCAGGACCGCCTCGACACCCTGGCTGAGGTTCAGCGGGTCGGGCTAAAGGTCTGCAGCGGCGGCATCCTGGGCATGGGGGAGTCGCGCCGCGACCGCGCTGGCCTGCTCTGCCAGCTCGCCAATCTGCCCCAGCCGCCGGAGTCGGTCCCCATCAACATGCTGGTCCAGGTGGAGGGGACGCCGCTGTACGGGGCGGCAGCTCTCGATCCTTTCGAGCTGGTCCGCACTGTGGCCGCGGCCCGCGTCCTGATGCCCGGGTCCCATGTCCGCCTGTCCGCCGGGCGTAGCGAGATGAGCGACGAGCTCCAGGCCCTGTGCTACCTGGCCGGTGCCAACTCCGTCTTCTGCGGCGACCGGCTGTTGACCACCCCGAATGCCGAGGCGGACCGGGACCTGGCCCTATTCGAGCGCCTGGGGCTCTCACCCGAGGCGGCGCATCATCCGCGGGAGGCCCCTGGGCCCTGCCATCGCCAGGGTCCCACAGAGCGGGTCGCCGCCGTCTGAGGACGCCCCGGTTCGCGCCGACCGGGCCTCTGCCATGTCGAACCTCCGAGCCGACATCCCCGCCCGCCTCACGGCCGAGCTTGATCGCCTGCGCCGGGAGCACCTCTACCGTAGCCGGCGGGTGCTGTCCGGTCCCCAGGGGCCGCGCCCGACGGTGGATGGCCGGAGACTGCTCGCCTTTTGCAGCAACGACTACCTGGGGCTCGCCAATCACCCCGATGTGGTGGCGGCGATGCAGGCGGGTGCCGCCCGATACGGCGCGGGCAGCGGGGCGGCGCATCTGGTCAGCGGCCACAGCGCCGCCCATCAGGCCCTGGAGGAGGAGCTTGCCGACTTCTCGGGGCGGTCCAGGGCCCTGTTGTTCTCGACGGGGTACATGGCAAACCTCGGTGTCATCTCGGCCTTGACCGCGCGCGGCGAGGCGATCTTCGAGGACCGCCGCAATCACGCCTCCCTGATCGACGGCGCCTTGCTGAGCGGCGCCCGCCTTCGGCGCTTTCCCCATGCCGACGCCACCGCCTTGTCGCGGATGCTCGCAGAAAGTGGGTCAGATCGTGGTTCGCCGAGAGACGGATCGCACCCTATTCCGCGCACCAAGAAAAGGGAGCGGCTCCCCTTCCTGATTGCGACCGACGGGGTCTTCAGCATGGACGGCGACATGGCCCCCCTGCAGGAGTTGGCGGCGGTGGCGGAGTCTGCCGGTGGGCTGCTCATGGTGGACGACGCCCATGGTCTTGGGGTGGTCGGCGATACAGGGCGCGGGACCCTGGAGCTGGCCGGTCTCACCCAAGCCCAGGTCCCGATACTGGTAGGCACCCTGGGGAAGGCCTTCGGTACCTTCGGGGCCTTTGTCGCGGGGGGTGAGGATTTCATCGAGACCCTCATACAGCGCGCCCGCAGCTACATCTACACCACGGCCCTGCCGCCCGCGGTGGCGGAGGCGACACGCGCCAGCCTTCGCTTGATCCGTGACGAGCCCTGGCGGCGCACCTACCTGCGAACCCTGATCGAGCGCTTCCGCCGGGGTGCGGAACAGCTCGGCCTCCCGCTGGTCGCCTCGGAAACCCCTATCCAGCCGCTCGTGGTTGGCGATAACGGGCGCGCCCTGGCCTGGAGTCAGGCCCTGGAGGGGGCGGGCATCCTGGTCACGGCCATCCGCCCGCCGACTGTCCCGCAAGGCTCGGCCAGGCTCCGGGTGACCCTCTCCGCTGCCCACAGCGAGGCCGACGTGGACAGTCTGCTGGGGGCCTTGGCGGTCCTGCCCGCCCTGGACGAGCGTGACGGGGAGGGGCCGACATGATCGGAGCTGTCGAGTCCGGTCTGGTCCTGCTGCACGGCTGGGGGATGAACGCTGCGGTCTGGGCCAGCCTGCCGCCGGCGCTTACCCCGGCGCTGTCCCCAACCGCGCTCGCCGGGCGGTCCATGCTCGCGATCGATCTCCCCGGCCACGGGGGCGGCCCCTTCCCGCCCGGGGCGGCGGACCTCGACGCCTGGGCCGATGCCTGTTTGGCGCTCGCTCCGCACCGCGCGGTCTGGCTTGGCTGGTCCCTGGGGGGGCTGGTGGCCCTGGCCGCTGCTCTGCGCGCGCCGGAGCGGGTCGCGGGGCTGATCCTGATGACCGCGACTCCGCGCTTCGTGCGGGCTTCGGACTGGCCGGCGGCCATGGCGGCCGAGACGCTGGACCAGTTTCACGCCGGACTCCTGGCCGAACCCGCTGCCACCCTGGACCGTTTCCTGGCATTGCAGGTGCGCGGGAGCGAGGCCGCACGGGAGACCCTGCGTGCCCTGCGCCGGGAGCTGGCCACCCGCCCGGCCCCAGACCAAGGGGCCCTCGCCCTGGGTCTCGACCTGCTGCGCGACGGTGACTTGCGCCGGCGATTGGCCGAGCTGTCCTGTCCCAGCCTGTGGATCTTCGGCAGCCACGACACGCTGGTTCCCGCCGCCGTCGGGCCGGCTGTCGCTGCCCTGCTCCCAAGGGCCCAGATCGAGGTGATCCGCGGTGCCGCCCATGCCCCTTTTCTGTCCCACCCGGCGGAGACGGCGGCCCTGATCGGCGGGTTTCTGGCTGGGCTGGCCCAGTGATGCGTCCGCCGTCCCTGCCATGACCCAAGGTCACATCGACAAGGCAAGCGCGCGGCGGTCCTTCGACCGTGCCGCCCCCGGCTACGATGCGGTCGCCGTGCTCCAGCGAGAGATCGGCAACCGCCTGCTGGAGCGGCTGGACTATGTGCGCCTGGCCCCCAAGACCATGCTGGACCTCGGCTGCGGGACCGGCCAGGCCGTCGCACCCCTGATGCGACGCTACCCCAAGGCGCGTTTGATCGCACTGGACTTTGCCCCCGGCATGCTGCGACTCGCCCGGCGCCGTGGGAACTGGCTCAAACGTCCCTGGTGCGTCTGCGCCGACGCTGAGAGCCTGCCCCTGGCGGATGGCTCGGTGGACCTGATCGTCTCCAATGCCACCTTCCAGTGGTGCAACGACCTCGACGCTACCTTCCGCGACCTGCGGCGAATCCTGAGCCCCGGGGGGCTTCTGATGTTTACGAGCTTCGGTCCCGACACCCTGATGGAGCTGCGCGCCGCCTGGGCCGCCGTGGACGGCTATGCCCATGTCAGCCCCTTTGCGGATATGCACGAGGTCGGCGACGGCTTGGTGCGGGCGCGCTTCGCCGACCCCGTGATGGACGCCGAGCGTCTCACCCTGACCTATCCCCAGGTCCGCGACCTGATGCGCGACCTCAAGGTGTTGGGCGCGAACAATGCCGCCGCGGGCCGCCCGCGTGGCCTGACTGGACCGCGACGCCTGGCGGCGGTGGAGGACGCCTACGAGGTCCACCGGCGCGATGGGCGCCTGCCGGCGACCTACGAAGTCGTTTATGGTCTCGCCTGGGGCCCCCTCCAGAGGTCGGTCGAGGGCGGGGTCGCCATTCCCGTCAGCGCCATTGCACGACGCCCCCCGGTCACTGGAGGACGACCATGAGCGCGATATTCGTCACGGGGACGGACACGGACTGCGGCAAGACGCGGATCAGCCTGGGTTTGATGGCGGCCCTTCAGGGCCGGGGCCTGAGGGTGCTGGGGATGAAGCCGGTCGCCTCCGGCTGTCAGACCGGGCAGGATGGCCTCCGCAGCGCCGATGCGCTGGCCCTCCTCGCCCAGGGTAGCCATCAGGTCCCCTATGCGCTGGCCAACCCCTACGCCCTGGCACCGCCCATTGCCCCGCACATCGCTGCGGGCGAGGCTGGCTTGACCATCGATGTTGCACCTATCGCTGCGGCCTACCTGGCCTTGGCCGGGCAGGCGGACTGGGTCATTGTGGAGGGCGTGGGAGGCTGGCGGGTCCCTCTGGGACCAACCCTGTCGGTGAGTGACCTGCCCCTGGCGCTCGATCTCCCGGTGGTCATGGTCACGGGGCTGCGGCTCGGCTGCATCAATCACAGCCTGCTTACCGCCGAGTCCATTCGGACCTGTGGGGCCTCCCTCGTCGGCTGGATCGCCAACCAGATCGACCCGGACATGCTCGCGCCTGAGCAAAACCTGGCCACCCTGGCAGCCCTCATCGATGCCCCCTGCCTGGGGGTGGTCCCTCATATGGCCGACCCGACGCCGGAAGGGGTGGCCGCC
Source organism: uncultured Gammaproteobacteria bacterium (assembly GCA_963709645.1). Lineage (GTDB taxonomy): Bacteria > Pseudomonadota > Gammaproteobacteria > Chromatiales > Chromatiaceae > DYRB01. The sequence continues at coordinate 25,687 of CAVPXP010000050.1, forward strand.
TACCTCGATGTGGAACGGCTCCTTGCCGGGGCGCGCTGAAAAGGTTGCCCAGGCAATCCTTGGCCGGGGCGGCGCCCGGACGGTACGGCGGCAGAGGTGCCAGTACCTCGTTTCACCCTATTTTGCGCGCTCAGCGAGGCGAGAAGCGGTTAGACGCAAGACGCGCGAACGCAGGCATAGCGCCGCTATGTCAAGCTCGCGCAACGCCGCAGATGGCCGCTTCTCGCCTCGCCCGCAGGGAGCCCGTCAAACGCGCCGATGCGGCGTTACAGCCCTTGGAAATAGAGGGAGCTATTCCCTGCGGGCTGTGTCTTGCCTCGGCATGTTTGACGGGCTCTGAGCGTGCAAAATAGGGTGAAACGAGGTACTAGGATTCCGGCGCGCTCGCGCTACGGGCCACTGCAAGCCATACAGAGGAGACACTTGAGATGCAACGTCGATCGTTTCTGAAGGGGGTTGGCACCGTTGGAGCCGGCCTCGCCGCCGCGACGGCGGTCGGTTCCGCCGCTGCCCAGTCCGGCCCAGAGGTCCGCTGGCGCCTGGCCTCCAGCTTCCCCAAGTCCTTGGACACCATCTACGGCGCCGCCGAGACCATCTCCAAGATCGTCTCCGAGGCCACGGGCGGCAAGTTCCAGATCCAGGTGTTTGCGGGCGGCGAGCTGGTCCCGCCCTTCGGCGTTGTGGACGCCGTGGAGAACGGCACCGTCGAGTGTGCACACACCGCCGGCTACTACTTCTTCGGCAAGGACCCGACCTTCGCGTTCTGCTGCGCCGTTCCCTTCGGGCTCAATGCGCGGCAACAGAGCGCTTGGATGCTGCAGGGCGGCGGGCTCGATCTGATGCGCGACTTCCTCAAGGACTACAACATCATCAATTTTCCGGCGGGCAATACCGGGGCCCAGATGGGCGGCTTCTTCCGCAAGGAGATCAATACCGTCGATGATCTCAAGGGCCTCAAGCTGCGCGTTGGCGGCTTTGCCGGAACCGTGTTGGCTCGCCTCGGTGCCGTGCCCCAGCAGATCGCCGGCGGCGACATCTACCCATCCCTGGAGAAGGGGACCATCGACGCGGCCGAGTGGGTCGGCCCCTATGACGACGAGAAGCTGGGCCTGGCCAAGGTCGCCAAGTTCTATTACTACCCTGGATGGTGGGAGGGCGGGCCGGAGATGGACCTGTTCGTCAATCAGGCGGCCTACGCGGCCCTCCCCAAGGCGTACCAGACGATCCTGGCAGCGGCCTGCGCTACGGCTAACGCGGAGATGCTGGCCCGCTACGACGTGGGCAACCCCACGGCGCTGCGCCGCCTGGTGGGTGCCGGGGTGCAGCTGCGGCCCTTCTCCCGGGACATCATGAACGCGGCCTGGAAGGCCGCCAACGAGGTCTACGCCGAGACGGCTGAGCAGAACCCGCGTTTCAAGAAGGTCTACGAGCCCTGGAAGGCCTTCCGCGACGAACAGGTGCTGTGGTTCCGCGTCGCCGAGCAGAACTTCGACGGCTTCATGGCATCCGCGGGCAAGTAGTCGGCGACGGGGTGGGGTCCGGCTCAATCCGGCAGAATGCGCATCGACAGGTCCAGGGCGCGGATGTTCTTGGTGAGGCCGCCAACGGATATATCGTTTACCCCCGTCTCGGCGACGGCGCGGATGCCGTCGAGGCCGATGCCGCCGGAGGCCTCCAGCCGGGCGCGCCCCGCAGTGAGGGCAACCGCCTCCCGCAGCCGGTCCAGGGTGAAGTTGTCCAGCAGGATGCGTTGTGCCCCTGCGGACAGGGCGTCCGCCAGCTCGGCGATGGACTCGACCTCGATCTCCACGGGCATCCCGGGCGCGACGCGGCGGGCGGCGTTTAAGGCCGCAGCGATGGACCCGGCCGCGAGGATATGGTTCTCCTTGATCAGGATGGCGTCGTAGAGACCCATGCGGTGGTTGTGACAGCCGCCGCAGGCGACGGCGTATTTCTGTTGCAGCCGCAGGCCTGGAATGGTCTTGCGGGTATCGAGGACACGCACCGGCAGCCCGGCCACGGCATCGGCATAGCGCCGTGCCCGCGAGGCTGTGCCCGAAAGGGTTTGCAGATAGTTCAGCGCCGTGCGCTCCCCGGTGAGGAGCCCCCGGATCCCGCCGGTCAGGGTGCAGAGGCGCTGACCGGCGGCGATGCGCTCGCCGTCCGCCGCCTCCCAGTCCACGTGAATCCCTGAATCCAGGAGCCGGAAGACGCTGTCGAACCAGGGGCGACCGCACAGGACACCGGGATCGCGGGTGATGACCTGGCCGAGGGCGCGCTGGTCCTTCGGCAGCAGGGCAGCGGTCAGATCGCCGCTGCCGACGTCTTCCGCCAGGGCGTCGCGCGCCTCGCGCTCAACGAGATCCAAGGGTGGCGAGGGAGGTGCCGGGGGTTCGGCCGGCGCGTGATTCGTCGCTTGCGTCATGGTGGACTGCTCCTGTCGAGGGGCGCTCCCCATAGCGCCCTTTGGGTGGCCGTGGCGATGAGACCTACAAGCGCCGGGATTGTACCCGGGATGAGTGGCGGCCAGGGTGCGCCGCGCGGGCGGCGGGGACGTTCGGACCTCAGTGGCGGAGGTTGCTCGTGAGGATTGCGACGGCGCGGTCCATCAGGGGGAGATCGTCTTCACTGCGCACAACGGTCGCGAGACCATATTCGATCAGGGTCCCCAGATTATCCCGAGCCAGCTCCGGTCCTTCGTAACCCTGACGGTCGACGAACTTCAAGCGTTGTCCGTCCGCGCTGGTCCAGGCGAGTTTGACGCGCATCCGGCGGGCATCGTCGCGCACCAGCTCGACCCAGGACCCAGGTACCAGCCGCGACAAGGGGTCCGAGACATCGACGCTCATGGACTCGCGCACCCGGGCGCTCGTCGGCGTGCTGGTGGCTGCGGCGGCCTGTGGAGCAGCCGCTCCGCGCAGGGCGGTCAGGTGCAATGCCTGGAGCTCCCTGAACCAGCGTGCCACCAGGTGTTGATCGAAGTCGATGGCCGCGAGGCCTGCCCGCAGGTTGCGGAGCAGCTCCGGGATGCCTCGCAGCAGGTCGCGGCGGTCCTGGGGGTCGGCCTTGGGCTGCACGCTCCACAAGAGCCGGTCGACGATATCCACGCCCTTAAGCCACTTCTTGCTCCGCTCCCCGCCGGAGATGTAGGCCCTGTACAGCACCTCGCGCCAACCCTCGTTGAGCAGGGATGCGACGACGGCGGGGACCCAGGGTGCCGACTTCAGGCGTTCGTCAATGACCGTCTGCGCATTGAGCCGTGCGGACGCGAGGCGGTCCCGCTCCGTCGCGATGGCACAGACCCTTTCCTCAATGGGCCGTGCACGGGCCGCCTCTTGGACCAGATAATTGGCCAGCTCCGCGTCCAGGTCGGAGAATATGGTCAAGTCACGGTCGAACTCGCCGATGACGCGGCCGACAATCTGCTCAATTCGCCCATAGAGACTGTCTGGCGTGCGTTCTTCATCGTCCGTCCACCCGACCGTGGCGTCGGCGATGCGGTTGAGCAGGCGCCTGGCCGGGTGATCCGGGTTGTCGAACAGGGACTTGTCCAGCAGGGCGACCTTGACCAAGGGGATCTGCAGTCGCCCCACCAGGACCTTGATCGGGTCGGGGAGTTCGGCCGATTGGATGATGGAGTCGAACAAGAGGGCGACCAACTCCAGGGTGTCCTCGTCGATCTCGCCAAGGGAGCGGTGTCGGCTGTCCTGTGCCAGAGGATCTACCTCAAGGGCGCCATCGAGCCGTGCGCGCAACTCCTCTGCCGCATAGGACCCTGGCCGGGTCCTCCAGGATGCGTCCTGCAACTCGGACAGGAGGGCCATCAAGTCCGATGTCTGGACAACGACCGAGTCGTCCGGAACGCCGCGGTCGACCGCAGGATCGGGATCGCGCCATGCATTGAGCAGCGAGCGCAGGGAGTCGAAGGGAACACGGCCGGCTGTTGATGGGTCGGCCTGCGGGCCGATCCGGGTTGCCGGCAGGGGTTTCAGCGCAAATCGCTCGTGGGGAGGAGCTGGCGATGCCCCGCGCGGGGAGGCGGAGACGGTGCGCCCGGGCGCGGGCGCCATGGGGTTCAGTCCATAGGCGACGGCCAGACTGAGGCACTGAGCGTAGACGCCCTCTAGGTGGTCCATCACCTGCTGGTCGAACAGCTTGTAAAGGACCAGCTTGATGGACAAGTCAATGTCCTGCAGCGGCTTGAGGGCGGTGCCAAATGCCTCGCAAATGGCCATCGGACCGAGGGGGTTGAATGCCGGCGACAGCTCGCGGCGACCCAAGAGGTGTCCGAGGTAGCGGCCCAATTCGTGCAGTTCGCGCTGGTAGCGGCTCTCCGCCTTCGACACCAAGTTGCTGACGGCCAGAGATTTTTCGAGCTCTTCGTCGTCCACCAGAGCGAAGGTATCCAGGCTGTGACTGTCGAATGATGTCGACTCCGTCTGGACGAGGCCACTGGCGGTGAGATCTCCGGTGCGCTGCAGCTGGCGCAGGAAGATCGCCTTGATGTTCCGGCTTTGTTTGCGGAACAATCGCATGGCGTCGAAATAGCGGGAATAGAGACGGTCGCTGCCTGCCTTGTCAGCGAGGTCGTAGAGGGCGTCGTCGAGCTTTTCGAACAAGGTGTCGAGCAGGGGGGGGAGGTCGCGCTGGAACGGCCCCTGGCAGGCGGACAGGTATGCTTCCAGGCGCGGCGGCTCCTCTTCCCCGGTGAGTTGGCTTGATTTGTCCCAAGCGTCGGTCACTGCGTGCGGCCCCCAGAAACAAGAATCGTCGAGCGCCATCTATCGCCCTCAGTTTGGCACGCTCGAACTCACGTTGCTTTTCGGTCAGATATGGACAGACAGGACAGCGATAACCGTCAACTCCCCTGCTGGACAACCGCTCATCGGCGTCCTTGCAGGCGTTGCCAGACGCTCGTGCCCCATGTTATCGCAGCTGTCGTGCCGACGCGCCTGACCGGCTGGGTTGCCACCGGAACGACCGTGGCTGTGTCAACCCCTCCCCGCAAGGCCGGTGCCACCGGCTCCACCGCGCAAGGTAGCCGCTGCGGGGCGTCGGCCGGCATGGTCGCCTGGGTCGTTTATTTTATCAAGGGCTTGTTGCGATACCCGTGAGCAAAGACTCAGCATTTTGGGCTGCGCAGCCAATTCCTGCCGTCGATGTCGGGGGCTGGCTCAGCTGTGCAGAGCGGCGTCTCTCGCCTGGCCGCGATGCCCGTCCACCCGATACGGCCATCGACCTCCTGGTGATCCACAGCATCAGCCTGCCGCCTGGGGAGTTCGGCGGGCCCTGGATCGACGACCTGTTCCTCTCCCGCCTCGATCCGGCGGCCCATCCCTACTTCCGCGCCATCGCCGGGGTGCCGGTCTCTGCCCACTTGCTGATCCGACGCGATGGATGCTGCGTTCAGTATGTCCCTTTCGGCGAGCGCGCCTGGCATGCCGGGGCGTCCTGCTTTGCTGGGCGTGAGCGCTGCAACGACTTTTCCATCGGCATCGAGCTGGAGGGGTCCGACGACGCCCCCTTCGAGCCGGCGCAATACGAGACCTTGGCTGACGTCGCCCGGGCGCTCATGGCCGCTTACCCAGGTATCCGGCCGGATCGCATCGCAGGGCACAGTGACATTGCCCCGGGGCGCAAGACCGATCCCGGACCGCACTTCGATTGGGACCGGTTCTTGGCCTTGCTTGGCTGATCTGCGACGCTCGGCGACGGGGTTCAGCCCCAGGGCCAAGCTGCCGGCACCCAGGCGTCGTAGTCCAGTGTGAATGCCGCCGCGAGCAGGGCCTCACCCAAGGGCGACTGGTTGGCCGGTATCCCATCCAGCTCCTGAATCGCCAGGCGCCGTCGGCGGGAGAGCCCCTGGGGCAGCCGATGCAAGGCGGCCAGGGCCAACGCCAGCTCGCCGCCCTGGTCCGTGCAGGAGCCCGGGAAGGTCTGGATCTGCCGCCCGCCGGTGGCGACATAGACCACCGGTCCGCCGGCGACCAGGACCAGCCAGGCCCCGGCGAGGCGCCGGGGCCTGGCACCGCTTGCGGTAGCGGGCCAGGGGACAAGGGCGCCGTAGGGGTTCGCGGGGTCGATGGCGGCAAGGGTGAGGACCTGGTCCGCTCCGTAACCGCCCAGGGGGACTTCGTCCAGGCGGGCGGCGCGCAGGCGGTCCAGGGCGCCGGCCAAGGCGAACTGGGCGCCGGAAAGTCCTTCGCAGAACCAGCCGCGCCGCACCCGGCCGCCCTCCTCCAAGCCCTTGAGGACCCGGTAGACGGGTCCGAAGCCGCCGGGAAGGGCCTCGGCTTGGACCGCCTCGCGGCTGACCAAGCCGTAGCGTTCCAGGAGCATCTGCGCCCTGGCCAGAAGGCCACGGGTCCTGTCCGCCGCAGCCGATCGACCAGGCGCAAGGTCGGCTACCAGAGACCAGCGTCCCCCAGCGATGCCTCGAGTGCGCCCCGCCCTCCCGGATCGACCCGGCCCGGCAGCCAAGGCCCGCAAGGGGGCGAAGGTGTCGTTGGTGATGCGTCCGGCCCAGACCAGATCCCAGAGGGCGGCCTCGAAGTCCTCGCTCCGGACCCCGGGTTCGGCCGCCTCGGCGGCCTGGGCCAGTTCCACCAGGAAGCAGGCGCCGCGTTCTTGCAGGTGTCCCAAGAGGGCCAGGTGCAGGGGGCCCGTGGTGCCGCTTTCCTCCTGCGGTTCGAGCAGATCGGCGACGGCCTCGCGCCGATACACAGCAACCCGGCCGTCCCTGGGCCCGGCGGCCCCAGACCCCACCCAGACGATCCGCCCACTGGCGGCCAGCAGGTCCAAGTCCTCGGCGCGATAGCTCGGGACCCGGGCGGGGAGCAGGACCCGGTCAAGCTGGGTCCAGGGGACCCGTAGCCCCTCCAACTGGATGATGGCCTCGAACAGTCGATCTGGGTTTCGATCTGGGCTGCGATCGAGCCCCGGCGGCCCCGCCCTGATCCCGTGCCACGCGGGCAGGAATCGCCCCAGGGTGGCGGCGTCCACTGGGGCCACTGCCTGCCGCAGGGCCGCCAGGGTGCGCCGGCGCAGGCGCCGCAGGACCTCTGCGTCGCACCATTCCGGCTCGGCGCCGAGGGGGCGCATCTCGCCGCGCACCAGGACCCCCTCTGCCTCCAGCAGGCGCAGCGCCGGCTCGACCTGGGCCGCGCGCAGCCCGAATCGGGCGGCCGGGTCCCGGGTCGGGAAGGGGCCATGGGTCCGCGCATAGCGGCGTAGCAGCTGCTCCATCGGGGCCTGGGTCTGGGTCAGGTAGGCCTCCGGGAGCCCTCCCGGGGGCACGACCCCCAAGGCGTCACGGTAGAGCCCGGCGTCTTCGGCGGCGATCCAGCGGGTCTCAGCTGCCAGGGGGGTGGGCAGGGCGCGGCGCTGGCCGTGCAGCTGGTCGAGCCAGGTTTCTGCCCCCGCTCCGCAGTCCGAGCAGCGCTTGGCCGCTTCCGCCGAGGTCAGGTCACCCAGGCGGCGGAGCAGATCGTGCAGCTCGTCCGGGTCCCGCGCCAGGTGGACCGGGTCCAGGTGCTGCAGCTGCGCCTCCAGGGCCGCCAGCACCCCAGGGTCGATCAGCTCCCGCAGCTCTGCCTGACCGATGAGCTCGGCCAGCAGACTGCGGTCCAGGGTCAGGGCCTGGGCGCGGCGCTCGGCGAGGGGTGCGTCCTGCTCGTAGAGAAAGGCGGCGACGTAGGCGAAGACCAAGGAGCGGGCGAAGGGGGAGGCGCTGGCCGTCTCGACCTCGTGGACGCGGATGGCCCGCGCGCGTACGCGGGAAAGGACGTCGCGTAGCCCCGGCATGTCGAACAGGTCGCTCAGGGCCTGTCGGTAGGTCTCCAGGACGATGGGGAAGTCCGGGTGGCGGCGCACCGCCGCGAGCAGGGACTGGGACTTGAGTCGCATCGCCCAGAGCGGGCGCCGGCCGCGCCCGGAGCGGCGCGGCATCAGGAGCGAGCGCACCGCGTTCTCGCGGAAGAGCCCGGCAAACAGGGCCGTGTCCCCGAGGACCTGCATGACCCGCTCCTCCAGGTCCTCTGGGTCTGGCAGCAGCTCGGCGAGCGTCGGCAGCTCCTCACCATCGGCCAGGCGCAGCACGATGCCGTCGTCCGTGTACATGACCTGCACCTCGAAACCGGCTCGGGCGCCGAGCGCCGCCTGCAAGGCCAGGGCCCAGGGGGCGTGGATGCGCGCACCGAAGGGGGTCAGGATGCAGACCCGCCAGTCGCCCACCTCGTCTCGGAAGCGTTCAACCACGATCACCCGGTCGCTCGGCACCTGCCCGGTGGCCTGCCGCTGCTCGCGGATGTAAGTCGCCAGATTCGCCGCGGCCAGCTCGTCCAGCGGGGTCTGGGCGCCGATCCAGGCCGCGGCCTCCTCGGGCCCCAGGGCCGCAACGCGGCGGCAGAATTCACCCACCGCCTTACCAAGCTCCACCGGCCGCCCGGGGCCCTCGCCGCGCCAGAAGGGCAGGCGCCCGGGCTCCCCCGGGGCCGGCGAGACCAGGACCCGGTCGCGCCCGATCGACTCCACGCGCCAGGTACTGGCCCCCAACAGAATGCAGTCGCCGGCCTTGGTCTCGTAGACCATCTCCTCGTCCAGCTCGCCGATGCGCGGTCCGCCTGTCTCGCCGGTGCCGTCCGCCAGATGGACGGCGTAGTTCCCGCGATCCGGTATGGTCCCGGCGTTGAGCCGCGAGAGCATGGCGGCCCCCCGCCTCGGGCTCAGGGTATCGGTCGACCGGTCCCAGGCGAGCAAGGGCTTGAGGTCGGCAAAGTCGCTGGAGGGATAGCGCCCCGATAGCATGTCCAGTACGGCCTCCAGGGAGGGGCGCTTCAGGTCCCGGTAGGGCGCGGCGCGGCGCACCAGGTTCAGGACCTCGTCGGCCGTGCGCGGTCCGACGCAGCAGTGGGCGACGACCTGCTGGGCGAGCACGTCCAAAGCGTTGCGCGGCATGCGGAAGGGCTCCAGCTCGCCGCGCAACATGCGCCCGGCGACCACCGCGCACTCGAGCAGGTCGCCGCGGAACTTGGGGTAGATGCGCCCGGCGCTCACCTCTCCCACCCCGTGCCCGGCCCGGCCCACCCGTTGCAGCCCGCGGGCCACGGAGCCGGGGGACTCCACCAGCAGGACCTGGTCCAAGGCCCCCATGTCGATGCCCATCTCGAGCGAGCTTGTGGCGACGATGCCGCGCAGGACGCCGCGCTTCAGGGCGTCCTCGATTTCGGCGCGCCGCTCGTGGGAGACGCTGCCGTGGTGGGCCTGTACCAGCTCCTCACCGGCTAGGTCGTTGAGTCGCCGGCACAGCCGCTCGGCGAGGCCGCGGCTGTTGACGAAGACGATGGTCGAGCGGTGGGCGCGGATAGCATCCAGCAGGGCGGGGTAGATGGCGGACCAAAGGCCGCGCTCGGGGGGCGGAGGGGCGGCGTCCCGGCGATAGCGCTCCGCGAGGATGGGCCCGCCCCGTTGGGTCGGCGACGGGGACTCGGTGGGCTGTGGCGGGTGCTCCATGTCCGGGACCGGGACCACCACCCGCAGGTCCAGCCGGGGCGGGGCGGCGGCATCGACGACCTCCACCCTCCGGTCGCCGCCCAGGAACCGTGCCGCCTCCTCCAGGGGGTGCAGGGTCGCGGACAGGCCGATGCGCTGCGGGTCTTGCAGGCATAGCGCCGCCAGGCGCTCCAGGGACAGGGCGAGGTGCGCCCCGCGTTTGGTCGGGGCAAGGGCGTGGACTTCATCGATGATCAGGGTGTGGACGCCTGCCAGGTGCGCGGCGGCCCCGGAGCCCAGGAGCAGGAACAGGGACTCGGGGGTCGTGACCAGGATTTCCGCGGGCTCCCGGAGCTGCCGCCGGCGTTCCCGCTGCGGGGTGTCCCCGGTGCGGATCGCAACCTTGGGCGGGGATGCCTTCGCGCCGGACGCTTCCAGGGCTCGGCCGATCCCGGCCAGCGGGGCGCGCAGGTTGCGCTCGATGTCGTAGACCAGGGCCTTGAGGGGGGAGACATAGAGGACCCGCGTAACCGGCTTCCCGGCCGCGTCGCCGGAGGGTGCTGCGCCAGGCTGCATCAGCCGGTCGATGGCCCAGAGGAAGGCCGCCAGGGTCTTGCCGCTCCCCGTGGGGGCGGTGATGAGGGTGTGGCGGCCGGCGGCGATCGCTGGCCAGCCCAGCGTCTGGGCCCGGGTGGGGGCGGCGAAGTTCTGCTCGAACCAGCGGCGGGTGGCAGGGCTGAAGGCGTCCATGGGGCGGGAGCTTGGGATGCATGGGCTTTAAGATCAACCCGCCGCCGATGCCGTCGTGGCGGCGCCGTTCCCTTGGCCGGACGCGGCGGCGTGCAGCCTGTCATGGGCGCCTGGTCATCGGCATGCCTGATGTGGATGATAGCCAGCGGCGGCATCGTGCCCGCGCAGACGACGGTTCAGAGGATGTCTCAATGAGCAGGCAACGCAGATACCTTGCCGAGGGGTTGGCCTTGGCCCTGTGCGTCGGGGCGGTCGGGGCCCTGCAACTCCTACCCTTCGGCCGGCAGGCGCAGGCGCAGGCGGAGCAGGACGGCCCCAGCCCCGAACATGGTGCGCGTACCCTGGCGGAACAGCTCGTCCATGATTTGCGGGAAGGAAGCCTGGCGATCGAAGGGGACCATGCCGCCGTCTCCCAGCTGATCCTGAAGCGGAATATCCCGATTCCGTACAGGTACATCGAGTCGCTGATGTGGGCACCGAACGCCTTTGGGGCCGGCCCGGCCTGCGTCATTTGCCATTCGTCCAACGATGCCACCAAAAGTTATCGGGGGCTGGATCTGTCCACCTGCGAGGGCATTCTGAGGGGGTCCGAAGAGGCGCCCAAGCGCAAGCTCTTCACCCCGGGCAAGGACCCGAAGCGCGACGTCCTGGTGCGGCGTCTGCGCAATAACCGGATGCCGCTGGGGGTGCACTTCAATGTCCCGACCGACAGCCCTAACCACCTGGCGGTGCGCGACTGGATCGCCGCCGGCGCCAAGAATGATGCGCACTTTCAGAGCGACATCCTGCCGCTCTTCGCCAAGGACGGCGCCTTTGCCCCTGGGTTGCCGGCCTGTACCCAGTGCCACATGTCCAATCAGGAACCCCCCAGCTTCCACGAGCTGGACCTCACCAGCCATGAAGGGATCATGCTCGGCGCTGACTCGGTCGCCGCGGGCGTGGACCGCGCGACCAAGGTGGTTATCCCGGGCCATCCGGAGCTGAGCGGCATCTGGCAGCACCTGGCCGAGGACCGGATGCCGCCGGGTATCAGCCCGGTCGAGGACCGCGATCATCCCAACACCATGATCCTGATCGCCTGGATCAAGCAGGGCGCGCACTGCAAGTGAGGCTCACTCGGCGCGCCCTCTTGGCGGGCGTGGCGGCTGGGCTGGTGTGCGGCTCGCCACGGGCTGTCGCCCAAGCCCAGCCATCCGGCTCGGTGCGCCGCCGCTGGTCCACGGGGAATGCACGGCTGGCGCCGCCAGCCCGCGCCGGGGGCCTGGTCCTTTACGCCGGGGACAGGACCATCGGGGCGATTCGGCCTGACCTTGGCGAGGGGCTGTGGGCAGGATCCCACGGTCTGGCGGGGGCGGCCGTGTTTCGCCCGCGCGCGGCCGGCGGCCGCCTGATCTGCGGCGGGCTCCAGGAGATCGGCTGCTGGGATCTGCCGGGCGGGCAGCGGCACTGGCGCTACCGCCCGCGGGTGCAGGCCGGTGTGCCGCTGATGACGGCGCTGCACACCTATCTGGGAGACGGGCATGAGATTGTGGCTCTCGACAACCAGAGCGGCGAACCGGTCTGGCGTTTTGCGGGCGTGGCGGACACCCTGGTCAGCTATGCCCCGGTGATCGCCGGGGATACCCTCTTCGTCGGGCCCGGCGATGGGCGGCTCTATGCCCTTGGGGCCCTGGACGGGGCACTGCGTTGGACGCTCGATCAGAGCGCGCGGTGGCAGTATCTGCGTCAGCTGCATCTCAGCGGGGACCTGTTGGTTGCCGGCGGCTACAAGGAGGCGCTCTACGGTATTTCCACCGAAGACGGCTCCCTGCTCTGGTCGTTCAATGCCGGCAACTTCATCAACTCGCACTGCGTCTCTGGCGATACCGCCTACCTCTGGTCGCCCACCGGATGGGTCTATGCCATCGATACCGCGACCGGGCAGGTGCGTTGGCGTCACCGCACGACCGACTATGGCGATGCCGCGGCCAATTGGGCGGCGGTCATGGCGGAGCTGGTGGTCGAGGACCAGCGGCTCTATGCCCTGGCGATGGACGACGTACTGCACGTCCTGGACGCCCGGACCGGCGAGCCAAGCGCGCGGCTGTCGTTGCCGGAGCGCGTCCGCCCCGCGGTCCTGCCGATCCCCGGCCTGGGCTTGGTCTTCGCGACGGTGCAGGGCGACCTGATTCTGCTGTGAAACGCCCATGGAGAGGGCGCTGCATCTTGAGGAGACGGGTCGGAGGAAACCGGAAACTGGCCACGCGTATTGCGCCGAGACCTAGTCAAAGGGGACACCATGGTCCACACTCCGGCGAGCCAGGCGTTGCCTCGTCGCTCTCGGCTCCTGCCTTCCGCGACTCTTGGGTATGCCTGTGCGGCGCAGGCAGACCTGGCACGCCCCCTGCCCGGCCGGGCCGCCGCCTGCGCTGAAACTGCCCAATCGGTTCCGCTGCCGGTGCATCCAGCCCCCGCGGCGGATGAAAAAAAATGATCCCACTACTGCGGAGATTTCCCGACATGAAACCAGGCTCCCTCGTCACCGGACTCCTGTGCCTCCTGTGCGCCACGGTCGTGCTCGCGGCCGACCCCATTTCCATCAAATTCAGCCACGTGGTCGCCGCCGACACCCCAAAGGGCAAGGCCGCGGACCGCTTCGCCCAGCTCGCCAAGGAGAAGACCAAGGGGCGGGTGGAGGTCACCGTCTACCCCAACAGCACCCTGTTCAAGGACAAGGAGGAGCTGGAGGCCCTGCAACTGGGCTCGGTGCAGATGCTGGCCCCGTCGCTGGCCAAGTTCGGGCCCCTCGGGGTGAAGGAGTTCGAGGTCTTCGACCTGCCCTATCTCTTCGACGACCACGACCAGCTGCACAAGGTGACCGAAGGGCCCATCGGCAAGGCGCTGCTCGGCCAAGCTCAGCGACAAAGGGGTGTTGGGTCTGGCCTATTGGGACAACGGCTTCAAGGTCATGAGCGCCAATAAGCCGCTCAGGGAGGCGAAGGACTTCCGCGGCCAGAAGATGCGTATCCAGTCCTCCAAGGTGCTGGACGCCCAGATGCGCGCTCTGGGGGCCAATCCCCAGGTCATGGCCTTCTCCGAGGTCTACCAGGCCCTCCAGACCGGCGTGGTGGACGGTACCGAGAACCCGCCTTCCAACCTCTACACGCAGAAGATGTACGAGGTGCAGAAGTACGTGACCAACTCCGATCACGGCTACCTGGGCTACGCGGTCATCGTGAACAAGGCCTTCTGGGACGGCCTGCCGGCCGGATGTCCGCACCGCGCTGGAGGAGGCCATGGCGGAGGCGACGGACTACGCCAACGAGATCGCCAAGCAGGACAACGATGGATGCCATGGCCGAAGGTCAAGGAGAGCGGCAAGAGCGAGATCATCGAGCTGACCCCGGAGCAGAAGGCGGAGTGGAAGAAGGCGTCTGGCCAAGGTGCACCGCGAGATGGAAGACCGCATCGGCAAGGACCTGATCCAGTCTGTCTACGAGGCGACCGGCAACGACATGGGCAAGCTCTGATGTCTTGACGGTCAGGGCCGGGACCGGGGAGCATGCCCCGGCCTCCGTATCGACACCGAGACCGGGGCCCACGACCCCGGCCCAGCCGGAGGACATCATGCCGCTGAGGGTCCTGGATCGCCTGGAGGAGTGGCTCGATCACCTGCCTCATCGGGGCCGCCACGGTGTTGATCTTTCGTGGCCGTGCTGCATCGTTACGGGATGGACCTGTCCGTCCGCTGGGGCTGGGACTCGGTCTACGACTGGCTGTTCGTGATCAACCTGAGCTGGGCCCAGGAGCTCTGCATCTACATGTTCGTGTGGATGGCCAAGTTCGGCGCCGCCTACGGGGTGCGAACGGGCATCCACGTTGGTGTCGACGTCCTCATCAACCAGCTGTCCGAGCGTTGGCGGCGCAAGTTCGTCCTCTTCGGGCTCGGGGCCGGGGCCCTGTTCACCGGCCTGGTGGGGACCTTCGGCGCCACCTTCGTTTGGCACATCGCCCACACGGCCTCCACCACCCCGGACCTGGAGATGCCCGCCTGGATACGTCTACCTGGCCATCCCGCTCGGCTCCTACCTGATGTGCTTCCGCTTCCTGCAGGTCGCCTGGTCCTTCTTCTGGACCGGGGAGCTGCCGGTCCACGAGCAGGCGCAAGGTGGAGGGGCTGGACGAGGAGATCGAGCGGGACCAGGCCGCCGGCAGCCCGGAGTCGGTCCTGGTGGGCGAGTCGGTCACTCTCGCCGAGGACCGCGAGCACATCCTCGGCCCAGGGGTCGCCACCGGCGGAACGGAAGGGCACGCCAAGCCCGGGAGCCATCCGACGGAGGGGGCAGCACTCATGAACGCCGCCATCATCTTCGGTCTCTTGCTTGCCCTGATGCTCACCGGGATGCCGGTGTCCATCGCCCTGGGGCTCACGGTGCTCACCTTCTTGTTCACCATGACCTCGGTGCCCATCGAGTCGGTGGGCTCGAAGCTCTTCACCGGGATCGAGAAGTTCGAGATCATGGCGATCCCCTTCTTCATCCTGGCCGGGCAACTTCCTCACTCACGGCGGGGTGGCCAGGCGCATGATCACCTTCGCCACCAGCATGGTCGGGCACTACCACGGCGGGCTCGGGCTCGCCGCGGTGTGGCCTGCGCGCCTGTTCGCCGCGGTCTCGGGGTCCTCGCCCGCGACCGTGGTGGCCATCGGCTCCATCCTGCTGCCGGCCATGCTCAAGCAGGGCTTCCCGAAGCGCTTCGGGACCGGGGTCATCGCCTCGTCCGGCGGACTGGGCATCCTGATCCCGCCGTCCATCGTCATGGTGATGTACGCCGTCTCCACCAACAGCTCGGTGGGGGCGCTGTTCATGGCCGGCGTCATCCCCGGCGCCTGTGCTTGGCCACCATGCTGGGGCTCACGACCTGGTGGATCGCCCGGCGCAACGGCTATCCGCGCCTGCCCAGGGCCAGTTGGGCGACGCGCTTCAAGGCATTCCGCCGCTCCGTCTGGGGCCTGCTGCTGATCATCCTGGTCATGGGCGGCATCTATTCGGGGATCTTCACGCCCACCGAGGCCGCGGCGGTCAGCGCCGTCTACGCCTTCGTGGTGGCGGTCTTCGTCTACAAGGACATGCCGTTCAGCCGAGTGCCCAGGGTCCTGCTGGACTCGGCCAACATGTCGGCCATGCTGCTTTACATCATCACCAATGCGGTGCTCTTCTCCTTCCTGCTGACCCACGAGAACATCCCCCAGGCGCTGGCCCAGTGGATGGTGGACACCGGGCTCGGACCCATCGGTTTCCTTGTCGCCGTCAACATCCTGCTGCTCCTCGCGGGCAACATCATGGAGCCGTCCTCCATCATCCTGATCACGGCGCCCATCCTGTTCCCGGTGGCCATGGCGCTGGGTATCGATCCAATCCACTTCGGGGTCATGATTACCGTGAACATGGAGATCGGCATGATCACGCCACCGGTGGGTCTCAATCTCTATGTGGCCAGCGGTATCGCGCGCATGGGCATGACCGAGACCACCATCGCCTGCTTCCCCTGGCTGCTGACCATGCTGGTCTTCCTGATGATCCTGACCTATTGGCCGACGCTGTCGCTTTGGCTGCCGAGGACGATGGGGATGTTGTGAGGCCGGCTGGAATCGCGCGGTTTCCGCGCCTTTTGGCTTGCGCGGGTGCCTTGCGGTGGAGGCGAAGCCGGCTGGCTGATGAGAGGGCGACGCGGGTCGCGTAGATAGCGGGTAGCTGGCCGACAGGTCGGAGGGTTGAATGACAGTGGCCAGTCTCGTGTTGAACGGCGAGAACTGAGCCGGCTTCGCCGAGGGCAGCTCGTAGGGCGCAATAGCGTAGCGTATTGCGCCGCATGCGGTGAGTCCCTTGCGGCGCAATACGGGCGCCGCCAGAAGTCGAGTGACTCCCGGTAACCGATCAAGGCGCACTATCGCGCCCTACGCACTGCGCGATAAAGCCGCGCAGCTCCGGTGACCGCCACGTTAGCTGCCAGGAGGAGATATGCCCCTTGTTTGGAGCGCTTGGAACAACGGCAAACACCTTGAATCTGGTGCAGGGTATGGGCTCAAGGTTCCAATCAATGACCGTCATAGATATTTCAGGAAAGAGTGGGGCTCAGTAATTCTCGAAGTTCCTACGAAAGACGGATTCACTGAAGTGGTTTTGAATACAGACAAGGCGTCATTTTGGAACGACATATGCCATGAGCTGATAAACAAAGACATTGGCCGCTGGCTTCGTGATGCTCGACTGGCTCCTTGGCCGCCACGCCAACCACCAAAAATCGCAGTTGAGGCAACCGGTGAAAAGCGTTTCAGAGTGCTGGGCACAACCAGCTAACACTTACAGTGGCACGGGGTCAGCTAAATGGTGACCCCCTGACCCCAGCCCATACGGCGCGTAGAAAATGACGTCAATTCCAACGAAAGAGGAAGGCGGCATCATGACAGGCACTGTTCGTCTTCACCGAGTACTGAAAGCCCCGCCGGAGCGCGTATATCGAGCATTTACTACGCCGGAGGCCATGGCGAAATGGATTCCTCCTTATGGTTTTACCTGCACGGTTCACCACATGGAACCGAGGGTTGGCGGGACATTCAAAATGTCATTCACCAACTTTACAACGCAACAGGTTCTTTCGTTTGGCGGTGAATACCTCGATCTCCTGCCAAACGAGCTTCTTCGATATACCGACAAGTTCGATGACCAAAATTTGCCTGGCGTCATGCAAGTCACGGTTTCGCTTAAGGCGGTTTCCTGTGGTACCGAGCTAGGCGTCGTGCAGGAAGGCATTCCAGACGTGATTCCTGTAGAAATGTGCTATCTCGGCTGGCAGGAATCGCTTGCGCAGTTGGCAATGCTCGTTGAGCCTGAAATTCCGCAGTAGTTGTCAAGGCCCGTCTGATTATAGGGGCGCTTTTGAAATAGTTCGGAGCGACTGCCGGTTGCGCCATAAGGCGCCCTATTGCGTCCTAGGCACTGCGCAATCGGGTCAGCTTGACCAGGGCGATGGCCGCAAACGGCAGGAAGAGCGCAAGCCCCGTCACCGTTAGGAGGAGCCAGCCAAGCTCCGAGTAGTCCGCCGGGACCGTGACGGCTCCGGTGGCGCGGTCCGTGACCTCGCGGGTGACGGTGAAGAGCTGATTCAGGTACTTGGTGCCGAGCTGGCTCAACGACAGGGCCAGGTTGGTGAAGGACGCCATCACCGCGAAGAAGGTCGCCTTGAGGTGCGCCGGGGCGGAGTTGGCGATCCACGCCAGCATCGGGATCATCGCCACCTGGCCCAGGGGCGACTCGACAGCGGTGTCCACCAGTGCGATGAAGCGCGCGTCCACCAGACCCCCGGTGTGGGCGGCGGTCCAGATATGGAGGTCGTAGTACATGCCGATGATGGGTAGCGAGAGCAGCGTACCCAGCAGGGTGAGGAAGCCGACGATGTAGGCGATGGAGTGGTCCGCCATGAAGCGCCGGAAGACGAACATCCCGAACAGCGCCATGGCGCTCCCGATCAGGGACAGGACGGAGAGGAACTGCTGATCGAAGCTCAGCGCGTCGATCATCCACCAGGTCTGCCCGGCGCCCGGGCTGGGCGTGGCCCGGAAGACGAAGATCACGATGGCTGTCCCGAGGAGTACCCGACGCGCCTCGGGCTCCAGCTCGCCCATGAGCCGGGTGATCAGGAAGACCACGATGGTCATCGAACCGAGGAAGACGATCTCCTCGTTGTAGGGTATCTCCCCGAGGCCCATGGTCAGTGTGAAGATGACGAAGGCCAGGCTGCCGCCCAGGATCCACCAATTGGGCGCGGTCAGCTCCGCACGCCCGTGGACCATCTCTTGGGCCGCAGCGGCGTCGTAGCCGTGGGCGCGCAGACGCTTGAACTCGCGCCGCTTGAGCACCCCGCCGAGGATGACGCCCGAGACCGAGGCAACCGGGATCAGCAGCGCCATCTCATAGATCCGGATATAGGTGGCGAGCTTCTGCGCCTCGTCCATGCCCTCGACGCCCTGAAACAGCAAGACGTTGAGCAGGGCCACGAAGACGCTGCCGCCGATGATGGCGACCCGGCCCAGGGTCTGCATAGTGGTGTGCATGAGGCGCTTGGCCTCGGGCGCGAAGGGGTTGCCCTGCGCGTCGATCACCGGGATCTGCCTCCACCGTCATGGCGTCGGCGACCACGTCCTGCACCACATAGCCGGTGGGCGCCAGGATCACGCTCAGCACGTACCAGGCCGGAATCGGCATCAGGGCGCCCATGGCCTCAGGCCGGGCGAGCAGCCCGAGCATGATCAACAGGCTCGCGGCGATCAGCCCGGCCCCCAGGTAGACCAGAAGGGATTTGTAGCGCCAGATCAGGTCGACCAGGTGGCCGATGGGCATCTTGAGGGCCCAGGGAATCATGGCCCAGAAGCCCAGGGCCGCCAGGAACTCCGCCGAGAGGCCCAGGTAGTCCTTGACGAAGAAGGTCCCGACGATGGCGGTCAGGCCCGAGACCCCCGCCGCGACATAGACCATCAGCGGGGGCAGGTAGGAGAGGCGCAGCTCCCGTCCCAGCTCCAGGACGTTGCGGTCGAACCACTGGTAGGCGCGTTTGAACATGGGGCGGCAGTATATACGTTGGGCGAGACGGCGGAGCTGGGGTCAGAGTCACGAACCCCAATGCGGATTGGCGATCGGTTGCTGGCACCGGGGCGCGTTCGGATCGCACCAGCATGACGCATGGCCTGGGGCTTGGCACCAGGTCGGGGCGCGCCCCGTCCGCGCCAAGGCTGCGGATCGGCTCTGCTGCGTTGCGGTCCGGCCGCGACCAGAACCAGCCGAAGACCTGCGGCAGCGCTCGCGAACAGCCGGATCGACGGGATTCGGTGACCCGACCGGGCGCGTCGCGGCCGCTGCGGCCCGCGAGCTGGGTGACGAGCTGGAACGTGCGCTCCTCCGCGCGGAAGTCCGGGAGCGAGAGGCCCGTGTCGGCGTCGACGACGGCCGCCAGTGCGACCCCGGGCACGTGGTGGCCCTTCGCGACCATCTGCGTCCCGACGAGGACTGCCCGCTCGGCCGTGCGGAAGCGCTCGAGGACGTCGCGCACCGCGCCAGGCCGGCTCGAGACGTCCGCGTCCAGCCGGAACCGCTCGAGCTCGGGGACGCGCTTCGCGAGCTCCGCCTCGAGCCGCTGCGTCCCGGCGCCGATCCGGGCGAGCTCGACGGAGCCGCACTCGGGGCATTCGCGCGGGACGGCCTCCACCCGCCGCAGTGGTGGGGGCAATGGAGCGCCTCGTCGGTGTGCAAGGTGAGCGCGACGTCGCAGTTCACGCAACGGCGCGAGATGCCGCAGGCGCGGCAGTGGATCGCCGGCGCGACACCGCGCCGGTTGAGGAGCAGAATCGCCCGCCCGCCGCCGTCCACCAGGCCGCCGAGCGCGCGGAGGAGCGGAGCCGAGAGCGGATAGCCCGCCTCGCGGCGCAGGTCGACGAGCCGGACGGACGGCATCGGCGCCCCGATCCGCGCCGCGAGCGACAGGCGCCTGAGCCGTGCCCAGCTCTCGGGCCGCGGCGTCGCGGAGCCGTACACCGCGATCGCGCCCTCCAGCGCCGCCCGCTTGGCGGCGACCGTGCGCGCGTCGTAGCGCGGGTCGGACTCCTGCTTGTACGCGGTGTCGTGCTCCTCGTCGACGACGATCAGCCCGACGCCGCGCATCGGCGCGAACACGGCCGACCGCGCGCCGACGACGATCCGAGCCTCGCCCCGCGCGATCCGGTCGCGCTCGTCGCGCCGCTCCGCCGCACCGAGCGACGAGTGGACGAGCGCGACGCGGTCGCCGAACCGGCGACGAAATCGTCCCACCGTCTGCGGCGCGAGGGCGATCTCCGGCACGAGGACGATCGCCCCGAGCCCGCGCTCGAGCGCCGCCGCGCAGGCCTGGAGGTAGACCTCCGTCTCTTGCCGCTGCCGGTCGGCCCCTCCAGGAGCACATGCTCGCCGACGCCCTCGTCGAGCGCGGCGACGATTTGCTCCACAGCCTCTCGCTGCTCGTCCGTCAACGTCTCCGGCTCGGCCTCGCCTTCGAGCGACCCTCGCTCCGCGGGCGACGGCCGTTCGCCCCGCGGCGCGCGGCGCTTCGGCGCGACGAGCTCGAGCGCTCTCGCGGGTGTCGAGCCGTAGTAGTCCGCGACCCAGAGCGCCAGATCGACGAGCGGCGCCGGCACCTCGTCGAGCAGCCGGCCGACGGCCGACGGCTCGATCCCGGGCGGGACCTCGACGCCGACGTCTGCCACGACCCCCCTCGTCGTGCTGCGGGCCGAGCCGAACCGACACGACCGCGCCCTTCGCGAGCCCCTGCTCGGGACCTCGTAGGTGAACGGCCGCACGAGCGACCGGGTGGACACGAGCGGGTAGACGGTGGCCAGCGGCACGGTACG